>JBIIRD010000016.1:0-79506 GCA_044341745.1 Prosthecobacter sp. | reverse complement strand
AAGGGCGTGTTCCGCGAGTTCAACCTGCTGTGCCGCAAGCTGGAGCTCTTCGGTGCGGAGCTGGTGGCCGTGGACGGCAGCAAGTTCAAGGCGCTCAACAGCCCGCGGCGCCACCTCGGCGCCGCAAAGCTGCGCGAGATCCTCCAGCGCATCGACGAACGCATCGAGGCCTACCTGCGTGATCTCGACTCGCAGGACCAGGAGGCGGCAACAACATCATCCAAAGGTGGGGGTGATGCGGGCGGGGGTGGCGCGAGCCTGCAGGAGAAGATCCGGCGTCTGCGCCAGAGCCGTGCCGGGCATGCCACGCTGCTGGAAGAACTGGAGAAGAGCGGGCAGGACACCGTGTCGCTCACCGATGGCGACGCGCGCCTGATGCACGACAAGCAGCGCGGCAGCTACATGACCGGCTACAACGTGCAGGCGGCCGTGGACACCCGGCACGATCTCATCATCGCGCAGGATGTGGTGCAAAGCTCCAACGACCGCGGCGAGCTTGCCGCCATGGCGTCGCCGCGAAGGAGGAGCTGGAGGCAGCCACGCTGAAGGTGGTGGCTGACAAGGGTTATCACGAAGCCATGCAACTGGAGGCCTGTGAGCAGGCGGGCATTGAAGCTTACGTGCCCGCGCAGCGCACGACCAGCGGGCGCAGCAGCAAGGACGGGCGTGCGGTGTTTGGCAAAGAAGCGTTCCGCCATGATGCTGAAGCCGACGTGTATCACTGCCCGGCAGGGCAGCAGCTGAGATACCGGGCGAAGGGTTCATGCCGTGGCAAGGTGGTGCTGCACTACGCCAATGCTGCCGCGTGCCAGTCATGCGTGATGAAGAGCGCGTGCACCAGCGGCACGCACCGTTCGATCCGGCGGCTGCCTAACGAGGCGGTGGTGGAGCGGGCGTCTCGGCGGCTGGCTCAAAGGCCGGACATGGCGGTGCTGAGGCGGCAGAGTGTGGAGCATGTGTTCGGCACACTGAAGGAGTGGGGCCATGGAAGCTTCCTGATGAAGGGGCTGGAGAAAGTGCGTGCGGAGTTCAGCCTCAGCGCGCTGGCCTACAACATGCGGCGCGCCTTGAACGTGAAGGGCGTGAGATTGATGATGAAAGCCCTGGCGTAAAAAGGCCGGGAAGAGGCCGGAAAGCCGTCGTTTGCGTCATCGGCACCGCGACGGCGTGATGCAGCACTCGTGGAGCACCTGGGCCAGGCACATCACCGCTGGCATCCCCAGCATCCAGGCCGCTCACCAAGCTCCGGTCTGCGCCGTGCATGCCAGGAGGGTTTTCACACAGGCTCTTGGAAGTCCGCGCTCCGGCGCTGGCGCAAAGATCGGAACGGAGCGCGGAACTCCGGTTTAGCCTTCAAATGCAGGATTGATTTGCAGGAGCTTTCCGACGTGCCCGCAAGGAAAACTCCAACCCGGACCTAATCTAATCAAACACCCGCCGAAGCACCGCCTTTTCCTCCGGTGTCAGCGTCTCACGCCAGACCTGTTCGCCCCCGCGGCCTTCGGATTTGACTTCACCGGCGGCGGCAGGCGTGGCCGGCTTCTTGTCCACCTGATGTCTGCCATTCTGCATGCCCAGGACACTGCCAAGCAGGCTGCGGGAATAATCCCTGCCCTGCACGCCTTCATTTCTGGAGGTGCCAAAGGCATTTTCATCCTCTGAGAGGGTCAGCGGCGCAACCCCAGGCCCCCGCGAGACACCTCCTTCTCCCGCACCTTCGCCTTCGGGTCCCGTGGCCATGCGGTCACGAGATCCACGACCGCCTCCCTCATCGCCCTCGCCATCGCCGAAAAATCCCTTTTCACGGCCAAACTCACCGCCCAGGCCCTCGCAGGCGGCCCCTTTGTTTTTCAGCGACTCACGAAGCTGGTTCAACTGCTCCTGGGACATGTCCTTCAGGTTTTTAGGATCCACCTGACGCAGTTCCTGGAGCAGGTCCGGATGCAACGGAAGCGCGCCTGACTTCATGGCCTCCATCGACTCGGAGAATTCCTTCAGCAGCTGCTCCCTGCCTTCCTCGGACAATTCATCCCCATGTTCATGCAAGGCACCGAGGCTGCGTTCCGCATCAGCCATCCGGCCGCCAAGGGCTCCGATCTCCCGCCTCAACTGCTCCTTCAGCGTGTCACCGGCGTGAAGGCTTTCATGGCTGAACCATCTGTCTTCAGGCTGACGGCGCAGCTCCTCGATCTTGGAAAACTGCTCAGCCAGGGCCTGGGGCGAGGCGATGCTTTCCTCCTTCAACTTCTTCAGCCATTCCTGAATCTGAGTCCAGGACTGTGGCTGCATTTCAGGACGTGCGGCGACAGGTTCCTGGCTGACGGGCAGGAGAAAGGCCGCGCCGAGGCAGAGCAGACACATGGTCAGCGGTCCGGCGGCGCGCACCCAGCGCCAGGTCAGGCCATCCTGGACCAACGGCGGAATTTCCGGCCAGGGGGCAAGTCCGAGCGCCGCCATGGTCAGGGCGTTGTGCAGGCGGTGGCGGGCCTCCAGCCTGACCAATGACGCCGTGATTCCAACCGGTTTGCGGCGGACACGCAGCAGGGCCAGGACCGCCAGCAGGAAGGCAGGCGCCAGCAGCCAGGCGAGAACGAGATGCGGAGGCGGGCCGCCGTCCCGGATCCGCAGCATCAGAATGACCGCAAAGCCAACGACGCCCAGGGCGGCCAGCCAGGGCCCCATCTCCTCGAGAACCCCGGCCGCGTTCACCTTTGCAGCCACCCACCGGGCACGGCTGCGCCAGCGTTTGGAAAGGGCGGCCTGATCGCTCATGGCAGCCACTCTAGGGGGCGCCCGCAAAAATGCCAAGTGCTGGATTTCTGGCGGGCAACCCGCTACAGAGGACCGTAATTCCACGTTGTCTGCACTCATGAACCGTCTCATCGCCCTTCTCTTCCTGACACCCCTGCTGAGCCTGGCCCAGAAGCCAGCGTCTCCGAAGACCTCCGGCAGCAGCCAGCCTGAAGGCTTTCATGAATTGAAGACCGGCGACCTCGCCCCGCCCTTTGAGCTGATCGGCATTGATGAGGAGAAGCACTCCCTGGCCGAGTATGCCGAAGCCCGGCTGCTGATGATCGCCTTCATGAGCAACCACTGTCCCACTTCCCAGGCGGTGGAGGGAAGGCTGAAGCAGATCGTCAAGGACTACAAGGGCAAGGGGCTGCAGGTCGTGGCGATCAATCCCAACGACCCCGCCGCGCTCCGACCGGACGAGCTTGGCTACTCGCCGTACAACGACAGCTTTCCTGAGATGAAGCGACACGCCAGGGAGCAGGCCTTCAACTTCCCCTACCTCTTCGACGGCGAAACCCAGGCCGTGGCGAAGGCCTATGGCTGCCTGGCGACCCCGCATGTCTTCCTGTTCGACCCGGAGCGCAGGCTGCGCTACCAGGGCCGTCTGGACGACTCCCGTTATGCCGACCCGGCCAGCGTCACCTCTGCGGACGCCCGCAACGCCATCGAAGCCCTGCTTGCCGGCAAGCCAGTGTCGGTGGAGCAGACCAAGCCCCACGGCTGCTCAACCAAATGGATCGAAAAACGCGCCTCTGTGGCCGCCGACCAGGAGAAGTGGGAAAAGGGCGAGGTGCATGTCGAGGTCATCGACGCCGCAGGAGTTGCGGCGCTGCGAAAGAACAACACGAAGAAGGTGCGCCTGTTCAACGTCTGGGCGACCTGGTGCGGGCCCTGCGTGGAGGAGTTTCCCGAGCTTGTCGCCACCGCCCGGAAATTTGGCCTGCGTGACTTTGAGTTCATCAGCATCAGCATCAACGAACCCGGCGAGATCCAGGAGGTGAAGGAGTTTCTGGAGAAGCAGAACGCCGTGGTGCCGGACCGGATCAAGCCCACGCTCAAGGCCGAAGGTCGCGCCGGCAACGCCTACATTTACAACGCCCCCAACACGGACGCGCTCATCCAGGCGCTTGATCCGGAGTGGCCCGGCCCCATCCCGCACACCCTGGTCGTCGCTCCTGGCGGAGCCGTGATCTACCGTCATAACGAAGAGGTGAACGGTGACGATCTGCGGGCGAAGATCCTGGAGGCGATGGGACGGCATTATCAGCCGGAGAAATGAGAGCGCCGAATCACCGCCAGTCGGCAGGCTGGCCTCCCTCACACTCACCGTCCCCCATCATGACCAGGCTCATCCGTATTCCCGTCCTTCTAGCCCTCACCACCCTTGCCGCCTTCGCGCAGCAGCCTGCTGGCGACCCTGATGCACTGTTTCGCGAGGGGGTTCAGAGGTTCTTCGACGGGAGCCCCAAGGAGTCCGTCGCCGCCTTTGACAAGCTGATCGCCCTGGAGCCGGGCGCCAAGCCACAGCTCTGGCAGCGCGGGCTGTCCCTTTATCTGGCAGGCGATTACAAAGGTGGGCGCGAGCAGTTTGAGGTGCATCAGACGGTCAACGGACACGACGTGGAAAACGCCGCCTGGCATTTCATCTGCGTGACTCGTGCCGAGAACCTGGAGGCCGCCAGGAAGGCGCTCATTCCCATCGAGGGCGACACACGGGTTCCCATGAAAGAGGTGCATGACCTCTTCGCCGGCAAGGGTTCCGTGGAACAGGTGCTGAAGGCGGCGGAGACAGGCGAAGGGGAGGACCTGCGCAATCATCGCTGTTACGCACACCTTTATCTGGGCCTGTATTTTGAGGCCCTGGGTGACGAGGCGCGCGCCAGGGAGCACATGCTGAAGGCCGCCCGGGATTATCGCATGGATCATTACATGGGCCGCTGCGCCCAGGTGCATGTGAAGGTGCGCGGCTGGTGAAGGGCCCGGGCCAGGGAACGCGAAGACATCGTAAAAATGCAGGGCCGAAGATTCGAAAAAGGCTCAAGGTGACTCCGCGGGTTGCCTGCGTTCGCGCTGCTGCGGAATCGGAGTTCCGCGTTCCTTGCCGCTCCACGGAGCTCCATGCATCGCGCTAGCGCGCCGCCTTGATCTCGTCCCAGACCTTCGTGTACTTCGGCAGGTCATTGCCGAGATCACGGATCACCTCGCTCTTTTTGCGCACCGCTTCGGGAACGGCCACCGCCGGATTGGACAGAAACTCGCGGCTGACACGCGCCATGGCGTCCTTGTTCGGACAGACGTATCCAGTCCACTCCATGTTTTCGGCCGCCACCACGCCGTCGAGCAGATAGTTGATGAAGGCGTGGGCCAGGGCTGGCTGGCGGGCGCTGCGAGGAATGACAAATTCATCACAGGCCATTACGACGCCCTCCTCCGGCACAAGGATGCCCACCTGGTCATTTTCCTCGACCACCTGGAACAGGTCGCCGCTGTAGCCGTGAACCAGCACGAACTCGCCCGAGTCGATGGCGCTCTTGTACTGCTCGTTGTCAAATTTTGCCACGGCTTTCTTCCAGCGCTTCACGACCTCTCCGGCCCTGGTGAGCTGCCCCGCGTCCCGTGTGTTGACACTGAAGCCGAGATGGCGAAGCGCGGCGCCCAGGGTCTCGCGCATGTCGTTGAGCACGCAGGCCCTGCGCCTCACCTCGGCTGCCTCCAGCGCCGACCAGGAGGCGGGGGGGGATTTCAAACGGTCTTTCCGGTAGGCCAGGACGCCGTAGCTTGTCGCATAGGGCACGCTGTGCGACATTGCAGCATCCTCCAGCTTCGCCAGCACCTCCGGGTCCACGTTGACCGCGTTCGGGATCAGCCCGCGGTCCAGCTCACGGATCAGCCCCTGCTGCCACAGCAGACCCACCATGTAGCTGCTCGGCACGAGGATGTCATAACCAGCTGCTCCGGCACGGACCTTGGCGTACATGGATTCGTTGGAGTCATAGGTGTCGACCACCACCTTGCAGCCATGCTTCTGCTCGAACCTTTCAATGAGCTCCGGCTTGATGTAGTCGGCCCAGATGTAGACATGCAGGGATTCTCCGGCGGCCTGGAGCGGCGCCGTCAGAAGGAGGGAAACCAGGAGGGTGTTGAAAAGGTTCATGCGGACTTCGGCTTGAGGAAACGATGTGCAGCAAGGGCGGCGAGCAGGGTGGCGAGGATGAGGATTGTGGAAAGCGCGTTGATGACCGGCATGTTGCGGCTTGTCCTGGCCATCGCAAAGACCTTTGAGGGAAGCGTGGCACCGCCAGGGCCGGAGACGAAGAAGGTGATGACAAAATCATCCACGGACAGGATGAAGGCCATGAGGCCGGCCGCGATCATGCCCGGGATAAGCACGGGCAGCACGATGCGCAGCGCCACCTGCACGGGCCCTGCGCCCAGGTCACGCGCTGCATCGAGAAGCTGCATGTCAAAATCCTGCAGCCTCCCGGTCATCAATGCGGTCACATAACATAGACAAAAAGTGACGTGCGCCGCCAGCACCGTGCCAAAGCCAAGTTCCCATCCAGTCTGGATGAAGAAAAGCTGGAGCGCGACGCCGATCCAGATGTCAGGCACGGCCAGCGGCAGTTCCGTCACCACCAGGTGCAGCGACTGCAGGCGCGACCGATAACGATGCAGGCACCAGGCCGCCAGAGTGCCCAGCAGCGTCGAAACCCCGGTCGCCAGCGCCGCGATCTTCAGGGTGTTGCCCAAGGCCGCCAGGGTCGCCTCATCCTGCACAAGCTTTTCAAACCAGCCCAGGGTGAAGCCGTCCCAGCGACCGCCATATTTCGAGGCGTTGAAGGAGTTCACAACCAGCACGACCATGGGCAGGTAGAGGAACAGCAGCACGCCCAGGAGCACCAGCCTGGAGAACCACGGGCGACACACCTTTCCGGCCGCGCTCATGAAGGCTCCTCCTTTCGGCGACGCAGGCTCAGCCATACCAGAGGCATCGCCACCAGGGCCAGGCCTGACGCGAGGGCTGCGGCCTGCGGCAGGTTGCGGTCTGAAAAAAGACGCTGGCCGATCTTGCTGCCCAGCATTTCGGAATCGATCCCTCCCACCATCTCAGGCACGACGTAGGCCCCCAGGCTGGGCACGCCGACCAGCAGGCAGGCGGCCACGACACCCCCGCGCACCGACGGAACAACCACCTGCCAGAAGGCCCGGAGCGGACCCGCGCCCAGATCTCGCGCAGCCTCGTAGGTGCCGAAGTCAAACTTCTCCATCGCCGCATGCAATGGCAGCACCGCGAGTGGCAGGCAGGTGTAGATCATCACCAGCACCACGGCGCAGGGATTGTAGAGGAGCATGCCACCATCCTCCAGAAGCCCCACCTCCGTCAGCAGGGTCGCCACGGGTCCTGAGGACTGGAGCAGCGCGCGCCAGGAGAACACGCGCACCAGAAAGCTTGTCCAAAAGGGCAGCACCAGCGCCAGGAGCATCCATGGACGCTTGGAGGGCGCTGCCAGCAGGATGCACCAGGCGGCCGGCAGCGCCAGAAGCACACAGCCCGCCGTGGTGGCCAGCGAGATGCCAAGGGTCCGCACCAGCACCTCCTGATGACCCGGCTCGGCAAAGACCCGCCAGGCCTCGGTCGTCCATCCCACCCCCACGTCCCCGCTCACCTCCGCAGGCCGGAAGGAGATCAGAAACAGGTTCAGCGCCGGCACCGCAAAAAACACCGCCATCCAAAGCAGGGATGGCAGCGTCAGCCAGGTCTCATGGCGGCGGCTCGGGATGAAACGATCGGGCATGGGGATCAACGGAAGGCTACCTTACACAGCACCCTGGAAGAATGCCAGCAGCTCCATCCCGATCTAGCGCGTCCAGCCGGCCTCATCCGCCTTTCCCCGCCTCGTTCAGCAGCTTGAGCGCGGCCTCGACCAGACGTTCGCCGCTGCCCGGGGCGCAGCGGGCGCTGACCACCTCGTAATTGCCCTGCGGCCAGGCCTCACGGTTCGGAACGTAGCCGATGCTGCCGTTCGCCAGCTCGGCGATGAAGGTGTGCCTGAAGGGGGAGGCCTTCTTCAGCGCCAGGCCGAGCTCGACAAAGATTTCGCCCGGCAGCGAGACGACGGCCAGCTCTTCGCTGATGGCGATGACCTGCACCTCGGCCGTCAGCGGCACTTTTTGTTTGTCCAGGGTCTCCATGATGCACACCGCCTCGGCCATCGGAACGGTGCCGAGGTTTTCGGTCATCATGCGCGACACAATGTCCCTTGCCTTCGCGGCCTGGGCCTCGGAGACGGTGCGGCGTTCGAGGGTGACCTGGGTGGAAAGCACGCGCGGCGCAAAGGTGCGCAGAGGCTTCAGCCGAGGCCATGCGGCGTCCACCGCATCGGCCAGCGCCGTGCCGAGCTCCTGGGTGCTGCGGCGTTTGCCGGTGATGTAGTCGCCATGGTTGATGTTGCCGCAGCAGCCGTTGGCAAAGACGGAGATCATGCCGGGGCCGTGGCGTTCGCTGACCAGGCGCGTGAACACACCCGGGTAATCGGCGGAGATCTTGACGCCACCGCCCACGGAAGTGGGATGCATGGCAAAGTTCAGCAGGGAGGCCAGCGGCGACGCGTCCACTCCGGCGCCATGAAAGACCAGCACGCCCACCTCGGGATCGACGGGCCCCGCCGGCCTGTCGGAGGCGAGAAGTTTTTTCGCCTGCCAGATCGCCTCGACCTGGCCTTCACGCAGGATCCGGCGGTTGAAGCTGATGCCCTCGGCGCGGCCGATGACGGCGTAGGCTGAGGCCGGGGCCAGCCTGGCCTTCGCCTGTTTCACGGACTCGGCGATGAGCCGCGGAAGGGCGCTGATGTAGGCGACGCCGGGAGGAGTGTTGACCTGGGTGATGTCATCCATGAGCGAGCCGCGCGGCTGCTGGGGACCGGTGTGGGTGTGCGTGCCGGAGATCAGCACATGATCGCCCTCGATGCCGCATTGGTCCTGGACAGCCTTTCTCGCCGCCTCCACGACCGGGCGCACGGTTCCCGAGAGGTCGAGCACGACGATGGCCGCATGCACGCCATCCTTTTCCATCACGAGCGTCTTGGCATAAAGCGGGTCCAGCACCCCGGCGGAGCCCCGGAATCGGTAATAGCCGCCGAGCGGCGTGCCGTCCTTGGGTGTGATGTCCACGCGTGCCGCACCGACACGGAACTCACCGGCAACGAGATCGCCAGTCAGGCAGCAGAAGGAAGCCAGCAGGAGGAACGAAGGGAGCTTGGCACGCATGACCTGATAACGTCGGCAGGACGAGGCATCCTTCGTGACCCCACGGACGGCCGGTGGTTGCCAGGGCGGGATGATGGGCGTATCACCTCGCATGAACGTCCTTCCCCGCCTCGTCCGTTACGGCAGCATCGCACTGGCCGTGGCGGGCGTGTGGCAGATGACGCAGGTGATGGAGGTGATCCGCGCCCAGGAGACGCCGGTAACGCCGCCGCCGGTGGCTCCGCCTGAAAAGCCCTTCGCCCGCGGCCTTGCCGCCACGGGCATCCTGGAGGCGCTGGAGGAAAACATCAGCATCGGCCCGCCCGTCCCGGCACTCGTGACCGAGGTGAAGGCACGGGTCTGGCAGAAGGTGAAGGCCGGCGATCCGCTGCTCCAGCTCGACGATCGCGAGCTGCAGGCGCAGCTGATCAGCCAGGAGGCGGCGATCAACGTGAACAAGGCGACCCTGGAGATCGCCCAGGCCCAGCTGGTGAAGCAGCAGGACATGCTGGAGCGGCTGAAGTCGGTGCCGGACCAGCGCGCCATCACGCAGGAAGAGCTGAAGAACCGAACCAATGATGTCGCGGTGGCCCGTGCCCAGGCCGCCCAGGCGCAGGCGCAGCTGGACGCCGCCCATGCCGCTGTCAGACAGACCCGCCTGCTCATCGAGCGCATGACGGTCCGCGCGCCCCGCGCGGCCACCGTCCTTCAGGTCAACATCCGACCCGGTGAATACGCATCGCCGCAGAACAGGCAGCCGGCCATGGTGCTGGGTGAGATCGACACCCTGCAGGTGCGCGTCGACGTCGATGAGCAGAACGCCTCGTCCGTCCGCGAGAAGATGCCCGCCAGGGCCTTCCTGAAGGGCGACGGCAAAAACGGCCATGACCTCGAGTTCGTGCGCATCGAGCCCTTTGTGATTCCCAAGCAGTCCCTGACCGGAGCAAGCACGGAGCGGGTGGACACCCGGGTGCTGCAGGTGATCTACAGCCTGAGGGCTCCGGACGGCGCCAAGCTTTATGTTGGGCAGCAGGTGGACGTCTTCCTCGGCGAAGTGCCGTCACCCTGAAGGGCCTGTGGCGCCGGATGGACGCCTGAACCGGCGCTTTGACGCAAGGATGGGGCGGTGAGGCCGCGTATGCTTCCACCCCGACCGATGCGACTCCGCCACGCCCTGACATCTCTTTTTCTCCTGCCCAGCCTTATCACGTCCCCGGTTCAGGTGACCGCGGCAGAAGCCCTTGTAACCGCCCCGGCCTCCGCAGCGCCGTCGTCCGCCTTCATCAAGCCGGCCCTGCGTGTTCTGCGGGATGAATGCGTCGGCTGTCACAAGCCCGGCAAGGCCAAGGGCGGCCTGCTGCTCACGACGCATGAAAAGATGATGAAGGGCGGCGACAACGGCGTGCCCCTGGTGCCCGGCAAGGCCGCCGACAGCCTGCTTTACCAGCTTGTCCTGAAGGAAGGCGACCCGCACATGCCCCCCAAGAAGGACCTCACGGCCGCCCAGATCGCCGACCTGAAGAGCTGGATCGACAACGGGGCCTCGTGGGATGCCAGTGTTTTTGACGAAGCCCCAGCCGTCCGGCCGGTGAAGCTGACCCCCATGCCTGCGGGCTACCAGCCGGTTCTCGCCCTCAGCCTTTCACCCGATGCCAAAACCCTGGCCGTCGCCCGCGCGAACAGCATCCTGCTTGTGGATTTGAGCAAGGTGGAACGCCCGGTGATCGGCAGGCTGGAAGGGCATGCCGAACCCGTGAACGCGCTGGCCTGGAGCCGGGACGGCCGCTGGCTGGTGTCGGGCGGCTTTCAAAAAGTCATCGTCTGGGACATGACCACCCGCCAGCAGACCAGGACGATGACCAAGAACCTGATCGGCGCCATCACCGCCATGGTCGTTGATGCCTCAGGAAAGACCCTGTTTGCCGCCGATGGCGAAACGGGCGGGGCGGGCTTTCTCCGCAGGTTTGACCTGGCCTCCGGCCAACTTCTCGCAACCTGGAAGGCCCACGACGACAACATCCTGTCCTTGCGCCTGTCGGCCGACGGCAAGCTTCTGCTGAGCGGCGGCGCGGACAAGATGGCCAGGCTCTGGGACACCGGGAACGGCGCGCTGAAGGCCTTTTACGAAGGTCACACCAACCATGTTCTGTCCGTCGCCTTCAACAAGGACGCCACCCGCATCGCCACCGCCGGGGCGGATCGTGAGGTGAAGGTCTGGGATGTGGCAAGCCGCGAGCAGGACGTCAGCCTCGGGGACAAGAAGGTTGTCTTCTCCGGCGTGGACTGGACGGCGGACGGCGTGTCACTTGCCGTCATCACGGACAAAGGAACGGCCAGCGTTCACACCGACCTGAAAAAGCATGTGGGCGAACAGCGCAGCGAAACCAGCAAGGAGAAGCGCCTCACGGGGGTTGGCGAGGCCCTGACCAGCGTGGTCATCACCCCGGATTCCAAGTGGGTGTTCGCCGGCAGCTTCGAGGGCAGGGTTCATGCCTGGGAGGTTGCCAGCGGCAAGGCATCGGAAATCAAGCTCTAGCCCCCGCTTGATCCAGGGATGATGCTGGCCCAATGAACGGTCATGCCCGCGCCTGAGAGCCTAGTCCGCAGCCTCGAAGATCCGACCCTGACGCCGGAAACACAGACTGTCGTCGAACTGCCCAGGCCGCTCCTGAAGCACCTGCGTCCGCTCGGCCATGAAGTCATCCTCTGGCAGTCAGCGGCAAGGCAGCTTCTCGCCTGGCTGGACAAGGGACGTTTCGCCGGGGACACCGGCGCATTCCTTCAGCGATGGAGGCCGCGGACGGAACCTCCCGCGGGGGAGGCTCAAGGCCCCCTCACCCTGCTGCTGCACGAACACCCCGAAGGCTGGCGGCTGACGCAAAGTTCGATAGGCTGGGCGAATGACCCCGCCTGGGCCGCTCTCCTGCACCTCCCCGCCCTTCGACCCGCCTGGCTATCGCTGATGCGGGCCAGCCATCTGGAGCATCTGCGGCAGATGCTCCCCCGGGCCTGGTTCATGGATGACTCCCCCCTGCCCCCGGGAGGCGTGATCGCAGGCCTCGAAATTCAGGGATGGACCGGACTGCCAGGCCTTGGAAAAAGATTCCGCCTTCACCAGGCCGGGCTGGATCTGACGGTTCAGCTTCCCGCCCAGGAATGGCAGAACGCCATCGAGCGGTCGCTTGCAGCCGGAAATGAGATTCTCGTGACTCCGCCGCCGGAAGATTCCGCCTGCCTGCTGGCGCGTTTCATCCACGACAAGGAAGGCGTCCGGCTCGAATGCCTATGGACGGCCGAGGCCCCGGGGCGAGCCAGCCTGGCCAGGGACTTGTAAAATGCCCCTTGGACACAGGGCCTGGGCATGGCATCTTTAATGCTGTCATCTGACAACGGCAACATGCTGACCCCCTGCCATTCCCGCCAACCGCGCCCTGCATTCTCCACCTCCGGACGAGCCATGCCGGTCGTCATTGTCGGACTGGCGCTGCTAGTCGCGGCGCTTGTCTTTTTCTTCATCACCAAGCCGGCCCTGGAAAAAAAAGCCGCCTTGGAGCCGGTGGCGGTGAAGGACGCGATGAAAGCCGCTCCCGGCCCAGCTGCGGAGCCGGCCACGCCTGCGTCCCCCAAGGCGATGACGCCCCCGCCAGCCGCCGCTCCTGCGCCAGCCGCGGCGGCACCGAGCTTCGGTTTTGCTCGCCCCATGGATCTCGGCAGGGAAATGGCGCGCAGTCTCGCGTCTGAAGACTTCGCACGTGCAGGCGGCCTCGCCGCAGCCTCGGACCCCGCCCAGGCGGCTGCGGCGGCGGCCATGCTGGAAAAGATGGTCAAACAGCTTGGGGCAAAGGTGGGTGGAGAAGACCAGGTGGAGATCCTGGGACTGGTGGAAAACAAGACCCGTCTGGCGCTGCCGCTCACCCTTCCCGGCCAGCCGAGCCCGCTCAGGATTCAGCTCGACCTCGAACGCGATGAACGCATGGGCTGGAAGATCACCCGGCTGGAGCTGCCCAAGGAACTGGCCGCTGTGCTTCCAGCCCCGGCCATGACCGCAACAGCCGCCCCGCCGCCACCCGGACCCTCCGCATCGGCCACGGCTGGCAGCAACCCGGCCATGAAGACATCGTCAGCAGCGCCCACCGTCATCCCCGGCAAAAAAATCTTCACCGTCGCGGAGGGCAGTGATGCCCTGAGCTTCGGCAGCGACTTCGTCCGCGCCCTGCTGAGGCATGACTTTACCGAGGCTCGAAAGTATGTGGACGAGAAAAAGGTGCCCACGGAAAGGCTGGCCGGCCTGTGCATCGTCTTTGAGGAGGGGCGCTACGAGTTTAAGCCCACCAAGCCGCTCATCATCACCGTCGCCAACCCCGAAGTCTCCTGGGTGATCGCCCAGGTGCAGTCGCCCAGCCTCCAGCAGAGCACTGAATTCGGACTGGAACTTCAACGCAGCGGCCTGGACCACCCCTGGCGCGTGGTGGGTCTGAACCTCTCGGAAATCCTCGGTTCCTACGCCGCATCGGCCTCCAAGCTGGGCGTGCCCTACACCCCGATTGTCAAAAACCCTTCGGGCGGGGAATCCCTCGCCCTGTATTTTGAATATGACCAGGCCCAGCTCCATCCAAGGGCCCAGAAGCAGCTCGAGATCGTCGCCGGCCTGCTGAAGTCAGACCCCGGCAAGAAGCTGCACATCACCGGGCACACGGACGCCAAGGGCACGGATGATTACAATCTCCGCCTTTCACTTTCCCGCGCCGACACGGTCAAGCAGCAGCTCTCGGCCCTCGGCGTGTCCGAATCTCAGATCATCACCACGGCCGCAGGCAAGGCCCAGCCCCTCAGCCCTAACCAAAAGGCCGACGGCAGTGACGATCCCGAGGGACGCTCCAAGAACCGCCGCGCCGAGATCTTCCTGGACTTTTGAGGTTCCAGACACGGATGCAACGGGCTGTGCTGCTGGCGAGTCCTGCCCCCGTGAAGCTTTGATCCTCGCGCCAGCGCCGGGGCGCGGAGTTCCTACTCAGCAGCGAGATGGTTCGGCCTCACCCATCCGAAACCTGCCCGCCGGCTGCACCCACAAGATGAAGAGACCGGGAATCTGCGAGGAAGACGGGTGCTTACTCCAAACGCATCACGCGCTCAGGCCAGCGGCGGATTTGGAAATCCGCGCTCCGTCCGATCCTCGCATCAGCACACTTCTCAGGAAGACAGGGCCGGTTCCCCGGGTTCATCCGCCGAAGCAGAGGTCTCAGACGGCTCGGAAGCCGCCGGTTCCTCCGCCTCAACCTGCACAGCCTCCGACGCTGTAGAATCCCGGTGATGCGACTCATCGGCGGCGACCTCCGTCTCGAGCTGCAGCCCCTCGTCCTTGACCTGCTTTCGCCTCCGGGCCTCGCCCTCGTCGGACGTCATGCGGACGCCGACGGGCTTGGACACGCCAAACTCCTGCATGGTGACGCCATAGATGACGTCCGCCCGCCCCATCGTGCGCTTGTTGTGCGTGACGATGATGAACTGGGAGTTGTCGATGAAGTTGTCCAGCATCTTGAGGAAGCGGGAGATGTTCGATTCATCCAGGGGAGCATCCAGCTCGTCCAGCACGCAGAACGGCGAGGGCTTGACCTGGTAGATCGAGAACAGCAGCGCCACCGCGGTCATGCTGCGCTCGCCACCGGAAAGCAGCGTGATCGTCTGCAGTTTCTTGCCCGGCGGCTTGGCGATGATGTCGATGCCCGACTCCAGCGGGTCCGCCTCGTCGATGAGCATGAGGTCGGCCTTCGCCGTCGGCCCGAACAGCTCGCGGAAGTTGTTCTGGAAGTTGATGCGCACCTGCTGGAACGTCTCCGAGAACATCGTCTTCGTGGTCTCGTTGATCCTGGCGATCACCTCCAGCAGCTCCTCCTTCGACTTCACCAGGTCGTTGTACTGGTTGTCGAGGAAGTTGTGGCGTTCCTCAAGCTCCTCAAACTCCTGGATGGCGTCCAGGTTCACCGGACCGATGCCCTCCAGTTTCTGCCGCAGTTCGCCGACGACTTCCGTGACGAAATCCCAGTCAGGCTGGCCTTCCTCGCCCGGAAGCGTGATGGCATCCACGTCGATCTCCTCCTCTGAACCGCTGGCAGGCAATTCGAGGGCGGGGGCCTGACCTTCCTCGGCAGGCTCGGCGGCATTCCCGGCGGAATCTCCTGGCGTGGGCTCGTCATCACCCGATGCCTCGCGGGCATCCAGAGTGGCCTTGCGTTTTTCCACACGGCCCCGGCTGCGCTTCTGCTCGTCAATCGTGAGCATGAGGGCGTGGTAGTCGGGCTCAAAGGCGCTGATGTGGAAGTTGTAGCGCTCCTGCACCTGGTTGATCAGGTTTTCGAGGCGCAGGTCCACGCGTGTGAGCTGCACATCGATGCGGTTGCGGCTGTCGCTGAGCCCCTGGGACTGCTGACGAAGCTGCACCAGCTGGCTTTCGAGGAGGTTCACCCGCTCAAAGGCGTCGGCGCGTTCCTCGGTCCTGATCTGAAGGTGCTCTTCAATCGCTGAAATGGCGCCGCGCTGACCTTCCACCTGCTCGGCAAAGCGGGCGTTTTCCGACAGGCTCTGCTCAATGCGGCCGCGCCACGCGGCGATCTCATTTTCAAAACGGTGGATGGTGTTTTCAAGATCGTGCAGGCGGCTGGCCATGGGCGCCTTCTGGCGTTCGATGGAGTGCAGGCTGTTCTGCTCCAGGGCGAGGGAGTTGCGCAGCTCGCTCAGCCGCTCCTGGGACTCCAGTTCACGGCGGAGGAAGGCCTCCATCTCCACCTCGAGCTGCTGCTCGTGCTCGCGCGCACCGTCGAGCTGCTCGCGGGCCACGCCGGCCTCCTGCTGCTGCCACTGGATCTGCGCCTCCGCAGCCTGGATGCGATTGGTGATCTGAGACTGGTCCCACTCGATGCTCTCCAGCTTGGTCACGGCCTGCTGGAGCGCGCGCTGCACCACGCTGACCTGGCCGGTCAGCTGCGAAAACTCCTCGCGGGAACGCTGCGACTGCTCACGCAGGGACACCTCCTCACGCTGCATCTCCTCCAGCTGCTGGCGCATCTGGTCGGCGGCCTCCTCCTTTTCCAAAAGCTGGTATTCCAGACCCTCAAGCTCGGCCTTGAGCGTGCGCACCTCGGCTTCACGACGCAGCGTCGAAGCCCCCTCCTCCTTGGTCGCGCCGCCATGAATGATGCCGTCAGCACCGACAAACTCACCCTTCATCGTGGCGATCGCCACATCACGCAGCGTGCGCTTCATGCGCAGGGCGGCATGCAGGTCCTCGACAATCAGGACGTTGCCAAGCAGGCGGTCCGTGATGTCCTGAACACCCGACCGTGCGCGCACCTTGTCAATCGCCCAGGCAACGGCGCCTTCGGGCACGAGCTGGCGGTCGGGCTGCGGCCGCATGGTGGCGAAGTCCGCAGGAATCAGGGCGGCCTTGCCCAGCTTGTGTTCGGCCAGGCGGTCGAGGATCTGCCCGGCAAGCTCGCTGTCTGTCAGCAGCACCGCCTGAAGATGATCGCGCAGCGCCGCCTCAATCGGCGTGATGAACTGCGGCTCCACCTCGATGGATGACGCCAGGATGCCGCGCACGCCGACGGAGTAGACCTCAGGATTGTCGAGTCCCTTCAGCACCTGCTGGGTGCCCTCGGCCAGGCCTTCCCCCTTCTGCAAAAGCTGCTCGATGATCTCGATGCGGCTGCGGCGCTGGGTGACCGCACGCTGCAGCTCGTTGAGCTGCTCCATGATCTCGTCGCGCTGGCGGCGTTTCTCGATGATGTCACGCGCGCAGGTCTTGGCACGTTCGTCCAGGTCGTTGCGGTTCTGCTCCAGCTCGGCGATCATCTGCTGGAGGTGGTCAAACTCGACCTGGCTGGACTCGCGGGCCTGCGAGGCGTTTTGAATGTCATGCGCCAGGGTTTCCTGTCGCTGACGGTCGTTGGTGATCTGGCTGTTCAGGCTCTGCACGCGCGACTCCGCCGCGGCGATCTGGCCTTCGAACTGGCGGATCATCTCGCGCACCGCGCGGCGGTCTTCATCCAGGCGTGAACGGTCCGGCACGATGCTGTTGTGCACGGTGAGATGCTCGTTCAGGGCCTGCTGGCGTGTATCGATGGCTGAACGCAGCAGGTCCATCTGCTCGTCGGCGCTGAGCATCTCGCGGCGCTGCTGCTCCAGGGTGTCACGCCCCCGCTCGATCTGCTCCTCGTTCTGACGGATGCGGGCCTGCAGTTCCTCGTTGCGCTCGTTGTTGAAGCCGATGCGCCCCTCCGCGCTCTGAATCTGGCTCCTCAGCTCCTGGGCCTGGCCGCGCAGCTGGTTGATCTGGGATTCGATGCTGTGATAGGCCTCGCGGGTCTCCAGAGCCTCATGTTCGGCGGCGGAAAGGCGCGTCTGCACGGCGTCCAGCTGCTCCGTGATCATGCGCACATGGTTCTCCGCCTCGGACTTTTCCGCGCTGAAGTCGGTGTAATGCTTGTGCGCAAGGTGCGTGTCCAGCATCCGCGAGTCATCCAGCAGCACCTGGTAGCGCTTGGCCTTCGCGGCCTGCCGCTGAAGCGAGCCCATCTGGCGTTTCACCTCCGCAATGACGTCCTGCACGCGCAGCAGGTTGGCCTCGGTGTATTCCAGCTTGCGCAGCGCCTCGCGCTTCTGGCCCTTGAACTTGGTGATGCCGGCAGCTTCCTCGAACACCGTGCGGCGGTCCTCGGGCTTCGAGCTCAGCAGCATGTCAATCTGGCCCTGGGCCATGATCGAGTAGGCCGCGCGGCCGACGCCCGTGCCGGCGAACAGGTCATGAATGTCCTTCAGACGGCAGACCGTGCCGTTCAGGCGGTACTCACTGCGGCCGTCACGGAAGACACGGCGGCAGATCGCAACTTCGTTATAATCCACGCCCAGCGACACTTCGCAGTCGGCCATGACCAGCGTCACCTCCGCCATGCCGACCGGCTTGCGCTTGTCGGTGCCGTTGAAAATGACGTCCGCCATCTCCTCGCCGCGCAGCGCCTTTGCGGAGGTCTCCCCCAGCACCCAGCGGATCGCGTCGACCACGTTCGACTTGCCGCAGCCGTTGGGGCCGACAATGCCCGTCACACCCTTGTGAAACTCAAAGTTGGTCTTGTCCGCAAAGGACTTGAAGCCGTGGATGGTGAGAGTCTTGAGATACATGGCGGCAGAAAAGTTGAAGCTGGCCAAGGAACTCGATCCGCCCCTGTTCGAGCAAGCGGGAAGGTTTGTTTTTCC
Organism: Prosthecobacter sp.; assembly: GCA_044341745.1. GTDB lineage: Bacteria > Verrucomicrobiota > Verrucomicrobiia > Verrucomicrobiales > Verrucomicrobiaceae > Prosthecobacter. Next base: position 61,218 of record JBIIRD010000016.1, on the reverse strand, counting down.
CTTATCTTGGGGATGCTTAACAAAGCTTAAACAAGATGTGGGCCTGATGAAAAAACCAAACCTGTGAATAAGGAACGCACCTGTGAACAAAGGTTTTCGATGAAAAAAGCCGGGTTGCCAAGGCTTTCCTCATCGCTAAGCGCGACCTCATCCTCCCATGTTGAAAGTTTACACCTACCAGGGCTGCTCCACCTGCCGCAACGCCGTCAAGTGGTTGAAGTCACAGGGCATCGCCCATGCTGAAGTTGCGATTCGCGAAAACCCTCCAGAGCTCACCGAACTCAGGGCCATGCTCAAGGCTCGCGGCCAGCTCCGGCTCCTGTTCAACACCTCCGGCCAGGACTACCGGGCTCTGAACCTCAAGGACCGCCTGCCCGCCATGAGCGAGGACGCGGCGCTGGACCTGCTCTCGCGCACCGGCAACCTGGTGAAGCGCCCGTTTGCCATCGATGCCGAACAAAAGGTGTTTCTGACAGGCTTCATCGAGGAGGAGTGGTGCAAGGCGCTGGCTTGAATCTGGAACCGACCTGCGGCACAGGAAAGGTCATGCCCACCGACTCCACCGCCGCTGAAATCAATCCCTGGACCACGCTCGGCACGAGGGAGACCTACCTGAACCCCTGGATTCGCGTCAGGGAGGACCAGGTCATCAATCCAGGCGGCGGCCGGGGAATCTATGGCGTCGTGGAATACCGCAACCGCGCCGTCGGCGTGGTGCCCTTGGATGAAGAAGGCTTCACCTGGCTGGTCGGCCAGTGGCGCTACTGCCATGACAGCTATGAATGGGAGATCCCCGAGGGCGGCTGCCCGCCCGGGGAATCGCCTGAGGAATGCGCGCGTCGTGAACTGCTCGAGGAGACAGGCCTGCGAGCCGCCATCATCGAACCGCTGCTCACCGGCCTCCAGCTTTCCAACTCCACGACGAACGAAGTCTGTGACCTGTTCATCGCACGTGGCCTGACGCCGGGTGAATCCAGCCCCGAGGAAACCGAGAAGCTGCGGGTGCTGCGCCTGCCGCTTCGCGAGGCCGTCGCCATGGCGCGTGACGGCCGCATCAAGGACAGCCCCAGCGTGCTGGCGCTGCTGGAAATCGCCCTGCGGATGGGATGACGGAAAGGACGGGGCCGGTTGGTCACGTTGTGAGCTGACCGCCATGACTCCCGCCAGCACAGCCCCCTCCCGCCGCCGTTTTCTTCAGCAGTGCGCCGGCGTCGGCGCGGCCGTTGGACTCCCCACCTTCATCCCGGCCTCCGCTCTGGGGAAGGACGGACGCCCCGCCCCCTCCAACCGGACCACCCTGGCCCTGATCGGCTGCGGCGGACGCGGCACGGACGTTCTGAAAAACTTCCTCCAGGACGAGCGCGTGCAGGTCATCGCCGTCTGCGATGTCGAGCGCGAGTCCGACCGGTATAACAAAGGCATCATCAAAAAGGCGGGCGTGCTCGGCCGTGAACCCGCGCGCAGGCTGGTGGACGGCAGCTACGGCACGAAGGGCTGCGGCGTGCACGAGGACTTCCGCGAGGTTCTGGCGCGCGCCGACGTCGACGCCGTGCAGATCGCCACGCCCGACCACTGGCATGCCCTGCAGGCCGTGGCCGCCGCCCGGGCCGGCAAGCACATCTACTGTGAAAAGCCGCTCAGCCTCACCGTCGCCCAGGGCCGCTTCATGAGCGATGTCGTGCGCAAGAGCGGCGTCACCTGGCAGACCGGCAGCCAGCAGCGCAGCGACATCCACTTTCGCATGGCCTGCGAGTACGTCCGCAACGGCCGCATCGGCAGGCTCAAACAGATCCGTGTCGGCCTCGCCAGCGACAACCGGGACAACAACGGCCATGCCGCCGAAACCACCCCCTGCCCTGCGCCCGAGGGACTCAACTACGACCTCTGGCTCGGCCCCGCGCCGGAAGCCCCCTTCTGCCCAGCCAGGCTGCATTCCAACTGGCGCTGGTTCTACGACTACTCCGGCGGCAATGTCACCGACTTCGGCGCGCATCATCTCGACATCGTCCAGTGGGCGCTCGACCAGAACGAGGGCGGGCCCGTGGAGTTCTTCGACCTCAGGGCGGAATGGCCGGCCCCAGGCAGCCTTTACAACACCTGCCCGCACTTTTCGTTCGCCTACCGCTACGCCGACGGCACGACCGTGCGTGTGAAGGACAAGCAGGACTTCGGCGCAGGCATCGCCTTCGAAGGCGAGCTGGGCAGCATCATCTGCACGCGCGGCATGCTGAAGATCCAGCCCGACGCGCTGCGCAAGCCCCTGGCTGACGGCGATGTGCGGCTTTATCAAAGCAAGGACCATTTCCGCAACTTCATCGACGCCATCCGCGACGGCGTGAAGCCGGCCGCGCCCATCGAATACGCGCACCGCAGCATCACCATCGCGCACCTCGCCAACATCGGCCTTCGCCTTGGCCGCAGGAAGGTCCGCTGGAACCCCGCGACTGAGCAGATCCTCGACGACGCCGAGGCCTCGGCCATGCTCACCCGCCCCATGCGCGGCCCCTGGCAGCTCGTCTGATAAGCCTTGCCGCCTCCAGGCGGCCACAACAGCCGCCGCCGGCCCTAACCTACATTCAGCCCACGAGAGGCAGGGTCCTTTTCTGCCGCGCGCTCAGGAAGGCCGTGTCCACGATCTGCTGGCCGATGCGGCTGATCTCCAGCGTCAGCGGCCCGATCAGCGGCGCCCCTGTCTCCAGATGGTGGATGAGATGCTCGATCGGATTGCGGTTCGGAGACCTCACCTCGTCGGCGGGCACTTCGTAGCCTTCCGGACGCGCCCGGGTCTGGACACGCACAAACGGCTCGTAGTCATGGCAGCTCAGCGTTCCCTCGCTGCCGCGGATGACAAAGCCGCACTTCGGCTGCGGCTGGTGCGTCCAGGGATCGGTGAACGTTCCCCAGCGCGTCTCGCTGCGGCTCAGACCGTGCTTGTAGCGGATGACGGCAACTGCATGCTCGTCCACCTCCAGGCCCGGAGCGGCATGCCAGGTGCAGGTGACCTCCTCGGGCACCTTGGCGCCAAGATGCCAGGTGCCCAGGGTGGTGCCGTAGCCCATGTAGTCCAGCAGCGATCCCCCGCCCTGCGCCGCGCTGTAAAACCAGCTCGCCGACTTCTCCTCGGCCGTCGGCTCCTTTTCGATCTTGTCGGCCCCATGATAAAGAGGGCCGCGGTTGCCGCCGCAGTGCTGAAACTCCAGGGGCTCCCCGATCAGGCCTTCCAGAATCAGCCGATGCGCCGTCTGCTGGGCGGCATCCCACACCAGCGGCCAGTTGATCGCCAGCACCCGGCCGGTCGGCTTCATCGCGGCGACCATGCGGTCAGCCTCCGTCACGCTTCCCGCAAACGGCTTCTCCATCAGAATGTGCGCACCGAACGGCGCCACCTTCTCCACCCACTCGCCATGCTTGGACGCCGCCGGGCAGAGCACGACGATGTCCGGCTTTGTCTGCTCCATGCAGGCCCGGGTGTCCGTGAACACCTGGCCGGGATGCAGGCTGAAGTTTCTCGCCGCCTCCGTCATGCGCCCGGGCTGCTCGTCGCAGATGGCGACGATCTCCGCGTTCGGATGCTCGGCAGTCTGCCGGAGCAGGTCGCCCATGTGGAAGTGGTCAAAGTTGATGCCTGCGATGCGCCAGCGTTTCATGAAGGATCGTTGGTTGGGGAGTTGCACCACGATTCTCGGGCGCCCGCCCTTGCCCGCAACGGCCTTTTTGCGGAGTATCCCGCTCTCCGCCATGCACCTCGCCGATTTTTGCTCCCACTGCCTGTCCCTGCCTCATGTCGAGGAGACCACGCCATTCGGCCCTGACGTGCTGGTCTACAAGGTCGGCGGCAAGATGTTCGCCCTGACCGTGCCCGACGACCATCCCGCCACCGCCAACCTGAAGTGCGACCCCGACCGTTCCATCGACCTGCGCGACCGATACGAGGACGTCCAGCCGGGCTATCACATGAACAAGCGACACTGGAACACCCTCACGCTCGAAGGCCGCCTGCCCAACGCGTTGATCGTGGAGCTCATCCGCCACTCCTATGATCTGGTTGTCGCCTCGCTGCCGAAGAAGCTGCGGGCGGGAATCGCCCAGTAAACTCGAAACTCGAAACTCGAAGTTCCGCCCTTGATTCAGCGTTTGTTTTCATCCCCGATCCCAGCGCCATGTTTCCCCGCCTCGCCGTCCTGCCCCTGCTCACCGCCGGCCTTTATGCCGCCGAGCCCTTCCCCTCCGTCTTCAACACTGAAAAAGGCAGCCCGATGCCTGCTGAGGAGGCCGCGAGGACCATGCAGCTTCCGCCAGGCTTCAAGTGCGTGGTGTTTGCCGCCGAACCCGATGTTCAGCAACCCATCGGCATGGCCTGGGACTCCAAAGGCCGCCTCTGGGTCGCCGAATGCTACACCTACGCCGAAAACCCGGACCGCTGGGACACGAAGCTGCGCGACCGTGTCATCATCCTAGAGGACAAGGATGGCGACGGGAAGCACGACAGCCGGAAGGTTTTCTGGGATCAGGGGGCTTATCTCACCAGCGTCGAGGTCGGCCACGGCGGCGTGTGGATCCTGAACAACGGAACCCTCAGCTTCATCGCCGACAAGAACGGCGATGACATCCCCGACGGCGAGCCCGAGGTGCTGCTGGACGGCTTCAACACCAAGACCATCGGCCACAACATCGTCAACGGCCTGCGCTGGGGGCCCGACGGCTGGCTCTACGGCCGCCATGGCATCACCGACACCTCGGCGGTCGGCGCGCCCGGCACGCCGGGTGAAAAACGCGTGCGCATGAACTGCGCCATCTGGCGCTACCACCCCGGCAGCAAGGAGCTGGAAACCGTCGCCCACGGCGGCACCAACTCCTGGGGCCATGACTGGAACGCCGAGGGCGAGCTGTTCATGATCAACACCGTCATCGGCCATCTCTGGCACGTCATCCCCGGCGCCTACTACCGCCGCATGTTCGGCACGCACCTCAACCCGCACGTCTATGAGATCATCGAGCAGACCGCCGACCACTTCCACTGGGACACCGGCGCGGAAAAATGGAGCGACATCCGCAACGGCATCAGCGGCAAAACCAAGGAGCTTGGCGGCGGTCATGCCCACGTCGGAATGTTGATCTATCAGGGCGGCCTCTGGCCCAAGGAATATCAAGGCGCCATGCTCACCTGCAACCTGCACGGCAACCGCATCAACGTGGACAGGCTCGTCCGCGAAGGCTGCGGCTACACCGGCAAGCACGCGCCTGACTTCATGCAGTCAAAAGACACCTGGTTCCGCGGCATCGACCTGCTCACCGGGCCTGACGGCAACGTCTTCGTCGCCGACTGGTCGGACTCCGGCGAATGCCATGACAACGACGGCGTGCACCGCACCAGCGGCCGCATTTACAAGATCGTGTATGAAGCCGGGAAAAAGGTCCCGCAGGAGCAGAACAACTGGTGGGCCAGGATGGAGCTTCAGAAGGCTTATGAAGGAGGCACCGGGCCGAAGCCGAGGAAGATTCGCCCCGGGCTGGACGCCCAAAGCAGCGACGGCCTGGACAGGCTGCATGCCGCTTCTGACATGCAGCGCCTCGAGCTCAAGGAACGCTGGCCCATCGCAACCGCGCTTGCGCAGCATCAGGAGGATGCCAACGACCGCCAGCAGCCGCTGATGATCTGGTACGGCATCGAGCCCGCCGTCGCGGCGGACCCGATGAAGGGCGTGGAGTTCATCGCCGGCGCGAAGATCCCCACCGTTCGCCGTCTCGTCGCCCGGCGCATCGCCGAGGACATCGAGAAAAACCCGGCCGCCGTCGATGCCCTGGTGGCCCTGATCACCAAGGACACCCTTGTTCGCAATGACGTGCTCACCGGCATGGCCGCCGGCCTGGACGGCATGAGCAAGGCGGCGAAACCGAAGGGATGGGAGTCGTTTGCCGCAGCTGCCAAGGGCGTGGACGCCGCCCTACTGCAAAAGCTCTCCCTGGTCTTCGGCAGCGGACGCGCTGTCGAAGAGCTCATCGCCCTCGTCAAGGACACCGAAGGCGACGCCAATGCCCGACAGAACGCCTTCGCCAGCCTCACCCGCAGCACCAGCCCGGAGCTGTTCAAGGTCGTGCGCGGCCTGATCAATGACAAGGTGCTGGGCACGGTTGCACGCCGCGCACTTGCGGCCTACGACGACCCCGGCATCCCGAAGGCCCTGCTCAATCCCTGGCCGCAGCGCAGCGAGGAGCAGCAGGCCGCCACGGTCGCCACCCTGGTCACAAGGCCCGCCTTTGCCCAGGCCCTGCTGGATGCCGTGAAGTCCGGCCAGGTGCCGAAGACGCTCATCACGCCCTACCAGGCCCGCGCCATCCGAAGCCTGAACGACGCCGACCTAACGAGAAAGCTCACCGCCGTCTGGGGCGAGCTGCGCGACACGCCCGAGGCGAAGAAGGCCGAGCTCGCCGGCTGGATGGCGAAGCTCACCGAGGCACGCCTGGCCTCCGGCGATGCCGTGAAGGGCAAGACGCTCTTCACCAGCGTCTGCGGGGCCTGCCACAAGCTTTACGGTGAAGGCGGCCAGCTCGGACCCGACCTCACCGGTGGAGACCGCCACAAGCTCACCTTCCTCCTGGAAAACATCATCGACCCCAGCGCCATCGTGCCTGCCGACTACCGCATGACCGTCTTCAAGCTCAAGGATGGCCGCACGATCACCGGCGTCATCCCGCAGCAGACGGAGAAGTCGCTCACCATCCAGACCCCGGCGGAAAAGCTGGTGGTGGAAAAGTCGCAGATCTCCGAACAGCAGCAGCTTCCCATGTCGCTGATGCCCGAAGGCCTGCTGACCGCCCTGGGCGAGGAGAACGTGGCACACCTTTTCAAGTACCTCATGAGCACCGGGCCGGTGAAGTGACGCCCGCCCCCAGCCAAGGCAGAGACCCACCGGGCTCGAAGGTGCATTCCCGCCTTGAGTTCAGGTAAAAACCGCGCCTCCGTCCCTGTCCGCCGCCCATGACCCGAGTTCCCGAAGAAACCCTCCAGCAGATCCTGGCCGCCACGGACATCGTGGACCTGGTCGGCCGGTCGGTGAAGCTCACGCGCCGGGGCACCAACTGGACCGGTCTCTGCCCGTTTCACAACGAAAAGAGCCCCTCCTTCAACGTCAGGCCGTCCACCAACTCCTACCACTGCTTCGGCTGCGGCGCGGGCGGCAACGCCTTCCGCTTCCTGATGAACCATGACGGCATGACCTTCATGGAGGCCGTCAAGCGCCTGGCCGACGCCGCAGGCATCCGCATCCAGGAGGAGGTCTGGGACGCCAATGCGGAGAAGGAGGCCAAGCATCGCACCCTGCTGCTGCGCATCCATCAGGAGATCACGGACTGGTTCCACCAGCTCCTCATGAAGAGCCCGCTCGCCGCCCCGGCCCGCGACTACCTCAAGGGCCGCGGCATCAACTCCGCCATCGCCAAAAACTGGCAGCTCGGTTATGCGCCGGGCAACAGCCAGCTTCTCCGGCAATGGGCCGCGGAAAACAAGTTTGGCCAGCAGGCCCTGCTCGACGCCGGCATCCTGAAGCAGAACGAGCGCGGCATCTACCCCAACTTCCGTGACCGGCTGATGTTTCCCATCCGCAATGACAACGGCGAGGTGATCGCCTTCAGCGGACGCCTTCTTCAAGCGGATGCCAAGACCGCGAAGTACCTCAATTCACCGGAAACCGCCATCTTCAGCAAAAGCCGCGTGCTCTTCGGTTTCGACCGCGCCAAACGCGCCATCTCCAAGGCCGGCCAGGCCATCGTCTGCGAGGGGCAGATCGACACCCTCATGATCCACGAAGCGGGCTTCACCAACGCCGTCGCCGGCCAGGGCACCGCCTTCACCGAGTTCCATGCCAAGGCCCTCAAGCGTCTGGCCGATGAAGTGGTGCTCTGCTACGACTCCGACAACGCCGGCATCGAGGCGGCCGTGAAAGCCTTCAGGATTCTTGCACCCACAGGCCTTCTGGTGAAGGTCGCCGCCCTGCCTGCGGGCGAGGATCCTGATTCGCTCATCCGCAAACAGGGGCCGGAGGCCTTCAAGAAACTGCTGAACGCCGCCCAGGAGTTCCTCGACTACCGCATCGAAAAGGCCGCGTCACAGCGTGACATGAGCGAGATGCGCGAACGGGTGCGCTTTGCCGGCGAGCTCGCCGGTCACATCATCCTGCTGGAAAACCCCGTGGCGCGGGAAACCGCCATCCAACGCGGCGCCGTGAGGCTTTCCATTCCCGAGGAGACGCTGCGGCAACTCGTCACCCAGGCGGCGAAAAAAGCCTCCTATGGCGGCAAGGACAAAGCCCAGGACACCGCGCGCCCGGAGAGCTCCGGACAGCAGCTCGTCGCCGCGCAGAACCGGAACGCCCTGCTGCTTGCCCGCCTGGCCCTGGCCGACGCCCAGGTGCTCGACTGGCTGCGCCGACAGGAGCATGACGAGGTCCTGCATGACGTGCCCGGCACCGAGCTGCTTGCGCTGATCTGGCGCAGCAGCTTCAATCCGGTGGATCCCGTGGCGGTGAACGTCTTCCTCACCACGCTGCAGCCGGACGAGGAGGCGGCGCTGAACCAATTGTTGCACGAAGCACGCGCAGGGGGCGGGGTCGAGGCGGCGGGGCACGCGCTGCGGGCCCTTGAGATCACCCGGCTGCAGATGATGAAGCAGCGCCTGCAGTCGCAGCTCAAGCAGCCCGGCATCGACGCCGAGCACGCCGCCGACCTCCAGCGCGAGATCATGGCCCTGCACCAGGAGATCACGTCCGCCCAACAAAAAATGGTGGCACGGCCGGCCTGATCCGGATCCTCAGGTGGCCGCCACCCGGCGCTGCCAGAGCCTCAGCAGGGGCGGCAGCACCGCAAAGCCGAAGGCCGCAGGCAGGGACACATGGCTGACGGCCAGCGCGTCCACCAGCGGGATGCCCGCCAGCAGCAGCCCCACCGCCTGGCCGATCGCCGGTCCACCCCGCTTCATCACCCTCAAGGCACGCAGCGTCCATGCCAGAGACAAACCCCAGAGAACCAGCGGCAGAAACGGGGAAAAGCCGGCAAGAATCAGCACCTTCCTCCAGTGGCCCTGCTCCACGAAGGCAGCCATGGACATCAGCAGCGGCGTCCACAGGAGCATCTGTGCAAATCCTGCGTGGAGACGTGGCACCGCAGCCCCTCCGGCCTCTGATCTGGCCACCAGGGTCAGTCCGACCACATAGGCCCCCAAAACAACGGCGAACGGAGCCGGGAACCACCACCAGGGGGTGCAGAATCCCGGCTGACACGCCGCGCCACCGATCAGAAACAGCAGCACCCGGCACATGCCCATGACCCAGACCGCCCCGCTCCAGGGCTTGTGGTAGAGATCGTAGAACAGGATGCAGGCCACCAACGCTGTTGTGATCACAGGGCTGGCGTCACCGGCAAAGACCGCCAGCAGCCAGCCGGTTCCCAGCATGCCCAGCCCGGCAATCCAGGCCGTCATCAGCCGCACACGTCCTGCGGGAATCGGCCGCTCCTTCCGATGCTCCGCGTCAAACCTGGCGTCGGCAGCATCGTTGAGGATCATGCCCCCCGTGTAGAGAAGCGAACCGGCCAGAAGCAGCCACACGAGAAGCGGGTTTTTCAAGTCGCCGCCCGCCAGCAGCCAGCCGGCGGTCACGTTCGTCCAGACCGTCGGCAGGTTGGAGATGCGGGCGAGTTCAAGCCAGGCGCGAAGCATGACCCACACAGGCCGCATGCCCGCCGCGCCGGCAAGATTTTTCATCCGCAGAGCCGCCCGTTTGACACCCCGCCCGCCCTCCCTGTATGAATGCCGTCGCCGCATGAGATCCGCCTTCATCGACAAATTGCTGAAACGCATGGACCGCCTGGAGCCGGGCGAGGTGCAGAGCGTGGTGCTGGAACTGCTGAAGGAGAAGGGCTTCCTCGAAAAGGTGTTTCAAACCCTCCAGGAGGGCGTCATCCTCCTCGACCCCGAGGGCTCCGTCACCTACGTCAACCAGGCCGCCTGCACCTTCTTCGGCCTCAGCGCCGAACAAGTGATTGGTCAAAAGCTGACCCAGGGCATGCGCGGCCTGGACTGGAACGAGCTGCTGAAGCCCGGCACTGTCGTCAGCCGCGACCTCGAGGTCTTCTATCCGGAGAACCGCTACCTGAACTTCTACATCACCAGCATCGACGACGACCAGCCGCTGGGCTTTGTCATGCTCATCCGTGACGTCACCGAATCCCGGAAGCGCACCGAGCAGCAGCTGGAGAGCGAACGATTGAACGCCTTCACCCTGCTCGCCGCCGGCGTGGCGCACGAGCTCGGCAACCCGCTGAACTCCCTCACCATCCACCTTCAGCTCCTGGAGCGCCGGCTCAGGAAGCTGGGCAAGGGCGGCGACGCCCTGCGCGAGCACCTCGACATCGCCACTGGCGAGATCAAGCGCATGGACACGATCATCAGCCAGTTCCTGGCCGCCATCCGCCCGACCAAGCCCCAGCTCCAGCGCAGCAGGATCGCCGAACTCGTCGAGGAGAGCGTGCGCTTCCTGAAGCCCGAGCTCGACCAGGCGAAGGTGAAGGTGAAGCTGGACCTGCGCGCCGACATGCCCGCCATGCCGCTGGATCCTGACCAGATGAAGCAGGCGATGTACAACCTGGTCCGCAACGCCGCCCAGGCCATGCCAAAGGGCGGCACGCTGACCATCAGCGGCAGCTACACGGACTTCGAGCTCAGGCTCAGCTTTGAGGACACCGGCAAGGGCATTTCCCCGGAACAGATGGGCCGCCTGTTCCAGCCCTTCTCCACCACTCGACCCACGGGCACCGGGCTCGGCCTGCTGATCGTGCGCCGCATCATCCGCGAGCATGGTGGTGAGATCGACATCGAGTCCAGGATCGGACTCGGCACCCGTGTCAGCCTCTGGCTGCCCCTGGTCGAACGAAAAGTGCGGCTGCTGGGCGAAGGCGAGGATGAGACAGCCGACCCTCCCTCATCGCCAGCCGTCAAGGCCTGAGAGCCTGCTGCTCCAGCCACAACCTGCCGGCCTTGCGCCGCAGATGATGACCACCGGGCAGGTTGATCTTAGCCGGACCGCCGGATTGAAGCATCGCCAGGGCAAGCTCGACCTCTCCATGGCCGATGCCGGGAAGGTCCAAAACCTTCACCAGCCAGTGACGCAGCAGCCTGGAGACAATCGCCTCCGAAACCTGGACGAGCGGCTTGAATCTCAGGGCATGATCAGGATCAAGGCAGTCCTTCAGCCGTTCAAGCGCGAGCCCGGCCAACGCCTCCTCATCCCGCTCCGCCTGTCTTCCCAGCCGCACGATCTGCGGCACCACGTCGCGCTCGAAGACCCGGCCCAATAGCGGAAGAACATCGAGCCTGAGACGGTTGCGCCGGGGCCCCCGGCTCGTGTTGCTGGAGTCCTCGCGAAACTTCAGCCCATGCTCACGCAGATAAGCCTCGATGTCAGAACGACGCCAGTTCAGCAGCGGACGGCGGAGTTCAAACGAATGCGCGCCATGCTGCAGCAGGGACGCCTCCCTCATGCCGCCCAGACCATTGAGTCCGGCACCACGGCAGAGGTTCGCCAGAATGGTCTCCGCCTGGTCCTCCGCATGATGGGCGAGGTAAATCCGTCCGGCGCCATGCTTCAGCGCCGCCTCCGCAAGAAACCAGTGCCGGAGCTGCCTGCCGGCGGTCTCGACGGAGATTGACTCACGGCGAGCCAAGGCAGCCACATCCTCCCTCCCGGCCTCGCAGACCAGGCCGAGGCCTGCCGCCAGACGGCGCACAAAGGCCGCATCCTGTCCGGATTCACGCCCCCGCAGGCCATGATTCAAATGGCAGACCACCAGCCTTTCGGAGGTGTTCCTCAGCAGCCAGTGCAGCAGGACCACGGAATCCCGGCCGCCGGAGACGGCGACAAGGGAGGTCGTTGGCGGGGATGGCTGCATGCGGCGGATGCTACACGCCGTCCGCACACAAAAAAGCCCCTGTTTCATGGGAATTCCCCTGGAAACAGGCCGGCGGCTCAAAAGCACTGAATCCAGAACGGCGCGACGGACGAACCAGACTCCCGTTCACCACGCCCGCGAATGCCCCTTCCCCGTCTCGCCATCGTTGGTTCAGGCATCTCCGGCCTGGGCTGCGCCCACTTCCTGCACCGCAGGTTCGACATCACCGTCTTCGAGGCGGCGGACTACGTCGGCGGGCACACCAACACCGTGACCGTGACCGAGGACGGTCGAGAGCTGCCCGTCGACACGGGCTTCATGGTCTTCAACCGCCACACCTACCCGTTGTTATGCCGTTTGTTCGGCGAGCTGGGTGTCGAGACGAAGCGCACCGACATGTCCTTCAGCATGTCCCACCAGGCCAGCGGCTATGAATGGAACGGCGGCGGGCTGTCCCGCGTCTTCGGCCAGCGCCGGAACCTCGTCGACCCGCGCTTCTGGCGCTTCGTGCTCCAGATTCACCGGTTCAACGGCCAGTGCATCGCCGCGATGAACGACCCCCGCTTTGAGAGGATGACCCTGGGTGAGTTCGCGCGGGCCTGCGGCTACGGGCAGGACTTCCTCGACCTCTACATCGTGCCCATGGGCAGCGCCGTCTGGTCCACGCCGCCGGACCGGATGCAGGATTTCCCGGCGCGCACATTGATGCACTTTTGGTTCAACCATGGCTTCCTGGCCATGGACACCCGGCATCCCTGGTGGACCGTCTGCGACGGCTCGCGGCAGTATGTCCGAAGGCTGACCCCGCCCTTTGCCGACCGCATCCGGCTGAAAAGCCCGGTGGCCCGGATCGAGCGGCGGGACGGCGGGGTGATCGTGCAGCCGGTGAACGGCCCGGCGGAGGCCTTTGACCAGGTGATCCTCGCCTCGCACGCACCCACAAGCCTGCGCATGCTGGCGGATGCCACGCCGCTGGAGAGGGAGGTGCTGTCCGCCTTCAAGTACCAGCCGAACATGGCTGCCCTGCACACGGACGCCTCGGTCATGCCGCGCACACGGCGCTGCTGGGCCTCCTGGAACTACCGGGTCGGGGAGGACGAGGGAGGCGGGATCGTGCCAAGCACCCATTACTGGATGAACAACCTGCAGGGCGTGTCCGACAGGGTGAACTATTTCGTCTCCATCAATCCCCCGGACAACCTGGACGAGTCGAAGGTGCTGCGCCGAATCGACTATGAGCACCCCCTGTTTGACCTGGCCGCGATCGACGCCCAGAAACGCCTGCCGGAACTGCGGAGGGAGTCGGAACGAACGCACACCCTGTTTTGCGGTGCCTGGGGACGCTACGGGTTCCATGAGGACGGCTTCATGTCCGCCGTCGAGACCTGTGAGCACCTCCTGGGCGGCGATCCCTGGCTCATGAGAAACCCCTGATGCCTCCGCGCAAAACCCACGCCATGGCCGCCTTCGAATCCTCGCTCTACGAATGTGAGGTCGTCCATGAGCGGCTGCTGCCCAGGCGGCATCGCTTCAGCTACCCCTTTTTTTATCTCGACCTCTGGCTCGACGAACTGCCCGCGCTGGACCGTGAACTGCGGCTGTTCAGCTTGGACCGCTTCAACGCCTTCACGTTCCGGGACTCCGACCATCTCGACCTGGGAGCCGGACACCTGCGGTTGAACCTCGAAAAGTGGCTTCTTGAGGAGCATCGGATCCGGCTCTCGGAAGATTCGCGAATCCGTCTCGTCACCTTGCCTCGTATCGGCGGCTACATCTTCAATCCCGCATGTTTCTACTTCATCCACGACTCCTCCGGCAGGGCCGTGCACGCCATCTGCGAGGTGACCAACACCTTTCACGAGATGAAGCCCTACCTGCTGCCGAAGGCCTCGGAGGACGGCGTTTTCGAGCATGTGCAGCCGAAGAACTTCTACGTCTCGCCCTTCTCCAATCTCGACACCCGCTTCCACTTCAGGCTGTCAGTCCCGGGGGAGCGGCTGCGCCTTCACATCGACGACCTGGAGGACGGGCGGCGCACGCTGGCGAGCTGGGTGCATGGCGTCAGAAGACCGCTCAACGACCGCGCCCTCGCCCGCTGCATCATTCGTTATCCTTTGCTGACGCTGCAGGTGATCCTCAAGATCCACTGGCAGGCGTTTCGTCTGTGGGCGCGAGGATTCAGCTTCATCCGCAAGAGAGCCGAAAGACACCTGCAGACCGGTCTTTACCGGCCGCATCACAGCCTGACTGACCCCTGAACATTCATGAACCCCTCAGCCGTCCTGCCCTCCTCCAGCCCCCTGGAAATGCCCGTTTCATGCAACCGCTGGGCGCTTGCCGTCTCACGCCGCTGCCTGCACCGCTGGCTGGTCATGCGGACGCTGCGCACCTTCAACCGGGGACGTCTTCAGATGGATCTGCCTGGAGGGGAGCGCTACTTTTTTGGCGACGCCACGCTTGGCGAACCAACTGCCCATATCCAGGTCAGGCATCCGCTTTCGTTCTTCATCCATCTGGCCCGCTATGGAGGTGTCGGACTTGGAGAGGCCTACACGGAGGGCTGGTGGGACACGCCCGACCTGCGCGCCGTGCTCGACTGGTTCATCATCAACATCCAGTCCAGGCCGTCGCTGAAAGGCTCATCGCAGGGATTCAAGCTCATCGGCTTTCTTCGCTGGTTCAACCGTGTCCGGCATCTGATGCGTCCAAATTCATTGAAGACCAGCCGACGCAACATCGCCGAGCACTACGATCTCGGGAATGACTTCTACAAGCTCTGGCTGGATCGCACGATGACCTATTCCGCCGCCAGGTTCACCCGGGCGGACCAGAGCCTGGAGGAGGCGCAGGCCGCCAAGTATGAGGCCTTGTGTGAGAAGCTCCGCCTCAGGCCTGAGGATCATGTGCTTGAAATCGGCTGCGGCTGGGGGGGCTTCAGCATCCACGCCGCCAAAAATCACGGCTGCCGCGTCACCGCCGTGACCTTGTCCCAGGAGCAGCACCGCGAGGCGACCAAGCGCGTGAAGGAGGCCGGGCTGGAGGACCGCATCGAGATCCGACTTCAGGACTACCGCCACATTACCGGCCGCTTCGACAAGATCGCCTCCATCGAGATGCTCGAAGCCGTCGGCGAAAAGTACCTTGAAACCTACTTTGCGAAATGCGCCGAGGTGCTGGCCCCGCATGGCATTCTCGCCGTGCAGATGATCACGGTGCCGGATCATCATTATCAGAGGCTGACCAGGGGAGCCGACTGGATTCAGAAGCACATCTTTCCGGGATCGCTGCTGCTTGCCGTCGGTCGCGTGAACGAGGCAATCCGCAGGACGAGCACGCTTTCGCCCATGGCCATGGAAGATCTGGGAGGCGACTACGCCCGGACGCTGAACGAATGGCATGTCAACTTCAACGCCAGGCTTCAGGAAGTGCGTGAGCTTGGCTTTGACGAGGGCTTCATCCGCAAATGGAACTACTACCTCAAATACTGTGAGTCGGCCTTTGCCACACGGAACATCAGCGTCGTCCAGGCATCCTGGGCCCGGTACAGTCATCATGTGATGCAGCCTCAGGCCTGACCCTGGGCGCCTTGTTCACGGCCAGTTTCGTCAGCCCTCCCCTACCCTTGGCATGATCCTCATCCTGCGCCTTTTTTTCACGCTCATGCTGACCTCCATGATCGCCGTCACCGGCTGGGCCAGCCTGGACTGTGCCTTGTGGAGGATGCCCGGGGAGGTGGCGTCCCATCCTTGGTTCATCGCCACGCTTGCTGACACCTACTGGGCATTCCTGACCTTTTACGCCTGGCTCGCCTACAAGGAGACGTCATGGACCTCTCGATCCCTCTGGCTGCTGGCGATCCTGGTGCTCGGCACCATGGCCGTCGCCGCCTACATGCTGCACCAGCTTTTCCGGGTGACTGCGGACGCCGGCATTGAGCAGGTTCTTCTGCGGAGGAAAACCTCGTGAGCCTCCTGATCTCCGCCCTGATCCTGGTGCTGATGTTTGCCGCCACCTGGCGGTTCAGCGTCCGCTCCGGCAACTACTCCTGGGTGGATGTGACCTGGGCGCTCAGTTTCACGCCCGCCGTGATCTGCCATGCCTGGCTCGCAGACGGCTGGGCGCCTCGGCGCGTTGCCATCGCCCTGATGATGTCCGCCTGGAGCCTGCGCCTTGGCCTGCACCTGTGGCGGCGGATCTCCCGCCACCATCCACAGGAAGATGCGCGCTACGCCGTGCTGCGGGAGCGATGGAAGGCGAATGTCCCAAGGGCATTTCTTGGCTTCTTCCTGGCCCAGGCGTTCCTTGTCTGGCTGCTGGTGCTGCCGGCCCATCTGATCGCCAGCCATGCTGACAGGGGCTTCAGCCTGATGGAACTTGCAGGCCTGGCCGTGTGGTTCTTGGCGCTCCTCGGTGAAGCCATCGCCGACCGGCAGCTCTCCGCCTTCAATCGTGAGCCTGGCTTCAAAAACCAGGTCTGCCGCAAAGGTCTGTGGCGCTGGAGCCGGCATCCCAACTACTTTTTCCAGTCACTGCTTTGGTGGGGGCTGTTTCTGATGGCGCTGCCGGCTCCCTGGGGCTGGGCCTCGATCGCCGCCCCGCTGGCCATGCTGCACTTCCTTCTAAACGTCACCGGCATTCCCCTGACGGAACGGCTGTCCGTGGCAAAACGCGGCGACGCCTACCGGGACTATCAGCGCACCACGAGCGCCTTTGTGCCCTGGTTTCCCAAAAGTTGAACTGCCCCCATTTCTCATGCCTGACATCAACGCACTCCTCGCCAGGGACATCCTGCCAGATTTTCTGATTCGTTTCGGCATTCGTCGGAGGCTGGCCTCCGTGCTGCGCAAGCACCGGCGGCCCGATGTAGAAGCGCAGCAGGCGGCCTTGATGCAGCATGTGCAGGGCCTGAAGGCCATGCCGGTCGCCATTGCCACCCAGGAGGCGAACGAGCAGCACTACGAGGTGCCGACACGTTTTTACCAGCTCTGCCTTGGCAGGCATCTGAAATACAGCAGCGGCTGGTGGGACAAGGACGCGGACACCCTGGACAAGTCGGAGGCGGCGATGCTGCGCCTGACCTGTGAACGGGCGCAGCTTGCGGACGGTCAGCGCATCCTGGAGCTTGGCTGCGGGTGGGGCTCCCTGTCGCTTTGGATGGCCGAGCATTACCCGCAGGCCAGGATCACCAGCGTTTCCAATTCCCGCACCCAGAAGCAGCACATCGACGCCGAGGCCGCCCGAAGGGGCCTTTCAAACCTGGAGGTCGTCACGGCCAACATGATTGACTTTGAAGGTGTCGGAGACGGCGTCTTCGACCGCTGCGTGTCGGTGGAGATGTTTGAGCACATGAAAAACTACCAGACGCTGCTAAGTCGTGTTGCCCGCTGGCTGAAGCCCGGGGGCAAGCTCTTCGTGCACATCTTCACGCACCGTGAGCTGGCCTATCATTTTGAAGCGAGCAGCGCGTCCGACTGGATGGCCAGGTACTTTTTCACCGGCGGTCAGATGCCGAGCGACGACCTGCTGCTGCACTTCCAGGACGACCTCAGGATTGAGGACCACTGGTGCGTGAGCGGGCTTCACTACAGCCGCACGTCCGAGGCCTGGCTTTGCAACATGGATGCCCACAAGGAGGAGATCATGAGGCTGTTCCGTGAAACCTACGGTGCGGACCA
The DNA here is from genome assembly GCA_044341745.1 of Prosthecobacter sp. GTDB lineage: Bacteria > Verrucomicrobiota > Verrucomicrobiia > Verrucomicrobiales > Verrucomicrobiaceae > Prosthecobacter. The sequence continues at coordinate 43,603 of JBIIRD010000016.1, read as the reverse complement.
GGCCGTGAAGTGGTGGAGCTACTGGCGCATTTTCTACATGGCTTGTGCCGAGCTCTGGGGCTACAGGAACGGCGAGGAATGGATCGTCAGCCACTACCGCTTCAGCAGGCCGGCATGACCAAGCATGGGGCAGGAGGCGGGGCTGCCCTGCCGTACACCCCACACCACCAGGCGTGCGCCCCCGCCGCCGGCGGTAGAGATCAGGAGTTTGTGTTCAGGGTCTGAACTGACCCTGCCTGCGTTGGTTGGTTTCGAGCAGGGAGACCAGGTTGTGCTGGCGGAGCCACCTTGCGCAGCGGGCTTCCACCCCCAGCATTTGCAGGTTCTTTCCTGCGGGTGCGCCCGCGCTTCCATTGCCGCCATTGGCTGCATCTGGGCTTGCGCCGCACCCAGGTGTCGATCTCCTCGAAGTGACCTTTGACTTCCGCCAGCCGGTAATAGCCGCCCCAGCCATGCAGCACGGGATTGCGGTCTTCTCGGATGAAGCCCCAAGGTGGCGGCTCCGGCATTGTCGCGGCGGCCCCTCGGCACGGCGTGTTCTGCACGCCTTCCGGGTCGGCTGCCTGCACCATCTCAGGCTCCGTTGCTGCGACTCCTGACTCCATCGACATGACGGTGGCGTTCCTTTCTTGTCTCTTTCCCCCTGCCCGGTGTGCGGCGGACTCAAATCGCCAAGTGCGTGCGCCCGGCCGGGCGCGCCATGAAAAAAGCGCAGGCCGAAGGGCCTGCGCTCAAAGGAAGCATTCGCTGAAGGCTCGCCCGTCTTACCAGCCCTGGCTGCGGCTGTAGGACACCTGCGAGAGAGCTCCAGCCTGCGGAGCGAACTCCGTGTAGCCCCACCAGGGATCAATCTTGTCGTGGCGGTAGTACATCGGGCGATAGGTCAGCTTCCAGGAGGGCACCGGGAAGGTCGCGACTTCATAAACCCCGTAGCCGGCACGGACGACCATTCTCTTCAGGCCTTCGACGAAGAAGTCGGAGGCGGCGGCGACGGAACCATCGGAAGCATTGGTCTTGTTCCAGACATTGAAGGGCTCGGTGGCTCCATAGAGCAGGTTGCCAATGCCGCGGCTCAGCTTGCGGCTCCAGTTGAAGTGATGGCCGGGAGGGGATTGAATATCAGCCTGGGCCACGCTGCAAACGGTGACGGCGGCAATGAGGGAGAGGAAAATGCGATTTTTCATGCGAGACGCAGAGAGTTAGCCAATCCGCAGGGGGACTGGCAAGAACGAATCTTACTTTTTTCCTGCCTTCCGCCCTCCTCCGGCAGGCCATCCAGCCTCCCCGAGGACAAGGCTGAGAAACTTATCCTCCCGATAGGCCCTTTCTGCGTCAGCCAGCTGCACAATCAGCAGTTTCCGGGATGGGATGATGAACAGCTTTTGCTTGCCCTTGCCCGCCACCATCACCAGATCCGGCACGGGATCCGTCGGCCGGGCCTTCCAGAAGGTCATGCCATAGGCCGGGTTGGCCGGGGCCGGCTTGAAGCACTCGGCCAGGGACTCCGCCTTCACAAGGCTCCGCCCCTCCCCTCTGCCGCCGTTGAGCACCAGAAGGCCGAACTTGGCCCACTCTCGGGCGGTGAAACAGGCCCCGCTGGGAAGGTGCGGCATCTTGTCGGCATCCTCCCGCCACAGTTCGTATTTCATGCCCAGGGGGGTGAAGAGCCGCTGCTGAAGGTACTCCAGGGGATCTCGGGCCTTGCCGGAAGCCGTCAGCTTGCGTCGCATGATCTCACCAAAAATCTGGTAAGGGATGGGGCCGTATTGAAACCGTGCCCCCGGTGCGGCGGTGACTTTTGCCTGGGCCACTGCCTGCCTGTAGGACGGCACCTGGCCGGTCTGGCCACCGGCGATGCCGCTGCTCAGGCTCAACAACTGCCGCAGGGTGATGTCCTTCTTTTGCGGATCTTCCGCCCACTCCGTCAGGGTGGCGCTGACCTTTTCATCCAGGGACAGCAGGCCGTCCTCCTGGGCTGCCACCGCCATGAAGCCTGAGAAGCTCTTTGTGCCGCTGGCCAGCAGGTGGGGCTGGTCCGCCTGATAACCGTTGAAGTACTTCTCAAACACCAGCCTGCCCTCCTCATAAACCAGCATGGCATGACCATTCACCGACTCCAGATAACGTGCGGCGGCCTCATGGGCGCTGCTGGCAGGTTCGGCACCAAGACACACCCGGGGGCCGGCAATCAGGGCGAGACAAAGACAGAACACCGTTTTCATGCCGTGCTCCAACCCCGTGCCTGGAGTGAAGTTTCCAAGCCGCCGTGCCGCGCCCTGCAACATCGGCTGTTCATCCGGCGTTTGAAAGAAGTCACCAACCCACCTCCGCTTATGGACACGAATCCTGAACTCGCGGCCGGCACCCCTGGGGCCCCCATGCCATCCAACCACTCTGTCCACGGACTTTCCGTGGGCGGACATGACCTGCGCCAGCTCCTGGTTTATCAGTTCCTGATCAAGAGCGGCCTCACGGAACCCTTCCGGATCCTGTTCAAGCCGCTGAAAAAATGGGTGCTCGCCCGCCATGTCTGCATTCACGCGGCGGAAGGTTCCGCTGAAACAATCGAGCTTCCCCTGAGGAAGCCGGGCGCGGCCACCCTGGTGCTTTCCATCCTTCTGGCACCCCTGATGTTCCTGATGCTGCTGCCTCTGATGCTGATCCTGACACCCCTGGCGCTCGGCGTCGCCTTCATCGCCATGCTGGCGGCCAGCATCCAGTCGGACGAACCCACGATTCTGTCAGCTGACATCCCCGCACCGGCACCCCCTCACTGAACACCTTCAGAGTGGCAGAGGCTGATCCTCGCCAATCACTTTCACCTCCAGATCGAGCTGCACCCCGCGTTCCCGCTGGGCGGCTTCCCTGATCTCGGCCACCAGATCCAGCACTTCGCGTGCCGTGGCGCCGCCTTCGTTGACGATGAAGTTGGCATGCACGTCGGAGACGACCGCCCTGCCGACACGATGGCCCTTGAGCCCGAGATCGTCCACCAGCTTGCCGGCGCCGCAGAGCTGCGGGTTCTTGAAGATGCATCCCGCGCTTGCCCCCACCGGCTGGCTGGTGCGGCGCTTCATCCGGCTCGCGTTCAGTCCGGCGTCGATCGATTCAACCGAGGCTGGGCTGCCCTTGAGCACGGCGCCGACGATGTAGCGCTCCTCGAACTCGGCAATGCTCCGGTACTGGTGCCGGATTTCCGCCAGCGGCTTCTCCTGGATGCTGCCGTCGGCGGCGATAAAGCGCACGCTGGCCAGGTTGTCCGCCATCTCCGCCCCCATCGCGCCGGCGTTCATCCGAATCGCGCCGCCCAGGTTTCCAGGCACGCCTTCCATCCATTCGAGACCGCCGATGCCTGCGTTGCGCGCGGTGCTGGCGATCTTTTTCAAGCGTGCGCCAACTCCGCAGAACAGCAGGCCGCCCTCGGCACGCACCTCCTCAAACTCACCCTTGCTCGGGTGGATCACCGCCCCGCGGATGCCTCCGTCCCTGACCAGCAGGTTCGATCCCCGCCCGATCACCCGGATTGGCACGCTGGCCGCACGCAGATGCTTCACCACCTCGGCAAACCCGGCCACGCTGCGCGGCTCCACCCAGAACTGGGCCGGGCCTCCGATGAGGAAGGTCGTGTGCCGGCTCATGGGTTCATACAGCCTTGCCGCACCGCCGCCATTCGCCCCCAGGATCTCCCAGAGCCGCTCAAGCACCGGCAGGTCCCGGGCGATGCAGCGCCCGATTTCATGGACGTTGCCCGCCCCCAGGGTGATGAGCAGATCGCCAGGACGCAGGGCGTTGCCAGCCTTGTCACGCGCCCCAAGAAGCGTCGGGGTGTATTGCAAGCTCGAAGCCTGCCGAACGACGCCACGCTCCTCGTCATGCCTGCGGACCTCCTCGACGATGGTGTTGCCGCTGACCCCCGGCAGCGGCTTCTCGCTCGCCGCATAGACCTCCGTGACAAAGAGCTCGTCCACATCGTCAAAGCTGGCGCCGAACTCCCTCTTCAGCAGCTGCGTCCGGCTGAACCGGTGCGGCTGGAAGACGCAGACAATGCGCGTTGGGTTCAGGCCTCGGGCGGTCGCCAGCGTGGCGGCGATCTCGCTCGGATGATGCCCGTAGTCATCGACCACCGTGAAGCTCGGCCCGCTGTGGCGGATCTCAAAACGCCGACGTGCGCCACGGAAGGTCTTCAGCGCGTGCTGGATGGCTTCAAAGCCCACGCCAAGACGGGTCGCCAGGGCGATCGCGGCCAGGGCGTTGGAAACGTTGTGCCTGCCGGGGATGCCCAGCGTCGCCACGCCCAGAAGCCGGTCCCGGTGATAAACCTCAAAGTCCGAATGATCCGGCTTCATGGCCAGGATGTTCGCGGAAAACTCGCACCCCCGGCTCCAGCCGTAGCTGACCCCCTGCTCCGTGCCGCCGCAGACTTCACGTGCGACCGGGTCCTCGGCACAATACACCCAATGCCCGGGAGTCTGCGCGAGCAGCTGACGGAACACCGCCTTGATGGCTTCGATGCCCTCGTAAAAATCCAGGTGCTCGGGCTCGATGTTCAGGATGATCGCATGCTGCGGATGAAAGTTGACGAGGGTGCCGTCGCTCTCGTCGCCCTCGGCGACAAACAGCTCGCCCTCCGCATCCCAGTGGGCGTTGGAGCCGAGGATCGGGATCTCCGCACCGACGTAGTGGCTGGGCTTCAGGCCGCCCTGGCGCAGCACGTGGGCCGTCAGCGCAGAGGTGGTTGTCTTGCCATGGGTGCCGCCGACAACGACCCCCTTTTTGTTCGCCATGACGGCGGCGAGCGCCTCCGCGCGGCGCACCAGGGGGATGCCCTGCTTGTAGGCGGCCTCATAGGCCACGTTGCCGGGCTTGATGGCGCTGGAGTAGATGACCATGTCACAGTCCTCCACCTCCCGCTCCGTGTGGCCGTGAAAAAACTGCAGGCCGAGCTTCTGCAAACGTTCCGTCTCCAGCGTCGTGGCCTTGTCCGAGCCGCTCACCCTGTGACCGAGCGACAGCAGCAGGAGCGCCAGGCCGCTCATGCCCGAACCTGCCACGCCGATGAGGTCGATGCGCATGGGATGACGGCTTTCTTTGAGGAGGCTGAGGACGGCGTGGGTCATGGGAAACGGGCGCGGATGGTAGCCCCGAATGCGGGTGGGGCAAGAGGTGCGGTGGCCGGATGACGCACAGACTGGTCAGCCCGCCTCTGCTCGGCGGTTGAAGGCCACCAGGTCCGCATAACGGACACCGGAGCCACCAAAAAGGTCGAGGGCGCTGCCGACCGTGGCATCCACGCGTCCCGAGCTCAGGTCCTGGATCCGCTGAAAATCCTCCAGACGGTGAACGCCGCCCGCATAAGTCATCGGCACGGGGCTGTGCTCGCCCAAGAAGGCCACCAGCCTTTCATCAATGCCCTCGCACTTGCCCTCAACATCAACGGCGTGAATCAGGAACTCCGCGCAGCAGGAGGCCAGGTGGCGCAGCGTTTCAGGCGTCACCCGCAGGTCCGTCAGCGTCTGCCAGCGGTTCATCGCCACCGTCCAGCCCTCTCCCGTGGCCTTGCAGCTCAGGTCGATCACGAGCCTGTCCCTGCCTGCGGCCGCGATCATCTTGTCGAGCCGCGTCTCCGAAAACCGTCCGTCGGTTTCAAACAGGTAGCTGGTGACGATCACATGGCTGGCTCCGGCTTCGAGATACTCCGCGGCATTGCACGGGCGGATGCCTCCCCCCATCTGCAGGCCGCCGGGAAAGGCGCCGAGGGCGGATTTGGCCGCCTCTTCATTGTTAGGTCCGAGCATGATGACATGACCGCCGGGAAGCTCATCCTGCCGGTACAGCGCGCCATACCAGGCGGCGTCGCGATCGCTCACAAAGTTCGTCTTCAAGCCGGCGCCGGAGTCGCTCAGCGTGGACCCGACGATTTGTTTCACCTTGCCGGCGTGAAGATCGATGCAGGGGCGGAAGCGGGTCATTGGCTCGGGCTGGCTACCCCGCAAGGATTCGAACCTTGAATAAGAGATCCAAAATCTCCTGTGTTACCATTACACCACGGGGTAATGCGGTGAGGGGCAATGAGAATACGGGGTGAAAAGCAATGTGCAACCGATTTGGAGGCACCTGCAGGCCGGGTGCGGTCGGCATTTCTTCAATAAAAAAGCCCGCCGGAATTCCGACGGGCTTTTGTGAAAACGGAGACGAATCAGGCCTTCGGAGTGTTGGGGCCGCTCTCAGGCAGCTTCGGCTGGGCGATGTATTCCTTCGGGAGGTCACCCTTGAGCGCCTTCAGGAAGGTGACGATGTTGGAAACCTCCTCGGTGCTAAGCGTCTTGCCGAGCTGGTATTCCGCCATCTTGGCGACCATTTCCTCCAGCGACTTGACGGATCCGTCGTGCAGGTAAGGAGCGGTTTCCGTGACATTGCGCAGGCTGGGCACCTTGAAGAAGGCCTTGTCGCTCTCCTGCTTGGTATGCTCCATGCGGCCATTGTCCTTCAGGTCAGGCCAGGCCTTCACCAGGCCCAGTTTCTGATACATGGCACCGCCGACCGCCGGGCCGTTGTGGCAGGTCACGCAACCAGCCTTGGCGAAGGTTTCGTAACCCTTCACCTCCTCGGCGGTCAAAGCGTCCTTCTTGCCCTTGAGGTAATCATCCCAGCGGGAGGGGGTCATCAGCTTGCGCTCAAAGGCACCGACGGCCTTGCCGAAGTTGTTGTAAGTGACCGGATCCGCCTCGCCCGGGAAGGCGGCCTTGAAGGCCTCCACGTAACCAGGAATCGACTTGAGGACTTCCACGACAAAGTCGGCGCTCGGCATGCCCATCTCGACCGGGTTCAGCACGGGCCCCTTGGCCTGCTCCTCCACGGAGGGGGCGCGTCCGTCCCAGAACTGAGCGATGTGCAGAGCGGCATTGTAGGTGGTCGGTGAGCTGCGACCGCCAAGCTTGCCTTCATGCCCAGGTGAGAAGGGCAGGTTGTCCTGACCGTATTTGTCGAGCACATGGCAGGAGTTGCAGCTCATCTTGCCGCCCTTGGAAATGCGGGTCTCGTAATAAAGCATGCGTCCCAGGTTGATCTTCGCCTCGCTGAGCTCGTTGTCCGCAGCCGGCGCCTCGGCGGGCAGCGGCCTGAACATGGCCAGATAGGAATCTGAAAGAGCGTCCGCCTTGACGGACTGGGAGGTCATGGCCAGGGCGGCCAGGGCAAGTAGGGAGGAGGTGGTGCTTTTCATGTTTTGTGAGGTCGCCAAAAACAACGTATCCTGATTAATCAGGGTTGCAAAGATCGCAAGCAATCAGCCAATTGATGATGCACCCAATCAATGCGCGGTTAACCCATGGCAATTACGGTGTTACACACGTGTTGACGACCTCATTCCTCCGCCCATGAATCCGCGCCCCTGCGGATCCCCTTTTTTCTTCATGAAACCCACCCTTCTCATCCTCGCTGCCGGCATGGGCAGCCGTTATGGCGGCCTCAAGCAGCTCGACGCCATGGGCCCCTCCGGCGAGGTCGTGCTCGATTACTCGGTTTTCGACGCCATCCGCGCCGGTTTCGGCAAGGTGGTCTTCGTCATCCGCCGCGATTTTGAGGAGCAGTTCCGCTCGCAGATCGGCGCGCGCTTTGGGGATCGCATCCAGGTGGACTACGCCTTCCAGGACATCAACGACCTTCCGGCCGGCTTCACGGTTCCGGAAGGCCGCACCAAGCCCTGGGGCACAGCGCACGCGGTGCTCGCCGCCGAAAAGGTGGTCCACGAACCCTTCCTGATGATCAATGCCGACGACTTCTACGGCCGCGACGCCTTTGCAAAAATGGCCGCGAACCTCACCGCGTCCCGCCCCGATGACGGCATCGACCACTATTCGATGGTCGGCTACTACCTGAAGAACACCCTGTCCGACCACGGCAGTGTCGCCCGCGGCGTCTGTACCCGCGATGCCAACGGCATGCTGTCCTCCATCACCGAGATGACCAAGATCTTCAAGACCGGGTCGGGCGCGGAGAACCGCGAAACCGACCCTGCCCTGCCCCTGACCGGCGAGGAGGTGGTGTCGATGAACTTCTTCGGCTTCACCCCCGGGCTCTTCGGGCATCTGCGCACGGCCTTCACGGAGTTCCTCAAGGTGAACGGTGGTGACCTGAAGGCCGAGTGCTACGCCCCGAAGGTCGTCGACGACCTGATCAAGGCGGCCAGGGCCGACGTGAAGGTGCTGGAGTCGAACGACTCGTGGTTTGGCGTCACCTACCCTGAGGACAAGGCGGATGTCGTGGCCTCGATCCGCGCCCTGGTGGCCGCCGGCGCCTATCCGCAGAACCTCTGGGCCTGAGCCACCCTTCACTCCTCCAGACGAACCCGCAGCGTCGGTGGATTGTTGTGGGTGTTCTCTCGGCTGGCAAAGGCATGCGCAAGACCGTTGCGAGCCGATTCATCCGTCTGCCTGCAGATGATGAAGGTGATGATGCCGTTGGTGTCGGCGCGCAGAGCTTCGGCAAGCGCCTCTCCGCGAACGGTAAAAGCTCCGCGCGTCGTTCCCTGGGGAACGACAAACTCCCCGACCTTCACGGACTGGCCGGGAATGGGCTGGGTCCGGTGCGCCGGATCTTCGTCGTGGGCCGGAGCCTGGCTCCAGGTCAGCCCCTCCTCCTTCCAGTTTTCCTGACCTTCATCGGTGAGCGCGTGAACGGTGAACAACGCATCCGGAACCAGCGAGGCAAAGCCCAGCTCGCTCGGTTCCACATGAATGACAAACTCGGCCTCCAGCACCCGCCGCCCTTTGAAGCGCGACAAATCAAAGGCGACGTAGGCCTTGCGGTCGAGCTTGCTGTCATGGGAGCTGTGCTTGACGCGCAGAAAGGACTCCCTGCCGGTGGCACGGATGCTGCCGCCGGACTGAATCCATGTATCCCGCCCTTCCCCATATCCGCTGGTCACCGCCTGCCAGCCGTCACCCAGGTCACGGATCGCCTCGGGTAGCCAGCGCCCTGGTTCCGGCTGGTCATCACGGCCGGCGTCCGGATTCACCGCCCCGGCGAGGAATCCGCCATAGTCCACACGCTGCCCGGCGCGCAGCTCACGCGACTGGGCCTCGCCCTGCCGCTGAACCTCGACCAGGCCGTCGATGACATGCACGAGGCACTTGCCGTCCTCGCTGGCGCTCACCCCGAAGCGCGTGCCCCAGTCCACCACCTTGGTTTCCGGCGTGTGAATGGTGAATCCCTTGGCCTGCGGCGGAACTTCGGCCACCACGGTGCCCTTCTTGACCCGGCATTCCATCTTGGAGACAACCTCAAGGCTCACCGGCGCTTCCAGGGTGACCTCGGCACCGCTTTCAAACTTCAGCGAGGCCATGCCCTCCAAAAGCTCGAGCGTCCCGGGCGTCAGCCTCGCCCCCTCCACGGTCGGCAGCGCGCTGTTGCCCCATTTGCAGGAACGAGCACGCGCCAGGGTCGCCACCGTGTCCGGAGTTTCGTCGGTGAGCCAGACCGTGCCCAGCACGGCCAGGGCGGCAGCAGCGGCGGTCAGCGCGTGCCAACGCCAGGAGGGGCTGGCAGCCCTGGAGGCAGGCGCGGCCGGTTCATGCAGAAAATCCTGCTCGTCCAGATGACAGAGTTCAGCATCCAGCAGGGCGGCCCTGGCCAGAACCTCCCTGGCTTCTCCACCTTCCAGGATCAGCCCGTTCAGCCGGGCGGCCTCCGCTTCGCTGAGGGCTCCGGAACGCGCACGTTCCCAAAGTTCCAGCAGCTTCCATTGTTCGGCAGGTGTCATCGCTTTGTTGTTTAAATCAGGGTTAGGCTTCCCGGGCGACCTGACGCTCCACGCATTCCATCAGGCTCAACCGCACACGGCTCAGGGCCCGATACACTGCACCCGCCGTGCGGCGCAGTTTGCCGGCCACCTGCTCGATCTCCAGGTCCTCATAATAACGCATCTGCACCAGCTGCCGATGCTCCTTCGGAAGGCGCGCCAGACAGGCCCTGAGTGCCTCCTGACGCAAAGAAACATCTCCCGCCAGCTGAGTGACCGCCATTCCCAGAGCCTCCAGCGCCACCTCGTCCAAGGGCAGGTGTTCACGCTTCTTCTGCCGTCGATGGGTCAGAATCTGGTGAAAGGCCGTCTTTCTCGCCCACGCCAGAAAGTTGGTGCCAATCTGGAAATCATCAAAATGCTTCCAAAGCAGCATCTTGGTCTGCTGCAGAATGTCCTCCGCCGCCGAATCCCGGGGCACCAGGCTATGGACATAAATCGACAGCGCCCGCTCATGCGTCGTGAGCAGCTCCAGAAAGGCGGTGGTTCGGTCAGCTTCGGCCATGGCAGATCAATCTCCGTCTTGAAAGGCAACCCGATGGCGAGTTTGGACAAGGCATTTGATTGCTGAAAACAAATTAAGCAAAGGACCTTCCCGATTCACCCCTGTTTTTGGCATCTGTTCACAGGTTGTTCACAAGCTTGGCCAAGTTATTCAAAGGCTCCATCTCACGAACCCAAAGCCTGGGCCGCAGAAGCGCGTGACCCACTTCCTGATTATCGTGGAACATCTTTAGAAAAAGCGTGGAACTCAACAAAAACGTCACAAACGTGCTGAAGCCCACCTTCCAGAAGACTCGCCAACGGCTGGATTACAACCAGTCCAACAACCGTTTCAAGTCATTGATTTTAAACAATTTAAACGAAAACAAACAGGTTCCACAAACTTTCCGGGCAAGTTCGCCTCATCCCCCAGACTTCCCATCAAAGAGGATTGAGGCTTCATGAAATCACTGTGAAGAACTTTCTGCCTGCAAAACCTTTTGAAACCTGGACCCCCGCCTACTTTTTTCGATTCATCATCAAGTCCCACGCGTTGGATCGGGCTCACCAGGAGGCTTCAATCCTCGGGCTTCTTCACACTGACCTGAGAACCAGGCTTTCCTCATGCCTGCCCCCCCTTCAAAACCTCGCAAGCACAAGGATTGCCAAGCGACGGTGAGCCGCTATTCTCGGCCCGCTTTTTGCAACTCTGCCCAGCTTGCCCCATATCCGCCATGTCACTCGAAGCCACTCTCCAATCCGCCACTGACGCCGGTCAGCTTCTGAAATCCAGCCAGGAAAACATCCAGGCCCTGCTCGCCGCCAGCACCAACCCGGTCTATCGCGCCAGCATTGCAGAACTCGCCGCAGCCGGAGCCTGGGAGGAGCTGAACGACCGTTTCTACCAGGCGCTGAAATTTGGCACCGGCGGCCTCCGCGGCCGGACCCTGGGCAAGATCGTGACCCAGGCCGAGCGCGGCAACTCTCCCGCCGACCTGCAGCCCGACCATCCCTGCGTCGGCACAAACGCCATGAATTATTACAACGTCGGCCGGGCCACCCGGGGTCTGGTGACTTACTGCAAGGCCTGGCGCGCCAAGGCCGGCCTGGAGGGAAGGCCAGCCATCGTCTTCAGCCACGACACCCGCCTGTTCTCGCCCGAGTTCGCCAAACGCTGCGCCCAGATCGCCATCGAAAATGGTGCGGACGTCTACCTGTTCGACGGCTGCCGGGCCACGCCGGAGATGAGCTTCGCCGTGCGCCAGCTCCGCGCCGATGCCGGCGTCATGCTGACGGCCAGCCACAACCCGCCGCATGACAACGGCTACAAGGTGAACTTTAACGACGGCGCCGGCATCGTGGAACCCCACGCCAGCGGCATCATCAAGGAGGTGAACGCCATCAAGGACGAGGCCTACACCCCGCTGCCGGCCGATCAGCAGGGCAGGATCACCCTTCTCGGCGAAGACATGGACGCCCAGTACCTCGAACGCGTCGAAACCATGATGCTCCAGCCCGAACTGCTGAAGCAGGAGGCCGCCAAGAAGCTCAAGATCGTTTACACCGCCCTGCATGGCACAGGCGGCGTACTGGTGCCCGTGCTGCTCAAAAAGCTCGGCTTCAACTTCCTCACCGTTCCCGAGCAGGACGTTCGTGACGGCCGCTTCCCCACCGTCAAGTCACCCAACCCGGAAAACGCCTCCGCCCTGAAGATGGCGGTCGACCTCGCCAACAAGGAGGGTGCCGACATCATCATCGGCACCGACCCTGACTGCGACCGCATGGGTGTCGGCGTCCGCAATGAAAAGGGAGAAATGGTCCTGCTCACCGGCAACCAGACCGGCTCCCTCATGGGCTGGTACCGCCTGAAAACCATGTTCGACCTCGGCATCCTGAACGACTCGAACAGGGGACGCGCCGTCTTCCTGAAGACCTTTGTCACCAGCCCGATGCAGGACACCATCGCCGCGAAGTTCGGCGTGCAGTGCATCAACACCCTCACAGGCTTCAAGTGGATCAGCGCCAAGCTCGCCAAGTATGAAGCCGCCCTGCCCGAGGACATCCGCGCCGTGTATCGCGACCTCACGGCCGCCGACTCCCGCGCCGCACGCCTCCAGCACTGCAAGTTCCTGGTCTTTGGTGGAGAGGAAAGCTACGGTTACATGGGCGACGACTTCAGCCGCGACAAGGACGGCAACGGCGCCGTGGTCATGTTTGCCGAACTCGCCGCCTACGCCGCCAGCAAGGGCCTCACCGTCGCCGGCCTGCTCGACGAGGTCTATTGTGACGTCGGCTACTTCCTCGAAGTGAACCAGAGCAAGGTGTTTGAGGGCGCCAGCGGTGCCGCACAGATCGCCCGCCTGGCCGACAGCTACGGCGCCAGCCCGCCCACCGAGGTCGATGGCAGCGCCGTCACTGCGGTGCGTGACTTCCGCAAGCCCGGCATCCTCGACGAGGAGGGCGAGGCCATCGCCACCGAGAAAATGCTCTTCGTGGACCTGGCCGACGGCCGCAGCTTTGCCGTCCGCCCCTCCGGCACCGAGCCCAAGATCAAGTATTACATGTTCGCCCGCCAGGTGCCCGCCGCAGGCCAGAAGCTCAGCAGGGAGGAACTCGCTACCGCCAAGGTCAGCGTCCGCGCCTCCCTCGACAGCCTGTGGGCCTGGCTGGAGAAGGACATCGACGCCCGTCTGGCGTGAACAACGCAGTGATGGGCTTCAGCCCGTCACACTCCCCGTTCATACCAACCATCCTCGAAGGCCTCCCAATCTGTCACGAGCTGAAGCTCATGACTGCATTGACGCGCCCTGCCGCCCGGTCTGAACCTTGGCGTCTTGGAACCTTCCCTGGTCATTGGAACCTGGGCATGGGTCATTGCCTTCGGACCTTGCGGTGGATCAACCAACCCACAAAACCCTCCCCGCCTCACTTCCCGAAGCACTGCAGGCGTCCGTCCACCGTGCTGACATAAACACGGCCCTGGGCGACGGTGATGCCGTCCCAGACGGGAGGGCTGGTCAGCTCCATGCCGTTGCTTTGCTCGCCGGTCTCGACGTTCACCGCCCACATCCTCGCGCCACGACGGCCTTCCAGGGCCTCATTCTGCTCCTCAAGCTCCTTGAGGATTTCAGGATCCTTCGCCGCCAGGCGTTCGAAGGCGTACTCCTCGTCGATGGTGTCCGGAGGCCCGCTGACCAGGACCGTCTTGCCAGCCAGGGCCATGCTGCGGGCGACGATCGGCACAAACCGGTCCCAGGTGTGCTTCACAAAGCTGCCTGGCGTGTTCGCACCGCCGCCGGCGCCCTTGAACCACAGGGCCCCGCCCACCTTGCCCTTGCCGGTTTCAACACCGGCGCCGATGCCATGGATGCCGTTAGGCCCGGAATCACGGCTGTCACCGTTGTCGAAGTTGCACACCACGATGGCGTCCTCCGGCTTCATGTCCGGTGCCTCAAAGCGCTGCTGGACCTCGGCCGGCGAGAGCGCCTTGTGGTAGAGGGCAAACTGGTCCAGCAGGCCGCTGTATCCACCGGCGCTGCCTTCGGGCGCCCCCTCCCCGTTGCCCAGGTACATCGGCCTGGCGGGCTTCCCGGCGATGACAGCTCCCGCCCCTTCGGCGACCAGCCTGCCGTCCAGGTAGATGCACATCCTGCCGTCGCTGGCGAGGGTGCCGACGAGGTGATGCCAGCCCTCAGGAAGCGGCTCGGCGCTGACAATGCTGAACAGCTTGGACTCACTGCGCACATGGAACTGCGGCTTCTTGTCCCGGATGTCGAGCGCAAGGCCCTGCAGCGGACCGCCATGGTGAAGCACGGTGCCGTTGGGCTTGTCAGGCAGCACCCAGGCTTCGACGCTGATCGCGGAGTTCGTGGGATCCAGGGCGTCATTCGGGGGAAACAGCACGGAACCAGGAATGGGCGCGTTCGACGGAGCAGCAGGAGCAGCCTTGCCCTTACCCTTGCCTTTCGCCACCCCCTTGCCCTTGGCCCCGGCCTTCGCCGCCTTCTTCGGGTTTTCCAGCTTCGGCGGCTGCACGGCGAGCGGCTGGCCGTCGGGCCCCAGCGTCAGGCTGTTGCCCTGGCGCGGGGTGGTGGCCTCCTCGGTCGAATAACTCTCCCCGGGCGGAGCCTTCGGCGTGGAGAACAGGGTGTACTCCATCGTCGTTGTCCATTTGTAATACTGGGCCTCGCGACCGTAGCTGTACACGTTCTTGTCGTCATGCACCAGGATGCGCCCGGCCGGGGCGTATTTGCCGGCCTGATAGTAGCCCGCGTGACCGCCGGCGAAGCTCTTGCCATAGACCCAGTAGCTGCGGTGGAAGTTCGAGTCGTCCAGGAAGCCCATCGGGGCGAAAAGGTGCTGGCCCTCTCCCTTGTGGGCGCCGCCCTGCTTGGCGAAGTCGCCGCTCACCGGACCGATTTCAACACGGCTGCCGTCGTCGCCGATCTTCTGCGTGCGTAGGTAGGTCCAACGGCCGTCGCTGCTGAGGATGTCATTGAGCGCCACCGGCATCTGCAGGGTCTTGTGACGGTCATTGAGGTCGCCGCCGGTTTCAGGATCCTTGTCGTCGTAGTTGACCTTGACGCGCATCTCGCCCGTGCGGGCGTCGAGACGGTAGAACCACAGGCCTCCGTCCAGGAAGCAGGAACGGCCCGCCACGCAGCTCACCAGGTCCTTCTCCACCAGCACGCTGCCATGCACCGGCCAGACGCTCTCCATCATCTCCCAGGCGCCATGACGGAGCAGGCCGGGGGCCGCCTGGAACTTCCAGACCAGGGCGCCGTCGGCGGCGCGCAGGCAGTAAACATAACCATCTTTGCCGCCAAAAAACACGCGGCCTTTCCAGTAGGTCGGCGGCGAGTCGATGCGGCCTCCCGCGATGAAGCGCCAGGCCGGCCGGCCCGTGGCCGCGTCAAAGGCATGCAGGGTGTGCCGGTCCACCTCGCTCACGAAGGTCAGCCCGGCGGCGGTGGTCGTGGTGGAGAGCGGCGGGGTCAGCTTCACCTCCCAGGCCATGCCCAGGTCCGTTTTCAGGTCACTCTTCGCCGCACCGCTGCGCGCGTTGTCGGCGCGGTAGGTGGGCCAGTCTCCGGCTGCCGCCTCTGTTTCCTCGATCACGTCCGCATAGGCCGGACCTTTGATCAGGCGTTCGGCGTCCGGCGTCTGCGGCGGCAGCGGATGGACGGGCGTGCTGGCCATGACGCTCATGCCGTCCAGCTTCGCCTCGGGGTAGCAGGCGCAGTTGTGCGGACCGGCATAGGTGAGCCCGTTGCAGGGCATCACGCCGTAAAGGCAGGCGCCGCGCACCCAGTGGTTCAGGTCCCAGTGCTGCTTCTCCATGTCCACATACTCGATGCCCGTGCGGCTGGGGATGAGGAACTTCTCGGTCGCCTTGCCCATGTAGCAGCGGTGATGGAACCAGTAGGTGCCTTCAGGGACGTCGGGAAAGAAGCTCTTCTTCTTCTCTCCGGTGAGCGGGTCAAAGCCGCGGTACTCCCCGCTTTGATTGCCCTGGAGGTTGCCCGAGTTCCAGACCAACCCCTGGGCCACGACCACATCCTCCAGGCTGCGATAGCCGCTCTTCTCATGAGGGGCGGTCCACAGATCCTTGCCTGTGTCCGCGTTCATGCCCTTCATCTCGCCGTTGCCTCCGGCATAGATGATGACATCACCGTGCAGCAGCACGCGCGGGGCGAAGTTGAACTCGTAAAGCTCGCGACGCTTCGTGGGGTCCGTGGTGAACTTCACCGCGCCCGTCTTCACGTCACGCGCGGCCAGTCCGTCGCCGTTGTAATAGACGATGCGCTTGTCATCGATGGCCAGGGTGATCGGCGCGATGCGGTCCTCCTGCTCCCAGAGGGTTCGGCCGCTCTCCGCCTCGAGGGCCACCAGGCGCTTCGGCCTGCCGTCCCAGTTGAACTCGGTCTCGACACGCTTCTGGTCGCTCTGCGCCTTGACGGCAAACTCCTCGTTCAGCCGCCAGGCCTCCTTGTTGACCAGGGCGTAGAGCATGCCGTTCCGGTACAGGATCTCCTCGGCGCCGGCGGTCTGAGGATACTCGCGAACGACCTTGCCGGTCGCGCCGTCCAGGCACACCACGGGCGCGGAGATGCCCAGCGTGACATAAACCTTGTCACCGATGCTGACGAGCCGGCGGGTGAGCTGCGTGGGGCCTGACTTCAACGGCCAGAGATGCGTGCTCCATTTCTCAATCGGCTTCTCCCACAAAACGGTGCCGTTGAAGGCGTCGCGCGCCACCAGCGTCCACTTCGGCGGCGTCAGGATCGTGATGCGGCTGCCCTTGTCGATGATGTAGAAAATGCGGCCGCCGCTGCTGACCTTCGCGCTCACGGATGACATGCGGTCGTGATGCCGGCTCCAGCGCGGGTTGCCCACCCACTGCATGCGTGTCGGAGGCCCGACCAGATAGTCTTTCGAGGTCGGGTTGCCCTTCGAGTCATAGGCGTAGTGGGTCCACTCGTCCATCTTCTCGGGCCAGGGTTTGACGATCTTCTCCCATCCGCCGTCCTTGCGGACCATGGCCACGCCGAGGGGTGTCAGCACACGGTCAATCTCCGCGCGGGACACCGATGCCGCGTCCTCCACCACGAGCAGGTTCACATAGTTTTCAATGTAGGGCAGATGACGGCCGTCCCAGGTCTCCACCGCCACGGGGCCGTAGGCGCCCGACTTGTAGATCTCCTCCCGGATGGCCGGCACTTTTTCCGCATCCCGGGTCAGGCCCTGCACCTGGAAGGAATCGTTCGCCCTCAGCTTCCGGGTGACCGTGCCGTCGCCGCAGCCGACATGCACGACAATGCCTCCCTTGACCCCCGAACGGGACAGGATGTTCTCCGCCTCATCAGCGATGAGGGATGAGCAGAGGAGCGCAGAGGCGAGGAGCGGAGTTATACGGTTCATGATCGGCGGAGAAACGGAACCGTTTAACGCCGGGCGTCATCCAGGCTTTCAGCCGATTCCCGGCACAGGCATCCCGTTCAGTGCTTACTCATCCGAGTGAGAAAGGGGCATTTTCCGACAGGATTACAAGATGGGCAGGATGAACAGGCCTGAAAAATCCTGTTTATCCTGAGAATCATGTCAATCCTGTCACCGAAACCATGGGAGCAATTATCAGCCAAATGAATGCTCAAGCCCTGCATGCCGCCGTTCAGCTTTCCGGATAGACCGCCACGGCCATCACGCCTTCCACTGGCGACCAGCCGACCACTTCCACCCGTCGGGGAGCGGTGCCGGGGCTGCCGGCGCTCATGCCGAGGCGCACGGCGTCAATGACCTTCCTCTCCGTCTCCTCATTGACCTTGCTGCCAAACAGGTCCGCCAGCCGGGTCAGGACCGGCGCCGGCGCCTGCATGCCGACCACCGTGACCGGCTGCCTGCCCTGGCCGCTGACGGCGATCTGCTCACGCAGGGCCTCCGGCGGAAGCCCGGCGGGCATGAGAATGAGCCGACGCAGGCGGGCGACGATCGGAGCCGTCACCTGAGGAGCTGACTGACCTGCCGTTGCAGCGGTCGTCGTTGGCGGCTTGATCGACTTGGTCGGTTTCAAAAAGCGGCTTTCCGTCTCCGGCACCACCATCATTTCCGGCCCGGCCTGCGGCAAAGGCAGGAAGGCGTCCTGAGCCGAGGCGAAAAGGCCGCCCAGGCACAGAAAAAGCAGGAAGGTGATTCGGGGGGACAAAAAAATCACAGAAAAGGGTCGCGTTTTTATCAGCCCCCCCACTTTTCGACAACAGCAAACTTTGGAAAAACAGGGTCGGAATTTCCTCCCGTCCCCCGCCGGTCAGGTCTCGAAATAAGTATAACCACGGAGGCCGGCCTCAAAGGCGCCCATGATCTCCTTGCGCTCCGAAGGGGTGATGCGCTTGGAGACCACGGCGCTCTCCGCCAGGGCGCGGAAGCGGTCCGCCAGCTCCTTGGGGTTGTACTCGCAGTAGCTGAGCACCTCGGCGACGCTGTCGCCCTCCTGCTCACGGCGGTACTTGAGCTTGCCGTTCTCAATCGAAACCGACACCACATTTGTGTCCCCCAGGAGGTTGTGCAGGTCCCCCAGGGTCTCCTGATAGGCGCCGACGAGGAAGATGCCGAGCATGTAGTCCTCCGACCCCGCGCCGATTTCAGGATCGTGCAGCGGCAGGGAGTCGCAGATTTCGTTGCTATGGGCAAAGCGGGCGATCTTGCCGTCGCTGTCGCAGGTGATGTCCGAAAGCACCGCATTGCGGGTGGGCTTCTCCTTGAGACGGTGGATGGGCATGACCGGAAAGATCTGGTCGATGGCCCAGAGGTCAGGCAGGCTCTGGAAAACGGAGAAGTTGCCGTAGTAGTAGTCCGTGAGCACGGCGGACAGGCGCTCCATCTGGGAGCCATCGTGACCGACGGAGTCCAGCTTGGTGGAGAGCCAGTTCATGATGTCCCAGTACATCTCCTCGCCCTGGGACCGGTCGCGGAGGGAAACCTTGCCGTAGTTGAACTCGCTGCGCAGCTTGTCGCGGTAGTAGACGGCGTCGTTGTAGATCTCCTGGACACGCTCGCGGGAAAGCTTGTCAGCCTTGCTGCGCTCCTCCAGAAGCTCCGCCAGGTTGCGCACCAGCGGCGGTGCATCCTTCTCCAGCTCGATCTTGCCCCGGGCGGGCTCGAAACGGTTCACGTCCAGGATGTTGATGACGAGCACGCTGTAATAGGCCACCACGGCGCGGCCGGACTCCGTGATGATGTCCGGGTGCGGAACGCCCGCCTCCGCCGTCACCTCGCTGATCGCCTCGATGACGTCGGCGCAGTATTCCTTCGTGCCATAGTTGCTGGAGGCGGAGGTGGCGCCCTTGAATCCGTCGTAGCTGATGGCCAGGCCGCCTCCGAGGTCAAGGATGCCCATGCGTGCGCCCTCCTGAACCAGGCCGCAGTAGACGCGCGCCGCCTCGGTCACCGCCTGGCGGATGGCACGGATGTTCGGGATCTGGCTGCCCTGGTGATAATGCAGCATCCGCAGGCAGTCGAGCATGCCCTGGTCGCGCAGATGATCGACCACGCGCATGAGCTGGGAGATGTTCAGGCCGAAGACGCTGGCGTCACCGCCCGAGCCGCTCCAGTGGCCGGCGCTTTCCGCACTCAGGCGGAAACGAACACCGAGGGTGGGCCGCACGCCCATCTTCTTCGACCGCTCGAGAATGAGCTCCAGCTCGCTGGGCATCTCCAGCACCAGGATGACCTGGATGCCCATCTTCTGAGCGTTGAGCGCCAGATCGATGAACTCCTCGTCCTTGTAGCCGTTGCAGACAATGTAGGCCTCGGGGTCATGCATGTAGGCCAGCGCCGCGATCAGCTCCGGCTTGCTGCCCGCCTCAAGCCCGTAGTGATACTTGCGGCCGTAGCGCGTGATCTCCTCGATCACCTCCTGCTGCTGATTCACCTTGATCGGATAGACGCCGCGGTAAACACCCTGGTACTTGCCCTCACGGATCGCGTTCTGAAAGCCTTCGTTGAGCTCGTCGATGCGCCAGCGCAGCAGGTCGCCAAATCGGATCAGCAGCGGCAGCTGCGTGCCGCGGTCGCGCAAACCCTTGACGATCTGCGGCAGGGACACCGGCTTGGTCTTCTTGCCGTCCTTCAAGTTGACCACGACCTCCCCCCTCGCGGAGATGTCAAAGTAGGTGTGCCCCCACTCGCGGATGCCGTATAGGTCGGCGCTGTCTTCGATGGTCCAGGCGGTTGTTTTGGAGCGGCGTTCCATGGGGGTGAAAGGAGGGGGGGCGATTATGGGGGCAATCCCAGGGATGAAAAGTGAAGATTGCGGTTTGATTTGGACAGCGCCGGTGATGCTGCAAGGATGGTCACCCCTCTTCCTGACCGCATGGCCACGCCCCTCTCCACCCCGCTTGCCGACGTCCCCGGACTGCCGGCGAGGACGGCGTCCGCACTGGCCCGTGAAGGGGTCTGCACGATCCAGGATGTGCTTCTGTGGATCCCCTTCCGCCATGAGGACCGCACGCGGGCCGCGGCCCCGGTCTTCCAGCCCTCGGCCCAGCCCGCCTGCCACCAGGTGACCGTCACCAAAACCGGCAACAAATTCTTCGGCAAACACCGAGGCGCCGGCATGTTTGAGGCGCAGGTGGAGCCCGTCGGCGGCTCCGCCATGGGCCAGGTGCTGACGCTGCGCTGGTGGAACATGCCCTTCATGAGCCGAGTCATCGCCGAAGGCCAGCGCCTCGCCGTTTACGGTCGCATCAAGGAATGGAAGGGCCGCCTCTCCATCGACCACCCGGAGTTCGAGGTCATCGAAGAAGAAGAGGGTGAAACCCTCCACACCGGCCGCATCACCCCCGTCTACCGGCTGCGCTCCGGTGTGACCCAGAAGGCGCTGCGCACCGCCGCCTGGCATGTGATCCGCTCCCTCGGGGATGACTTCATCAGCGACCTCCTGCCGAAGCCGAGCGCAGCGGGCGAGTTCGCCGGCTGGAACCGCGCCCGCGCCCTGAAGGCCGTGCACTTTGCGCCGACGATGGAGGACCTGGAAAAGGCTTGCCGCTACCTCGCCCTGGAGGAGTTTTACGGCTATCAGCTCCGCGTCGTGCGTCGGCGCCGCTCGGTGCTGGAGGCGGGCGGCCACTCCCACAAAGCCGGTGAGCTGGCGCGCGATTTTCAAAAGGCGCTGCCTTTCGAGATGACCGGCGCGCAGAAGCGCTCGCTGCAGGAAATCCAGCGCGACATGGCCTCCCCAGCCCCCATGAACCGCCTGCTTCACGGAGATGTCGGAAGCGGCAAGACCGTCGTGGCCTTCGCGGCCATGCTTGGCGCGGTGGAAAGCGGACGCCAGGCCGCCCTCATGGCCCCGACCCAGATCCTGGCGGAGCAGCATTTTCAAAACGCCCGCAAGTGGCTCGAACCCCTCGGCGTCAACGTGGCCCTGCGCACCGGCAGCCGCGCCGAGGAGGGGGGCGTGGAGCTCTTTTCCAAAAGCAGCTCCGGACGCAGCCAGGTCGTCATCGGCACACACGCCCTGCTTCATGACGAAAACCTGGTCCGCGACCTCGGCCTTGTGGTGATCGACGAGCAGCACAAGTTCGGCGTGGCCCAGCGCGCCAGGCTCATCCGCAAGGGTGACACGCCGGACGTCCTGGTGATGACCGCCACCCCCATCCCTCGCACCCTGACCCTCACGCTCTACGGCGACCTCGACGTCTCGACGCTCGACGAACGCCCGAAGGAGCGCGGCAGGATCACCACCAAGGTGCGTCCGGCCTCGCGCATGGACGAGGCGGCCGAATTCCTGCGCGGCCAGCTGGAGCAGGGACGTCAGGCCTATCTCGTCTACCCTTTGATTGAGGAGTCCGAAAAGCTGGATGTCACCGCCGCGAAGAAGGGGCACGAGGAGTGGACGAAAAGGCTGCCACACTTTCAGGTAGGCCTCCTGCACGGCAGGCTCTCCGCCGAGGAGAAGGACGCCGTCATGCGTGACTTCCGCGCCGGCAGGACAGACGCCCTGGTCAGCACCACCGTCATCGAGGTCGGCGTGGACGTACCCAACGCCAACGTCATGTACATCCATCACGCCGAACGCTACGGCCTGGCCCAGCTCCACCAGCTCAGGGGCAGGATCGGACGCGGTGAACACACCTCCTGCTGCGTCCTCTTCATCCCCGACAAGGACGAGGAGGCGAAGGAGCGCCTGGCCATCATGGAGGAGACCACCGACGGCTTCCGCATCAGCGAGGAGGACCTGCGGCGGCGCGGCCCCGGCGACATCCTCGGCAAAGCCCAGAGCGGCCAGGCGCCCCTGCGATTCTCCGAGCTGCTGGCGGACACCCGCCTGGTCCGTCTGGCACGACAGCTGGCGGAAAAAACCCTCGACGCCGACCCGGGGCTCAAAGGCGCGCGCTTCGCGGAAATACGCGCCTTTGTCTTTCAGGATGACGCGCCGCAGGCCATGATGCAATAAGCAGCCCGACTCCCATGACCGCACCTGAACGCATCGAACTCATCGGCCAAGAACTCGCCATCCTCTGGAAGGACGGCCATGAGCAGTACCTCACCTGCGAGACCCTGCGCGCCGCCTCGCCCAGCGCCGAGAACACCGGCGAGCGAGACCTTCTCGGCCGCCGCATCGGCGGCACGGACCAGAAGAGCTACCCAGGCGTCCTCGTGCGCGGCTGGCGGCCGGTCGGCGGCTACGCCATCCAGTTTGACTTCAGCGACGGCCACAACACCGGCCTCTACACTTTTGATTACCTGCGCCAGCTTGGCGAAGGCGGCGCCGCCCAGGGCTGAACAGGCGTGCCACGCCTCGTCTCACAGGCGCGGCTTTTCAGGCTTGACCGGGGCGTCGGCGGAACGCACGCCCTGCACCGTCGTGCGGCGCCTGAAAACCTTGTCCGAGCAGCAGACAAACAGCTCGTCAAAACCCGCGCCGCCAAAGACGGCGTTGGCCAGCCACTTGCGCTGCGGGCTGGCGATGATGCCGTTCACACGGCCGGCCTGGTCACAAAACTGCAGGCCCAGATGCGTGGTGACATAGAGCCGGCCCTTGGAGTCGAGGGTCATGCCGTCCGCGCCGCTCTCCATTTTGTCATCCGGAAGGCGCAGGTGATGATAGGGCTGCTTCGCCACAAGGCTGCCATCCGGCTGGATGTGATAGCTCCAGACAAACCGGCCGCGCATGTCCGCCACCAGCAGCAGGCTCTGGTCGGGCGTCAGCCGCACGCCGTTCGGAAAGGCCAGCCCGCCTTTGTCATTCGTGTCCACCACACGCTTCTCCCCTTTCGGCGTGATCAGCCAGACCTGGCGGTTCGGCGGGTCGGTCACGTAAATGTTGCCGTTGCTGGCGACGCAAAGGTCGTTCGACTCCAGCCCCTCGGCGATGACGGAAGCCTTGCCGCCTTCATCATAGGCGACCACCTGCTTCCTGCCGTTCGCACAGGCATAAAGCCGGCCGTCAGGACCAAACATCAGCCCGTTGGCCCTGCCGGTGTCCTCCGCAAAAACGGTCACCTTGCCATCCAAACCGATCTTGTGAATGCGGCTGTTCGGAATGTCAGTGAAGAACACCTCGCCCTTGGAGTTCACCGCCGGCCCCTCGGTGAAGCCGTGTCCTTCGCTGACAAGCTGCCATTCGGACCCGACGCCCAGCACCTCCATGACAGGCGCCTTGGAACCCGCACCGCGCGTCACCGGCTTCGGCCAGTCCTTCCAGAGCCAGCGCAGCGCGTCAGGAAGAATCGCGGTGGCATGCCTGCCGTTGTGCCCGCCGTCGCCCCAGACGTGATTCACCTCATAGCCGGCAAACTCAAAGGCCGAGAGCATCTCCTGATTGGCGAGGAACCAGTTTCCTCCCGTGCCGTTGGCATCGTTGCTGCCGTCCTGAAGAAACACCCGCAGCGCCCTCGGTTCATGCTTGCGGATCATCACCGGGTAGTCATTGCCGCCGCGCTGATCCACAAAGGTGCCGATGCTGCTGAACACCCGGCTGAACTCCTCCGGCCTCTCCCAGGCGGCGGTGAAGGCGCAGATGGCTCCGCTGCTGCTGCCGGCGATGCAGCGGTCGTTGCCGCTTTTGGACAGCCGGATGGCGCGCCCGTCAGCCGTCTTCATCGTCTCCACCTCGGGCAGCAGCTCCTCGATCAGGAACCGCGCATAGGCGTCGCCCAGACCGTCATACTCAACGCTTCGGTTGTAGCGGTCGAGCGCCTTGGCTCCATCGATGGCGGGCACGCGACCATGCATCACGAAGACCCCGATCGTCACCGGCATCTCCTTCTTCGCAATCAGGTTGTCAAAGACCACCGGAGCCTGCCATTGAATACCGTCCTGGTTGATGTGCACGCAGGCCGGCTTGTCCGGCTGATACTGGGCCGGCACATAGACCCAGACGTCGCGAACCGTGCCGGGAAAGATGCGGCTCTTCGAGAACTCAAACTTCAAAACCTCGCCCTTGGGCACGCCTGGCTGCTGTTTGGAGTCCGGTCCCGGCTGATAGTCGTCGGCGGCCCGCAGGAGGCTGAGGCAGAGGATGGAGGCGGCGAGGAAGGCTGGATGAAGACGCATGGAAAGACCCAAACGCCTCATGCGCAACCGATCACTCAGCCTTTGGCATCCAACCCATCACGCTCATCCATTCTGCGCAACGCTGCGGCCAGGCATTGATGGGCTGCTTGTTGCTCCTCATGCCAAATCCATGCCCGCCCTGGGTGAAAAGATGCAGCTCGGCGGGAAGGTTGTGCTTCTTGTATTCCAGATAAAGCCTTGCCGCGGCCGCAGGATTCTGGCCGTCATCGTGGGCGCAGGCCAGGAACATCGGCGGTGCGTCCGCCGGCACGCTGAAGCCCTGCCTGAACTTCGTGGGATCGGCCTGATCCAGAAATCCGCCACCGTAGATCATGACGCCGAAATCTGGCAGAGCCTGAGCCGCCGGACGGTCGCAGGCCAGGTGCGCCAGCAGGTTGCCTCCCGCGCTGAAGCCAAGCAGGCCCACGCGTTTGGGGTCCAGCCCCCAGTCTTTTGAATGCTGACGAACGAGCTCGATGGCGCGGGCCGCGTCGGCGGCGGGCTTCTCGTGAGGCGCCGCTTCATCCCGGGTCGGAGTGCGATACTTGAGCAGGACACCGGTCACGCCCAGCCCCTGAAGCCATTCACAGACCTGGCTGCCTTCGTGAATGGCGGAGAGGAACACATAACCGCCGCCAGGCGCCACGACAACGCTGGTGCCGTTCGGCTTGTCCGGCCGGTACACCGTGATGCTCGGCTCGTGGATGTCAGTCACGGTGCTTTTGCCGGCCTTGGTGCGGATGAAGTCCTCCGTGGCCTTGGAATGCGGCAGCATTCTGCCAGGGGCTCCTTCCGGCCAGAGGCGGATTACAAGGGGCTCGGCGGCCTGGCCGCAGGCAAGAAGGAAAAGCAGGATGAAAAGCTGCAGACGCATGAGTCTGGAGACAACGCATGTCCTCCGCCTGTTGCTTTCAGCCTCCTCCATGGATTTTCATCCGCACGGCTCAGCGGCTCACCTCAAGGTTCAGCTTGTCCTCACCCGGCTTGATCTCGATGCTCCACTCCCCCGCCCCGGGCTTCTGCTCCTGCGCGGTGACCGTGCCGTCCGCCGTCTCCAGACCTGGCACGTCGGCCGCGCTGTAGCTCACCGTCAGCTTCACCCGGCCGAGCACCGGCCCGTTCTTCTCGTCCAGCTTGAAGTTTCCATGCATGACACGGGCGCAGGCGACCGGTGCCGCCGGATCCTCCGGCGTGAAGATGACGCCGCCCCAGCTGACCGGCGTGCCGTTGACGCTGAGGCGTCCGCTGACGGCCGTGCGCCTCACAGGCTTGTAGAATCCCTGGTTGCGCAGCCAGTCGTCCAGATGGCGGCTCCAGGTTCCAAGCACCGGGTCCCCCAGAAAAAGCCCGACGCCATGGGGGCCGGGGCGGTAGATGTGCATCTCGGCAGGCACGCCATGCTTCCTGCAGGCCAGGTAAAATGCGACCGGGTTTTCCGCCGGCACCACCGTGTCTTCATCGGTGTGAAAGATGAAAACGGGAGGTGTCTTCTCCGTCACCCGCAGCTCCGTGCTGACGTGCCCGGCAAGTTCGTCCGAGTCCGCCGGCCCCAGCAGGTTCTTGCGCGAGCCCTTGTGCCCAAAGCCTTCGATCATCGAGATCACAGGATAAGTCGGGGCGGCGACGTCAGGCCTGGCGCTCACCTGGTCCACCGCATCCTGGGTCATGCCCTCAGGCTTCTCGTCAAACATCGTCGCCGCCATGGAGGTGAGGTGCCCGCCTGCGGAAAAGCCCATGATGCCGATGCGGCCCGGATCAATCGCATACTGTTTTGCACCGGCACGGACATGCCGGATGGCACGCTGCACATCCATCAACTGGATGGGAAAATGATAACCGCTGGTGCCGAGGCGATAGTGCAGTACAAAGGCGGTCACGCCCCTTCCGTTCAGCCATCGGGCCACCTGCGTCCCCTCATGATCGGCGGCCAGGCCGCCATATCCACCGCCGGGGCAGACCACAAACGCCGCACCGTTGGCTTTTTCCCTCGGCGCCGGCCAGACCAGCAGGTACGGCTGATCCTTGTCCGAATCCCCCCTGGCTCCTGGAGCCCCCTGGGGCCACAGGCGGACCTTGTCGGGCTCGGCAAGGGCTGAAGCCAGGGACAGCAGGAGAAGGCACGAGGGGGCGAGCTTGGTCATAAGCCGACGACAAACAAAAGGTTAGGTTGGATGGCGGGGCGCGCGGCTTCAGGCCTGCGGCGCGACGGGGGCGGCGGGCGCCTCCGCACCCTTCTTCGGCGGCTTGGTGTAGTAGTAGCTGGCGTAGTTGTAGTAGGTGTACTCCTTCAGGTTCGTGCTGGAACGGTTCAGGATGACGCCGCCCACGTTCACCTGGCGGTCATACAACAGGTCGAGGGCCTTGCCGGACAGACGGGCCATGGTGGAGGACAGGCGGACCACAAACAGGACGGTGTCCAGCTTGGGGGCGAAGCTGCCGGTGTCGTCGGCGACGAGCACCGGGGCGCTGTCGAAGATGACGTAGTCGTAGGCGTCGGACATTTCGCGCAGCATCTCCTCGGCCTTCTTGGAAAGCAGCACCTCGGAGGTCTGGTCAAAGGCCTCGCCCCGGGCCAGCAGGTCCAGTCCGGGGAAGCCGGTCTTCTGCACCGCATCACGCCAGTCCAGCCTGCCGCGCAGCGCCTCGCTGAGGCCGGGTGAGCCGGGCAGCTTGAAGAGCTCGCTCACTCCGCCGCGACGCAGGTCGCAGTCGGCCAGAAGCACGCGTGAGCCGGCAAGCGCCATGGTGATGGCCAGGTTGGAGGTGACCGTCGTCTTGCCTTCGTTGGGCACGGCGCTGGTGACCAGGATGGTCTTGGGAATCTTGCCCTGCCAGTTCTTGAACAGGATGGAGGAGCGCACGTTGCGAAAGGCCTCCACATAAAGATGCCGCTCGTCATTGGGCTGAAGAAGCGCGACATCGCCGCGCTGCCGCTGCTCTGGAATCTGTCCCAGCACAGCCTCGTTCGGGAAGAGCCCCTGGAACTCGCTGTAGGAGTTCATGCGGTCATCCAGCCGGTCGAACAGCACCAGAACAAGGCAGCCGAAGAACAGGCCGGCGAAAAAGCCGACGATGATGGGCTTGACCCAGTCCTGGTCATCCTTGAAGGCGGCGCAGGCGCGCTCCTGGATGGCCACATAGTCCGTCTGGACGTTCTGCAGGTCGGTGAACTTGAGGATGCGGTCATACATTTCCTCATGGGCCTTCTTGGCGGCCTTGAAGTCCTCCTCCAGGCGCTCGTGCTCGGCCAGCTTGGCACCCAGCTCCAGGGCGGCCTTCTGCTTTTCCTCAATCTGGAAGTCGAGCGCCTTGAGCAATCGTTGAAGCGTGGCCTCCCGGCTGCGCATCTCCTTGACGATCTCGTCGGCGAAGTTGCTCAGCAGCAGCTTGCCCGACTCGATGCGTTCATCCAGCTCCACGATCTCGGGATGGCCCGGCTTGAAGTTGCGCAGCATCTTGGTGCGCTCGTTCTGAACCCGCAGAATGTCCTTCTTGGTCTCCAGATAGTCACGCTCCGCAGTCGTCAGGCCCAGGCTGGCGGCCGTGGCGCTGTCCACGGTCGGGGACGGAAGGCTTGAAGCGGAGCTTCCTTCAGCCGGGGTTTTCACGGCCGCACCCGCAGGAGCGGCCCCCGCTGCAGGAACGACTCCACGCTCACGGTCAAGCATGGCGGCATCCACGTCCTCAAGCGCGATCTGGATGTCCTTCAGCTGGCCGGCAAGAATCTCTCGGCGAGCCTTCAGGTTCAGTAGGAAGGCGGCCGCCTCGTTGCGTCCGTCCGTCAGCACCACGATGTCATTGGCCTTGCGGAAGGACTCCAGCTTCTCCGTGCGCTCCTGCAGTTCCTTGCCCTTTTTCACCACCGTCTCCGTGAAGGTGTTGAGGGCCCGCTCGAGCCCCTGCTCACGCATCTGCTGGCGGGCGTTGATGAACTCGTCCAGCAGGGCGTCCAGGAAGCTCTTCACATACTTGGGGTCCGACCCTGTGGCAAAGATGTTGAAGATGGCCGAGCCCTTGGTCTGCGCGACCTTGATCTCGATGTTGCTGTCCTTGAGGTCAGGATGAAGCACGTGCATCCGCTGCATGGAGCGCCGCTTCATGTCCGCGCTCTCCAGCGTCTCGATGATCGTGCCATAGAAGTCGGTCAGCGACTCCTGCCAGCCAACACCGCCCTCGTTCGCAACGACACGCCCGCCGGCAACCAGCTTGGCGTAGCTCTTGAAGGTGATCGGCTTTCTAAAGTGGCTGATGGCGCCGATGGCCACGCCAAGCAGCGCCGTCACCACCAGAAACCACCAGCGGCGGTGCAGCAGGATCTTGTAGCGCTGGAACTTGGCCGAAGTCTCGTGAATGCGGGACAGGGACGAGGACTGGCCCGCCTGAGAAGGCGGAAGAAGCAGGGTGTTTTCCATGACTAAAAGAATGTTGCGGACGGAAGGCCGGCAACGGGAGGCCTGGGCCGGGAGGATGGATTATGCCTCATGGCGGGCGGCTCTGCACGACAATTTGCAGGCGGCCGCCCCCCGAACCCCCGGCGGCTAAAAGTTCACCTTCTTCTCGTCCACGATGATGACGTCATTGTTACGGATGTAGATGTCATACTCCAGGTTGCCCCTCCGCATGATCTGATCGAGGTCCACGATCACGGTCTTGTTGCCCTGGGGTGTCTTGCGAACGAGCTTGACCCTGGTCGGGTTCGCGAACTGGGCGAATCCACCCGCCCTCAGGATGGCCTGGCTGATGGTGATGTCCTCATCGATGGGCAGCTCATACTTGCCCTGGCGGATGACCTGGCCGTAAACGGTGAAAAAGTCGATGTCATAGCCGCCGATGCGAAGCCTGGAATTGGGGTCGTCCTGACGCTTCAGGTCGATGGCCACGATGACCGTCGCCACGTTGTAGTAGTTGAGCTCCAGGCGCCTCTTCACCTCGGACGCAAGCTGCCTGCAGGTGCGGCCAGCCGCCTTCACCAGACCGATGTGCGGGGCGTTCACCTCACCGGTGGCACCAACACGAAGCTGCAGGGGCTCCTTCCTGTCCTCGACGATGCGCAGCGAGATGACATCCCCGGGCTCAATGGGCTGGGTGTCATCCAGCACTTCCATGGAATTGAGGACGGCGGCGGATTTCTGCACCTGCCCCGAGGAGGATGCCGCCTGGGCCTGCGGCTGTGAGCTGCGCTCCGCGTATTCTCGCACGCCAGGATCCTGGGCAGAGGCCCGGGACATCGTCAGCAGAAGCAGTCCAAGAAGATACGTGATGGGGAGGCGCATGGTCAGAAGTTGTAATTGAAGCCCATGACCAGACGGTTCTGATCAAAGCTGAGGTTGCCGTCGCCCTTCACATCGGTCGTGAAGTAACGATACCCGAAGGTCAGCGTGGCCTTCCTCGAAAGCAGGTAGGCAAAGTCAAGGTTGAAGGCGTGCTGCGCAAAGTCCTCGTTGGTGACGAATGTGCGATTCGTCTGGGGCTGTGTCGACGGGGAGGTGAAACCGTAGTGATAGCCGGCCCCGAGCTGAAGCGTCGAGGTCAGACGATGGGAGATGTAGATGTCACCACCATACTGGTCGAAGTCCTGGGCGAAGGCGCCCCCGGAGGCCGTGGCCTTCTCATAGTAGGTGCTCAGGCTGATCCGGCTGCCCTTCCAGCCAACGAAGGCGATGCCATAGTTCACATAATCCGCCGTCACAAAGTTGGAAGTCAGGTTCAAGGCGGATTCATGCCCCATCGACAGCGACTGTGTCACCCTTG
Source organism: Prosthecobacter sp. (assembly GCA_044341745.1). Classification (GTDB taxonomy): domain Bacteria; phylum Verrucomicrobiota; class Verrucomicrobiia; order Verrucomicrobiales; family Verrucomicrobiaceae; genus Prosthecobacter. Next base: position 13,515 of record JBIIRD010000016.1, on the reverse strand, counting down.
AATTCAACCGGTTGGTCAGGGTCAGAGAATAATAAACCTCGTTCAGATCGCTCTGATCGCCGCTGTTCAGGGCCAGCTCGCTGGGGGTCGGCGATCCCGTTGGCGCGCCGTAGATGACCTGGGGGGGGAGCGAATCGAAGTCAAAGACCTGGACGCCTGTGGCGAAACGCAGGTAGGTCGTCTTGCCAACCGGAAGGACGACAAAGGGACCGATGTTGTTCAGGATGCCGTCCGCGTTGAACTCACTGACATATTCAACACTGGTGACCCCGCCTTCAAGCCCCGCCACCCAGGTTCCGGTCGGGCTGTAGGTGAGCGAGCCATGAATGGAGTCGGAAATGCGGCTGAACTCGTCGTAGTTGAAACTGGAGTTGTTGGCGCTGCTCCCCCCGCTGGTCTGGGAAAGTGCGTCGGAGTAGGAATGCATGTAGTTCAGGGCCAGGGACCAGTCGCTGTTGACACGCCAGTTGGCGGCAAGGCCGGAGTCATTCTGAAACACGCCAAAGTACTGGTTGCGTGCGGCCGTGAAATCGTTGCGGCTGGCGGGACGCACCGCAAACCGGTTGTACAGGGTGAAATAAACAGGGCCCGCCTTGACGTCGAAGGCAAGCGTGCTTCCCGGCAGGACGTTCAGGACAAAGCCGCCGTTGCCATAGGGCGCGAGGTCCGGGTTTTCGATGTAGCGGTCGACGCCGATCGCGGTGCTCAAAGAGAGGCGGTTGTTCTGGGTGAACTGATAGTTTGCATCAATGCTGATCATCGACGTGCTGATCACGTCGGACACGGGATCGGTGCCGGACCGCGTGACGTTGTCGTTGTATTCAAACCCCTGGAAAAAGCCAAAGCCCAGGTTCAACGGGCCGAGCTTCAGGTTGCGCCGCCCGCTCAGGAAGGGGTCCGAGGTGTAGGTCGGGGCGAAGAAGCCGGTCGGGGAGGTGTACTGGCCGGCATAGTTGGTGTAGTCACCGACACTTCGGGCGGCAAAGGCCACGCTGCCGCTGCGGATCGAAGGACGGCTCACCTCGCGGGCCGCCTGCAGGTCGGGCGTCCGGGTTCCCATGACATCCCCCTGGCTGTCACGATAAACCCCGCTGTCATAGTCATAGACCACCTCGGAGTCCCGGGTGCCCGCCGAACGAAGATTGCGCATCTGGCGCGAACGGAAGTCGTCAAAAAAGACGCCGGTCTGCGATGGAGACGCGCCATACTGCCCGAAGGCCGCCGCCGCCATCATGGCGGAGACAGCCAGAAACAGGCTTCTAATGATCACGGCTTGCCGCCTAACCTTGAATAATGACATAACTCGGGGGGGGCTGGTTGGGGGTAAAGGGGCTAGGAAAGCCATTGCGCTTTACTTTGTCCATCCAAAAAGCCGCAGTTCCGGAGATTTCGTGGCTGCCGCTACAAGGCCGCAGATCATCTGGAATGCCCCGGGCCCGAAAGGATTCCATTCCGGGGCGGCAGATCAAGCTCAAGCTGCACCTCGCTATGGCGGCAGTTGGACAAGTCCCGGCGATTCACCTCACCCGGCTGGAGGCTGATGATGTTCCGAAGTTTCCACGAAAGGGTGTTCTGAAGGCGTGCTTTTTTGTTCATATGAACTAACGAATAGTAAGTTCACATGAACACTTGTTCAAGAGCGAAGTGCCTGAGGCCTGAATTTCAGTTCGGCCCCAGTCTCAGCACGCCAGACACCCTCGACGGCTCCACCTTTCCGGGCTGTAGAAAAAAGCCATGTCCCGTTCCTGCGCCTGGAAGCAGGATTCCCTGGATGATTCCTCCGCGCTGAGGCTCGGTCGCCGGATTGAAGCTGCCGCTGAACCAGCCGGTGCCGGGTTGCAGCGTGAGCTTCAGGCCATCGGGATTGCCGGGCACTCGCATCCCCTGCGATTCTGTCAGCGTCACCGGCTGGCTGATGGCGGCGCCAAGGCTCTCCCCTGTCAGGGTCAAGAGACTGTTCAGCTCACCCACGGCATAACCCATGAGGTTTCCTGAAACAGGCCTCTTGTAGCGGCCGCCGTTGAGATACAAGGTATGAAGCTCGAAACCAGCCGGATAGCTTGGACTTTTCGGATCGGCAGCCTTGGCCCAGTCCAAGTTGCCGGAAAGCTCCGAGGCTGCATCCAGCCTCACCCATCCCTGCAGGCTTCCCCTGCCTCCATGCAGCAGCAGATGCACCGGCACGTGCCCTGCCTCCGCCCTGCCCGAGGAAGCTGTGAAGGATGTTCCCTCGGCAAGCCTGCCCGTCCATTTCACCAATCCGGTGGCGTTCAGGTTTAGCGAGACGATGCCGTTGCCTGACGGAGCATCCTTCGCCTCGATGGTGGCACGCTCGAAAACGGCATTGTAAGCCCCAGCTCTGGATGCTTCCGGCCTCATAAACCGTGCGGTCATCAAAACGGAAACGGGCTCCTCAGAATCATTCTGCAATTCACCGCTTGCTGGATCCATGACCAGCTGCAGCGACAGCGGGGCCAGGGGGGCTTTGCGCTTAATCACATAGACACAGCGAGGCGCTGCGTGGACGGATGCCAGGATCCAGTCGCCCTTCAAGGCATGGCGTTCCGGTCCCAGCGTCAAAAAACCGCTGCTCGCTCCAGACTTCGTCAAGACGATTTCCAGCCTGCCACCGAGCCCCCAGGCCAGTCCGGCCAGGCCGTTGATGGCAGGATCACGCGCCACCAGTCCATAACACTGGCCGACAACACTTTCAAAGAAGGGCAGCACCAGCCAGTCGACCACGTGGACCGTGCTGCCCGCCGCATTGGCCGCAGTCAAACGCACCTTGTAGGGTAAGTTGGCCCCTTTGTCGATGCGAGCCGCCAGAGGCCTGCCGGTGATGATGCCTGTGGTCTTGTTTAAAACCAGCCCGGGCGGCAGCCCGGAAGCCGAATAGCGATCCGGGTTTTTCAATCCGGAAAGAGGGACGCTCACCCGCTGTCCGACCCGGACCGGGGCCAGAACGAGGGATTGCGGAGTGAGAGATGGCAGTTCAAACACCGTCAGCCGGGTGTCCCCATGAGAGCGCACGACGCTCCCCTCCGGACTCGTCATTGTGATCAGGCAGGCATAGACACCGGCATGAGCCGCCGAGACAGGCGAGATTTTCAAAGTTCGTCCGTCCCTCCCCTGCACGCCAGATAGGCCGCTCATGGAGGCCCCGTTGAAACGCCATTCATAGGCCAGTGCGGCCCCGGCCGGACAGGAGGCCGTGCAGCTCAGGGAGATCGTTTTTCCAGACACAACCGAAGCTGTCGACGCCGACCTCTTCATCATGCCCAGCCAGCCCGTCGTGGAACTGAAGGGGCCTGAGGAAAGACTGTTCGACGCCTGATAAGAATACCTGCCCATCACCACCGAGCTCATCCGGGCCGACGGCGAATAGCTCAGGCCCGTGGCTCCACGAATGAGCCTGCCCGACCTGGACCATTCAACCTGGAGCGGTGCCGTGCCAAAGCAGTGGGAATGCAACACCGCAGGTTCGCCTTCAAAGGCCAGCTCTGAAATCAGGCCCGCCTGCACCGGCGCCCCGAGGCTGACGTTCAGCGTTGCCTGCTCGCTGGAAACCGTCCCCTGGCCGTTGGTCAGCTCCACCCTGTAGCCGCCCTGCATCTCAGGCCGCAGGGGCGACAGCGTCAGCTCGGCCTGATTGGCTCCGGCCAAGGGCTGGTCGTCATGATACCACTGATATCCAATGACTCCCGAAGGCGTGGTCGCCGCCACGGAAAACAACGCTGAACCGCCCGCCGGACCCGTCACGGACACCGGCTGGCGGCTGATCCAGGGCGTGGCCTTCACGACAAGCTGGGTTGACGCCAGGTACCGGAAAGCTCCGGTCGAAGGGGAATAGATTTCCAATTTATAATCTCCCGCGTCTTCAAGCCGTGCCCGCTGGAGCAGAAAGTCGCGACGAACGCTGAGCACCAGGCTCGGGGAGGTCGCCCGGGTCCAGCGGAAAAGGCATCCGGCATCCGCCACGATGGAGGCGGAAAGCTCCATGGAGAAACCCTGGTTCACCGTGATCACGGCCGGCACCGGCTTCATGCTTCTCACATCGGCGTAGCCCAGGTTCAGATCCACCCACAGTTCAGGGCAGGCGGGATCATTGGTCACAAGGCGCAGCCGGGCATGCTGACGTACGTTCACACTGGCGATGATCGCGACTGACAGGTCCGACAACAGGCTGATCTCCCCTGGCAGCAGAGTCCTGGGAAACGTGCCCGTCATCGTGAAACTGGAGGCATCCGGCCCCTCGATGGACGCCTGGGAAATTACCAGCGCCTCGTTCCCCAGGTTTGAAAGCCTAATCTGCCCTGAGGTTTCATATCCGACGGGCGACCCCAGCCGCAGGCCTCCCTCCGAAAAGCCCTCCTTGGATTCCGGCAGGATCCCAACAACCCCCAGCTCAGGCGCGTTCACAGCCTGCGTCACCGCCAGCACATGCTGCCCGCCTTTCCCAAGGCTCAGGTCCGTGATCCGGCGTGAGGACAGCAGCACGGCATCCGCCATCGCCGTCGGCTCGGCACGATCCAGCCGGTCCTTCAGGGCCAGCACTCCGTAGCGGTTGTCACCCATGCCGCAGACGGTCCCGTCGGCACAGAGGATCAAGGTGCAGTCGAGTCCCGCCGCCACCTTGACCACGCTTTTGCCAGCCAGGTCGCCCTCCATGACTACCGGCACGGCATCGAGTTCCTGAACCGACTCAAAACCCACACCGAGCTGCCCCCGCTTGTTGCTGCCCCAGGCAAACAGTCTGCCGGAAGAATCCATAACCACACTGTGAGTCGACCCCGCCCAGGCCCGGGTCAAAAACCGACCTTCCAGCTCGCCCGTGCGCGGAACTTCCACCGGCGACAGACGGTCTTCCGTGGTGCCGTCGCCAAGCTGACCGCCTTCATTCGCCCCCCAGGCAAACAGCCTCCCGTCCGTCGAAACCACCAGCACATGCCGGTCCCCTGCAGCAATCCATGCCGGCACGATCCCCGCCAGCACGCCACCGGCAGCCACCGCCACAGGTTCCGTGGCCGAAGCCACACCACCGTTCCCCAGCTGCCCCCGGTCGTTTTTCCCCCAGGAAAAAAGCCCGCCATCGCGGGTACGAACCACTGAAAACCCCAGCCCTGCGGCGACCTGCGCGCCCTCCTTGCCGGCCAGTGCCCCGGTGCTTGAAACCTCCACCACCTCATTGCCGCCAACCGTCGTTCCATTGCCAAGCTGACCTGAGGCGTTGCCACCAGCGGCGTAAATCCGACCGTTACCGTCCAGCATCAGCACATGATCCTCGCCGGCGGCCATCTGCACGCCCGCCAACCCTTGCTGTGATTGCAGGAAACGCTTCCGAAAGCTTGCTGTCGGATCCAGGGCATAAACCATTCTCGAAGTCGGGTTGTCAGGATCCTCCTGGCTCAGATACGTCCGCGATTTGGATGCCTCCAACCGAACGTCCCCGGCCTGATCCAGCAGCATCAGGTTCACCGGCTCGTTCCGCCAGGGCTCTCCCACCCCCACCTGCCCAAGACTGTTGTTTCCCCATCCGATCAATCTGCCATCCTCCGTCAACACATGCTGCGTTTGCGACCTGACACCCGAAGCCAGACGGCTGGCTTTTCGCCCAAGTCGTGCACCATTTTCAGGAACCTCCACCGGCACCTGGATGGAGGAAAGAAGAGGATGCCCGAGGCTCCTCTGCCCCCAGGCATAAAGCGATCCGTCATCAGCCAGGGCCAGGCTGTGTCCTGACCCCGCCGCCAGCTGCACGATCGTGCGTCCGCCAAACTCATGCATTCTGACCGCCACCGGCGTGAAAGTGTACTGTTCCCGTGCATCATCTTCATTGCCCAGATAGGTGTAGGCTCCGTTGTTGTTGCCGCAGGCAAACAGGCTGCCGTCATCGGCAAGAATGAGGTTGTGCACATATCCCGCCACAGCCTGCCGGACCTTCCGGCCGCCAAAGCTTTCACTGAACTCGACCGCACCCGGCACGAGGTAGGAGCCTCCGCGCCCCAAGCCACCCCAGGCGTGCCAGCCCCAGCTGAACAAGCGTCCGTCCTCCAGCACGGCCAGGGCATGTAAGTTTCCCGCAGACACATCCACCGCCACCAGCGGTTCGGGCTCGTCTCCGGTCAGCACAACAGTCGGCACTGCCTTGTCCGTGGTCGTCCCATCGCCCAGCTGCCCTCCACGATTGTAGCCCCAGACCACCACTTCACCTGAATCACACAGCGCCATCACAAACGAGTTTCCCGACGCCAGCTTTTTGACGCTTTGCGTCTCCAGCGCTCCCGACAAGATCCGGCTCGGAGTCGTCACGCGCTCCGCAAACTGGCCACACTGGCCAAACTCGGAATCCCCCCAGGCAAACACCGCCCCATCCTCGCTCCAGGCATAACTGCTCTGCCATCCCGCACTCACACCCACCAGTTGTTTGCCGCCAAAAGCCGCCATTGACACCTGAACAGGAACTTTCTCAGGCCTCAAAGACCCGTTGCCCAGCTGGCCGCAGTCATTGTCCCCCAGGCGTAGACGCGGCCATCGGCCGTCAAGGCCAGGGTATGCGTCCCCCCATTGGACACCTGCACCACCTCCTTGCCATCGACCCAACCTTCGTCCCCCACCAGCACGGGCGCGCTTTCGACAATCGACCTTTTCAAGCCCAACTGTCCCTGATCATCCCTGCCCCAGCCAAGCACGGCAGCCGACGAATCCGCCGTCGCTAACAGCAAGCCAAGGAAGAAACCTAAGGCATGCGGAAGAATTGCCCATCTCAGGATCATGCAATTCCACCTAGTTACCTCAAACCCTTCAACCCAAGCAATCCTGAATTTCCTCAGGAAGCCCCCAGTCCCCGCAGCACGGCGGGCAGGGTCTGAAAAAGGATCTTCACATCCAGCCAGAGGGACCAGTTGTCGATATACTTGAGGTCCAGCGCGACCCAGTCCTCAAAGTTCGTGATGCCGTTTCGGCCCGTCACCTGCCACAGGCAGGTCAGCCCGGGCTTGACGCTCAGCCGGCGACGCTGCGCGTGCTTTTCGATCCGCTGAATCTCATAGACCGGCAGCGGCCTCGGCCCGACCAGGCTCATCTCGCCACGCAGGACATTGATGAGCTGGGGCAGTTCATCGATGCTTGTCTTCCTCAGCCAGCGGCCAAAGCGGAAGATCCGCGGGTCATCCTTGATCTTGAAGACGGGTCCGCTCATCTCGTTAAAGCTTTCCAGCTCCGCCCTTCGCGCCTCGGCATCGCTGTGCATGGTGCGGAACTTCCACATCTTGAAACCTTTGCCGTAATGACCAGCCCGCTCCTGGCAGAAGAACACCGGCCCCCTGGACGCCAGCTTGATGCCCAGGGCTGCGACCATCCACAGCGGCAGTGTCAGCACCAGCAGCACCAGCGCTCCCACCCGGTCCACCACGTCCTTGAAAAGCAGCGCCCAGGATGCCTGGGGCGTGCTGTGAAACACCAGCATCAGCCTGCCGCCCATCACGTCAAAAGTCGGCCGCGCAATCGCCGTCTGGAAGAAGTCCGCCGCTATCCAGGCCTCCACCCCCTCCGTTTCACAGGCCTGCACCGCCTCCTCAATCCTGCCAAAATGCACGTGCTGCGCGGCAAAGATGACCCGCGAGGCCGACACTTCATGCATCGCCTGCACCAGGTCTGAAACCGGCTGGCAGGTGATGTCGATCCGCGCCGCCACCTCCAGGCCGGCGCTCTGCTCCGGCGGCATCTGCTTCTCAAAATTCTCCAGGTCCTGCGCGGCGCCCGCCACGATCACCCGCTCCCTGCCCTTGCCTCCGGAAAGGCTGCGGCGCAGCTTCTCCCGCTGCCAGGATTCCCGCAGCAGCAACGCCACTCCGGAAAGAGTCACCGCCAGGATGACCACCGAACGGCTGGGCACGTCCCACTTCAGAAACACCACCATCGCCCCGATCACCGTCCCCATGATCATCAGCGTCTCACTCAACTGCCTCAGGCTCGTCCCGGGTGTCTTGTGATACAGGTTGGAATAAAAGCCGCGGTATTCCAGTACCACCGGCGTCAGCGGCACCACTACCGCCATCACCCAATACAACTCTTCGATGGGAGGTATCTCCACCAGCTCCGGCCAGAACCTTGCCGCAAACACCGAACGCAGGAAATGCGCAAACCAGAGGCAGAAACCCAGAAGGGCGCTGTCCAGCAGCTCCGTGAGCTGTAAATTGATTTCCTGACGACGACCCAGCATAATAACTTAGGTTTATTCTGATTTAATTCACTTCTATTAAATTTATAACCTTCCTAGCGAATGGCACAACTTGTTTCTACCCAGAGCCCCCTCCAGTCCACCCGACCTCTCACGGTCGGGGTGATCCCCGATGCCACGACCCTCACTGCCTGGACGGCGATGTCCGAAAATGAGCGGCAACGCACCTGTGACCTCATCGAACTCCGCCTGGACACCCTCAAGCTGCCTGCCGCTGATCTGCGCGACGCCCTGTCAGACTGCCAAAACACCACCCCGGTCCTGCTGACCGCCCGACACCCCGCCGAAGGAGGCCAGGGCAGTGCCGTCGCCGCCGAGCGCATGGCCCTCGTCGAACCCCTGCTTGATCTCGCGACGCTGGTGGACATCGAGCTCCGCAGCGCCGTGGAGATGAAGCCCCTCATCGACAAGGCCCATGCCGCCGGGGTCAAGGTCATGGGTTCGTTTCATGACTTCCAGGCCACGCCCCCCGATGATGTCCTGCGCGGCGCCATCAGCTTCGCCCAGCCCGCCGGACTGGATGCCGTCAAGATCGCCACCTACCTCAACAGCCAGGCTGACCTCGTCCGCCTGCTGCAACTCACCCTCGAACCCCAGCGTCTGCGTCTTTCCAGCATGGGCATGGGGCCTCTGGGGCGCATCTCCCGCTTGGCGCTTGCAAAGGCTGGAAGCCTGCTGAATTACGGCTTCATTGGTGAGTCGAACGCCCCCGGTCAGTGGCCTGCTGCACGACTGAAGGAGATCCTCGCCGAACTGTAATCCGTGACCTTCCGGCTGCCGTGACCACTTTTCAAAAAACCGCCCTCCTCGCCCTCTGCACCCTCGCCTGCAACAGCTGCGGCGACCCGGAAAAGGAGGCACGCCTGAAATGGCGTGAGGAGGAGGTCAACGCCAAGGAGGCCGACCTCGTCCGACGCGAGACCGAGCTGACCAGGCAGAAGCAGGTCATCGAAGGCCAGCGCCTCGACCTTGTCTCCCGTGAGAAGATGATCGGCCTGAAGCAGAAGCAGCTTGATGACGAAATTGAAAAAACCAAGCGGGTGCGCCGCGAGATCGAGATCAGGCAGCTGCGCGGCCCGATCCCCATCGTCAGCGCCGATCGCGTGATCATCATCGACCCGGCCAGCGACGAGGTTCTATGGGAGAAAAACGCCGACAAGCGAGGCGCCATCGCCAGCACCACCAAGCTGCTCACCGCCCTGCTCATCGTCGAAACAGGCGACCTTGACAAGCTCATCACCGTTGAGCAGAGCGACACCCAGTGCGCCCCCGTGCGGCTTGGCATCAAGGCCGGCGAGCAGTACACCCGCCGTCAGCTGCTCACCGCCGTGCTGGTGAAAAGCTCCAACGACATCGCCCAGGCCCTCGCGCGGGACAACGCCGGCAGCGTCGAGGCGTTCGCCGCCAAGATGAACGCCCGCTGCAAGGAGCTCGGCCTCCAGAACAGCCATTACGTCAACCCGCACGGCCTGCCGTCCCGAGACGAAAACGAACCCTATTCGACCGCACGCGACCTCGGCGTCATCGCCAGGGCCTGTGACAAGCTCCCCGAAATCCGCTCCATCGTGAAGCTCCAGAGCTACGACTTCAAGTGGCCCAGCGGCAGGGTCACCACCCTTTCCAACACCAACCGCGTCCTGCGTTCCGCCAGCTACTGCGACGGCATGAAGACCGGTTACACCAACGCCGCCGGCTACTGCCTGGTCGCCAGCGGAGAACGCAACGGCAAGCGGCGCATCGTCGTCGTGCTCAACGACACCGAGGGCGGCGTCTGGCGTGACGCCCAGGCCCTGCTGGACTGGGCGCTCAAGGCCTGAGCCATCAAGGACAGGCAGAAAAAAAGCAGGGGGTTGTCCGCCCCCTGCTGCATTCAATGACCGGCTCTCCGGAGAATGCTCAATGCACTCCGATCGCCGCCAGGTAACGCTCCGCCTCAAGCGCCGCCGCACAACCCTGGCCTGCCGCCGTGATGGCCTGACGATAGACATGGTCCGCCACATCACCTGCGGCAAACAGCCCCTCGGTCTTCGTTCGCGTGCCTTCAGTCTGCAGGATGTAGCCGCCCTCGTCACGATCCACCAGACCGCCCAGGAACTGCGCGTTCGGCACATGGCCGATCGCCACAAACACGCACTTCAGCTCCAGCTCGCTGCGCTCGCCCGTCACCAGGTTCTCCAGCGTCACGGCACGCACCTCGCCCTTCTCGTCGGTCAGATATTCGGCCACCGTGCTGTTCCACACCGGCTTGATCTTGGGATTCGCCAGCGCGCGGTCCGCCATGATCTTCGAGGCGCGCAGCGTGTCGCGACGATGGATGAGATACACCGTGCTGGCAAACTTGGTCAGGAAACCCGCCTCCTCGCAGGCGCTGTCGCCCCCGCCGATCACACAGACCGGCACGTTGCGGTAGAAGGCGCCGTCACAGGTCGCGCAGCTCGTCAGGCCATGGCCGATGAGGCTCTTTTCGTTCGGCAGGCCCAGGTGCTTCGGCGACGCGCCCGTCGCCACGATCACCGCACGCGCCTGGCGCACCGTGCCGTCCTCGCTGGTGATTTCAAAATGCCCGGCGGCCGCCTTCGCCACGGAGGTGACGTTCGTGTACTCGATCCTCGCGCCGAACTTCTCCGCCTGCTGCTGCATGTTCATCATCAGGTCAGGCCCCATGATTCCCTGAGGAAAGCCGGGAAAGTTCTCCACCTCCGTGGTCGTGGTGAGCTGCCCGCCGGGCTGGTTGCCGGAAAGAATGAGCGGATTCAGGTTCGCACGCCCCGTGTAGATGGCCGCCGTGAAGCCGGCGCAGCCTGTGCCGATGATGATGACGTTTTCCATGATGGTTAGGTAGTTGGGAAAGGGAGCGCCGAAGATGGGAAGCAGACAGGGTTACGCAAGAAGTCCTTCCTTGGCCGGAAATGAATCCCGGGAGACGGCTTGCCATCCCCCCGGGCGCGCTTTAGACAGCCCGCATGTTCACCGGCCTCGTCGAAACCACCGGCACCGTCCTCAGCCTCGAACCACGCGGCGAAAGCGCCCGCCTCACCCTGCGCGCCAACGGCCCCCTGGCCTCCCAGTCGGACCTCGGCGACAGCATCGCCGTCAACGGCTGCTGCCTCACGGTCGCCGCCCTCAGCGAACCGGAGCAGACGCTCAGCTTCGACCTCCTCATGCAGACACTGCGCGTCACCAGCCTGGGCGACCTGCAACCCGGCGACCTCGTGAACCTGGAACGCGCCATGGCCCTCGGCACCCGCTTCGGCGGCCACCTCGTCCAGGGCCATGTCGACACCACCCTGCGCATCCTCGACTGGAGCGCGCACGGCCAGGACCACCGCCTGGAGGTGGAACTGCCCGCCGAACACCGCGGGCTGGTGATCCCCAAGGGCTCCATCTGCCTCGACGGCATCTCCCTCACCGCCGCCGAAGTCACCCCCTCCAGCGTCGTCTGCTGGATCATCCCCCACACCCACCAGGTCACCAGCCTGCACACGAAAAAGGCCGGCGACAGGCTGAACGTCGAGTTCGACATGCTGGGCAAGTATGTCCGCGAGCTGCTCAGGGCGCAGGCCGGGGCATGAAAGGCGCCACAACGGCCTAACTTCGAGGCTGGACATCTCCGGGGATGTCGTCTCAAATGCCGCGCCTTCCGTTCAGGACGGCGGCTTTCACTCACCTCCAAACCACCAACACTCTCACCATCATGGGCAAAATCCAATTCGGCTCCGAAGTCTACACCTGGTTCATGCAGGGCACCGGCAAGGGCTACGACAACAAACTCGACCACATGATCAAGGTCGCCGCCGAGGCGGGCTTCACCGGCATCGAGCCAATGGTGCTCGAGATCTCCCAGAGCGCCCTTGGCTGCTCCAAATACTGGCTTGGCCCGCAGGTCGATCCGATCAAGATGAAGGACACGCTCCAGCAGCACAACATGAAGCTGGCCGGCCTCGCCCTCGTCTGCGCCTGGGACGGCGACACCGAGGCGCCTAACGAAAAGGAGGCCGCCGACTTCGCCATCAGCTACCTCAAGCACTTCCCCGGCTCCATGCTCGGCACCGTCACCCTGCCCTCCGGCCGCACCAAGGACGTCCAGAAGCGCCGCCTCAACGTCGCCCGCAACCTCAACGCCGTCTCCCAGCGCGCCCACGACGCCGGCCTGAAGTGCTCCTACCATCCCAACTCCCCGCCAGCCTCCCTCGTCCGCACCCAGGAGGACTATGACGTCGTCCTCAGCAGCCTCGACCCCAAGGTCACCGGCTGGACCCCCGACGTCGGCCACATCATCCGCGGCGGCATGGACGTGATCGCCACGCTCAACAAGTGGCAGCACCTCGTCAACCACATCCATTACAAGGACTTCAGCGGCAACGGCGCCGAACCCTGGGCGCAGATGGGCACCGGCAAGCTCGACTTCCACAAGATCACCGAGTGGCTCGTCTCCCGGAACTACGAGGGCTGGATCATCTGCGAGGACGAGGCCCACATCGCCGTCGACGACCCCGATGGTGTGACCAAACAGAACGGCGAATGGTGCAAGGCCAACCTGCACCCCATCGTCGGCCTTTAACCGCTGAAAGCCTGCGGACACTCTCGTCCCTCTTCAAAAGCCCTGCAGTGAAAGCTGCAGGGCCTTTTCATGCCCAGCCGCAGAGGCGATCATCAGAGCACCGGGGAATGATTGGCCAAGGACCAAAAGCCAATGACCAAGGAAATCCCAAGGTTCAAGGCGAGGGCTGAACGATGAGTGTGTCCACATACGACCACGCACTGCGGCCACCTGAACCTTCGTGCATTGGACATTCCTTGGTGCAGGGCTTTTTCATGCCCGCCCTTGAAGCGATCCTCAGTGCACCGGGGAATGAATGACCAAGGTCCAAAAGCCAATGACCAAGGAAATCCCAAGGTTCAAGGCGCAAGGCTGCACGATGAGTGTGTCCATGTACGATCACGCACCGAGGCCACCTGAACCTTCGTGCATTGGACATTCCTTGGTGCAGGGCTCTTTCATGCCCGCCCTTGAAGCGATCCTCAGAGCACCGGGGAACGAATGACCAAGGTCCAAAAGCCAATGACCAGGGAAAACCCAAGGTTCAAGGCGCAAGGCTGAACCATGAGTGTGTCCACGCACGATCACGCACCGAGGCCACCTGAACCTTCGTGCATTGGACATTCCTTGGTGCAGGGCTTTTTCATGCCCGCCCTTGAAGCGATCCTCAGAGCACCGGGGAACGAATGACCAAGGTCCAGAAGCCAATGACCAAGGCAATCCCAAGGTTCAGGGC
>JBIIRD010000063.1:0-31253 GCA_044341745.1 Prosthecobacter sp. | reverse complement strand
GATTTTCCATCGCCATGAGCGTCCCCGAAAACACCGACATTTCCTTCGAACAGGCCATGGAGCGCCTGGATGAAATCGTGTCGGCCCTCGAAGGTGACCGCATGCCTCTGGGGGACCTCATCAGTTCCTACGAGGAGGGCATGCAGCTGTTGAAAACCTGCCGTCAGCACATCGAAACCGCGCGCCGCCGGGTGGAGTCCATCACCCTGAAAGCCGACGGCAGGGCTGAACTTGCCCCTTTTGAGGCAGGCAAGGACGACCCCCAGGAGGACAAGACGCGCGGCCCGGTCCGGCGCCGCCCCGCCTCCGCCGCCAAGCCCGATACGGAGGCTGCCGACGGCGAAATACGACTCTTTTGAACCCCATCATTGTGGATACTGAACTACCCCCGATCACCAGCCCTGCCGACCTCAAGGCCCTTCCGCTCGAGAAACTCCCTGATCTTGCCGAAAAGATTCGTCAGACCCTGATCTCGACCCTGGCTGAAACCGGAGGTCACCTGGGCCCCAACCTGGGCGTGGTGGAGCTGACCATGGCCATGCACCGGGTCTTCGACACCCCGAAGGACAAGTTCGTCTTCGACGTCGCCCACCAGGGCTATGTCCACAAGATGCTCACCGGCCGCTGGGACAAGATCCACACCATCCGCCAGTATGAAGGCCTCAACGGCTTTCTGCTGCGCAGTGAAAGCGAGCACGACTGCTATGGCGCAGGTCATGCCGGCACCTCCGTCGGTGCAGCACTCGGCATGGCCACCGCCCGTGACCTGAAGGGCAGCGACGAGCATGTCGTCTGCGTGGCGGGTGATGCCGCCTTCACCTGCGGCCCCGTGTTTGAGGCGCTCAACAACGTCGCCGCCCACACCAAGAAGCTCATCATCGTCCTCAACGACAACGAGTGGAGCATCGACAAGAACGTCGGCGCCATCGCCAGCTACTTCAACAGCATCGCCACCCACCCCGGCTTCGCCAGCCTGCATGACAAGACGGCGAAGCTGGTCGAATTCCTGCTCGGTGACGGCGCACGCAAGCTGGCTGAACGCGTGGAGAAAACCGCCAAGGGACTGCTCCTCCCCCAAAGCGAAGGCCCGCACAACCGCAGCACGCTCTTCGATGAGTTCGGCATCCGCTACTACGGCCCCATCGACGGACACGACCTGCCGCTGCTGATCCAGACCTTCGAATTCCTGAAGACTCAGAACGAGCCCGTCATCCTCCACATCCTCACGGAAAAGGGCCGCGGCTACAAGCCCGCCCTGGAGGACCCGCTGAAATTCCACGGCCTCGGCAAGTACAACGTCGAGACCGGCGAGACCGCCGCCACCGATAAGCCCACCTACTCCCAGATCTACGGCCGCAGCGTCACCGATTTCGCCAAGGAGGACAAGCGCATCGTGGCCATCACCGGCGCCATGCCCGGAGGCACGGGCCTGATGGTCTTCAAGAAGGAGATCCCCGAACGCTACTTCGACGTCGGCATCGCCGAGGAGCACGCCGCGCTCTTCGCCTGCGGCCTCGCCACCCAGGGCCTGCGCCCCTTCCTGACCATCTACTCCACCTTCATGCAGCGCGCCTATGACATGATCATTCATGACATGGCGATCCAGGATCTGCCCGTACGCCTTTGCATGGACCGCGGCAGCCTCAGCGGCGACGACGGCCCGACCCACCACGGCCTTTTCGACATCGCCTACCTCCGCGGCGTGCCCGGCCTCGTCCACATGCAGCCGAAGGACGAGGACGAGTTTGTCGACATGCTCTGGACCATGGCGAACTACGACAAGGGCCCCATCGCCATCCGCTATCCGCGCGGCAACGGCCCCGGCGCCACGCCCAAGCCCAGGCCCCAGCTCCTGGAAATCGGCAAGGCTGAACTCGTCGCCGACGGCAGTGATGTCGTGCTTATCGGCCTCGGAGAAATGTTCCCCGTCGCTCAGAAGGCCAGGACCGAACTGGAAGCGAAAGGCCTCTCCGTCGCCCTCATCAACCCGCGCTGGATCAAACCCCTGGACGGCGCCCTCATCGAAGCCGCAGCCCGCAGGGCAAAGGTTGTCTGCACCCTCGAGGATCACGTCCTCATGAACGGCTTTGGCTGCGGCGTCATCGAGCATCTCAGCGACGCCGGCATCCAGACCCCGGTCGTCCGCATCGGCTGGCCCGACCAGTTCATCGAGCACGGCAGCGTGTCCGCCCTGCGCCAGAAGCACGGCCTGACCGTGGAAAACACGGTGGCCAGGGTTCTGTCGAAACTGAACTCACTTCCATCGTAATATCGCCTCGAACCATACGTTTGTCCTCATCCCCCAACATCAACCACAGCCAACACCCCATGGGTCTCAACATCATCTCACGCCGTCATTTCCTGGGCCGCACGGCGGGCCTCGCCGCCGGAGCCTTCACCGGCCCGAATCTTCTGCTCAAAGGTCAGAACGCCGCAGGCAAGAAGCTGCGCATCGCCGTCATCGGCGCCAACGGCAAGGGTCAGTCCGACACCCAGGGCGTGACGCTTGACCACACCATTGTCGCCCTCGTCGACGTCGACAAGAAGCGCCTCGATGAAGCCGCCAAGAAGCGCGAAAAGCATCACCTCGACTCCGGTCAGGCCGCCCCGAACGCCCCGAAGCTCTACCAGGACTTCCGCAAGATGTTCGACGAGATGGCCAATGAGATCGACGCTGTCATCGTCTCCACGCCGGACCACACCCACTACGTGGCCGCGATGCACGCCATCAAGCACAAGAAGCACGTCTGCGTCCAGAAGCCCCTGTGCAACTACATCGGCGAAGTCCGTGACCTGCACCGCGCCGCCAAGGAGGCCGGTGTCGTCACCCAGATGGGCAACCAGGGCCGCACCATGGAAGGCCAGCGCCTCGCCAAGGAATGGATCGAGCAGGGCGCCATCGGCACCCTCAAGGAAATCCGCCTCTGGACCAACCGCCCCATCTGGCCCCAGGGACCCCTCGTCAAAAAGGCCGCCGAGTGCCCGCCTGAACTCGACTGGGACCTCTGGCTCTCCAGCGAGGCCAGCGAACCCTACTTCCAGTTTGAAATCCCCGCAGGTGCCAATGGCAAGCGTGGCAACAGCGTGCATCCCTTCTCCTGGCGCGGCTGGTGGCAGTTTGGCTCCGGCGCCCTCGGCGACATGGGCTGCCACATCATGGACTCCTCCTTCTCCATCCTCGGCCAGCTCATCCCCGAGAAGATCGACGCTGTGTCCAGCCCGATCTCCGACACCTGCGCCCCGGTCTGGAGCGACCTCGTCTACCACATGCCCGCCGGCAAGCACCCCGCCCTTCAGGTCTCCTGGAACGACGGCTCCAAGGACGGCAAGCCCAACAAGCCGGAAATCTCCCCGCACATGACCAGCGACCTCGCCAAAAAGGCGTTCGAGAAGGCCAGCAGCGGCATGATGTTCATCGGCACCGAAGGAACAGTCTTCGAAGGCGAGGCCTACTGCTCCAGCCCTGTCATTTACAACGAGGAGCGCTACACCCAGGTCCGCCTCGACATGAAGTCGGGCAAGATCAAGAAGACCGAAACCCGCTCCGTGATGCCCAACAACCCCCAGGGCGAATGGGCTCACCACATCGTTCATGGCGGCACCCCCAGCTCGAACTTCGACTACAGCTGCCCGCTGACCGAGTTCGTGCTCCTTGGCAACCTCGCCGTGCGCGCCCAGCAGAGCGTCCAGTGGGACAAGCAGGGCATGAAGGTCTCCAACGTCGAGGCCGCGAACAAGTACGTCTCCCGCCCCGCCTACCGCGACGGCTGGAAGGCTTGATCCAGGCTTCCGGAAGCAACCCCTTGAAGACCCAGGCTGCGCAATCGGCCTGGGTCTTTCTTTTTCCACCTCGCAATCCGCCACCAAGCACCGGGCTTGCACGGCTCAACGCCTGCGGCCACCTGTCAGCCAGACATGACCGCCGCCCAGCCCATCTTCGTTTATGAATACCTCCTGCGCAGCGGCGTGGCGCTCAACTCGGCCTCCCACCGCCGCGTCTTCCCCGGCGCCCTCATCCGCGTCGGTTCCGGCTTCGGCTGCATCCATCCCTGGCCGGAGTTCGGCGACGCCCCGGTCGAGGAGCAGCTCCGGCTTCTCCAGGAGGGCCTGACCACGCCCGTGAGCGCCACGGCCCTGCGCTGTGCGGAGCTGGATGGCGCGGCCCGTGAGGCCGGAGCAAGCCTTTTCGAAGGCCTGCAAATCCCACGCAGCCACTACTCCTGGAGCTTCGCCAGCCCCGCCGAACCTCAGATGCAACGTTTGTTAGGTGAGGGCTGGTCCGCCCTGAAGGCCAAGGGCTTTGCCAACTACGGCGAAACGCGCCGCTTCCTGGAGCAGTGCGCCCGCCTAGGCGAGTCCTCAGGCCTGAAGCTGCGCGTGGACTTCAACGGCTGCCTCGACGCACGCGGTTTCTCCCAGTTCATCGAGCACATGCCTCTGCGCACCTATCAGCGGCTGGACCTCATCGAGGACCCCTTCCCCTATGATGCCGCCGCCTGGAAGCAGGCCCAGGACCGCTGGGGCGTCCGTCTCGCCCTCGACAAAGGCTGGCAGAACGGCACCGAGGGCTTCTCCGCCGTCGTCGTCAAACCCGCGCGACGGGACTGGCGCACCGTCGCCGCCAGGCACCCGGGCCAGCCGCTGATGCTCACCTCCGCCATGGACCATGCCCTTGGCCAGATGTTTGCAGCCTACGAAGCCGCCGTCGCCAGCCGGGATCTGGGTGACCGCATCGGCCTCTGCGGCCTATGCACCCAGCACTTGTTTGAACCTGATGGATTCTTCGAGCGCATCCACTCGCCAGGAGGCCTGATTCAACCCGACCTAGCCGGTGGCGGCCTGGGATTTGGCGACCTTCTCGAGCGCCTCCCCTGGCGCAGGCTGAACTAACCAAAACTTCAATTTCAACTGCAGCTGCGATGCGCCGCCTCCTCTTCATTCTGCCCCCCGCTGTACTGCTGCTCAGTCTCGGCGGGTTCAGCTGGTGGGCTTTCGCACGCACGCCGGAGGAGCAGCTCCGGGACCGCCAGCAGGCCTTCCTTGAAGCCGTGGAATCCCGCGACTGGGACGATGTCCGCGCCATGCTGACCGACGACTACATGGACGACCACGGCCACGACCGAGACGGCGCCGTGGAGTCGGCCCGCCAGGCGCTGGGCGCTTTTTTCAGCCTCACCGTCAAACCACGGATCGTCCAGCTGCAGGTGCTTCCGGACCTCGCCATGGTGAAGATGCAGATCCGCATCGAGGGGCGCGGCGCAGGCCTCAGCGAGGCGGTGGTCTCACAGGTCAATTCGATCGAAGAACCCTGGTTCTTCCACTGGCACAAGAAGGGCCGCTGGCCCTGGGACTGGCGCATTGTCCAGATCCACAACGACGGGCTGCACATCCCGCGCTGAAGGCATGACGGAGGCCTAACGGCTCGCCACCTTGCGCTGAAAGACGCCAGGCGTCGGCAGGCCCGCAGCCTTCTTGGGCTTCGGGGCCGGCTTCGGATCCAGGTTCTGTCCCATGTCTTCCTCGGAAACCTTCGAGTCCACGCCCGAGGCAGGCACCTCCATCTTCGTCACCCAGAGCAGCGCATTGAGAATGGTCCTGCGGAAGTCATCGTTGCCCCAGTTCTTGTGGAAATGCCCGCCGGTGAAGCCAAAGCCACGACCGCCGTCCGTACGTTCTACGCTCCACATCGTGGCCTCCGGCGCCCCCTTCTCGGCCTGAATGTGCGGGTAGGGGCCCTTGGGATAGACATACGGACCGTCACGCACCGCATCCGAGGGCGTGGCCACCAGGATCGGAACAAACTTCGTCCCGGCATCCTCCGCCGGCACAATGCCATCCTTGAATGCCGGACGGAAACGCATGTTGATGTACCATTCGTCTTCAATCTGGAAGGGCTTCACGCCCCGGGTGATCGGATGTTCGGGCAGGCTGGCAAAGCTCGGCTCCCAGATGGGATTGCAGGAAAAGGAGTTTTCATAGTGAGCGCCCAGCCAGGACTTGAACTCCGCGCCCCCCAGGTCGGCCACCACCTCCACACCATAATGCATGCAGCCAAAGCCGACTCCCTTGTCGATCAGCTTCTTCAGGGTCTCCAGATGATTTCCCTGCACGGCAGGGTGGCCTTTGCCGCCATCGGCGTAGATCACCACCGCATCAGCATCGGCAAACGTGGCCTCGTCCTTCACCCAGCCCATTTCATGACGGTCCACCACCAGGCCCGGCACGGCGGCCAGGCACTTCTCCAGCAGCATCGTCCCCGCGCGAAACTCATGCATGCCGGGTGGATGCGAGGGCTTTCCGGCAATCAGCACCAGCTTGTGCCGCCCGTCCGGCGTCAGGGCGAGGGCTGCGGATGTGGCGAACAAAAAGGTGAGAAGGGTCAGCGGGCGCATGGCCTGTTAACATGACGGAAAAGCACCGCGCCTGACAAGGACAACTTCATCATCATGTGCTTCGTAACATGGCCGGCCATCCTGCGTCGGCCTGGAAGATCACACCCTCCGGCAGCGTTGCCAGCCGCTCCATGAAGCCGATCCAACTATGCGCCCTCCTCGCCTGCCTTTGCGCACCCGCCGCCCCGTCGGCCGCCCCTGCCGGCATCATTCTCATGATGGGCGACGACCATGGCTGGGAGGAGACCGGCTACAACGGCCATCCTCATGTGAAGACACCGGTGCTTGACGACATGGCCGCCACCGGACTGAAGCTTGAGCGCTTTTACGCCGCCCACCCCAGCTGCTCCCCCACACGCGCCAGCTTTCTCACCGGCCGCCATCCCAACCGCATGGGCACCTTTGCCCCAGGCTGGTCCTTCCGCCCGGAGGAGGTCACGAGCGCCCATCTTCTCGCCAGGGCCGGCTATCACTGCGCACACCTCGGCAAGTGGCATGTCGGCGCGGTGAAGAAGGAATCGCCCGTCGGCCCCCTCTCCATGGGCTTCCATGAATGCCTTTCCCATGACAACTTCTTCGAGCTGAACCCGTCGCTTTCACGCAATGGCGGCGCACCGGAGCAGCTCCAGGGGGAAAGCTCCGAAATCCTCGTCCGAGAGTCCATCGCCTCGATCTCCAGGGCGCAGAAGGCGGGCAGGCCCTTTTTTCAAATCATTTGGTTCGGCTCCCCTCACGAACCTTACAGCGGCCTGCCCCGGGACCTGGCGCTCTATGACGACCTGCCGTCGAAATACACCAAGAAGGTGAAGCTCACCTCGAATGAAACGGGCGGTCCTGTCACGCGTCCGCAGGGCGAGGTGCTGCGGGAACGCTACGCTGAGATCACGGCCATGGACCGCGCCATCGGCATGCTGCGCAGGCACCTCTCCGAATCCGGCCTGCGCGACAACACCCTGCTCTTCTACTGCGGCGACAACGGCACCTCCCCCGACGCCTCGCTCGGCACCCCCCATCGCGGCACCAAGGCCACCCTCTACGAAGGCGGCATCCTCGTGCCAGGCCTCATCGAATGGCCGGCCCGCATTCCCAGGCCCCGCAGCACGCGGTTTCGCGCCTGCACCAGCGACCTCCTGCCCACATTCGCAGCCCTCGCCGGCCAGCCGCCGCCTGACCGCCCGCTGGACGGCATGGACCTTACTCCGGTGATCGACGGCACGCTGGCCGAACGCCCCGCCGCCCTGCACTTCTGGGAGTACAACACGTCGGCCCTGCTCAAGTCCGGGCCCAAGCCCTACATCGACCCGGCCCTTCAGCAAGGCACCACGCCCCTGGTGAAAAAAATGGGCGGCAAGGCCACACGTGACTTCATCAACTACCGCCAGCCAGCCAGCACGGAAGCCGATCACCTCGGCCCGCGTTCGATCATCAAAGGAAGTCACAAGCTCGTCGTTCACGAGCAAAAATCCGGCACACCCCTGGTCGAGCTTTTCGACCTGGACAAGGACCCTGGCGAAAGGAACAGCCTCGCCTCCGAGAAGCCCGAACTTGTGCAGCAGCTTCAGCGGCATCTGCGCGACTGGCAGGACAGCGTGCTGAAAAGCCTCTCCGGAGCGGATTACTCACGCTGAACAGCGTTCGATTCAGCACGCGTGATGGCATTCCAACTGCTGCCATATGCGGGTGACATCGAGCGAGAAGGACGCCGCTGCCGTGCCCGGATCACCTTCCGGTGAGCGTCGCACCTCTGCCAGCCACTCGATGGGCGTCTCACTATGTCCATCGATCTTCCCTTCCTCCATCGTTTCCGCAGGACAGCCCTGGTCCTCTTTCCCGTCGCCACCTTCCACAGCCCGCCCCATGACCCTGACATGACGGCAGGCGGCGCAGAACTGCCCAAATTACGCGCAAGCTGCCCGGGGCCGTTGCGTTTGCAGGATTTCCATGAAGCTGCACCGCGCCCTGGCATTCCTTTTTCTCTCGCTCGCTCCGCCCCTCGTCATCCCCGCAGCCGCGGCTGGGAATGACCGGCCTAACATTCTGTTCATCCTCGCCGACGACCTCGGCTATTCCGACCTCGGCTGCTATGGCGGCGAAATCGCCACGCCCAACCTGGACTCCCTCGCCCGCAACGGCCTGCGGTTCACCCAGTTTTACAACACCGCGCGCTGCTGGCCGACCCGCGGCGCCCTTCTGACCGGCTACTACGCCCAGCAGATTCACCGCGACGATCTGCCGGGCGTCGGCGGCGGCGGCCAGGGAGTAAGGCAGAAGTGGGCGCGCCTGCTTCCCGACTTTCTCAAGCCCGCCGGCTACCGCTGCTACCACAGCGGCAAGTGGCACATCGACGGCAGGGTTCTCGACGGCGGCTTCGACCACTCGCTCGACATGAAGAACCAGGGCAACTTCTTCACCGCCGCCGGAAACTCGATTGACGATGTGCCCGTGACACCGCCCGCCGATGAAAAGGATTATTACGCCACCATCGCCACCGCCGATCACGCCATCGGGCTTCTCAAGGATCACGCCCGGAACCATGCCGGCAAACCCTTCTTCCACTACATTCCCTTCATCGCCCCGCACTTCCCCCTGCACGCCCTGCCCGAGGACATTGCCAGATACCGCGACAGGTATCTCGACGGCTGGGAGAAGATGCGCCAGGCCCGCTTCGCCCGGCAGAAGGAGATGGGCATCACCCGCACCACCCTCTCCGCCCTCGAACAGGAAATCGGCCCGCCCTACGCCTTTCCAGATGCCATGGAGAAGCTCGGCCCCGGCGAGGTGAACCGCCCCCTGCCCTGGGACGGGCTCACCGAGGAGCAGCGCCGCTTCCAGGCCGCCAAGATGGCCGTTCACGCCGCCATGGTCGACCGCATGGACCAGGAGATCGGGCGCATCCTCGGCCAGCTCAAGACGATGGGAGCCTTTGAAAACACCCTCATCTTTTTTGCCTCGGACAACGGTGCCAGCGCCGAGATCATGGTGCGAAACGGCGGCCATGACCCGTCGGCCCCGATGGGCAGCGCCGCCAGCTATCTCTGCCTCGGACCGGGATTCTCCAGCGCCTGCAACACCCCGCACCGCCGCCACAAGACCTGGGTTCATGAAGGCGGCATCAGCACGCCCCTCGTCGTTCACTGGCCCGCCGGCATCACCGCCAGGGGTGAACTCCGCCACAGCCCGGCCCATGTGGTCGACTTCGTGCCCACGGTGCTCGATCTCCTCGGCATCCAGAAACCCCGTGACTGGAACGGCGCCCCCATCCCGGAAGCCCCAGGCAGGAGCCTCGTGCCCGCCTTTGCCAAAGACCAGACCATCAGCCGTGACTCCCTCTGGTGGCTGCATGAAGGCAACCGTGCCATCCGCGTCGGTGACTGGAAGCTGGTCGCCGCCAAGGGTGACGCCTGGTCTCTCTACGACCTTCGGACCGATCGTGCCGAGCAGCATGACCTTGCCCTGCAGATGCCCGGGAAAGTCAGCGAACTCTCCGCCCTCTGGCAGAAGCAGACCGACGACTTCAGCACCCTGGCCCGGCTGACCCTCGCCGAACAGCCCAGGGGCAGAGGCAAGGCCAGGGCCAAAAAGGCGAAGCAATGATCCGCCTGAACCCGCAGAGCCACACCGAGTTTCAGACTTAACACGCATCATCGGCATGAAGTCCGCCCTCATCCTCTGCGCCCTTGCCACCCTGGCATCCGCAGCGGCGCCGCCTAACATCGTGTTCATCTATGCAGACGACCTCGGTTTCGGCGACCTCGCCTGCCACGGCCATCCGCGCATTCAAACTCCAAATCTCGACCGGCTGGCCCGCGAAGGCACGGACTTCCAGAGCTTCACGGTCGTCAGCCCCGTCTGCTCGCCCAGCCGCACAGGCATCGTGACAGGCCAGTTCCCCTCCCGCTGGGGCGTGCATCAGCACTTCGCCACCCACGAACAAAACGTGGCGCGCCACATGCCCGACTGGCTGGACCCAAGCGCCCCGCTTCTGCCCAGGGTGCTGAAACAAGCTGGCTACAGGACCGCACATTTCGGCAAATGGCACCTGTCAGGCGGCGCCGCCGACGGGGCTCCCCTGCCCTCAGCCTATGGTTATGATGCGGCGGCGGTCTGGACCGGACCAGGCGCGCACGTTTTTGACGGCACCGACTATGGACTCAATAAGGGAGACGGCTCGGCGCACGACCAGCACGCAGCCTCCTGGATCAGCACCGCCGCCACGGATCACGCGCTTCGCTTCATCCGTGAATCAGGCGGCACCCCCTTTTATCTCAACCTTTGGCTGCATGAAACCCATCACCTCGTCTCAGCCACCGAGGATGACAAGAAACCCTATCCCGATGTCGACGAGCCCCGGCGAACCTATTATGCGGCAGTAACCCGGGCTGACCGGCAGGTCGGCCGAGTGCTCGCCCTGCTGGATGAGCTGGGCATCGCACGCAGCACCCTGGTCATGTTCTCCAGCGACAACGGTCCGGAGAACAGCCACACGCAGCCCGGGCAGAAATTTTACTTCAGCCAGGGCAGCACCGGCGGCCTGCGCGGCCGCAAGCGCAGCCTGCTCATGGGCGGACTGAACGTCCCCTTCATCGTCCGCTGGCCCGGCGTCGTGCCGGAGGGCCGCGTGGACAGGGAAACCGCCCTGGCTGGCGTGGATGTGTTTCCCACCGTGCTTGCCGCCTGCGAAGTGAACCCCCCGGAGGGTTATCATGGCGACGGTGAGAACATGCTCCCCGCCTTCAAGGGAGAGGCAGTGGCCCGAACGAAACCGGTCTTCTGGTGGTGGCGGGGCGGTCATACAGGTGATGACTGGCCGGCCTACGCCATGCGTGACGGCAGCCGGGTTCTCATTCTCGATGAAACGAAGAATCGTGCCGAGCTTTACGATGTGGCGGCCGACCGCGCCCAGTTGAAGAACCTCGCTCAAACACAGCCCGAAACTGTCAGGGCCATGCGCGCCGCCATGAATGCCTGGCTGGCAACGCTGCCCAAAAAAATCGATCCGGCCATGCAGACAAAAACCATTTCCAAAACTCCTCCAGGTCAGGCCATCAAGCCTGCAGCAGTCACACCGGAGACACGGATGCGTGCCTTCAAAAAATGGGACAAGAACAAGGACGGCGTCCTCACGCTTGAGGAGTACACCATCGGCCTGAGCCAGAAGGACCATGCCGAATCCCGCTACCGCAACTTTGACAAGAACCAGGACGGCCGGCTGACTCAGGAAGAGTTTGCCGGCCAGCCAGCCCGATAAAAACCTGGCGCCAGGAGAACCCCGCGAACGATCCAGCCTGACTCCGCCGTTAGCACGGCATTCCACAGCCTTCATGAAACTCCTTCTCGTCCTTTCCGCCTTTCTGGTCCTGCAGCCCGCGTTTTCCGCCCGGCCGAATGTCGTCGTCTTTCTGGCGGATGACGCGGGCTGGGGCGACTACGGACATTCAGGCAACTCGATGGCGGTCACGCCCAACATCGACTCCATCGCCAGGTCCGGAGTTTCCATGGACAGGTTTTACGTTTGTCCTGTGTGCGCCCCGACGCGGGCCGAATTTCTCACCGGCAGATATCATCCCCGGGGCGGCGTCCGCGGCGTCTCCACCGGACAGGAGCGCCTGGACCTCGGTGAAAAAACCCTGGCGGACGCCTTCAAGTCCGCAGGCTATGCGACAGGCTGCTTTGGCAAATGGCACAACGGCAGCCAGTGGCCCTATCATCCCATGGCGCGCGGCTTTGACGAATACTTCGGCCACACCTCCGGCCACTGGGGCGAATACTTCGACGCCCCTCTGGAGGAAAACGGACGCATGATCCGGACCCAGGGCTACATCGTCGACGTCTGCACGGACCGCGCCCTGGCCTTCATCGACCGCCACAAAGCATCCCCGTTCCTCTGCTACATCCCCTTCACCACCCCGCACTCGCCCTGGGCCGCGCCAGAGGCCAGCTGGAAGAAGTTCAAGAACATGACTGTGACTCAGAAGGCGACGCTCACCGACCAGGAGGTTGACGATGAAACCCGCTGCGTGCACGCCATGCTTGAAAACCAGGACATGAATGTCGGACGCGTTCTGTCACGGTTGAAACAGCACGGTCTCGAGGACAACACCATCGTTGTCTACTTTTCCGACAACGGCCCGAACAGCAACCGCTGGACCGGCGGCATGAAAGGCAAAAAAGGCACCACTGACGAAGGCGGCGTGCGCTCCGTCTGCTATCTCCGCTGGCCCTCCAGGCTTCCTGCAGGTCACACGGTCACACAGATCAGCGGCGCCATCGACCTCCTGCCCACCCTGACCTCCCTGGCGGAGGTCAAACGCGTCGGCGACAAGCCGCTCGACGGCCGCGACCTCTCCCCGCTTCTGACCCGGCAGAAGGTCGAGTGGCCGGAGCGCATGATCTTCTCCACCTGGGCGATGAACGCCAGCGTGCGCACCCAGACCCACCGGCTCGACAACACCGGCATGCTCTATGACATGACCGCCGACCCGGGTCAGACCAAACCCGTCAACGACCAGGCCCCGGAACTGGCAGCGACCCTGTCCGCCGCCGTCAAAAGCTGGCGTCAGGAAATGTTCGGAACCACTGAAGCCTCAAGGCCCAGGGTCAAGGGAGGCAAAAAGAAGGGGGGGGACGCCAATGCCGTTGATCCACGCCCCATTCCGGTCGGCTACCGAGAATTCCCCATCACCATGCTGCCCGCAAGGGACGGAGAACCTCGAGGTGGAGTGCAACGCAGCAGCGGAGCCCCCAACTGCTCCTACTTCGTCAACTGGACGGACAAGGATGACAGCATGGTCTGGCTGCTCGACGTGCACACGGCAGGCAGGTATGAGGCCACCCTGGACTACACCTGCAAAACTCCCGATGCCGGTTCGCTCATCGAGCTCAGTTTCAAGCAGGCACGGCTGAGCGGCCGGGTGGCGCCGGGCTGGGATCCGCCTCTGAACACCAATCAGGACACCCTCCCCAGGCCACATGGGGAAAGCCAGATGAAGGAGTTTCGCACTCTGCGGCTTGGCGAAATCACCCTGCCTTCGGGCCAGGCTCCGCTCACGCTCCGAGCCCTGGAGATTCCAGGAGCCTCGGTGATGGATGTCCGCAGGATCACGCTCACCCTGCTGCCCTGATTTCGGCCTACTGGCGCTGATTCCAGTAAATCTTCAGGTTCTTGGTGGCACGCCCGGCGGCCACGATGTCCACATCACGGTCGCCGTCCAGGTCTGCACCCATGGCATCCTCACAGGCCATGGTGTTGTCATCCAGCAGATGCTGCTGCCAGCCGCCTCCATCCTCCTTGGTGGTATAGAAAAGCTTCACCCCCACCCGGCTGCCCAGCTTGTGATGAGCCCTCCAGCCGACGACAATCTGCCGGTTGTTCAGCCCCAGCAGGTCATGGCAGGCAACCGCATGCCCGTCGACCAGTGTGTCGTCGAGAACACGACGCTGCCAGAGCCCATCCTTGGGTCCATCGACAGGAGGCGTGTAAATCACCACCTGGCTGCCATGCATGGGTTCAATCGTCGCCACATAGGGCTGCCCGCCGGCAAACGCCCCCCAGCGAACCTCTCCAGCCCCCTGGAGCCCCGGCTGGTCATGCCTGCTGATCCAGCGTGAACGCCAGCCGCTCTCCGAAGGATCCAGCCTCAGGACGCCCTCCTTGCCGCAAAGCAGCAGGGATTCAGCCTCAGACGGGGAGCCTGCGGGAACAATGTCCAGATTGTGCGTCATGTGCATGGCATCCGTGACCAGGCTGGTGTTCCAGATCTGGCTGGCATCCTCGGGCTTGTGATAGGCCAGCACCCGCACCCCTTCCCCCTCGCCGTTCTTGTTGCCCCGCCCATGCAGCGGCACCACGACGAGGTCATAGCGCCCCGCCTGATTGCGGACCCATTTCATCCGATGCGTCGTGGGTTCATGCGCCAGCTTCACCGGAGTCCAGCGCTGAGTTCTGTCCGCCGGGGGCATCAGGTAAAATACCGCGCCGCTTCCCACGGTGTCCCCGGGATTCCACTCCGCCCCGACGGCGATTTCGCACCTGCCGTCCCCGTCAATGTCACGCGCCGCGATGCAGACATGATCCTTCTCCGTCAGCTTCTCGACGATGACATGCTTCTGCCAGGTCGGGTTCTGATACCAGACAATCGCATCCTTGTCGCACAGCAGGATGTCGTTCCTGGTGTCGCCATCAACGTCCGCAATGGCCAGCCCGTAGCCAATTCCAACACTTGAATCAATCTCCTGGGCCCTGAAGACGGGGGGCATTTCAGCAGCTGTGGAGATGGAGGCGAGAAGCAGTAGGACGAGGCAGGATCGTTGCATGGCAGGGAAAAATCCTGGCGGAAATGCCAGCGAAGGCGAGAAAAGTTTTCCAGCCAGCTTAAGGATTGACTTTGTAATCACAAGACGGGTATTCTTTTCGAGCAAACAACAGGTGACGGTATGTCTCATCAAGCAGACCTCACTCCCCTTCCATGCCCCCCCTCCTCTCACCTAACCAATCACGCTCAAAAGACCTGAGCAGGGCATGCGTGATCTTTTTAGCCAGTTTTTCAACGGCCGTTTTCGCCCTTCCTCCGGCGGCCCCCTCTGTCACCCTCGTGGATTTCTCCAAGGCTGGCATTGACTCTGCGGGACAAATCTACGTCGGCAGCAGGCAGTCCTATGTGGTGCAGTGGCAGGACAACTCGGTTGATGAGGAGGGTTTTGAGATCAAGATGAAGGGGCCGGAGGGGGCTGCCTTTACGGCGGCACGAGCTGCCGCCAACAGCACCCAGGCCCTGATCACGCCAGTCAGCGCGCTTGAGGCTGGCAAAGCCGTTCAATTTCAGGTCATTGCATGGAAGTACAACGGATCAAGGGTCGAGACCAGCACCTCACCGGCCTTCAACTTCACCATTCCTGAAGGAACGGCCTCGGATCTCACCTCCCCGGGCTCCCCGTCCGTCAGCAACGTCAATGACGGCACTCTCAGGCTGAGCTGGGTGGACCGCAGCAACTCGGAGCTGTTCCACCAGGTTGATTTCCGTGAAGTCAAGAACCCGGCCGTGGAATTCCAAACACTGGGCTTCACCAGTCTCTCGGGAAAAAACTTCACCGGCCAGTCAACCAGCAACTCAGTCAGCCATCTGTTCAGGGCCAGACTGATTCCAGGAACGAGTTATGAGCTCCGGGTGCGCGCCACGCGACAGGCAAACACTGGCACTTCCAACGCCTCAGGCTGGTCCAACATCGTCCCCCTGCAGGTTTCCGAACTGGCCGCCCCCACCCAGTTGAGCGCCACCAGCATTCGGGAAAACGCCCTGCGTCTCAACTGGACCGACAACTCGACCAATGAAACCGGTTATGAAATCCAGTACCGGGATGCAGCTTCATCCGCAGAAGACGCCTTCACCGTTTTTTCAACGGCGGCAGAAGATGCCACCAGCGCACAGTTTTTTCTGCCGCAGGGCGCCTCTTTTGACTGGCGTGTGGTCGCGGTCTACAGTTACACGCCCTCCGGCAGCAGCACGGCAACCACCCTGCGCAGCGCACCATCCAACATCGTTTCCAGCAACGGCTTTTTTGCCGCGCCCACGGAACTGACCGCCAGCACCTCAGGCATGGCGCGCTCGGCCAGCCTGGCCTGGCAGGACAATTCCTCCACCGAAGTCGGGTTCAATATCTACACCCGCCCCCAGGGAACCGAAGACTGGTTCTTCGCCAGGGCGGTCAGGGAAAACGTCACCCAGGTGAGCGTCAATTCACGCCAGGATGGCACGGATGCCGACGGGAAGCCCGTCTTTGTCTCCCTCGAAGCCGGCACGCTCCATGAGTTTGTGGTCAGGGCCGTGGGCAGCAATGAAACGACGTTTTCCGCAGACAGCAACATCGCCGCCGCGACGGTGATTGATGGATTCACCAGCCGCAGCCACCATCCCGGCCAGGTGGGAGTGTCCTTCTCCTATCAGGCGTCCACCTCAAATGCCGCCAACCGCACCGGCTGGAACATCAGCGGCATGCCCGCCGGCCTGGCTTTCGATCAGGGCACGGGCATCCTCGCTGGCACTCCGACCAGCCATGGCGTCTTCCATTGCACGATGACCGCCAGCTTTGTCGACGCCCCGACCGCCTCCGCCCCGCTGACCCTGAGAATCTTGAAAATAGCGACTTCCCCGGCCGTGGTGCCCGGAAAGCTTCCGAACCTGCTCCTGGGCACCGGCTCGAAGCTTCGCATCCCCCTTTCAGACAAGTTCGTGGATGCCGACGCCGAGTCCGGCGTACGGCTGGAAACCAACAAGGGCAACATCGACGTCCAGCTCTTTCCCAGCCTCGCCCCCAACGCCGTGGCCAACTTCCTGTCCTACGTCGAGTCAGGCGATTATAACAATGTCGTCTTCCACCGTCTTGCCAGCGGCTTCGTTCTTCAAGGAGGCAGCATGAAGGCGGAGGCGATGCCACGCTCCTTCTCAGGCGTTGCCCAGCGCCCCTCCCCCGTCAACGAGCCTGGCATCAGCAACGTGCGCGGCACCGTGGCAGCCGCCAAGCTGGGTGCACGGACCTCCTTTGCCGCCCTTCCCTCCGGCACGGTCGCCAGGGACGAACAGTTCGGTTATGTCGGCAACCCCGACAGCGCGACCACGGACTTTTTCTTCAACCTCGGCAACAACGCGGAAAACCTGGACAATCAAAACGGCGGGTTCACCGCCTTTGGACGCCTGAGCAACGCCGCCATGAGCGTGGTGGATTCCATCGCCGCGCTGCCGGCAGGAAGTTATCAAAACACCAACAGCGGCACCTCCTACTCCCCCAGCCTCGACAAACGGGTCGTTGTCGACGGCTCCCTGACGCCCCTTTCCGGCATCCCCATGAACGCGACGACCGCCCCCGCCGACATGGACATCAACAAGACGATCCAGATCAAGAAGGCCTACCTGGTGCCTTCCATCCGCTACATCGTGAATTCCAATCCCTCCGGCATCGTTCGCGCTGAAATCGACGGCAATGACCTGGTCCTCACCGGCCTGATCCGCGGCCTGACCTCGGTGACCGTCAGCGCCGTCGATCTCGACAACCGCTCCTCCAGCCAGAGCTTCACCGTGGAGACCCGCAGCGGCTATGCGCCGGCCGCCATCACCAGGCATCCTGTTTCAACCGCCGTGCTCCAGGGAACCAAGGCCACGTTCACCGTCACCGCGACGGGGGCGGAGCTTCAATATCAATGGCGCAGAAACGGCCAGAATGTTGGGACCAACAGCAAAACCCTGGTGATTGAAAGCGTCCAGCCGGAGAACGTTGGAAGCTACGACGTCGTGGTCAGCAACGGCAGCGCCACAAGGGTCAGCGCCCCCGCCCGGCTCGACATCCGAATCCTCCCCACCATCGGTGCCCTGGAAGCGTTCAAGGTGGTTGAAACCGGCCGCCCGCTCACCCTGCAGGTCAGTGATGTCACAGGGGCTCCCGCACCTTCAATCCAGTGGAAGAAAAACAATGCCGCAGTCGCGGGACAAACCACCTCCAGGTTGAACATCAAGGCCGCCAAACTTGCAGATGCCGGCGTTTACACGGCCACGGCGTCCAATAGCGTGGGCAAGTCCGCCCCCAGCAATGAATCCAGAGTCTTTGTCGTGGACAAGTCCGCCAGCACCGTGGCCCAGAAGCAGGGCTTGGTGGCGGTGCTGAAAGCGGAGGCCGCCGGCCCTGACATCCAGTATCAGTGGCGGAAAGGCGGGGTCGACATCCTGACCAACAGGGAAAGGTTTTCCGGAGTTCAGACGCCAACCTTGAGCATCAGCGGCTGCACGGCCGAGGACATTGACCAGTACGACTGCGTCATCACCCTGCCCGACGGGCTGGGCACCATGACCACGGGTCTCACCCAGCTGCTCTGTGTCACCGTTCCAGTGCTTCCGGCTCTGACGGGGCTCAAAGCCCCCCCTCCCGCTTACATCGGCATCGAGTACCGCTGGACGCTGCCTTATTCCACCTTCGACATCCACACCCCCTCACGCTTCGGCCTGACCGGCCTGCCGCCCGGCATGAAGTTCGACACCCGCACCGGCATCATCAGCGGACGCCCAACCAAGGCTGGAACCTACAAGCTTTCTGCCACGGCCTCCAACCAAGCGGGCACAAGTGCGCCCGCAGCCCAGGGAGACCTGGTGGTGACGGCGCTGCCCCCTGCCAGCACCGGAATCTTTGCAGGCACCGTCGGTGCTTCCGATGCCTTGAATGCAGGCAAGGGCGGGCGGTTCGATCTCGTCATCACGGAAACCGGCACCTACACGGCCAAGATGACGCTGGGAACCGAGGTGCTCAATGCGGCAGGTTCACTGGGGATCGGCCTCGGCCTGTCCAATCCCTCCAACCTCAGCTATCAAAGCCTGGTCAGGTTCACCCGCAAGAACAAGACCGTGCTCACCCTCAGCTTCGAAACCGACTCCGCCTACGGCTACTTCACAGGCCTCCTGAGTGACGGCACCAACTCCGTCGGCGTCAGCGGCTTCCGCCTGCCCTGGAATGAAACCTGGAACCCCTGCCCTTATGGATCGACCCCGACCCAGGTCATCTACAACATGGCGCTCGACCTTTCCTCCGAGGAGGACATTAGCGACACCAGCATCCCTCAGGGCAGCGGCTACCTGTCCATGAAGGTCAACAGCAAGGGGCTTGGCACCATCTCCGGCAGGCTGGCGGACGGAACCAGCGTCACCTCCAGCTCCCTGCTCGGCCCCGGAGGGGAAGCCCTGCTGTTTGCGATGCTTTACAAGAACACAGGCTCCATCATGGCCCGGCTTGACATCGGTGACAATCTCCTGACCAGCAGTGAGGGTGCCAAGCTGAGAGTGAGCGGTCAGGCGCGGTGGAACAAGTCTGTCCAGCCAGGCTCCGAGCTTAATTACCAGGCCGGCTTCCCCGAGGTCTTCCTCAACATCCTCGGCACCATTTATGTGCGTCCGCCAACGGGCAAGATCGTCATGAGTCTCCCCAGCTCCGCATCCAATGCCGAGGTTAAGTTTGCCCAGGGGGGCCTCGGCTCCGTTTCACGCGTTCCTGACCGCACCGTAAGCATCAACACCGCCCAGAGCATCAGCTACCCGACCTCCTCTGACGCCAAAACCTCCCTGGCCATCAATGCCGCCACGGGTGCCTTCAACGGCAGGTTTGAACTCAAGGACGGACCCAACAATGAAATCCGCAGCGTCGCCTACCAGGGAATCATCATCCCCACCATTCCCACCACCCCTGAAATCAAGAACAGCAGCGGCACGGTGCTTGCCAGTGAAATCCCAGGCTCGACCGGACGCGGCGCAGGCTATTTCCTGCTTCCCGAGCTTAAGACAAGCCTCACGCCCAAGAAGATCCATTCAGGCATCGCCCTCCTCCGGGGCATTCCCATCAGCATCACAACCCAGCCGGTTTCCAAGACGGTCAATCCAGGAACCCCTGTCTCGTTCACGGTGGCCGTCGCCGCCTCCAGCCAGGGTGTCGTCACCTATCAGTGGCGCAAGAATGGAACCTCCATTTTCGACGCGACCTCAGCCACGCTCTACCTGAGCAGTGTCTCCAAGGCTGTTGACGAGGGTTCTTACGACTGTGTCGTCACCAACGGCTCCAGCATCGTCACCTCATCAACGGCCACCCTGAGCATCAACTCGCCGGTCACCACGGTCACAGCCACCCGTTCCCCCGCCGGAACCACCCTTGCCACCGGCACCAAGGTCACCTTCACCGCCACGGCCGACGGCACCTCTCCTCAATTCCAATGGAAGCTCAACGGCAGCCCGATCACCGGCGCCACCGCATCGACCTACGTCATCGACTCGCTCACCCTCGATCACGCCGGCTCCTACACCGTCGCCGTGACCAATGTCGTGACCACCACGGAGATCGTTTCAACGGCGGTTCCGCTGGCCGTCGCCCAGCCGGTCACCATCACCTCCGTGGGCCGCACGCCTTCGGATGCTGATGTCGCCCCGGGCACATCGGTCACCTTCTCCGTCACGATCACGGGTTCATCCCAGGATCTGACCTACCAATGGCGCAAGGGCACCATCGCCATTCCTGGCGCCACAGGGCCATCTTACATGATTGACACGGCGGACACCTCACACGTCGGAGGTTACGACGTGGTCGTCAAAAACATCGTCACCACCGGAGGCGTGCTGAGCAACACCGTCTTCCTGGGGGTGCAGGCACCGGTGACAACCGTGACTCTCAGCCGCTCGCCCAGCACTGCCGCTGTGGCCACGGGAACCCAGGTTACGTTCACGGCGGCATCCGACGGCAGCTCACCTGCCTATGAGTGGAGGCGAGACGGAGAAATCATCAGCGGCGCAAGTTCCAGCACCCTGGTGCTCAACCCATCTGCGGAGACCGACAGCGGCACCTACACCGTCACCGTCACCAACAGCCTCACCCCTGCCGGCGTGACTTCCTCGGGCGTCCCCCTCGTCGTGGCCGCCCCCGTGAACATCACCAGCGTGAGCCGCACTCCGGAGAATGCCTCCCTTCCCGCTGGAAGCGAGGTCACCTTCGCCGTCTTTGTCACGGGTTCCACGCAGAACCTCACCTATCAGTGGCGCAAGGACGGCTCTCCCATTCCCGACGGCACAGGCCCCACCCTCGTCATCTCCTCGGCCGACGAAGAGGATGAAGGAAGCTATGATGTCGTGGTCAAAAACATTGTCTCCACCAGCGGTGTCACCAGTTCCGCCCTGCCGCTTGTGATTGATTGACAAACCTGCCCCAACCTCTTTTTCCTAAACTCGATCCCGTGAACCCTGCATGCCTGCCCCAGGCATGTACCCCTCATTTTTACCACCCGCCCCTGACATGACCACACCACCTTCGGCGGCCCGCCCCACCCCTTGCCTGCTGCTCTTTCTCATCTGCCTTATCCATCTCCTGGCAGGCGATGCTTCCGCCGTACCGCCGGCGACACCTTCCGACGGGCATGTGGAGTTCACCCGCTTTGGCTTCCCCTACAACAACACGAACAATCCTCCCAGCAATGCCTGGTATTCCTGGAATGTGACCTGGAAGGACAACGCCATTGATGAAGACGGCTACCAGGTCTTTGTGCGTTTTGGGTCCAGCGGCCCCTTTTATCCAGCCAGCCAGCTGGCTCCCAACTCCACCTCCATCCGGGTTTCCACGGGCATTCCCGGCTCGGGGGCCGGCACACCGGTTCACTTCCAGGTCGTCCCCTGGAAATTCAACGGCTCCACGACGGAGGCCAGCACCTACACGATCGCCACCGCCATCCCCCCTGCCGACGGCAAGTCGGCCCTGGCGCCGCCGGACGGCCTGACCGCCACCAGCCTGGACCTCGACCCATCTCCCGCCGGTGTCCTGGCCGACGACGGCCAGGTGGTGCTCAGCTGGAACGACAAGTCCTCCCAGGAGCTTCACTACGCCCTCGAGATGCGCGAGTTCACCGGTACCGATGGTGCCTGGACGTTCATCGGTGTTCTTCCATTCAACACCACGACCACCACCCTTTCCAACCGCACCGTCCTGCCCAGCTCCACAAGCACCCAGATCAACAGGCTTCAGCTTGTTCCAGGCAAGACCTATGAGTTCAAGGTCAGGACAGGGCGAGGCTACCTCGCCGGCGTGCCGAACTTCAGCGAAGGCGCCAACACCAGCAACCCGGCCCAGACCACTGCGCCTCACTTCACCGTGCCCGCCCTGCGGGCTCCTAGCGACCTCTCCGCAGCCGCCAACGGCGAATCCTTGATCACGCTCTCCTGGAAGGACAATTCCAGCAATGAAACCGGCTACGAAGTACAATATCGCACGCTGGGCGACACCGCCCCGCCCTGGGAAACCCTGGGCACCCTGGGTGAAAATGTCTCCAGTGTGAACGTCCCCGTGCCCCAGAAAGCCACGGCCGAGTTCCAAATCCGGGCCGTCTATAATTATCGCCCAACCGGGGCCAGCTCCGACACGACC
Organism: Prosthecobacter sp.; assembly: GCA_044341745.1. GTDB lineage: Bacteria > Verrucomicrobiota > Verrucomicrobiia > Verrucomicrobiales > Verrucomicrobiaceae > Prosthecobacter. Next base: position 8,934 of record JBIIRD010000063.1, on the reverse strand, counting down.
CTTTACTCGGACTTCTCACCCATCGTCACCTCCGGAGCTGCAGATTTCCAGCCACCAACCAACCTGACAGCCTCCTCATCCGGAGTGGCGCACACCATCGACCTTGCCTGGACCGACAAGTCCTCCACCGAACAGGGCTTCAACATCTACTGCCGCCCGGCGGGAACCGCGGGCACCTTCAACTTCTGCCGGGCATTGCCCGCAGACGTCACCAAGGTCAGCGTCGATTCTTTCACCACCGGCAATCCCCTGACGGCAAATCCTCCGACGACACAGGATCCCGGCGGAACCCTCACCTTCACCCCGTTCACGGCAGGAAACGCCTACGAGTTTGTCGTCAGGGCCGTCGGTTCCAACGAATCCTCCGTCTTTTCCCTCGACAGCAACACGGCAGTTGCAACGGCGCGAGACGGCTTCACAAGCCGGCTCTACCAACCCGTTACGCAGGGCCAGGAATTCACCCACACCGTCACCTTGTCCAACCAGGCCGCCGTCAGCCCGTTCACGGCGACAGGGCTGCCCCCCGGCCTGTCCTTCAATGCCAGCAACGGCCAGATCACCGGCACTCCCTCGGAATCAGGCTTTTTCCCTGTCACTCTAAGAGCCACCTACAGCGCCGGCCACACGGCTGAAGTGATCCTGATGCTGCGTGTCCTGCCCGCCCTCGGATCGCCTGTGATGGCCGAGGACGCTGAAATCGGCGACCGCACAGTGGGCCTGAACGACCCCATGCGCATCCCCCTCAACGGCCGCTTCACGGACGCCGACACCGAATTTGCCGTCAAGATCGACACCACCAAGGGGGCCATGGACCTTGGCCTCTATTACAGCCTGGCCCCCGAAACCGTCACCAACTTCGCCAACTACGTCCTCAATGGCGACTACACCAACATGGTCTTCCACAGGCTCGTGCCCGGCTTTGTCCTTCAGGGCGGCTTCCTCAAGGCGGTGGCCGCACCACGCAGCTTCACCCGTGTCACGGCGCGCCCCTCGCCCCCCAACGAACCCGGCATCAGCAATCTCCGAGGCACTGTGGCGGCCGCCAAGCTGGGGGCACGCGATTCCACCGCCTACCGGGCCGCGACCTCCTCCACCAACCCGAGGGACGACACCTACGGCTACCTGGGCAACCCTGACAGCGCCAGCATCGACTTCTTTTTCAACCTGGCCAACAACAGCACCAACCTGGACAACCAGAACGAAGGATTCACCGCCTTCGCCAGGGTGGCAACCCCCGGCCTGTCCGTCATGGACGCCATTGCCGCGCTGCCAAGAGGTTCTTATCTCAACAACAACTCCGGCAGCACCTACAATCCTGAACTCGACAAGCGCATCCTCATCGATGGCAGCCTGACCCCATTCTCCGGCATCCCTATCGACGCCTCCACGGTGCCGGCCGACATGGACATCACCAAGACCGTCAGAGTCAACAGCATCAGCTTCATCAACCCGGTCGCCTACACGGTGGACAGCCAGGCGACGGACATTGCCACAGTGGCCGTCGAAAACGGCGACCAGCTCCGTGTCACCGGCCTGAAGGCGGGCACGCGCCCCGTGATCCTCACCGCCAGGGACATCGATGGCAACACGGCAACCATGAACTTCAGCATCAATGTGCAGCCAGGCTACAAGCGTCCTGTCATCACCAAGCAGCCTGTTCCCGTGGTCGCCAAGCCGGGCTCCCCGGTGACCTACAGTGTCAAGGCGACGGGCACCAGCCTGGTCTATCGCTGGCGCAAGGATGGCGAAGAGATTTCAGGCCAGACAGGCGCAGGTTCCGCCACCTACACCCTTCCGACTGCCCAGGAAGGTCTGTACGATGTCATCGTCTCCAATGACGCCGAGGCCGTTCTGAGCACCCGTGTCAGGCTGGATGTCGTCAAGCCTCCAGTCATCGGCGATCCACTGCCCCACAAGCTGGTTGAGGCCGGATCCGAATTGAAGCTTGAGGCTGACCTCGACGCCGGGTCCCCAAGCCCGTCCTTTACCTGGAAACGCGGCATTGCCACCGTCAAAAACCAGACGGGCAGGACCCTCCTGATCAATTCGGCCACGCTCGCTGACGCAGGCATCTACCAGGGTTTTGCCCGCAACTCCGCAGGCACGGCCTCAACCTCGCAGGCCAGCGTGGTGGTCGTTCAAAAGACCAGCCAGCTTCAGGTTGAAAAGCCCGGCACCACGGTGCGCATCAACGCCCCCGCCGCCGGCCCCGACCTCCTTTATCAGTGGTACAAGAACAGCATCATCATCAATGCGGGCACCGACCGTTTCAGCGGCACCCAGGACGCCGTGCTGACCATTGAATCCGCAGACCCAACCCAGGATGTCGGAATTTACACCTGCGAGATCCAGGCTCCCGAAGGACTGGGAACCCACATGACCGGCGAGGTTCACCTGGCCCTGTCCAACAAGCCGGTCCTGAACGCCCTGACCGGAGCTTATTCTCTGCGAGACGGCATCGTCGGCAATGGCTACCAATATTACCTGCCGTATGACCGCACGGCCAACAACAACGCCAGCAGCTACACGATCACCGGGCTTCCTCCGGGGCTGACCTACGACAAGGGCACCGGCCTCATCTACGGCCGCCCGACCAAGGCCGGCAGCTTTAACATCCGTGCCACAGCGACCAACAAGGCAGGCACCAGCGACCCGGTCACAGGCGTCCTCCGCATCTACCCGCTGGGGGCGGGCCTCTGCGGCACCTTTGCCGCCAACGTGTCCCCCTCCACCACCCTGAATGACAACAAGGGCGGACGCATCCAGGTCACCGTGACTGACAATGCCTCGTTCACCGGCAGCCTTCAGATGGGAAAAGACACGTACAACATCAAGGGCACTCTGGTGATTTATGACACCGTCACGGATTCCAACGGCAATTCCCTCATCGCCTATGCCGGGCTCGTCCAGCTGCCACGCAAGGGACAATCCAGCCTCAGCCTCATCGTCCAGATCATCGAAGGCACCAACAGCTTCAGCGGCAGCATCTCTGACAGCTCAGGCACGGCGGCATTCAGCGGCCACCGCCTGATCTGGGACCGCACCCGCCGCCCGCTGAGCGGCATTGCCCAGGTCTTCAACATTGCCCTGGAACCGGAAACGGCCCGGGTGGGGCAGCAGGACACGCCCCAGGGCGCCGGCTATGCCAGCCTGACCCTGCAAGGTTCAGGCACAACCTCGCTCGCAGGCAGGCTTGCGGATGGCACCACCCTCACCTCCAGCTCCTTCGCCAGCCAGACCCTGGCTGTTGAAAACGAAGCCCAGACCAACACGCGGCTGGAGATTCAGACTGACTTCTTCCTGAGGCTCAACAAGGACACCGCCTCCTTGATGCCGTCGTTGAAGATGGTCCTGAACAGCACCAGCCGGCAAAACCTGACCGGCCAGTCCTTCAACCGCGTCGAAGGCCAGGCTCGCTGGATCAAGGCCCTTCAGCCGGCATCGGAGCGCGCCTACCAGCCCGGCTTCAACGCCACGACCCTCACTGCCACAGGAGCCTTGTACGTCGCCCCCGGCACCAACCGGGTTGTCATGGGCCTGCCCAACGTCGCCGGCAATGCCATCCTTGATTTCAGCGAAGGCGGGCTGGCTTCCGCCACACCAAATCCCGACATCCCCGCCTTCCGCATCACCTCCTCCCATGTGGGCAGCATCGCGGACCCCAATCTTGCCTTTGTCAGCTTCAGCGTCACTCCGTCCACGGGGCTGTTCCGCGGCAGCTTCAAGCTTTCAGACTCCCGCAAGGTGAACTTCGAAGGGCTCTGCATCAATGACAGCATCTCCGACCCAGAGTACGGCAGCGCCTACAGGCCCCCTTCAGGAGCAGGCTTTTTCCTGCTCCCAGGAACCACGCCGTCCATCTCAAAATCCGCCATCTTGTCCGGCAGGGTTTCCCTCAAGGCGCCCACCATCACCTTCACCACGCAGCCGGTTTCCCAGATCGTCGATGAATCCACCCTCAGCCAGAGCGTCACGGTCAGCTTTACAGCGGCCGCCACCGGCCTTCCTGGCATTGTTTATCAGTGGTACCGCAATGGCGAGCCGATCACCGCGGCCACGGGCCAGACCTACACCATTGTCGGTGTCGGCACCGCCCATGTCGGCTCCTATGTCTGTGTCGCCAGCTCCGGCGTGCTTCAAACGGCGAGCAACACAGCCACGCTCAGCCTGAAAACCCCGGTAACCTCGGTGACCATCGCCCGCAGCCCAACCGACGCCGCCGTCTCCGCAGGAACGGCCGTCACCTACACCGCCACGGCGACAGGTTCCGAGGAGATCTTCTACCAATGGTACCTCGGAACCACCCCCATCGAAGGCGCCACAGGCAAAACCTACACCTTCGTGGCGCAGACGGCCAACGCGGGTGCCTACAAGGTCACCGCCCGCAATGCCAAGAACGCCGAGGGCACCTCTGTCGCCAGCGAACCCGACAACCTGAACGTTGTCGAGCCTGTGACAAGCGTCACAGCCACCCGCACCCCCGCCAGCACAGCCCTCCGCCCGGAAGCCAGTGTGACTTTCGAAGCAACCGCCAACGGCACAGGCACCAAGGAATACCAGTGGTACAAGGGGACCACCCTGATTACAGGAGCCACCTCAAGCACCTACTACATCGCCAGCCTGGACTTCTCCGACGCCGGATCCTATCACTGTGAGGTCAGGAACGAGGCCAATGGAAACCCTGTTTCCAGCAATGATCTGCCCCTCGAAATCCGTGACCTCATCTACAATGTGGTGGCTTCACGCGAACCCCTCGATGAGTATGTCGCCGTTGGAACCGCCACGGTCACCTTTGGCGTTGACGCCCAGGGCGGAGGCGTCCGGACCTACTCCTGGAAGAAAGGCGGTCAGCTCGTCTCCGGAGGCGACACCCAGTTCCTCACTCTCAACAACGTCACCTCCGCAGATTCAGGCATCTACGTCTGCCATGTGAGCAGTGACCTTGACCCTGAAGGCATGGACAGCAATCCGGTCCAGCTGCTGGTCATTGAGCCGGTGACAAGCGCCACGCTGACCCTCCAGTCGCCCGCATCAACCACGGTCGCCCCCAACACGACCCTCACCTTCGATGTCGATTCAGATGGAGGAGGAACCAAAACCTACATCCTCAGGCGTGACAACGTCGAAATCAAAACGGAGACCTCCAGTTCAATGACCACCGACGTCGGGGATGTTCCAGGCACCTATGTTTACAAGGTCCAGGTGATCAGCCCGATCACACCCGGCGGCGTGCTCACCGGCACCATCACCATCACCGTTCAAGCTCCTGAATGACCAGCGGCCCGCCTCATCTCGCCGGGCAAGTTTCATCACCCATGAAATTTACGGGCTCTCTCAGGGCAGTCTGAGGATGCCCGCCCCCACCTGGCTGGCGGGAGCCCCCGTACGATAAGCGTTCTGCGTCAGCACCTGCGGCACCCGGGCCGCCTGGTAATGGCGGCTCAGAAGCGCAGACACCGCCCCGCTTGTCAGCGCGGCAGCCTGCGAGGTGCCGCTGCCAATCACTGTCTTGCCTTCGCTGTAAGCGGACACAATGCCCACGCCAGGCGCCGCGATGAACAGGCCTTCACCCGAATTGGAAAAATAAGCCTGCCTTCCCTGCGCGTCCACGGCGGCAACGCTGATGACTCCCGCATAGCCCGCCGGATAGGCAAGTTGTGACACCTGCTCATTGCCGGCAGCCGCCACCACGATCACTCCGCGGGAAGTCGCATAGTCAACCGCTCCCCGAAGCAAGGACGTGTCCGTCGGGGTGCCCAGGCTGATGTTGATCACACGTGCCCCGGCATCCACCGCCTGCAGAATGCCCTGGGCGACAAATCCCACGTTTCCAAGGCCCTCCCCGTCAGCCACCCGGATGTCCAGGATCTCGCTGGCCGGCGCCACCCCGCCCTCCTGGCCGTTTTGGCCCGCGATCAGGGAGGCCATGGCCGTCCCGTGCCCGTTGTAAGCCTGCCCATCCTTCACGAGGTCGAAGTGGGTGACTTTGACGTTCTGAAGCGACGGATGATCCGTCACTCCGGTGTCCAGCACCGCCACCTTGACCCCCTGCCCCCACCGGGCCCTGTCCACGGCCTCCACCCCAAGCATCTGAAGCCCGCTGCTCTCAAAGGCGGCCAGCCCACCAGCGTTGGCTGCGTCCTTGGGCGGCGGCTCCGGTGTGCCAGGCACCCAGATCAAGGCGTTGGGACCGATGTTTTTATAATCCGCCCCATGCTCGACCAGCTCCTCGGCAAGGCGCGCAGCATCCTGATATCGGACCCGGGCCGCATTCAGACGGGAGTCGCTGTAAAGAACCTGGATGCCCGCCTCCCTGGCCCGCAGACGGAAGGCCGCCAGCGCCTCAGGAGAACGGAAGGTCAGCAGCAACTCGCCGGGAACAACGGCCTTGGAGGCGTTCAAGGCGGCCAGCTTTGCCAGCAGATCTTCATGACCTGTCTGAACCTCCGGTTCTTCATCAGGAGCTGCTGGCCCTTGGGCTCGTCCATCGGAGGACTCCTGCGGCGGCAAAACCGGCGAAGGATCTGAAAATTCGGCAACGCCGGCCTCCGGCCTGGATTCGGTGGTCACAAAGGCCAGCCATCCAAGCGTCCCCAGGGACAGGAGGCACAGGACGACGCAAAGGGTGATGAAACACCGGAGCCAGGAGTTCATGATTCAGGGAGTTTTAAGACCATCTGGCAAGCATCGTGTTTCATCTTCATCCGACAAGGCGGCATTTTGAGCCTTGTCGGCATGATTCGTTCTTTTTAGCCTGTTCCTTATGTCGAGAAAACAAGAAGCCTGGGGATCACGTCTTGGAGTCATCATGGCCGTGGCGGGCAGCGCCGTCGGCCTGGGCAATTTTTTGCGTTTTCCAGGGCTTGCCGCCCAGTATGGCGGCGGGGCCTTCATGCTGGCCTATGCCATCAGCTTTTTGATCATCGGCCTGCCCATCGGCTGGGCGGAGTGGGCCATGGGCAGGCACGCAGGCAGCCTCGGCTACAACTCGGCCCCCGGGGCCTTCGCCATCATCGTGCGCAGCCGTTGGGCAAAGTTCGCGGGCATCATCGGTGTCATCGTGCCCGTGGTGATCTACATGTACTATGTGGTCATCGAATCCTGGTGCATCGGCTATGCCTTCAACTTTTGGAGCGGCAGGCTGAACCTCCAGGACTCCAGGGACGCCCTGGGCTACTTCGCCTCCTTTGTCGGCGCCGGCGCAGACGCCTCCGCCCTTGAGCTCAGCAGCCACAAGGCGCTGCCCTGGCTGCTTGCAGTCTTTGTCTTCAATTTCTACCTCATCTACCGGGGACTCTCGGCCGGGATCGAAAAGATGTGCAACATCGGCATGCCCCTGCTTATCCTCCTCGCCCTGGTCATCCTGGCCAGGGTGATGACCCTCGGAGCCCCGGACCCGTCCCGACCGCATGACACGGTCTTCAACGGCCTCGGCTACATGTGGAATCCTGGCAAGGTCCAGGTGGTCAAAACCTCGCCGCTTCCTGGGGACTCCCCCAGGGAGGTGGTCGGGACCAAGGCCGTCGCCGAGGCTGAAAAGGAGGTGGCCGCCAGCGCCGGCAACCTGAAGCTGGTCCGGCTCTCACCCTGGTCCCAGCTCCTTAATCCCAGCCTCTGGCTCGCAGCCGCAGGCCAGATTTTCTTCAGCCTCTCCGTCGGCTTCGGGGTGATCATCGTCTATGCCAGCTACATGAAGCCGAAGGATGATGTCGTCCTGAGCGGCCTGACCGCCAGCAGCGCGAACGAATTTTGCGAAGTGGCGCTCGGCGGCCTGATCACCGTGCCCGCCGCAGTCGCCTTCCTCGGCGTCGCAGGCATCGCCGGACAGGCCGGCGTGGGGCTGGGCTTCAAGGTGCTGCCCCTCGTCTTCTCCAAGATGCCCGCAGGCGCATTCTTTGGCGGCGCGTTTTTCTTCATGCTCTTCCTGGCCGCAGTGACCAGCTCCATCTCAATGCTTCAGCCTGGCATCGCCTTCCTGGAGGAGTCCCTCAACGTCGGCAGAAAGGCCTCCGTGGCCATCCTTGGCCTCCTCACAACCTTTGGCACCGGCTTCGTCGTCTATTTCACCTCGGATCTGAAGGCCCTCGACACGCTCGACTTCTGGGTGGGCACCTTTCTCATCTTCCTGCTGGCCACCATCCAGGTCATCCTCTTCGGATGGGTCTGGGGCATTGACCGGGGATTCCGGGAGCTGAACCATGGCGCTGCGTTCCCTGTCCCGCCCCTTTTCAGGCCCGTCATCCGCTGGATTTGTCCGGGCTTCCTGCTGGCCATCTTCGCCCTCTGGATCCTGAAGGAGATCCTGGGCTACGACCTGTCCTCAGGCAGCGTGGGCTCCGTTTCCAGCTATGTCACCGACCTTCTCGGGGACAAACCCAGTCTCGCCGCCAGGCTCAGCATCGGACTGGTGGCGGCCTTCATGATTTTTTTCGGCCTGATCACCGCCCGCAGCAAGGCATTCAGGCGCGCCGAACGGGGCCTGCCGAAGCACGACTGATTTTTCCGACCCGACCGCCAACTCCAAGCCTTTCCTTGACATGACCTTCTCCGGCCTCCTTGTCATGATCCTCTCCGTCGGCACTGTCTGCTCCCTCTTCGCCTGGTGCGTCTTCAAAGTGCTGACCACGCCCCAGGAAACGGAAAAAGTTCATGCCGTGGAACTCCACACGCCCGACATGAACGAGCCGGACTGAGCCATTTTCCCGGGTCTTGGGGAATTCTTCCGGAGCTTCACAAGAGTGAACAAAATGCTTGCGCACGGGTTTCCATCATCTACCATCGCCGCCCGTTTCCAAACGGGAAAGATGTTCCTGAGTAGCTCAGCGGTAGAGCGGGTGGCTGTTAACCACTAGGTCGTAGGTTCGAACCCTACCTCAGGAGCCAATCAGTCAAGTCGGCAGAGTAGCTCAGGGGTAGAGCAGAGGACTCATAAGC
>JBIIRD010000062.1:0-31430 GCA_044341745.1 Prosthecobacter sp. | reverse complement strand
CGCAGGTCGGCCCTACCACGTGGTAGGGACGCGCTGCGTCGCGTCCGAATTGTCAGCGGGCGAAGGAGGCGCGGAGCCATGTCGAAGGCCGGAACGGGTGCCCGATTTGAAACAGCCCGGAAGGGCATCGTCGGATGCGGAGGATGCCTCGGAAGCCTGAGGGCAATATTGCGTTTTTCAGATCGCGCCCCCGCCAACAACGCCCTCCGGAAGCTTCGGCCGACGCGCAGGTCGGCCCTACCACGTGGTAGGGACGCGCTGCGTCGCGTCCGAATTGTCAGCGGGCGAGGGAGGCGCGGAGCGATGTCGGCACCAACGACATTCGCGCGCTTGACCTGGCTGCCGACAGCGGCTTGTGCTGAAGCCTGGCCCGCCGCCTGCATGACCGCCGATCACATCATCGAAATCCTGAACACGCATCACGTCGTGGAAACCGAGGAGGCCCTCCAGGCCGACAGCGACCTCTTCGCGATCGGGCTCGACTCCCTAGCGCTGATGCAGCTGCTGCTGCAGATCGAACGCAGCCTGGGCCTCAGTGTTCCCGTGGCCGAGATCCGCCGGGAACATTTCCAAACCCCGGCCTCCATCGCCGCCTGGCTTGACAGGCTGGCGTGAGTCAAAAGCCGTCGTGAGCTTCAGCTCGTGACCGCGCAGAAAGCCATCACAGCCACCCGGCATCGACGCCTGGGACTTGGATTCCTGAGCCTGGGTCATTGAAGCCCGCCTTTCACGCCATGCCCCAATCACGTTGATCGAGTGCAGCACGACTCCGCCGGAAGGCTCAGGCCTTCCGTGACGGGTCATGCTTCCTGCCGCCGCGCTCAGGCGCCGCGCTCAGGCGCCGCGGACTTCGTTCACGAACTCCTCCATGAGGTCCATGGCCTTGACGATGAGTTCAGGCGCCGTGGCATAGCAGCAGCGCACAAAGCCCTCGCCGGCGGCGCCAAAGGCGTTGCCGGGAACAACCGCGACGCTCTTCCTCTCAAGCAGCTTGATGGCGAACTCCTTTGAGCTCAGGCCGGTGCTGCGGATCTCGGGGAAGACATAGAAGGCCCCGCCGGGATTGAAGCAGTGCAGGCCCATGCCGTTCAGGCGGCCGACGATGATGTTGCGCCGCATCTCATAGCTCTGACGCATCTCCTCGTAGGCGCTGGCGCCCATCTTCAGGGCTTCGATCCCGGCGATCTGGCTCATGATCGGCGCGCATAGCATGCAGTACTGGTGCACCTTCATCATCGCCTCGCGCAGGGGCGCGGGGGCGCAGGCGTAGCCGAGGCGCCAGCCGGTCATGGCAAAGGCCTTGCTGAAGCCGTGCAGCAGCACGGTGCGCTCCCTCATGCCCGGATACTCGACGATGCTCTTGTGCTGACGGTTGTCGTAAAGCAGCTCGCAGTAGATCTCGTCGGTGAAGACGAACAAATCATGCTTCACGGCCAGCGCGGCGATCTTCTCCAGCTCCTCGGGCGGCATGATGCCGCCGGTCGGATTGGTGGGGAAGTTGAGGGCGATGACCTTGGTCTTCGGCGTGATGGCCTTCTCCACGTCGGCGGCCATGAGGGCGAAGTTGTTCTCCTCGCGGGTGTTGACGACCACGGGGACACCGTAGGCCATCTTGATGCTCGGGCTGTAGCTGACGTAGCAGGGCTCGTGATAGATCACCTCGTCGCCGGGGTTGAGCACGGCGCGGAAGGCGAGGTCAAGCGCCTCGGACACGCCGACCGTCACCAGGATCTCGGTCTTCGGATCGTAGGTGACGCGGAACTGCTTCTCGACGTACTCGCTGATGAGCACGCGCAGGGGCTCGAGGCCGAGGTTGGAGGTGTAGGAGGTCTGGCCCTTCTCGAGAGAGCGGATGACCGCCTCTCGAATGGGCCAGGGGGTTGACTTGTCGGGCTCGCCGACGCCGAGCGAGATCACGTCGCTGCGGCCGATGACGAGTTCAAAGAAGTCGCGGATGCCAGATCGCGGCAGGTCCTGGATCTGGGTGCATAGTTTGTTGGAATAGTCCATGAGGCTGGCTGGGGCTGAAGGCTGGGGCTCAGGGACGTGGATCAGGGGCTGACGGGGAGGCGCTCCTCGTCACCGGCGGCATTGACCAGGAAGCCGGCCTGCTTGTAGGCCTTCAGCTGGAAGTGGGTGGCGGTGGACAGCACGCCGCCAATGGTGCTGAGCTTCTCCGCGATGAAGTTTGCCACATCGAGGAGGTCCTTGCCCTCCACAAGAATCGCAAGGTCATAGCCGCCGCTCATGAGAAAGCATTCGCGAACCTGGTCGAACTTGGCGATGCGACGGGCGAGGCGGTCGAAGCCGCCCTCCTTTTCAGGGGTGATCTTCACCTCCACCAGGGCGGTGACACCGCGATGACCGGCCTTCTGGCGGTCCACGACGGCGTTGTATCCCAGGATCGTGCCATCGGCCTCGGCGGCGGCGATGCGGGCGCGCACTTCGTCTTCCGTGAGGCTGAGGATTCCGGACAGCTCCGCAGTGGAGCGGTTGGAGTTGATGGCGAGGAGTTGAATCAATGGGTCCATGGTGATGGGGCGTGGAGTTAAGCACGCTTCGTCCAGGACGCACGTTTTTTGCTGAGCCAGCCTTTCAGGCCCCGCGATGCGTTTCTGGCAAGAGGCGGGCTTCAACCCTGCTTCCGCCCAAAGGCTGTGGTCCATTTGCCCTTGGTGACGACCCGCTCCCAGCGGATGCCGCAGGATTCGGCGACCTTCAGGCAGGGGCCTGCCTGGGTCTTCAAAATGCCCGAGGCCAGGAGCACGCCCCCGGGTTTGACGGCCCGCACAATCTGGGGAAAGCCCTGCTCCAGAATGTCGGCAAAAATGTTCGCCGCCACAATGTCCCACTGCTCCTTCGGCTCCCAGGCCAGCACATCCGTCTTGGTGAACTTGATGGCCGGAGCCTCATTGCGTTCCGCGTTCTCCCTGGAAACCTGCACCGCCTTGGGATCGAAGTCGCAGCCCCAGATTTTGGCGGCGCCGAGTTTCCGGGCCGCGATGGCCAGGATACCGCTGCCGCAACCAAGGTCGGCCATGGTCCAGCGACTGTCCTGAAGCGTGTCGACAGCATCCACCAGCATCCTCAGCACGGTGGCGGTGGTCGCATGGTGACCCGTGCCAAAGGCCATGTCGGCCGGGATGGCGATGACCTCACGACCGGCATGGTCTCGCCGTTCCTTCTTGAGTTCGGCCTCGGTCCGGGCGCTGACGATCACCAGGCGGTCACGCACCGCAATGGCGGGCATGGGCTCCTTGGAAAGCGCCGCCCAGTTCTGCTGCTTCACCTCACGCACACTGCCGCCCCACTCCTTGCGGATCGTTTCGACATCCTTCCTTTTTTCCGCATAAACCTCCACGCGGATGGTGGTGCGGCCGGGAACGGTCGTGATGACGAGATTGAGGGAGGGATTGCCGGAGAATCGCTCTTCCCAGGCATCGGACCACTTTTCAGAGGATAACTTGGACCAGACGAACATGCGGCGATGATGCGGCGGCCGGGACGTCGTTCCAGCTATTTGTGGATGAATAAGCCCTGGCGGGCTGCTGGAGGAACAAACTCAAGCTGCAATGTCAGGCCTGAACGGCCGGGACTCTGGATCAGCGCCCAGCCGGAACCGGCAATCGCCCTCGCCTTGATGATCTGCGGCTCAGGCCAGGATCTCCTTTGCCACCGTGCCATAGACGTCAGTAAGGCGGAAGTCGCGGCCGGCATAGCGGTAGGTGAGGCGTTCGTGATCAAGGCCCAGCAGATGCAGCACCGTGGCGTGCCAGTCATGGACGTGCATCTTGTTGAGCACAGCCTCATAGCCGTAGTCGTCGGTCATGCCATAGTTCATGCCGCCACGGACGCCGCCGCCGGCCATCCAGAGGGTGAAGCCCTTGTTGTTATGGTCACGGCCGTCCTCGCCCTGGCTGTGCGGCGTGCGCCCGAACTCGCCCCCCCAGATGACCAGGGTGTCCTTGAGCAGCCCGCGCGCCTTCAGGTCGGCCAGCAGGCCGGCCACCGGCTTGTCGATGGCCCGGGTGTTGCGCTCCAGCTGGGCCTTCAGGTTGAAATGCTGGTCCCAGTTGCCGTGCGAAATCTCGACGAAGCGCACCCCGGCCTCGACCAGCTTCCGTGCCATGAGGCACTGCTTGCCAAAGGTCTCCGTCTCCGCCTCGTCGATTCCATAGAGCGCCTTGGTCGCCGCCGACTCCCTGCTCAGGTCGAGCACCCTCGGAACCTCGGCCTGCATGCGGAAGGCGAGCTCATAGGACTCGATCACGCCCTCGACCTCGGCGCTGACGCCGCCGTCCAGGGCCATGCGCGACTTGTTGAGCGCCTGCACCAGGTCGAGCTGGGTGCGCTGGGCATCGGTCGGATAGCGGTCATTCTTGATGTTGGCGATGCTGGCCTGCTCCTGGCCGCCCCCGCCAAAACGGCGGGCAAAGGCCGCGCCTCCGGGCAGGGCGTTGCCACCGACCTTCGTGCCCTGGTAGATGGCAGGCAGGAACGCGCTGCCAAAGGTGCGGGTGGCGTTGGCCGGAGGGTTGATGGTGATGAAGCCGGGCAGGTTTTCATTCGTCGTGCCCAGGCCGTACAAGATCCATGACCCGAGCGAAGGCCGGACAAACTGGGTGCTGCCCGTGTGAAGCTGGGTGAAGGCCTGGGGATGCGCCGGCAGGTCCGTGGTCATCGAGTTCACCACGCAAAGGTCATCAGCATGCCTGGCCAGGCCGGGCAGCAGTTCGGAGATCCAAAGCCCGCTTTTGCCATGCTGGCTGAACTTCCAGGGCGACTTCATCAGCTTCGCCTGACCGTAGCGGCCTGCGATCGAAGGGGCGCTTTTGCCGGAATCGGCGACGAGTTTCGGCTTGTAGTCGAGCAGGTCCACATGGGAGGGGGCGCCCTGCATGCACAGGAAGATCACCCTCTTGGCGCGTGCCGGAAGCGGCGGAATTTTCGGCGCCAGCGGACCGGCGGCGGCTGCGGCGGATTCAGCGGAGCGCAAGGCCTGCTGCTGGGCGAGCGCGGCAAAGGCCAGGTAGCCGAAGCCGCTGCTGGTGTTCCTGAGAAAAGCCCGGCGGTTGAAGGAGGGTGAGGTCATGACGGACAGGGGTTTCCCGGCCTTGAACTCATGAACACAGAATTGGTTGCGGCAAAGGCCGGAGGCCCGCCCGGGTGCGGATGGCCGGGCAAGGGGCAAAAAGGTCACCGTCCCGTTTCAACGCGCCGCTCGACAAAGGAGTCTGTTGCGACTACAAAACGCCCCTTCATGCCTCCAACCGCACGATTTTTCCCAGCCCTCATGCTCGTCGCCACCCTGTGGCTGGCGGGGGCGGCGGCCTGCCAGGCACAATGGCTTGTTTACGAGCTTCAATTCACTCCGGAGGCTGAATCCGTCAACTTCACCAGCTACCGCAGCGCCTACCTGGTGGCGCCTGCGAACGGCGGAGCCGCCACGATGGTCCTGACCACCGATGAGGGCGGGCAGTATTACGCCGTGGCGGACAGCGGCGCGAAGTTCTTCCTGGCCGCCAACTCCACCCAGCGCAAGGCCGCCTTCTCCGCCCTGGCGGTCGCCGGCAACTCCCAGGCGCTTTACACCGCCTCAGGCCACCTGAACCGCTCCCTGCTGCTCGACGGTCCGGACGGCAGCCCCAAGGTCCTCCGCGTGGCCGAAAACCTCAGCGGCCGGCTCATGGCGGCGGACGATGAATCCGACAAGGGGCCTGCTGAAGACGGCTCCATCGGCATGATCGGCAGCGCCCTGATCACCGGAACCCTGCGCGAGGACCTGACAGGCATCGTCACCCAGCACTTCACCTCCCAGCAACTCGCCACCGCCTACATCACCGAGCTCCTGGAAAAATACGGCTACGCCCCCGACCAGGGCTCGATTCCCGTCCAAACCCAGGTCAGCACCATCCAGGAGGACGGCAGCATCATCGACCCCAGCCTGTTCCCCCTGGAAGCCCTGCCGAAGGCGCCTTGAATCGTGATGAGCAACATTCGGCAATCCCTTGTGCAGTGCCTGGAGGCCTCAGGCGGCGCCGGCATCCCCCTTCCCGCAGCCACCCCCAGCTCATCCGTCATCAACCAGCTTCTTGACCTGGGCAGCATCGACGAGGAGGCCTTCCTCTCCCAGCTCGCCACCCGCATCGGCCTGGGCTTCGTCGCCAATCCCATCCCTGACTCTGCCGACGCGCCGGAACTGAAGCGCCTGCTGCCTCCGCGAGTCGCCCTGAAACACCGGCTGCTGCCGCTGAAAATCCTTCAAGAGGAGGGCGGCACCTCGAAAAAGCTGTTGATCGCCGGCTACGATCCCTTCGACCTCATCGCCCACCAGGCCGTCGCGCGCGAGGTGGATTCCCCGGTGCGCCTCGAGATCGCCCCGCGCAAACGACTGCTCAACGCCATGCGTGACTTCTACGGCGTCGGCGCTGACACTTTTGAGGAGATCCTCAAGGGCCGTGATGTCGACGGAGCCGACCTGGAGCAACGCGACGAGGCCAACATCATCGATGCCGACGACGAGGAGGCCTCCGTGGTGAAGTTCGTCAACACCGTGATCCGCGAAGCCCTGGAGCAGCATGCGACGGACATCCACGTCGAGCCCATGGAGGACAAGCTGCGCATGCGCTACCGCATCGACGGCAGGCTGCGCGAGGTGCCGGTGCCTGAAAACATCAAGGCGCTCCAGCAGTCCGTGATCGCCCGTCTCAAGGTGATGGCCAAGCTCGACATCGCCGAACGACGCCTGCCCCAGGACGGCCGCATCAACCTCCAGGTGGGCGGACAGTTCATCGACGTCCGTGTGGCCACCATCCCCAGCGTCGAGGGGGAAAGCGTCTCGCTGCGTCTCCTCGGCCAGGAGAAGTTCAACCTCGACCGCCTGCGCATCGAGCCCGACCTGCGGTCCGAGGTCGAGGGCCTGCTGAAGAAGCCGAACGGCATCATCCTCGTCACCGGGCCGACCGGATCCGGCAAGTCCACCACGCTTTACACCTTCCTCAGCCAGCTCAACACCGAGCACCGCCGCATCGTCACCATTGAGGATCCCGTGGAAAACAAGCTGCCGGGCGTCGTTCAGATCGCCGTGCGGCCGGAGATCAACCTGAGCTTTGCCACCGGCCTGCGCTCCATCCTGCGCGGCGACCCCAACGTCGTGATGATCGGGGAGATGCGCGACCTGGAGACCGCCGAAATTGCCATCCGCGCCGCGCTGACGGGACACCTGGTGTTCAGCACCCTGCACACCAATGACGCGCTCGGCGGCATCATGCGTCTGATTGACATGGGGGTGGAGCCCTTCCTGGTCTCCAGCTCCGTGCGCGCCTTCATCGCCCAGCGGCTCGTGCGAGTCCTCTGCCAGGAATGCCGCCAGCCGGATCCGGACGCCGAAAACCGCCTGCGTGAGCTTCAGTTCACCTCACCCCTGCGCAGCACGGTCTATCGGCCGAAGGAAGGCGGATGCGAAGCCTGCCGAAGCACCGGGTACAAAGGACGAATGTCCATCTATGAGCTCGTCCGCATCACCCCGGCGATGGGGGAGCTGATCACCCACCGTGCGAGCAGCCAGCAGCTCTACCAGCAGGCCTACAAGGACGGCTACCGACCGATGCGCGAATATGGCGTCCGCAAGATCCTCGCCGGCAACACCTCCATCGACGAGGTCATCAGCGTGACCGTGGCGGAGTCGGAACAGTGATCCCCGGAGGAAGTTCGACCCGCCCATGCCCACCTTTGCCTATCAAGCTTCGGATGCCGCAGGACGCGATGTTTCCGGCTCCATCGAAGCACCGGACAAGGCCAGCGCCGTCAGACAGCTCACCGGCCGGGGCCTGCGTCCCTTCCAGGTGAAGGAGGGCGCCGTCAAAACCGGCGTGCGCGGCGTCAAGGCGGCCGCGTCGGCCAAGGGCAAGGGCAAGGGCAAGGCGGCCGAAGCGGAAACGTCCGGGCCTCTGAAGATCAGCGGCAGGCAGCTGCAGATCTTCACCGAGGAACTGGCCGAGCTTCTGGAGGCCGGCATGCGCCTGGAGCAGGCCCTGAAGCTGATGGAGGGCAAGGGGGCTGCGGCCACCCATAACCGGATCGCCAGCCGCCTTGGCGCGCTCATCCGTGAAGGCCATCCCTTCAGCAACGCCCTGAAGCAGACCTCACCCTCGTTTAACGAACTTTACTGCGCCGTCGCGGCGGCGGGCGAGGCCGGCGGCTCCCTGTCCGAGTCCATGAAGCGCCAGGGGCAGTATCTGGCGAAGGTGCGCGAGCTGAAGAGCCAGGTGGCAGTGGCCCTGATCTACCCGGGCTTCCTTGGCTTTTCAGCCGTGGCGGTGACCGTCCTGTTCACCACCTTCCTGATCCCGCGCCTCAGCGGCATGATGTCCAGGATGCGCGGAGGCGTTCCCAAGGGCGTCCAGATCATCCTCGACTTCTCCGCCTTCATGCGCAGCTACTGGTGGATGCTGCTGGCGGGCGCCGCCCTGCTCTTCCTGCTCTTCTGGGTATGGTCCGGCTCCAAGCAGGGCAAACCCGTCTGGGATGAGACCAAGCTGAAGATCCCCTTCTTCGGCAACGTGCTGATGGCCAACTTCCACACCCAGTTCCTGGAAACCCTCGCCTCTCTCACCGGCGGCGGCCTGCCCCTGCTCAAGGGCCTCGAACTGGCCGCGAGAATCTCCGCCAATCATTTCATCCAGAAGCAGCTCGTCAACGTCATCGACGGCGTGCGCGACGGCACCGCCCTCTCCCGATCCCTGGAAAAGACCACCCTCTTCCCGACCAACCTGCTCGAAATGGTGCGCATCGGCGAGCACACAGGCGACATCAGCGGCACCCTGCGCCGGGCCGCCGACCGCTGCGGTCGCGAGCTGGAAAAAAGCCTGGAGAAGCTCATGGCCATGCTCCAGCCCATGATCATCCTGGTCATGGCCGGCCTCGTCGGCGTCATGGCCTACATGATGATCACCATCATCTACGACACCGTGGCCACCCTCAACTCCCGCCGCTGACCTGATTTCGTGGGTGACGACTTCCGAACAATCTGCCAGCTTTCGAACTCCAATCTCCGCCTGATCCATCCGACACACATGAACATCCAACCTGCCCAAAAACGCGCCGCCCGCAGCCTCCGTGCCGCCTTCACCCTCATGGAGATGATTCTCGTGCTGGCCATCATCGCCATCCTCATCGCCATCGGCGCCTCCACCCTGGGCGACTTCGACGAGCAGGCCAAGATCACCGCCGCCCGCGCCCAGATCGGCACCGTCTCCACGGCCATCAAGATGTACAAGGTCAACAACCGCAACCTGCCGCCCAATCTCGACGCCCTGGTCAAGCCGCCGGGCAACGTGCCCGTGAAAAAGCCCTTCATCGAACCCAACGGCATCGTCGATCCCTGGGATAACAAATACATCTACAAAAGCCCGGGCAGGGAGGGCAAGGCCTACGATCTCTACTCCGCCGGTGCCGACAAGCGCGAGGGCACGGACGATGACGTGTTCTGAGGCGGTCCTCCACGCCTGCCCACGGTGGAGCGCATGAGCCATGAAACTTTCATCCACCACCGCTCCGTCCCGTGCCGCCTTCACCCTGCTGGAGCTCATCCTGGTGATGAGCGTCATGGTGATGGTCATTGGTGTCGGAGTGGGCAGCTTCGCCTACTTTGAGCAGGTGGACCCCCTGGAGGAGCCCGAGCAGAAGCTCGGCCAGATGGCCAAGTTTGCCATGAACACCGCCGTTCTGCAGCACCGCGGCATGATGATCGGCTTCGACAAGGAAAGCTTCGGCGTCTTCGGAGGCGCCCCTGACGGGCTGGGCACCTACTCGCATGGCAAGGCCATCAAGGTCTTCATCCGGCGCTGGGGTGGCAAGGGCTGGGAAAAGGCGGAGGGGCAGGTCTGGCGCTTTGGCGAACAGGGCATCTGCGAGCCGCTCATGGTCCGCTTTGAAAACGAGGACGGCTTTCGCGACGTGAAGTTCCACGCCCTCACGGGAGGCATCGTCCGATGAAACGAAACTCCGGCATGACCCTCCTGGAGGTGGTGATGGCGCTAGCCGTCTTCTCCCTCGCCGTCGTCGCCCTGGTCGGCACGATCAACAAGGTGGCTGACACCGCCACCGACTCGCAGAGGCTGGTCGAGGTGGAGCAGACCCTGGAGTCTCTCATCGACGAATTCGGCAAGATGCCGCAGATCCGTGAGCTGGAGCAGGCCATCAAGCCCGGCCCTGACGGCGTCGCCTACCGCGTCGTCATCGAGCAGGTGAAGGACATGAAGAACAAGGACGGGCGCTTTCTTCAGGACACCTTTCTCATCCGCGCCATCGCCCGCTGGAACGACGGCGGCGGGCCGTCGGAGATCTCCGCGGAAACCCTTCGCTACGCCGGCGCCTACCTGCCGGTCAACTGAAGCATGAAGCCCTTCCCCACCAGTTCCTCAGGCCGGGAAAGCAGGCGCCAGGCAGGCGCGCCAGGCTTCACCCTGCTGGAGATGATCGTGGCCCTCTCGATGTTTGTCCTGCTGATCGGGGGCGTCTATTCCATCGCACAGTCCACCCTGGAGCTGGCCGACAGCATCTCCCTGGCCCAGGACCGCTCCATGGTCCGGCAGAACTTCATCGAGTTCATGAGGCGCTCCTTCCGCACCCTGCCGGGCGAGGCGGAGGTGCGCCTGGCCGTGAAGCAGAAGGGCAGCACCTACGTGCCCACCCTCAACATCATCAACGGCGGCACCTCCTTCACCCCCGGGCTTTCCCTGGCACCCGACACCAGCATGGACGTCTATGCTGAAGAACGCCCGGGCGGCTATCTCCGGGTCATGCTGCGTGTGCTCGACAAAAAGCAGACCCAGTCCGTGCGCAGCAATCAAAGCGTCCGTTACACGCGCGACCAGATCACCCTGCCCCTCCTCGACAACGTCAGCCGCTTTGAGTGGAAGTTCTATGACTCGGCCACCAACCGCTGGGAGAACAACTGGAAGCAGGCGCGACGGCCCATCCTTGCGGAGATGAACCTCCAGCTCGACGACGGCTTTCAATCCCGCTCGGTGTTCTGGATCCCTCCGATCCTCCCCAACGCCATCCAGGGAGTCGGTCCGGGCATGGCCCCAGGTACCCTGCCCCTCAATCCCGACGGCACCCCGGCCGTCCCTGGCACGACTCCCGGCACCTCTCCAGGCATCCAAGACCAGGCTCCCAGCCCCGTTCCACAGCAGTGAATTTCACCCGCCCCCTTCTTGACCAACGCCGCTCAGGCGCTGCACTTCTCGCAGTGCTCTGGGTCATCGCGCTGCTGATGGGGCTGGTGGCCGCCAGCGCCCTGCTGCTGACCCAGGACCTGGACGCCGCCGCCGCCAAAAGACAGGTCTTCCGCGCCCGAATGCTCGCGGAAGGCGCCCTGGCGATCGCCATGAACCCGGACATCAAGCCGGATGACCCCCTGCTCCGCCGTCAGGTTTCCGACGACGAACGCTACGAAGTGGAGATGACGGGCGAGGACGGCCTCATCAACCCCAACGTCCTTCTGCAAAGGGAGGATCGTGACACCTTCCGCCGCATCTTCCGCACCTGGGGGCTGTCGCTGGCGCAGGCGGATTCCGTGATTGACTGCCTCATCGACTGGGTGGACGGCGATGACTTCGCCCGCATCAAGGGGGCCGAAAGCAAGGCCTACGGCCTGAACGGCATGCCCTTCAATCGCCCCTTCCGATCCATCGAAGAAATGGGCATGGTGCGCGGCATGGAGCTGGTCGAACAGGCCAACCCCCAGTGGCGCACCTGGTTCAGCGTCTATGCCAGCGGCGTCCTGGACGTCAATGAAGCCAGGCCCGAGATCGTCTCCGCCATCACCGGCGCACAACTGCGGCTGGCCCAGCTTCTGCGCGCCAACCGGCTGGGTCGTGACGGCCTGCTCAACACGGAGGATGACGCCAAGATGCCCGACGTGCCCAACGCCCTGCAGGTGCTGGGCATTCCAAGCACCTATGCCCAGGCGCTCTCCAGCATTCTCAGCGTCAGGAGCACGACCCAGCGCCTCGTCGTCCGTGTCCGGGTGGGCGACCTGGACCGTGAAGTCTCCGCCGTGGTCCGGGGCGCCATCGGCCAGGGAGCCACCGCCATTCTTCACATGAGCGAAGGCATCCCGTCGGACTCATCGCGACCTATTCAGTGATCTTGACCGGCGTGCCCACCGGCGCATTCTCATAAAACCTCCGTGCCATGTGCGATGGCAGGCGGATGCAGCCGTGGGAATCCGCATAACCCGGCAGGTAGCCCTCGTGCATGCCCACCGCCCCGGTCACCCGCAGGAACCAATGCATCTTGGCGCCGTCAAAGCGCGTTCCGGGCGGGCGCGGGTCCTTGCGGTTGTCGATCTGCGTCTTCACGATGTTCCCGTCGGCATCGATGTAGTCGCCATAGATCGAGGACAGGTGGTCGTGATCTCTTTCCATCACCCGGAAGCTGCCCCTGGGCGTGGGAAATTCCGGAGATCCCGTGCAGACAGGCGAGGCGCCGACCTGCCGCTCACCCTTGTAGAAATAGGCCATCTGGTCTCCGATGTCGATGTGGATGCGGGGTTTGCCAGGCACCTCATCCCCCTCCCAGTAGGAACCATCACCGCCCCAGGGCGACCTGAACTGCGGCAGCCTGGGCTGGGGCATTTTCACCAGCCCCCAGGGGGCAAACTCCCAGTTCGGTGCCGCCATGCTCACATAGTAGCCACCGCCCGGGCTTCTTCCCGTGTAGTAGGGCGTCGTGTTGATGCAGCCGATTCCAAGGCAGGCCAGGAACAGCAGGGCAAGGGGACGGAGATGGCGCAGGCAGGAGATCATGAACCGTGCTCTAACTGAGCATGAACAGCACCATTCCGCGAGTGCCTCGTCCGGACATTTTCCAGCACCCGCAGGCACGGGCCTGAAACTTCCGGGTTGCCAAAGTGCCATCGAGCGCAAAAGACATGCCTGCATGCGTCGGCCGCCGCCGACGGCAGCCCACCTGATCCCCATGAATCCCCAGCCCGTCTCGAATCTCTGCCTGCCACCCACAGGCACGATCCGGAACGCCCTGGAGGTCATCGACAAGGGCGGGGAGGGCATCTGCCTCATGGTCGATGCAGGACAGCACCTCCTCGGCACCATCACCGACGGTGACATCCGCCGTGCCCTGCTCAGGGGGGCGACGCTTGATGATTGCGTGGAGCCCTTCGCCAGAAAGCAGTTCACCAGCGTGCCGGATGATGCCGGCAGGGTGGAGGTCATCGACCTCATGCAGGCCCGGCAGCTGAACCAGATCCCCATCCTTGACAAGGCGGGCCGCCTCAAGGGGCTGCATCTGCTGCATGAAGTGCTCGGCGCCAGGCCCCGGCCCAACTGGGCCGTCATCATGGCCGGAGGCAAGGGCACCCGGCTGGGAGAACTGACGAAAAACACCCCCAAGCCCATGCTGAAGGTCGCCGGACGTCCGATCCTGGAACGGCTGGTGCTTCATCTCGTCGGCAACGGCATCCGCCGCATCTTCATCTCCACCAACTATCTGGCCGGCATCATCGAGGATCATTTCGGCGACGGCTCACGCTTCGGCTGCAGCATCAGCTACCTGCGCGAGACCCCCGACCAGCCGCTTGGCACGGGCGGCTCCCTGTCCCTGCTGCCCGAGGCCCCCGAGCACCCCGTGTTTGTCTGCAACGGCGACCTGGTCACCCAGGTGGACGTGGCGCGCCTGTTCGACTTCCATCAGGAGGACGGGTTCACCGCCACCATCGGCGTGCGCAGCTATGCCCATGAGATCCCCTTCGGATGCCTGGAGGTCCAGGATCGGTGCGTGACCAGCATCGTCGAGAAGCCGACGGTCTCCCAGCTGATCAACGCCGGCATCTACATCCTCTCGCCGGAGATCATCGCCCGCGTGCCTCGCAGGTTCTTCCCGATCACCGAGCTCTTTGACGAGGAGGTCCGCGACGGCGGCAGGGTCGGCGCCTTCGAAATCCTGGACGAATGGATCGACGTGGGCCAGCGTGAGCAGCTCAGGCAGGCGCGCGGAGGCGCCCAGTAGCAGCCAACCAACTTTCATTTATGGGATCATTCGACGGTAAAAAAGTCCTCGTCACCGGAGCCGGCGGCTTCATCGGCAGCCACCTGGCGGAGCACCTCGTCCGTGAAGGTGCCGGCGTGCGGGCCATGGTCCATTACAACGCCCTCGGCAAGCGCGGCTGGCTGGACCACAGCGGCCTGGCCGGGGACATGGAGATCCTCGCCGGGGACATCACGGACCGCGACAGCGTCCGGGCCGGCGTGAAAGGCTGCGACCTCGTCTTCCACCTCGGCGCGCTGATCGCCATCCCCTACTCCTACCAGGCGCCGCGCAGCTATGTGCGGGCCAACATCGAGGGCACCCTCAACGTGCTGCAGGCCGCCCTGGATGAAGGCGCGCAGCGCGTCCTCCACACCTCCACCAGCGAGGTGTACGGCACCGCCCTTTTCGTGCCCATCACGGAGGAGCATCCCCTGCAGGGCCAGTCCCCCTATTCCGCCTCCAAGATCGGCGCCGACAAGATGGCCGAGGCCTTTGCCGCCTCCTTTGACCTTGAAGTCGTGACGGTCCGCCCCTTCAACACCTTCGGCCCCCGCCAGAGCATGCGCGCGGTGATCCCCACCATCATCAGCCAGTGCCTGCGTGGAAACCAGGTCCGCCTCGGCGCCGTCAGCCCCACCCGCGACCTCAACTTCGTCCAAAACACGGTCGAGGGCTTCTGCGCCGCCGCCCTCGCCCCGAACGCCTCCGGTCAGACGATCAACTTTGGTTCGGGCCGCGAGATCAGTGTGGGCGACCTCGCCATGCTCATCGGCAGGATGTGCGGCAAGGAGGTCGAAATCCTCTGCGAACAGGAGCGACTGCGCCCCGGCAAGAGCGAGGTCGAGCGCCTGCTGGCCTGCAACAAAAAGGCCCTGGCCCTGACCGGCTGGACGCCGCGCGTCGGCCTGGAGGAGGGCCTGGAAAAGACCCTCGCCTGGATGCAGGAGAACGCCCAACATTACCAGGCCAAAGGCTATGTCGTCTGAGCCCGCCTTCATCCCGCTCAGCGTGCCCCATCTGGCGGGCAACGAATGGACCTACATCAAGGACTGCCTCGACACCGGCTGGGTCTCCTCCGTGGGCTCTTATGTGACGCGTTTTGAAAACGACCTCGCCGCGGCTGCGGGCACCCGGCACGCCGTGGCCACCAACTGCGGCACCGCCGCGCTCCACGTCTCCATGCTGGTCGCCGGGGTCAGGCCCGGAGACGAGGTGCTGGTCTCGTCGATGACCTTCATCGCCCCCGTCAACGCCATCCGTTACGCCAATGCCGTGCCGGTGCTGGTGGACGCCGAACCCGAGCACTGGCAGATGGACGTCCGCCAGGTGAGGTCCTTCCTGACCACCGCCTGCGAACGCCGTGCGGACGGAGTTTTCAACCGGACCACTGGCCGCAGGGTGTCGGCCATCATTCCCGTCCACATCCTCGGCCACCCGGTGGACATGGACTCCCTCATGGCCCTGGCCGGTGAGTTCAACCTGGCCGTCATCGAGGACGCCACGGAAAGCCTGGGCAGCCTGTACCGGGGGCGTCCCGTCGGCGGCATCGGCCACCTGGGCTGCTACAGCTTCAACGGCAACAAGATCATCACCACCGGCGGCGGCGGCATGATCGTGACCAACGACGAGGCCCTCACCAGGAAGGCGCGCTACCTCACCACCCAGGCCAAGGATGACCCGCAGGAATACATCCATCACGAAGTCGGCTACAACTACCGCCTCACCAACATCCAGGCGGCCTTCGGCTGCGCCCAGATGGAGGCGCTGACGGGCCATGTACGGCGCCGGCGTGAAATCCACGCGCTCTACCGGAAGCGTCTTGCCGGCACGCCGGGGCTTCAGTTTCAAGCCGAGGCCGAGGGCGTCGTCAGCAACTGCTGGCTGACCACCGTGCGTGTCGACCCGGCCGCGTTCGGCAGCACCGCGCGAGAGCTTCGCGACCGGCTGAAGGCCGCACGCATCGAGGCACGCCCGCTCTGGCAGCCCGGCCATCTCTCGCCCGCGCATCAGGACGCCGTGAAACTCCCCTGCCCGGTGTCGGAGGACCTTTTCGAACACTGCCTCTCCCTGCCCTCCTGCTCGTCCTCCGGTGACGCGGACATCGAGCGCGTCTGCGCCGTCATCGCCGGGTGATCACAGCCGCTGACGGATCCGTTCCACGTCCTCCATCGTCAGCAGCGAGGCCTTGCGCCGCACCTTGCCCTGGTGCTTCTCCAGCAGCCACTCCCGCCAGCGAGGCCGCTGTGAGCCGGGAAAACGCATCACGTCATTGTCCAGCCACACCAGGGCGTCCTCCTCATGTCCGGACCAGAGCACGTTGTCCGGGTGAACGTCCAGGTGCAGCAGCCCGGCATCCAGCATCCTCACCAGGTCGCGAACATACTTTTCAAAAAAAACCTCCCGCCTGCCCGTCGCCGCCTCGCGCTCATGCAGGAAGCTGTTGCCGCCGGTCAGCCCGTCGAGGAAGTCCGCGACAAAGACCGAGTCAACCCAGGAGAGCAGGTTCCAGTTGCGGAACCAGAGACGGGGCCGCGGCACCCGGATGCCCGCCTCCTGAAGCAGCAGGGCCGACTCATGCTCGCGCCTGGCGATGTTCTTCCAGCACATGCGGACGAAGTCCTTGTACTTCAGCCGGTTGATGACCTTCACCGCCAGGCTTTCGCATCCGTCATCCACCTTGTAGAGCATGGCCGAACGCCGTTTCGAGACCAGCTCAACCCTGCGCGGATCATCCTTCGGCGGCGGCTGGACACGAAGATTGAAAAAACCCCGCACCGGCACCGGCAGCCGGAACACATCCCTGGTTGTATCCTGAATCATCTCGACCTCACCCTAGGCCGTGTTTGGAAACCTGCCAGCGGCGATCCGGCGGAGCAGCACCCGCCTCCTGATGGTGCCTTTCACGCAGGCCCCCGGCATCGGGCACGCGGCCCGGTCCAGGAAGCGCCCAACCAACACCCCAGACATGCGCCGGCCTTACCTCGCGGCCGCCTTTTCAATGAGCTGCAGAAACTCACCCCGATAGCCAAGGGCATCCTCACCCTTGCCTTCACGGGCCAGCCGCCGGACCAGGTCCCAGCCCAGCCGTCCGGCCTGCGGGGATTCGCGCAGGAGCAGTCCAAAGCCCGCCACGGCGGCGGTGAACTTGAACTCCCCGCCCGCCTTGTCCACGGGCCCCGCCTCATCCTTCAGCGGCAGTTCAATGAGCCTGCTGACATTCCCTTCAGGCGCCTTGTAGCGGACCTTGACGGTCAGCGCTTCAAGGCCACCCGCAGCGGGGGCGGCGGACGGAGGGGGGGCCGCGAGCCGGATTTCGTCAGGCTGGTACTTCAGCCTGTCCACCACCGGCCTTGGTTCACCCCCCGGCGGCAGGCCCGCTGGCACAAGCTCATAAAGCGCCACGACACTGTGCCCCGCCCCGACATCGCCGGCATCCCTGCCGTCGTCATTGAAATCCTCCCTGGCCAGCAGACGGTTTTCATAGCCGATCAAGCGATACTCACGCACTGCGGCGGGATTGAACTCCACCTGCACCTTCACATCCTTGGCCACGGTCACCAGGGTGCCCTGCATCTGCTCCACCAGCACCTTCCTGGCCTCGCTGACGCTGTCGATGAAGGCATACGCACCATTGCCCTTGTCGGCCAGGGTTTCCAGGGTGCGGTCCTTCAGGTTGCCGGAGCCGAAGCCCAGCACGCTCAGAAACACACCACTGCCCGCCTGCCCGGCAATGAAGCCCTCCAGTTCCTTCGGATCGCTGATGCCGACATTGAAGTCCCCGTCAGTGCACAGGATGACCCGGTTGATCCCGCCCTGGATGAAGCCGCCCGCCGCCTGTTCGTAGGCCAGCCGGATGCCTGCGCTGCCATGCGTGCCACCACCAGCCTGAAGCCGCTCCACCGCCGCCAGGATCTCCGCCTTTTTCAAACCGTTCGTGGAGGGCAGCACCACCTCGGTGCCGCCGGCATAGGTCACCATGGCGACGCGGTCCGCCTCGCCCAGCCGTTCCACCAGCATTCGCAGGCTGCGCTGCACGAGGGGCAGCTTGTCCTCGCTGTTCATCGAGCCGGACACATCGACAAGAAACACCAGGTTGGCGGGCCGGCTTCCCGCCGGGACCTCGCGTGCCTTCAGATGGATCCTCGCCAGCCTGTGCCGAGGATGCCAGGGGCAGGCGGCCATCTCAGCCTTCACCCGGATCGGGTGCATGGCATCCGCCGGCGGCCCAGGCTCAGAAGTCGGGAAGTAGTTGATCAGTTCCTCAATTCGCACCGCGTCCCGGGGAGGACGAACGCCCAGGTTGAGGAACCGGCGAACATTCGCATAAGACGCCGTGTCAACATCCGTCGAAAAGGTGGAGAGCGGCTCGCGGGCGACGCTGACGAGGGCGTTTTCGACGATCAGGCCATACTCCTCAGCATTCCCGGCCCGACTGCTCCTGCGGTTGTCGGCGACCGCCTCTTTTTCAAGCAGCCTCAGGGAGGGCGTGGAAGCCGTCTCAGTCTGGGCTCCCCCACCCAAAACCCCTGAAACAGCAGGGTCGGCCGCGAGCGTCATGGTCCCTGCCAGCGGTTTCGAGGAGCTTAAAACGGGCGGCGGAGGCGGCGAGGCGGGCCTGGACGCAGCCGCCAGGGCTGGAACATTCCCAGGGCTGGAAACCGCCTTGCCGGCGCCAAACGCAGCCGCTGACTGACGAGCGAGGCTGTCAGAAGGCTCCGCCAGCAGGCTCGGAGCTGCGGCAGGGATCTTCCCTGGCATGAGCGGCCCATCGATGGATGAGGAGAATTCGGCACTGCTGCGCTTTGCTCCCGAGATCCTGACCCCCTCCGCCTGGACCAGCCGACGCTCCGGCTCAGCATTCCGGACGCTTTGGGAGAGATGCAGTGAAGCCAGACTGCCCAGGACAATCACCGCCGCAGCCGCAGCCATCGGAATGGCGGGACGCTGGAACCAGCGCAAAGGACGGGGTTGGAAGAAGGTTTCCTCCCCAGGCTGGGCGGATGACCTTGCGGCCAGAATCGCCGCCCGCTGGGCAGGCTTCAGGGCCAGGCTCTCGTCCATCAGTTCACTGCGGAGAAAGGCGCAGAAGGACTGGGTCGAACGCAGATCCTCCCTCATCTTCAGATCGGAAGTGAACGCGGCTTCGAGGGCGGCCCGTTCCTCCGGGCCGAGTTCATCCAGGGACCAGGCGGTGAGGTCTTCAGGTTTCATGTCAAAAGTAGGTTAGCGTCTTCTTCAATGCGCGAGTGCAGGCACCAGGGGCTTTTCCTGCCGGGCCTCCATCTCCCGCCACTTCTGCCGAAGGGCTTGCACGCCGTGGTGGATCAGGTAGCCGACGTTGCCGATGCTGGTCTTCATCACCCGGCTCATCTCCTTGTAGTCCAGCCCTGCGATGAACTTCAAGGTCACCGCCTCCCGCTGACGGGCCGGAAGCTGTTCGATCAGCAAACGCAGGGCGGCGGCATTCTCCCTCAACTCCATGGCATCACCGGGCCCCGCGTCCTCCGAGGTCTCACGATCCAGGACCGCCACCTCAGTGATCACCATCCGCGCGTGCTTTCGCTGAAAATCGAGCGCCCGGTTTTTGCAGACGGTGAAAAGCCAGGGCGCAAGCTTCTCCCCCTCCAGCAACCGCTCCTGCTGACTGAGTCGCAGGAAGGTGTCCTGAACCACGTCCCTGGCTTCCTCAAGATCACCCGTAAAATTTAGAGCGTAGCGGATCAGAGGTCGCTCATAACGCTCCAGGGCGGCGAGGAGGAGGGCTTGGGCTTCGTCGTTCATGGGCTGCATGATCAGAAGACATGACGTGGGGGTGGAAACCTTCTTGGGAAGGACGCTGGCATTTTTTCAGATTCCCCCCTTCGGCGGCAATGCCGGCGCTTCTGGAAACTCCAGGCACAGGGCGCAGGCATCCGGCCTGTTTCCCATGAAATGCGGGCTTCCAGAGGCCCTCTGCTGCTTTTTTGCACCATGACTTTTTAAAAACCTGAATTGACCGCCAGCACCCCAACCCCGCACCCTGTTCCCCTTCACAGGCAACAGCCCCGCCTGCGTAGCACACCCTCGGCTAGGTGCCTTCAATGCTGCGAAATTCTAGAAATTTTAGAAATCCGAAAAATTATTCTTGCCATATAATTTATATTTTATAAAATATTTATGAAAATCGAAATTAATCCGATCCACCATTATGAAGAAGCTCATCCTCCTCCTGAATGACTACCCTTCCACGGGCAAGAGCACTCTCGCCCGTTGCTTCAGCCACTACCTCAGCCGTTTCGGCGTCTCTCACCAGCTTAAAACCCTGGTCGAGGAAACTGAGTCGGATGCCGATGAAAGCCTGCTGGATGCCAGCCGGATCACCCCGAGGTCATTCCTGGAGATGGTGGAGGAAAGCCCCGTCACCGTCCTCGAAGTCACCACCGGCCAGGGGGACTTTTTTGGGAAGTTTTACACCAATCACGCCCTGGAGGCCCTCCTGGACGAAGCCGGTGTCAGTCTTTCCGTCGTCCTGCCTGTGACCAGCGAAAGCGAGAGCTTCGACTCCGTCATCGAGGCGGCGGAAATCTTCTCCGACCACGCGGAATACCTGATCGCCCATCTTGTCACCAGCAGTTATGAGGACGACGACAAAATCTGGGATCGCAGCTATGCCGCACGGGTGATGGACATGTTTGAAGCCGTCGAGCTGCACATTCCAGAAGTCGGCTTTCAAATTGAGCACGACCTCCACGCCCGTCATCTGGAACTGTCCGAGGTGCTGCTGGACACCTCCCTTCAGGAGAGTCTGGGCAAGGACTTCACCAAGTGGCAGGACCGCGTGCTCGGCCAGGTGGAAAGCGCCCGTCAATACCTGTTCGGCGAAGCCTTCAGGCCGACCCTGCAGCCCCGGCCGGTCGCCAAGAAAGGCCGGGCCAAGGCGCGCAGTCTCTGAACAGGCCTGCACACGTCCATGAATCACCCCTGCGGGCCGGCGTCCGGGCTTTCCTGGACGCCGTTCTGCATTTGGCTCACTGCAAGCGCCGACAGGTGCAGAAAACGTTGCAGAGCCAGGATGCATCGCCTTCCATTTGGCCGTTGCCAGCCGTCATCGACAATGTTAGTTCCAACGCATGATGTTTTTTAAGCGGCCACAAATCTCCAGAGGACTGACGATTCTGGAGTCCCTGGTCGTGCTCTTCACCTCGTTTCTTCTGATCGTCACCCTGGTGCCCGTGATCCTGGTTCAAATGGGAATTTACAAGCTGCCCGAACCCGAGATCACCCCCAAGCCGATTGTCATCAATGGCAGGGAGGTCGTCGACCAGAAGAAAACACAGCCCTCCCTCGAACCCACCCCGGCTCCGAAGCCTTCTCCAGCCTCAGCGACACCTGCGCCGCCCGCCAAAGCGCCTGAATCATCCGCCCCTCCTCCTGACACCTCAAAGTCGAACAAGCCCCCGGTTCCTCCCATGTTGGAGCCCTCCGCCACCAGCGGCGCTTCCACCAAGCCCTGAAGCAGGGATATCTGACTGCCAGGTCCTCCGCCTGACAGGCCCGAAAGCGAATCCTCTGACACGGCGTGCTGTCATCGCCGTCAAAGCGTGTTACCATCGGTCAGTCCTCCGCCTGAAGAGGAGCCGCCTGTCCCAGTGACCCCGCTTGACCCCTCCCCCCGTCGCGGCTACTAGCTCCGCCCCCAAACCGCCGCCCGTTTCCCCGGATGCCCATCGAAAACACCCGCAACTTCTCCATCATCGCCCACATCGACCACGGGAAGACCACGCTCTCGGACCGCCTGCTGGAGTTCACCAAGACGATCTCCCAACGCGAGCAGCAGGCCCAGCTCCTGGACGCCATGGACCTTGAGCGCGAACGCGGCATCACCATCAAGGCCCATCCGGTGTGCATGTTTTACAAGGCCAAAAACGGCCAGGAGTACAAGCTGAACCTGCTCGACACGCCCGGACATGTGGACTTCAGCTACGAGGTCAGCCGCTCCCTCGCCGCCTGCGAAGGCGCCCTGCTGCTGATCGACGCCTCCCAGGGGGTGGAGGCCCAGACCGTCGCCAACCTCAACCTGGCGATGCAGCAGAACCTGCACGTCATCCCCGTCATCAACAAGGTCGACCTGCCAAGCGCCGACATCGACAAGTGCAAGCGCCAGCTCGAGGACATCCTCCAGCTTCCCGCCGATGAAGCCGTGCCCGCCAGCGCCAAGATGGGCATCGGCATCGAGGACATCCTGGAGGCCATCGTCGCCTACATCCCCTCCCCCAAGGATCCCGGTGACGGCTACCTGCGCGCCTCCGTCTTCGATTCCGTCTTCGACGCCTACCGCGGCGTCGTCAGCTATGTCCGCGTCATCAGCGGCACCATCGTGCGCGGCCAGAAGGTCCGCATGATGTCCACCGGGCTCGACTACGAAATCAAGGACGTCGGCATCTTCCGTCCGAAGATGACCACCTGCGAGAAGCTCGAGCCCGGCGACGTCGGCTACCTGATCGCCAACGTGAAGACCACCGCCGACGTCAAGATCGGCGACACCATCACGGAAAGCAAAAAGCCCGCGCCGCAGCCGCTTCCCGGCTTCAAGGAGATCCACCCCCTCGTCTTCAGCGGCATCTATCCCGTCAGCACGGATGACTTCGAGGCCCTGAAGCTCGCCGTCGGCAAGCTCCAGATCAACGACGCCGCCTTCACCTTCATGAGCGAAAGCTCCGCCGCCCTCGGCTTCGGCTTCCGCTGCGGCTTCCTCGGCCTCCTGCACATGGAGATCGTCCAGGAGCGCCTGCGCCGTGAGTTCAACATGGACGTCATCTCGACGTACCCCTCCGTCATCTACGAGGTCCGCAAGACCAACGGCGAGGAGATCATGGTGGACAACCCCACCTTCCTCCCCAGCGCCCAGGAGATTGATGAAATCCGCGAACCCATCGTCAAGGTCAACATCATGATCCCGAACGAGCACATCGGGGACATGATGCAGCTCGTCATGGACAAGCGCGGCCAGGTCAACAACACCGAGACCCTCGACGACCGCCGCGTCCTGCTTCACACCGTGATGCCGCTGAATGAAATCCTGGTCGACTTCAACGACAAGCTGAAGTCCATCACCCGCGGCTATGGCAGCATGGACTACGAGCACGCCGGCTATCAGCCCGCCGAGCTGGTGAAAATGGACATCCTCATCGCCGGCGACCCCGTGGACGCCTTCTCCTGCATCGTCCACCGCAGCAAGGCCGAGAGCCGCGGACGCCAGCTCTGCGGCAAGCTCAAGGAGGTCATCCCCCAGCAGCTCTTCGTCGTCGCCATCCAGGCCGCCATCGGCGGCAAGATCATCGCACGCGAAAGCATCAGCGCCCTGCGCAAGGACGTGACCGCCAAGTGCTACGGCGGCGACATCACCCGTAAACGCAAGCTCTTGGAGAAGCAGAAGGAGGGCAAGAAAAAGATGAAGGCCATCGGCAAGGTGAACATCCCCCAGGAAGCCTTCATCGAGGTGCTCAAGACCAGCTGATTCCCTTCAGCGAAACCCCTCTGCACAACAGGGTGGGAAAAACGCACGCTTCAGGCGCGTCAAAACGGTGCAGGGCGGCGGTGCCCGCCGTCTCCAACCCGCCGGGACTCAAGCCGCCCCGCACGTGCTCTTCTTGTGCCAGATGCTGACTACTGGGCCGACTCCTTCGCCTGCTGCTGGCTGGAGGTGTCCAGCTTGCTCATCGGATACGGCACCTCCTGCCCCGTGGCAGGCATCCGCAGGATGACGTTGTCACCCTCGAGCCTGACAAACCCGGCCTTGATCTTCTTCCCCTCAAAATTCACCCAGGTCATGATCGGAGGCAGCCCGGGCTTGGCCTTGCCTGCATTATTGACCGGCGTCATCTTGCCCCCTGAGGCATCCAGCCCCGCGCCTTCCGTGATCCAGGCCCGCAGCTTTTCGATCTCGGCGCTCGAAAGATTGCCGTCCGGAGGCATGTGGGCTTCATGGTTGGGGTCGGCCACCACGATGAAAAAGTGGCTCTCCGCAGGGTTCCCCGGAACAATCGCCCCCTTGGGGTTGATGTCCAGCTTCAGGGTCTCCAGGTCATCAAACACATAACCGGCCTTCTTTTTCTTCGCCTGCTCGCTGTGGCACTCATAGCAGTTCTTTTCAAGGATCGGCGCGATGTCCTTCTTGAAGTCAACCGCAGCGGCGGAAAGCGTCGAAAGCAGAATGGCAAGGGGGAGGCGCAGCATCATGAGCACGGAAAGTGGGGGGTCCTGTTCTAACGCCACAAAATGCCGGTCCTTAGTTTTTGCGATGTTTGTTTCCTCCTTTGCGCCCTTCACGGGTCTGGAGGACTATGCATGACACCGTCCCGCCGTGCTCGCGTTCATTGATCACTTCATCCTCCATCTGGCCACCGAGCGCGGCCTGTCCGTGAACTACCAGCTCCTGGTCCGCAGGGTGCTCGAGGGCCTGGCCAGCTGGCTGAGGGAACAGCACGGGATTGAAGATGCCGCCAGCGTGACCACCGCGCACCTCACCGAGCACCTCGGCCGTCGTAAAAAGGACGGCCTGGCGGCCTCCAGCGCCCGGGTGGAGCTGATGGCGGTGAAGATCTTCTTCCGCTGGCTGGCGGCCCGGGGCAAACGCCAGGGCGATCCGGCCGAAGCCATCCTCCCCCCTCGTGTGGACAGGCACCTTCCCGGCAGCCTCAACGAGGAAAACGCCCGGCAGCTCGTCGAATCCATCACCGGCACCTCCGCCCTCGACCGCCGCGACCGCGCGATCCTGGAGCTGTTCTATGCCAGCGGCCTGCGGCTTGCGGAGCTTCTGGGTGCCAGGCTGGAGAACCTGAACATGGACGAAGGCTGGATCCGCGTGACCGGCAAGGGCAGCAAGACCAGGCTCTGCCCCGTGGGTGGCGCCGCCCGTGACGCCCTGCGTTCCTACCTGGATCACGGCCGCCCGGAGCTCGTCACACCGAAGTCGCAAAGCCACGTCTTCCTCTCCATCCGCGGCACCCACCTGACGGCGGCGCGCATCCGCCAGATCGTCGAGGAGCGGGCCCGGGCCGCCGGCTTGTCCATCCACGTTCATCCCCACCTGCTCCGCCATTCCTTTGCCACGCATCTGCTGAACAACGGGGCCGACCTGCGCGTGATCCAGGAGATGCTCGGCCATGCGGACATCTCGACCACGCAGATCTACACGCATGTGGACCAGAAGCGCCTGCGCCAGGTGCACCGGCAGTTTCACCCGCGGGCCTGAGGCCCGGTGCCCATGCCGTCGCGCTGGTGCATTTCCTCCAGCCTGTGCCATGCTGGAAGATGCCCTCGACCTCCCTCTGCCTGTCCTTTGACGCCACCGGTCGTCCGGACGAAGTCCTGAAGCTCACCGAACGCACCCTGCCCCCGCTCACCGGCCACGATGTGCGGGTGCGGATGCGCTATGCCCCCATTAATCCGGCGGACCTGAACTTCATCGAAGGCACCTACGGCCGAGCGGCTCATCCACCGGCGGTTCCTGGACATGAAGGCTGCGGCGAAGTCGAGGCCGTCGGACCGCAGGTGACCTCCCTCAAGAAGGGCGATGTCGTGATCCCCCTGCTCGGTGCCGGCTGCTGGACCCAGCACATGACGGCGGCAGAGCAGCACTTTGCCCTGCTGCCGGAGTCGATTGATCCCGTGCAGGCCAGCATGCTGCGCATCAACCCGGTCACGGCCTGGCACCTGCTCACCCAGCATGTGGAGTTGAACGAAGGCGGCTGGGTGGTTCAAAACGCCGCGAACTCCGGCGTCGGCAGGGCCTTGATCCAGATCGCCAGGCTCCAGGGCCTGCGGACCCTGAATTTCGTCCGCAGGCCAGAGCTTGTGGAGGAGATGAAGGCGCTCGGCGCCGATGCCGTGTTTCTGGACGACGAGAACGGCCTGGCGGCAGCCCGGGAACACCTCCAGGGGCAGGAGGTGCGGCTGGCCGCCAACGCCGTGGGGGGGGACAGCGCCATCCGCCTCATGGACCTGCTTTCCCCCGAAGGCATGCTGGTCACCTACGGCGCGATGAGCCGGCGCAGCCTCAAGGTGCCTAACAAATTCCTCATCTTCAAGAACCTGCGCCTGCACGGCCTGTGGATCACCCGCTGGTTTGAAAAGGCCGGCACGCAGGATCTTTACAAGGCGCTGGAACCCCTGGCCCGGATGATCCTGGACCATGAGCTGCACACGGCGGTGGACGAGGTCATCCCGCTCCGTGACCATCGCCGCGCGCTGACCAGGGCGGCCGAAGGCGGCCGACGCGGCAAGGTGGTCCTGGACCTCGCCTGAGCAGCAACGCGAACCCGTGGTCATGCACAACGTGACTGCACCGGTCTGAAAACAGAAACACCACCCGTCTCCGGGTGGTGTTCTGCATTGGATCAGGTGCCTCGGGCCGTTCAGTCCTGGCGGCGGCGGCGCATGAAGAGCGCCATCAGGCCGAGGAGCATCAGGAGGGCGCGGCCTGGCTCAGGCACGACAACCAGCGTTCCGTAGCTCATGAACAGCGAGGTGTCCCAGAGGAGGTTGAAGGCGCTGAGGTTCGGCAGCTGGAGGTCGAAGGCGGAGGTTCCGCCGGCATACTGGGTGGTTCCGGCATCGAAGCCAGGAGCCGTCAGGGTGGTCCAGTCGAACAGGTTGAACACATCACCGTAAACAGGGGTGTAGGTGTCGAAGTTGCTGACCGTCACACGTCCATAGTGGTTGAGCTTCAGCTCGCCGGAGACGTTCACATAGTCATGGTTGTTGATCGTGCCCTGGGCGCCGTTGAGGTAGTCCGGAGCGTTGGCGACCAGCCAGCTCGTGGTGCCGTCCCACATCGGGTCAAGCCAGCCGGCGTTGGCGGTCGCGCCGTTCAGCTGCATCTGCACGCGGTCCACGGTGGTGTTGTTCGGGGAGCCGGTGACCGGACCCGAGACCGTCAGTCCGCCGTTCACATAAACGTGACCGATCTGGTTGCCGGCGTTGGCGATGTTGGAGGTGCTGTTGCCGCCAGGAGCCAGGAAGCCGACCTTGGAAACCTCGCCGACATTGTCGCCGATGGTGAAGGTGCCGCCTGCGGCGTCGATGCGGGCGGCATTGCCGGCCGAGGCGAAGCTGCTGCCGGCGGTGGAGGTGCCGCCGCCGCTGACGCGGCCGTCGAAGGCGAAGTTGCCGGCGCCGGCGGTCTTGGCCGTGACGTCAAACTTCGAGGAGGCACCGATGTTCAGCCAGACGGAGTCGGCGATGTTGCCGTTGGCGCCGATCTTCACAGTGCCACCGTTGGTGAGGGTGGTGGCGCCGTAGTAGGTGTTGACGTTGTTCAGGCTCAGCGTGCCGGTGCCAGCCATGGTCAGGGCCACGTTGTGCTGGATGACGCCGCTGTAGGTGAAGTCGGACGTGATGGTGTTGCCGACCGTCAGGGTCTTCACCGACGTGGAGGCGTTGGTGATGAAGCCGCTGGTGACGTTCGCCGTGCTGGCCGGGGTGCCAGGGTTGGTCAGCACGCCCACGGTCTGGTTCTGGCCGTTGAGGTCAAGCACGCCGTTGCCGGTGGTGGTCAGCGTCGTGTTGGTCGGCAGGGCATCGTCCTTGCCAATCATCAGCTTGCCGCCCTCGACGAAGGTGCCGCCTTCGTAGGTGTTGCTGCCGGAGAGGATCACGGTGTCATAACCGGCCTTGGTCAGCTTGCCGGGGCCGCTGATCACGCCCTTGACCTCAAGGATCGCACCGGAGGCAAGGTACTCTTCCATCGGACGGTTGTCGCTGGTCTGCTGGCCCATGTTCAGGCCGGCCGAGCCGAGGTAGTACCGGGAACCGACAAACGAGTCGCCGGCCAAGGTGAAGCTCATGTTGGGATTGAGGACGCGCAGGACACCGCCGCTGTAGTTGGCACCGATGTTGTCATCCGTGCGGATGAAGGCCTCGATACCACCGCCGTTCAGGGTCACGTCCACATCCGTGGTCGGCTGGTCGGCGGCGATCTGCAGGGTGCCCTTGCCGAGGTTGAGCGCACCGCTGCGGGCGTTGTTGACGTTCCAGCGCTCCACAGAACCCTCGTTGTAGGTGATGGAGGAGTTGGTCTGGCTGAAGTTGGCAACGCCGACTTCAAGCACGCCGTAGCGGTTGATGACCAGCGGGCCGGTGCCCAGCGAGCCATTGTGGGTCACATGAACGGCTCCCTGGTCAATGATGACCGGAGCTGTGTAACCGGCGCTTTCACCGCGGATGTAGAGAGTGCCATCACCCCACTTGGTGAGGCGGCCGGCGCCCGTCAGGGAGGCGATGGAGAGGCCGCTGCTCAGACCGCCGGTGAGGCTGGCGCTGTTCGTGCCGCTGCCGCCGGTGATGTGGGTCGCCGTCGCCGTGGTGTCCACGTTCAGGATGCCGTTGCTGGTCATGATGAGATCACCAGCGGAGAGGATGGTGCGCAGGCGGTTATTGGCGACGCGCAGGTAGGCGTCCATCGTGCCGTTGGTCGGATCGTTGCCGATGCCGCCCGACTGCTGAATCTCGATGTCGGAGATGCTGTGGACGCGGTTGTCGGCGCCTGGATCCCAGTCGATGGTGGCGAAGTCCACGCCGGTGATGCGGCCGAAGGTGTAGGAGTAGTTCAGCAGCGTGTCCGAGGGCTGGGCGCGCAGGTAGAGGGCGCCGGAGCTGGCCTGGCTGCCGTTCAGCACGATGGTGTTGCCGGCGACGGCGTTGCCACCTGCACCAAACTGACCGAACTGCAGACCGCCTTCGTTGACGACCCAGCCACCGCTGTAACCATTGCCTGCACCGCGGGCGGCGTCACTCTGGTCATTGCCGATGACAAGGATGGCCGTGCCATACTTGGTGACCGAACCGGCGGTCAGGTTGCCGTTGAACTGAATGTTGCCGCCCGTGTAGAAGATGGCCTCATTGGAGCCGTCCGCGCCAAACTTCAGGTTCGGGTTGATGGTGAAGGTGTTTGCGGTGGAAACCACGGCGCCAATGTCACTGCCGGAGCCGCTCAGGATGACGGTGGCGTCGTTGTTGGCGCCGGTCGGGCTGTTCAGGGTGACGTTGCCGCCGCGCAGGGCGTAGATGCTGGTTTCAAAGGCGCCCATGCTGGCCGTGGCGGTGACGTTGACCACTTCACTGCCCAGACCAGGACCGGAAGGCATGGCCACCATGTCGCCATCCACCACAGGAGTGACGCCGTTGGCACCGATCTTCACAAAGCGCTGGCCGTTGCTTTCCATGTAGTAGCCAGGAAGCATGCCGGTGATGGTGGAGACGGCGGAGGTCGCCGGGGCCGTGTTGAACTTGAACTGGGTCTGGGCCACGCCCGCCGTGGCGGCGGCACCGAAGGTGGCGGTGGCAGTCGGGGTAAACACCAGCGTTCCGCGACCCGTGCCTGCCCCGGTGCCAGCGGAACCGCGCGTCAGCGAGTTGACGGTGAGGAAGGCGTCACCCGTGCCTTCCTGTGTCAGATAGACGCGGGAACCGCGGTCGAAGGTGATGTCACCGACGGTTTCAGCATTGTCGTTGGCGTTGTTGGTGGCATCGGCGACGAGTGCGGAACCATCAAGCTGGATGGCCACACCATCCTCCCAGCGGTTGGAGCCGGCACCCGTGGCGGTCATGTCCTGGAAGGTCAGGGTGCTGGTCGGGTGCAGGCGAAGATTGGTGTAGAAGTGCGAGGTCGGAGTGACCGCGCTGCGCAGGCTGCCGGTGCCTTCGAAGCGCAGACCGCCATAGATATCAATGGTGGCGCTGGCATTGCTGCCAAGGGGACCAGCGGCGTCAGCAGCTGCCATGGTGGTGTTGAAGCGCAGCGTGGCAGAACGGCCGACCACGGTCTGGCCGGTGTAGGTGTTCTGGTTCTGGAAGTAAACAAAGCCGTTGCTGCCCCAGTTGCCGTTCGGGCCAAGGATGGCCTGGGAACCGACCTGAACATCCGTGACACCGCCCACATCGGACAGGTTGCCACCGCTGGAGAGCGCCACGGTCAGGGTGTTGCCGCTCTGGTGGGAGAAGCGATACACGGGATTGGTGCTGGTGCCGCCGATGACGCTGTGGTCGAGGTTGGCAAGGCCCGGGCTCAGGGTGGGGGCGTTGTAGGTGCGGTCACCGTTGGCGCCCAGGTAGAGACGGCCGTTGGCCAGGGTGCTGAGGTTCAGTGCGTTGCCGTTGTTGGCTTCCAGCGCCAGCATGAGCACCTGATTGGTCTCAGGCGTGTAGGAATGGATCATCGAGGCATACTGGGCCTGGGTGAAGGCACCCACCGAACGGAACACCGCAGGAGCATACTGCGTGCCGTTGAGCCTGATGCCACCGGCGCCGACGTTGGCGACGTTGTTGACACGGACGCTGGCGCCCGGGTTGACGTAGATCGTTCCGGATCCCAGGTGGGCCGTGTTGCTGCTGGCGACGCGGTTGCCGAAGGCAAGCAGGCCCGCGTTCACATAAGTCGGTCCGGTCAGGCTGGTGTTGGCGCTGTTGACCCAGAGGGTGCCGGTGTTGTTCTTGTTGAACACCACTTCGCCGCCGCCGGTGCTGATGGCGCCGTTCAGGACGAGATCAGCGGCGTTGTTGAAGTGCGGACTGCCGAGAAGCGTGGTCGTGCCCTGGAACTCGAGGCCGTAGCTGTTGCCGCCGTTCACGGTGAAATATTGCTGACCGACGGTCAGGTTGCCGAGCACGACAGTCTTCGTAGTGCCTGCGGCGACCAGGCCGGTGCGGTCCACGTTGATGATGCTGTTGCCGTTCACGAACACGTTCGGCAGGGTGCCGCCGGTGCCGATGAAGAGCGTGCGCTCCAAGTTGGTGTCAGCGGCACCGCCGACGTCGTTGTCAACGCGAAGGTCAAGGGTGCCCTGCATGAGGGTGATGTCACCCGTGCCGATGCCGCCTGCGGTGATGTTGCTGTTGGCGTTCGCCGCCACGTTGGTCGCCTTGGCGAAGACCTGCAGGGTGCCGCCCTGGAGGACGGTGCCGCCGCTCCAGTCGTTGAGGTTGGTGACGTTCTGCAGGAACAGGGTCCGCGTGCGGCTGTCGCTCGGTCCCTTGATCAGCATGCCGGTGCCGGTGACCTTGCCCATGAGATAGGCGTCGTTGGCACCGCCGCTGTAGTTGTTTTCCACCGCGATGGCGGAACGGCCGTTCAGGGTCGTCGTGCCGTTGAACTGGATGCGCCAGAAGCCGGCGAAATTGGTGTTGGTCGGGCCGACCAGCTTGAGGATCTGTCCATTGTCGCCCTCGTTGTTGCCAAAGGTGAGGTTGTTCAGAATCATCGTGCGGCTGCTGATGCTGCCGCCCGCCCTGTCGTAGTTGATGGTCGCCACGGAGACGTTGTCGCTCAGGACGATGTTGTTGTTGAAGGTGGCAGTGGTGCCAACCGTCCAGCTGTCATTACCAATGCGCAGGAAGAG
>JBIIRD010000120.1:0-11223 GCA_044341745.1 Prosthecobacter sp. | reverse complement strand
GTCCGACTGCTCCGGCGTTTCCGCCGAGGTCAGCCCGGCGCTGTTGGACTCGCCAAAGACGTCCGCCAGCGTCCACAGCCGCCAGATTTTCAGCGAGGCTCCGTCCGCCACCCCGGCGGGCACCTCATCGGTCAGCGTCAGCTGGTTGCCTGCGGCCAGAGTTTGCGAAATCACCCGGGTCACCCCCTGCCCAGATCCTGCCGACACGATTTCCACGGCATGGGTGGCCAGAGGCCCCGGACTGAACTGGCCGTCCGTGAGCGTCAGCCCGCTGCCCTGCAGAAAGATCACCTTGCGATCCGAGCCGGAGATGTTGAACGCTGCCTGAAGCTCCATCACGGGCAGCAGGGCAAACCCGATGAAGTTCGTCTCCTCCTGAAGATGCAGCTTCATGAAGCCGACGATGGGTGAGGTCACCTCGGCCTGAACCAGGTTCGCAACGCCAAGCAGGCAGCCTAGGAGTTTGGACAGATGTCGAGTCATGCAAATGTTCCTGAATTGCTTCATTCTAACAAATTAAACCCACGAAAGCATCTGGCGTTACAGAATAAATGCCGAGAGCGGGACGGCTTGTGTTCTTAATGGCCCTGATGCGAAGCTGCACCTGAAAAAAAAATCCAACGCCCAGCCCCCCATGTCCAAGGAATCACCCAGGCGACAAACCCCAGGCAGGGCGAAAAAGTAGTCATGAGCTTCAGCTCGTGACACCATGGAAGGACCTTCGACGGTGCGGGGTCTGATCGGGGTGGTGACGGGCTGAAGCCCATCACGACTTGATGAGACGTCTGCGTGATTCAGGTCGTGCCGAAACAGCGGTCGCCGGCGTCGCCGAGGCCGGGGACAATGTAGGCATGATCGTTGAGGCCTTCATCAATGGCGGCGGTGATGATCGGCACCTCGGGATGGGCGGCATCGAGGGCTTCCAACCCCTGAGGACTGCTGACAACGCAAAGGAAGGTGATGCGTTCCGCACCGGCGGCCTTCAGCTGGCTGATGGCGGTGCAGGCGCTGCCGCCTGTCGCCAGCATGGGATCGAGCACAAAGACATCCGCGCGGCCCAGCACCGGCGGCAGCTTGGCGTAGTAGGGATGCGGCAGGGCGGTCTCCTCATCCCGACGGATGCCGATGTGGGCCACGGTTGCTTCCGGCACGAGCGGATGGATGGCGTCCGAAAGGCCGAGGCCCGCACGCAAAATGGGAACCAGCACCAGGGGGCGGGCCAGCTCATGACCCACCGTCTCCGCCAGGGGGGTGCGAATGGTGATCACCGAAGTATCCAGCGCCCGGCTGGCCACCGTGAACAGGATTTCCGCGAGACGTTGCAGGTGCCACCGGAACTTGTCCGCCGGAGTGTCGTCACGGCGCAGCCCGGTCAGATGTACCTGGGCCAGCGGGTGGGTGACGACGATGGGCTGGGACATGACGAAGGTCGGGAGGGCGGCGGGTCAATTGCCCGAGGGGGCCGAAGGCGCGGGGGCAGCAGGGGCTCCAGGCACCACCGCCGGCTTGATGACCTCTGGAGGCGATGCTGGCGACAGAGAGGCGGAAGCCGAAGGCGGGGCGGGCGGCGGCGGGCCGTTCGGATCCCCTGGAGGCAGGGCCACGGCGGCGGCAGCAGCGGCGGCGGCTTCCTCAGCCTTCTTCTTCGCAGCGGCAAACTTCTCGGCGTTCTCCTTCGCCTTTTTCTCCGCCTGCTTGAGGTAGGTTTTGTAATCCGGCCCGCTGCCGGTGATCGTCACCGGCGTGCCAATGGCGGTGTGCTTGAAAAGCGTGCCCGCGAACTTCGAAGGCAGGCGGATGCAGCCGTGGGAGGCGCGCCTGCCGGGACGTGGGATCGGTCCGATGTGCATGCCCACACCATCGCCTGTGAGACGCATGAAGTAGGTCATCTTCGCCGGTTCAAACTTGCCCCCGGGGGGCAGCAGGTCGCGGCCGATCTTGAAGTCAGAGTTCACCAGCTTGCCCTCGGCATCGTAGCCCTTGCCGTAGAGGTTGGAGACCTTGTCCTGGATCTTCTCCAGCACCTTGAACTGACCGGTCGGAGTCGGGAAGCTCGTGATGCCCGTGGCGACGTAGGTCCAGCCCACCTGCTCTTCCCCGTGGAAGAGATAGGCCTTCTGTTCATCGACATTGATGCGGATGGCGCTGATGT
Organism: Prosthecobacter sp.; assembly: GCA_044341745.1. Lineage (GTDB taxonomy): Bacteria > Verrucomicrobiota > Verrucomicrobiia > Verrucomicrobiales > Verrucomicrobiaceae > Prosthecobacter. The sequence continues at coordinate 9,071 of JBIIRD010000120.1, read as the reverse complement.
CCTTGCCGTCGCCGGTCCACTCATAGAGCCCCGTCGGCTTTTTCACCGGCGGCGGCGGAGGCGGGGGTGGCGGAGGTGTGGACTTGCAGGCGGCCAGGCAGAGGACGGCGGCCAGCAAAAAGCCGCGAGAGACGCAGCCGGGCATTTTTTGGGGGCACATGCGAAGCCAAATCTAAAGCCATCCTTCGCCATGCTCAAGGACGCACTGAACAGATGTCACCCCCCGGGCAGGTCTTATGCAGACAGGGTTTACTCATCAAGGTGGGAAAAGGGGGCTACAGAATTCACAGGATGGGCTGGATGAACAGGTCTGAAAAATCCTGCGAATCCTGTCAATCCTGTCACTGAGAACCTGGGACACCATCATCGGCCATTGGTTGCGTAAGCCCTGGCCCCCGGGCAGCCTGCGAAAGCTGCGTTCTGACAGAGCCCGGCGGCCGGGGCCGTAAAATGCGGGCTTCCCTGGATGCGGGAAGCTTGATACAACCCCGCAACCGCCATGAACACTCCTCCCCTGCCCCACCTCAGCCGCCGTCGTTTCCTCCAAAACAGCTCCCAGGCGCTGGCCGCCGGATGGCTGGGTTCCTCGCTCGCCGAAGAGGCGGCAAAACCCAAGGCGCCCGTGTCCGAGACCCTGGTGCAGCAGTTTTACGGCAGCCTCGATGAAACTCAGCGCACGGCCATCTGCCTGCCCTGGGATCATCCGCTGCGCCTGAAGGTGGACAACAACTGGCACATCCGCCCCCAGCGCATCCGCGACGTGCTCAAGGCCGATCAGCAGGACCTGGTGCGCCAGATCTTCGACAAGCTGCACAGCGAGGAATACAAGAAGGAGGTCTGGCGCCAGTTCGACCACGACAACAAGGGCGACGGCGGCTTCGCGAGCGCGTCCGTGGCGGTCTTTGGTGAACCGGGCAGCGGCAAGTTTGAGTTCGTGCTCACCGGCCGTCACTGCACGCGCCGCTGCGACGGCGACAGCGAGGCCGGCACCGCCTTCGGCGGCCCCATCTTTTACGGTCATGCAGCCAAAAGCTTCAACGAAAAGGCTGACCACGAGGGCAACGCCTACTGGTTCCAGGCGAAGCGGGCGAACGAAGTCTTCCAGGCGCTCGACGGCAGGCAGCGCGAGATGGCGCTCTGCGACGCCAGCCGTGACGAGGACGGCAATGACACCGTGAAGCTGACCGGCAAAACACGCGGCCTGGACGGCATTCCCATGACCGAGCTGAGCGCGGACCAGAAGGGCCTGGTGCGTCTGGTGCTGAAGGACCTGCTGGCCCCCTTCCGCCCCGAGGACGCGGCCGAGTCCATGAAATACATCGAGGCCGGCGGCTTCGACAACCTGCACCTGGCCTACTACAAGAACCAGGACATCGGCAAGGACGGCGTCTGGGATGTCTGGCAGATCGAGGGGCCGAACATGGTGTGGTTTTTCCGCGGCGAGCCGCACGTTCACTGCTGGGCCCACATCAAGGAGAAGGCCTGATAGCTTTCGCCCTTCCGATTCGTCTCATACACCCCGTTCAACAAACCCATGAAACACCTCCTCCTCTCCCTCCTGCTCGCCACCGGCCTCGCCGGCGCCGCCGAAAAGTCCATCCAGGACATCCCCCTCAAGGACATCGACGGCAAGGACACCTCGCTGAAGGCCTATCAGGGCAAGGTGCTGCTCGTGGTCAATGTCGCCTCCAAGTGCGGCCTGACCAAGCAGTACACCCAGCTCCAGGCCCTGCATGAAAAGTTCAAGGACCAGGGCTTCACCGTCCTCGGCTTCCCCTGCAATGACTTCGGCGCCCAGGAGCCGGGCACCAACGAGGAGATCAAGACCTTCTGCAGCACGAAGTACAACGTCAGCTTCCCGATGTTCGACAAGCTGCATGTCAAAGGCCCCGAGCAGCACGCGCTTTACAACGCGCTGACCGGCAAGCAAGGCGCCTTCCCGGGTGATGTGAAATGGAACTTCGGCAAGTTCCTGATCGGCAAGGACGGCAAGCCTCTGCAGCGCTTCGAGCCGCGCACGACTCCGGACGATCCCGCCGTCACGGCCGCGATCGAGAAGGCCATCGCCGCCAAGTAAGGTTTCATCGACTGGCAGAACCTGGCCGTGTCCTGAAGGGCACGGCCTTTTTCATGCCCTGACGAAGCATCATAGCGACGCGCCTCAGACCCTGCCATCAGGCCGCCGCCGATGAAGAGCGGGAGGTTCCCGCATCGCCTCTGAGACAGATCAAGCCTGCCACGACCATGAAGGCCCCCAGGCCCAGGATCACCCAGTTAGGCAGCATGGCAAACTGCGTCACGCGGCTGACCTCAGGATCCGCCGGATGATAGGTCACCCGAGCTTTGCGGGAGGCCATGGCCGCCTGGTAATCGCCGGTATCGACATCGAAGGTCCGGGTGATCGGGGCATGGCCCGCAGGCACATACTCAACCACCAGCCGCAGGGACTGTCCGCCCTTGGAAAGCCTGCGCGAGGATCCGTCGATGACCCTGCCTTCCACCACGGCGGAGCTTTGTTGCAATTTTTGTTCGACCAGGATCGAGGAGCCGCTGGTGGCCAGCAGCCAGAGGCCGCCGCCAAAGAGAAAGACGGTGATCACAGTCTTGGCGATCTTTTGCTTCAGGAGATGGGGCATGATGACAAGGGCGGATGCTTCTAATTCAAAAAAACGAATGCTTGGACGACTGCTGTTTAAGGAATTATCCCGAAAGACAAAGTCCAACAAGGCTCGAACTCCAAAAGGCTGTTTTGCATGAAGAGAATCTTTGCACTGCTGTTGTTTCAGGTGATTACCTTCGAGGCCTCTCTGGCCGCCGCAGACATGGTGCGTCTTGAGTTCGATTTTGCGAAGTCAGCCCACGGCTTTACAGCCGGGTTTGCCGATTATCCCCAGGGTGCTGAAGCCTTTTACCAGCTCACCAGTTCGTGGCTGGACAGACCTGGCAATCTGGGGTCGGCTCCTGCGCTTTTCATTTCGGGAAACAACCACAGCGACGACCTGTTCATGTTTCACAAGAAAAAGATCCAGGGGCTGCCTCCCAGCACCTCCGTCCTGCTGACCATGGAACTGGAACTGGCCTCAAAGTATCCTGAAAATTCTTTGGGTGTTGGCGGAAGCCCGGGTGAAGGCGTCACGGTCAAGGTTGGTGCCGTGCCTTTCGAGCCGCTGGCTGTTTTGGATCTGCCGTCTGGGCACTTTCACATGAACCTGGACAAGGGCCATCAAACGACCGACGGCACCCACATGACCTCAGTGGGCAACATCGCCAAACCCGAGGACGGGACGGAAAATTATGTGTTGCTGACCAGGCATCAGCATGGCCGGCCTTTCACCGCAACCACGGCGGGTGACGGTTCACTGTGGCTGATCTTTGGCACCGATTCAGGATTCGAGGCAAACACAGCCCTCTATTATTCCAGGCTTACCGTGTGGATCAACCGGGCCGACACTCCGCATCTGTGGGTCGAGCCCAAGGGCGTCACAGGAGCGGTACGTCTGATCTGGAACCAGGGGACCTTGTTCAGCAGCAGCACCCTGGCATCTTCCTGGCAGATGGTTCCTGCGCCTGAACGGCCATACATTGACTCGCTACAATTCGATCAACGACGCTTCTGGAAGGTTGTTCAGCCGTGAATGACTCCCTGCCGAATGAATCACCAAGGCGACTTAAGACCTCCTGTCCGCTTCAATCGTCCATGCCGTCATTGGTCAGGCTCAAGATCCTCCCTAACTGATTGAGACAGAAAAAGCCTGCCGCGACGATGAAGGCCCTCAGGCTCAGGACAACCCAGTAAGGCAGCAGGGCAAACTGCGTCACGCGGCGGAACCAGGGAGCCTCATTCACCCTTCGCCCGTTCCAGCGCACGGGCCCATCCTGCCATCAGGCTTTTGCGCCTGGCGGCGGTCATGGCGGGCTTAAACCTGCGCTCGGCCTGCCACTGCGAGGCGATGTCGGCGGGTTTTTTCCAGAGTCCGACGCCGAGCCCGGCCAGGTAGGCGGCCCCCAGGGCGGTGGTTTCCGTGACCACGGGCCGCACGACCGGCACGCCGAGGATGTCCGCCTGAAACTGCATCATGAGGTTGTTCGTGCTGGCCCCGCCGTCCACGCGCAGCTCACGCAGCTTCACGCCGGCATCAGCCTGCATGGCGTTGAGGATGTCGGCGACCTGGTAGGCGATGCCCTCGAGGGCGGCGCGGGCGATGTGGGCGCGGGTGGTGCCGCGGGTCATGCCACAAATAAGGCCGCGGGCATGCTGATCCCAATGCGGCGCCCCGAGACCGGCAAAGGCGGGCACGACATGAACGCCGCCCGTGTCCGGAACACTGGCCGCGAGCGCCTCGACCTCGGAGGATTTCTTGATGATGCCGAGCCCGTCACGCAGCCACTGGACGACCGCGCCGGCAATGAAGACACTGCCTTCCACCGCGTATTCCATCGGGCCGCCTTCAAGCTGCCAGGCCACGGTGGTGAGCAGATTGTTGGTGGAGACAATGCGCTTCGTGCCGGTGTGCATGAGCATGAAGCAGCCGGTGCCATAGGTGTTCTTCACCATGCCGGGCTGCGTGCAGACCTGGCCGAACAGGGCGGACTGCTGGTCGCCCGCGATGCCGGCGATGGGGATGCTGCCGCCGAGAAGGGTGGTCTCGCCAAACACCCCGCTGGAGGGCCGCACTTCAGGCAGCGATGAGGCGGACACGCCAAAGAGCTTCAGCAGGTCGGCGTCCCACTTCCCGGTGCCGATGTTGTAGAGCATGGTGCGTGAGGCGTTGCTGACGTCGGTGGCGTGAACCCGTCCTTCCGTGAGCTTCCAGAGCAGCCAGGAGTCGATCGTGCCAAAGGCGAGCCGGCCGGCCTTGTCGAGCGCCCGGGCCTCCGGCACGTTCTGCAGAATCCAGTGCATCTTGGTCGCGGAGAAGTAGGCGTCCACGACCAGGCCGGTCTTGGCGCCAATGCGCGCGGCCTCGCCCTTTGCCTTCAGCTTGTCGCAGAACTTCGCCGTGCGCCGGTCCTGCCAGACAATGGCCCTGGAAACCGGCCTGCCGGTGCGGCGATCCCAGGCGACGGTGGTTTCACGCTGGTTGGTGATGCCGATGGCCGAGATGTCGCGGGCGGTGATCTTCGCCTTCTTCAGCACCTCCTGCGCCGTGCGCAGCTGGGTGGCCCAGATCTCCTCGGCATCGTGCTCAACCCATCCGGGCTGCGGGTAATGCTGGGTGAACTCACGCTGCGCCACCGCCACCACCTTCCCCTGCGTGTCAAAGAGGATGCTGCGGCTGCTGGTCGTGCCCTGGTCGAGTGCGAGGAGGTATTTCATGACGGCACCAATTCTTCATGCCACCCTCGCCATGACAAGACGCATTCAGGTTCGGCAGGAGTTTTTCAGGCGGCCGAGAACATCAGCCCAAGTTGGAACCGCCCAGCCCGAACCGCGGGACATCGACACGCTCTACGATAGCTTCTGAAAGCGGCGCTCGCAGATCCTTCTTCCGGAAAGCCTATGAAGCGCCATCGCTCCTCCCCTCATCGAAGCCGATGCCGTGGCGAGAGGACAAGGTTTAGTCTAACGTTAAAGCTGACTCACAGCCTACCTGAGGGCGAGCCTCCGAATGCTATTTAGGTGCTTCTTTATCCTCATACTTTGGACTCAAGGCGGGTAGGCTGTTGGTGTCTAGCGTCTTGTTCGGCAGCAGTGATTGGTCGATCCCGAGCACAAATTGCAACTCCCGTTCAAGTTCTTGAAGGAGTGGTGGAACCTCCTTTGCGAGGAAGTCATTCACTTTGCCCCAAGTGTCACGCTCCTCCTTCGCTCGATAGTCGCCACCGCGCTCCACTCCAAACATGAATTCTTGGGCCGCTCGACTCACTTGTCGATGAATCTTGTCGATCTTGTCTGCGGTATCTCGAATGAAAAATATTCTCCGGGGGCGGTAGTAGTCCAGGAATTCTTGATAACGCTTCCCGACAATCTTCCTCCTCTCTTCTTGTGGTGGATCAGACGACCATTCAATAATCTTTACATAATCCGCCACTGAATCCATAAAGATAACAAGCTTCTCGTAAGTGGTCGCAATTGTATCGGCGACTCGATCGAATGTCTTGGCCAAGCGGATGCTTTTTGAATCGGCTTCGGTCTTCAGGGCATTCTTTAGTCGCTCTAGCGTGACATCGGACTCTGCCTTTAGTTGGGATTTGTGAGCCTCCAGCTTGTAATCATATTCGTGCTGGATCGCTGACTTGAGGCGATTCGAGATCCACTCACGTGTCAGCCAGCCCACAACGCACAACAGAGCGACACTGCTCGCGCTTGAAGTGATTATAATCCAAATATCATCCATAGTGTTCTTGGCGAGATACCTAGATCAGGCGATGGCGAGCGGGAGGCGTTGATAACAAGACAGATGTCATATGAGCCGTTGCCTGTATCTGTTTTATGCGGGTTGTTTTGGTAGTGCTTCCATGTTATTACCTCAGCAGTGCATCAAAGTATACCAAAGCGTTGCTAGCCATTCCAATGCCAAGCAAGGCGAACCCGGCGATAAGGAGAAACAGTCCAATTCCATTCTGGATATTCAATAGGTGCTTTGTCACGCCGCTAACTGTTGGCTCTGTCTGAGGTTTTCCAGAGAGGAGTAGCCTGTGCTGTTCCAATGAATGCTCATGAGTGACTAGCGCATTCACTACCCACTTCAGAATGGATCGAACGCGCCAAGCTAACAGGATTGCACCCAGGGAGGAGCACGCGGCTCCAGCCAACTTGAGATAAGGAACAATTTCGTGGAACATTAGGGTTGGCTTGTTTTTTGGCAGAACAGGTGATTGATCGACAGAAACGTTGTTTTGTCAGCAGCTTTATCTCCGACAAGAATGTTGCTTCTGGACGGCTTTTTGCACTCAGCCTCTCGTTTTACCCGCCTGTTGGCGTGCCAGGCAACCTCTTTGTCGGTTCTGGCTCCCCTGAAGGGGGCAAAGACTGCTTGAAACATCCACGGGCATGATCAGGATTGACGCATCCAGGTTCGGCAGGAGTTTTTGCGACAGGATTCCCAAGATGGGCAGGATGAACCGGTCTGAAAAACCCTGTAGATCCTGCAAATCTTGTCCATCCTGTCACTAAGGCCAAGAGAGACTCTCATGGGCCCATGGGATGCGCAAGCCCTGGGGCATGAGTTACCCAGGAAGCTCGATGGCTTGGGATCGCTGAGCCGAGTCCCCGGGATCCTGTCTTCCTCAGCCCTCCTGCGCTGCTTTTTACGAACCGGGCAATCGGCAGTAGAATGGGGGCAGTAGAATTCAGAAAAAAGAGCGACCCAGTCATGACACGCCACGACCGCTTGGGCCCCATTCTACTGCCCTCATTCTACTGCCTGCCTCTGGGTGAACCCGCGCTGCGCCACCGCCAGGGAGGATGCAGCGGGCCGCGCCACCGAAGGCATGGGGTGCTGCCGAACAGATTGTGTGTCAGAATTGCAGCCGACCGCCCGGATTTTGTGAATCTGTCGCACAAGATCAGGTGCCGCTGGCAAGTTGTTGAAGGCATGATTTGAAGCAGCATGAGCCAGTTCCCCGTCTGCAAGCATAAGAAGCACAAGGCCCGCGGCCCGCGGCGGCAGGGGCTGGCCTGGCTTTCTTCCGAGCCCTATCGTCTGTTCTTCGCAACCGGCGCAGTGTGGAGCGTCATCGGGGTTTCGCTCTGGCCGCTGTTTCATGCGCAGAAGCTGGGATTTTATCCGAACCTCGTCCACGCACGACTCATGATCGAGGCCTTCGGCGGGGCCTTTGTGGTGGGCTTTCTCGGCACGGCCGGCCCGCGCATGGCCACGGCGCCGAAGCTGACGCCCCTCGAACTCTTCTGGATGCTTGGCCTGCATCTGGCCTGCGGGCTGAGCCACCTCAGCCTGAAGACCGCCCTGGGCGACGCCTTCTTCATCGCGCTCATGGGCTCGCTGCTGCTGAGCCTGGTGGTGCGCGTGGTGCGGTTCCGCAAGGAGGCGCCGCCGCCGCAGATGCTGCTGGCCCTCACGGGCCTGGCCTGCGGCATCGCGGGAACGGCCCTGCTGCTGATGCCATCGACGCTGATGGATCTGCCGAGGCTGCGTCTGGCGAACTTATTGTTGTATCAGGGTCTGCTGCTGCCGCCGGTGCTGGGCATCGGCTCCTTTGTCTTTCCACGCATGCTCGGCGGTGACTTTGGCGAGCCGAAGGGCGCCGCGCAGGTCCGCGAGAAGATGTGCCGCTCGGCGGTGACATCCATCCTGCTGGTGGGCAGCTTCTTTCTGGAGGCCGCCGGGATGAGCCTTCTGGGTTATGCCCTGAGGGCGCTGGTGGCGGCGGGCTACCTGCTCGTCGAGGTGCGCTGGCGCGGACAACGCGGCGGCTCGCTGACCACGGGTCTGTTCTGGGCGCTGGCCCTCGGCTGGCTGGGCCTGGTGCTCGCGCCCTTCCATGACGTTCAGCATGTCTCGATCGAGCACCTGCTCTACGTCGGCGGCTTCGGCATGCTCATGCTGGTCGTCGGCTCACGCGTGCTGTTCGGCCACAGCGGGGATCTGGAGGGCTTCTTTGTGACGTCGAAATGGGTGCGGTTCCTGGTGTTCCTCGGCGTGCTTGCGGCGACGACGAGGGCGACCCCCGCCTGGGTGCCCTCGACGACGGTTTCCCATCACATCTACGCCGCCTGGACCTGGGGTCTGCTCTGCCTCTTCTGGCTGGCCTGGCACCGGCGGCGGTTTGTGAAACGGGATGAGGAGGAGTGACCGAAATCGCGAGGATCGGGACGCTCTTGATCAATGGAGCGCGGAACTCCGATTCCGCAGCATTGCGAACGCTGGTTAGGCGTGGAGCAACCCTTCCTATTCCTTCGAATCCCAGGCCCGTCCTGCGGGTTGAAGCGAGCGTGTGGGTGATTCGAGTGGGTGCGAGCGAACCACCCAGCTGCGGATTCGGAAGAGCCTGTGTGAAAACCCTCCTGGCATGCACGGCCCAGGCCGGAGCTTGGTGAGCGGCCTTGATGCTGGGGATGCCCGCCATGATGTGCCTGGCCCAGGTGCTCCACGAGTGCTGCATCACGC
>JBIIRD010000119.1:0-11316 GCA_044341745.1 Prosthecobacter sp. | reverse complement strand
GATCATGCATGACCTGGAACGCGCCGGCGTTGAGATCGTCAACCTCATCGAGGACGCCAAGTCTGCGGACAACATCGTGGAGTTCCGGCAGCCCGCCGAGGAGGCCCAGGCCCGCGGACGCGGCCGCAAATCCCACTCATGACGCCCCGCCATCCCCCGCGCCATGAAGCTTGAGAGCCACCTGCCCAGGCAAAGCCCCTGGCTCTACATCACTCCGCTGCTCAACGCGATCCTGCTTCTGCTGGTGTACTTTTTGTTCAGCAGCGGCTTCGTCGTCCAGTCGGGCATCCAGGTCGAGAAACCCCGCTCCAGCAGCCGCCTCACCGGCTTTGACCGGGCCCACATCATCACCGTCGCCGGCGGCGACAACGCCTCCGTTTACTTTGACGGCAGGCGCGTCACCTGGCCCGAGCTGCGCTCCGAGCTCGAACGCCATCGCAACGGAGAACGTCGCATCCTGCTTCACACCGACAGACTGGCGCCCTCCGGGCATTTCACCGAGATCGGCAGCATGGCCATGGAGCTTGGCTATGAGGTGGCCGTGTCAACCACGCCCGCCACGGACCCCAAGGCCGCCCTGCAATGAAGCACCGTCGCGCCGAGGACCCAGGACTGATCTTCGACTGGCACCGGAAGGAGGCCCGTGGCCCCTGGCTTGCCGCCTTCCTGCTGCTCACCCTGCTCGGCATCGCCTCGCTTTTCATCCTCTTCCGCATCGTCACCCCGGATGCTCCCAGGATGATCGCCCGGCCGCAGCAGATGATCCTGCTTGATCCGGAAGTGCCCGCCGAACGCGCCCTCATCCACCGGGCGATGGACCGCAGCTTCACCCTCCTTCCCAACGAGTCTCCGACCTTCTCCTCACTGCCCTCCGCTGCGGCGATTCCCAGCTTCCGCCCAGGCATCCGCGGCTACGAGATGAAGCTGAAATCACCGGGCAGCCAGCGCACGTCCACCGACGACAACGCCCCCCTGCCGGTGATGACCTTTGACGACATCCTGCCGCCCCTGCCGGTCATCTCACCCACCGCCGCTCCTTCCGGCATACCTCGGACATCCCTCAGGCTGCGCGTCACCACCAGCTCAGGAAGAAAGCCCCTCTCCGTCACCTCCTGGCAGGACATTCCCCTGACTGATCCCGAACGGGTCGCCTTCCGCATCGGCATCGACCCCGGCGGCCGTGTGCAGATAGCCCTTCCCCTGAACTCCTCCGAGGATCCGGAGGTCATGGAGCGCCTGCACGCCGCCATCACCGGCATACGCTTTGAACCCCGGCCAGCAGAGGGCGGTGACCTGGAATGGGCTGAAGCCGGCTTCCACTGGGAAAAGCAAAAGGAGGCCGCACCGTGATCCGGCTGCACCTGGGCACCCTGATCGTCGTGGTGATGCTGCTGGGCGTCAGCCTCGTCGTCGCCCTCTGGACATGGACCCTGTGGCGTGAACGACGCCGCGAAGTGCGACGCCGCCGCATCGCCATCCAATGCCGGATCTGCAACTGCAACTACCAGCCCGCCACCACAGGCCCGACCAGCCAGTGTCCGGCCTGCGGCAGCCGCAACCAACGGGGCGCCCTGAATCCAATCTGAAGGGATTCATTCATCCCGGCCGGCGGCTCAGCCCCCATCCTCCCGTTCACAGCCCCTCCTTCATGCTCAAGTCCGCCGTCATCACCGCCATCCTGGCCCGTCTCGATGCCGAACTGGAGGTGCTGCTGCGCGGTGCCAGGGCCTCCTTTGCGGCGGCGACGGATCCCGACAGCAAGGCCGAGAACAAGTACGACACCCGCACGCTGGAGGCCTCCTACGTCGCACGCGGCCAGGCCCGCAGGGTCGCCGAACTCCAGGCCGCACGACTGGACTTCGCCGCGCTCAACACCTCCGTTTCCGGCTCCGTCCGGGCCGGGTCCCTGGTTGAACTCACCCAGCAGGGCGCGAACGAACTTTATTTCATGGGCCCGGCCGAAGGCGGCCTGGAAGTCATGGTGGAAGACAGGGAGGTCATGGTCATCACGCCAGCATCGCCGCTCGGCTCCCGGCTCATGGGGGCTTCGGCCGGGGATGACGTCACCCTTCCCTCCGGCCGGAAGGCGCGCCTCCTGCAGGTGCATTGAACGATCAACCCTCGGCCAGCATGGCCTTGAGCCCGGCGAAGAAGTTCGTCGTCTCCTCCTGTCCCACCGCCTCGTTCATGTGGCGGCTGTAGTCGATCTCATGAACATGGGTCCGGTCCAGCTCCTTGAGGAACGGGCTTGGCAGCTCCGTCTGCGGCTTGCCCCATTTGACGCGTGTCCGCACGAAGCTGATGGTCAGCTTCTGCCTTGCCCGGGTGATGCCGACGTAAAACAGCCGGCGCTCCTCGTCCACCCGCCCCTCCTCATAGCTGCGCTTGTGCGGCAGGATGCCCTGCTCCAGCCCGGGCAGATAGACGATCGGAAACTCCAGCCCCTTGCTGGCATGCATGGTGATGAGGCAGACGCCCTTCTTCTTCTCGATGTCATCCTTCTCCTCACGCTCGTCATTGAGCGTGATCTCGTCCAGGAAGCCCGCCAGACCGTCCCTGCGGTTGCGCTCGTCATAGCTGGAGATCTGCTTCACCAGCTCCTTGAGACCGTTGTCCCAGGCGTTGTAGTCCTCCGGCGTCTTCGCCAGCTTCTGGAGGTACTCACGGTACCCCGTCTCCAGGATGAGATGCTCGGCAAGCTCGGCCAGCATGACTCCCTCGCCCTGCGCCGACGCCGCATACTTGCTGATCATCGCCGTGAAGCCGCGGATCGCCGTGCGCGCCTTCTCGGGTATCTGCCGCAGGAAGTCCTCGTCGCACAGCGCCACCCAGACGCTGTGATGCTTCTCCATCGAGCGGTCCCTGGCGAGTTCGGCCGTGGCGTTGCCGATGCCGCGCGTCGGCGTGTTGAGCACGCGCAGCAGGGCGATGTCGTCATGCGGATTGTGCAGGATCGTCAGGTAGGCCACGATGTCCTTCACCTCACGACGGTCGAAGAAACTGCGCGCCCCGATGACGCGGTACGGGATCTTGCGCTGGCGGAAGGCCTGCTCCAGGACGCGGCTCTGCTCGTTGGTCCGGAACAGGACCGCAAAGTTGTCGTAGGGCTCCTTGTCGGCATAAAAGGCGCGTTCGATCTCCTTGGAGATCATGTCCGCCTCCTCCTTGTCATCCTGAACGGCCACGAGCCGCACCGGCGCGCTGCCGGTGTTGCGGCTCCACAGGCTCTTCGGACGCCGGCCCGCGTTGTTCTTGATCAGGCTGTTCGCCGTGTGCAGGATGGGCGTTGTCGAACGGTAGTTCTCCTCCAGCTTCACGACGGTGGGGTTCGGAAAGAAGTCCTCAAACTGCGTGATGTTGGTGATCTCCGCGCCGCGCCAGCCGTAGATCGACTGGTCGTCGTCACCCACGACGCAGACGTTGTAGGGAGCCGGAACCAGCGCGCGCAGCAGCCGCATCTGCAGGGAGTTCGTGTCCTGGAACTCGTCCACCATCACGAACTTGTGCCGGCGATGCAGCACGGAGCGCACATCATCGTTCTTCTCCAGAAGCTCGACCCCCAGGCACAGCAGGTCGTCGAAGTCCATCGCGTTCAGGGCGCGCATCTCGTTCGAGTAGCGCTCGGCCACCGCCGCGTAGATGTCCTCCTTCGGGTCGCCCAGGCTTTCGCCATAGTTCTTGGCCTTGCTCATGCGTGACAGCACGGCCTGCGGATCCAGCGTCTCCTCCTTCACCAGCAGGTCCTTCATCGCCCGCTTCATCAGGCTGATCTGCTCGTTCTGCGAATAGATGACGAAGTTCTGCTTGTAGCCGACCTTCGGCGCAAACTCACGCAGCAGCCGCGCGCAGAAGGCGTGGAAGGTGCCCAGAACAACCTTCTTGCCGGAACCGTCCCGGCACATGTCCTTCACACGCTCCCGCATCTCCGCCGCCGCCTTGTTGGTGAAGGTCACGGCCAGGATGTGCTCCGGCTTGACGCCCTCGTTGATCATGTGGGCGATGCGCGCGGTGACGACGCGCGTCTTGCCCGTGCCCGCTCCGGCGAGGATCAGCAGCGGCCCGTGGATGTGGGTGGCCGCCTGACGCTGCTGTGGATTGAGTGTGCCGGTGAATCCGCTCATGGACATGCCCCGATTGGAGGGCGCGAACCGGGTTTCAAGGACGAAGTCGGAAACAAAATCAAGCCTTCGGCACGTTTGTGTTTGACCATGTCACGCCACCTCCCGCCGCCCCTGCGGCTGACCGCCCTGCTCTGCCTCTTCGTCTCCCTGCTTCATGCCGAGAACAAACCGCAGGTGCTCGTCGAAACCGATGTCATGGTGAAGATGACAGACGGCGTCAAACTGGCCACCGACATCTACCGGCCCGCCGGTGAAAACGCCCGCCTGCCGGTCATCCTGACCCGCACGCCCTACAACAAGAAGGGTTCCAAGAAGCATGGTGAATATTTCGCGAGCCATGGTTATGTCTTCGTCGCCCAGGACACGCGCGGCCGTTACGCCAGCGAGGGCGTCTGGCACTGGATGACGGACGACGGCGGGGATGGCGCCGACGGCGCGCGCTGGATCATCGCCCAGCCCTGGAGCGATGGAAAAATCGGCATGCTGGGCACCAGCTACGTCGGCGGAACCCAGCACGCCATGGCCCTGGCCGGGGCGCCCGGGCTTGCCACCGTCATCCCCGTGGACGCCGTCTCCAACTGCGGCGTGCAGTCCATGCGCAACGCCGGCGCCTTTGAAATGCGGTTCTGGAACTGGATCATGCTCAACGCCGGCCGCGGCAGCAACGCCGCCCAGGATCCCGGCACCGAGGCGGTGCTCAAGGAGATGGCGGACAACCGCCTCAGCTACCTGCCCCACCTGCCGCTGAGGCACGGACTCACGCCGCTGAAACTGGCCCCGGAATACGAGGACTGGCTCATCAAGGCCATGCGCCATGGAGCCGATGACGATTTCTGGCGGCAGAACAACATCATCGAGCACGCCGCCGAGTACAAGGACATCCCGGTCTATCTTGTCGGCGGCTGGTATGACTCCTGGGCCGGCAACACCACGGCCAACTTCCGCGCCCTCACCCCGGCGCTCAAAAGCGACGTGTTCCTCATCATGGGTCCGTGGATCCACGGCCAGCAGTCCAAGAGCAGCCATGGCCAGGTGGACTTCGGCCCCGACGCCGCCATCCCCGACGAGCTGGCCTGGCGGCTGGAGTGGTATGACCATGCCCTCAAGGGCATCACCAACAGCGTGGGAAAAAGCGCGCCCTTCGCCCGCAAGGTCCGCTACTTCACCATGGGCACCGGGGACGCCGGAAGGACCGACAAGGGCCTGCTTCGTCACGGCGGCGAATGGCATGACTCCGACACCTGGCCACCCGGGGGCAGCCGGCCGAAGCCCTATTATCTCGGTGCCGGCGGCGTGCTTTCGACCAGCCCGCAGCAGGGCAGCTCCAGCTATGTCTTCGACCCGCGCCAGCCAGTGCCGACCATCGGCGGCAACATCTCCAGCGGCGACGGCATCATGCTCCAGGGCGCCTGGGACCAGCGCGGAGGCCCTCATGTCTGGAACTGGCAGCAGCCCCTGCCCCTCTCCTCCCGCAACGACATCCTCGTCTTCCAAACGGAGCCTCTCCAGGCCGACCTGGAGGTCACGGGCGAGCTGGAGGTGAAGCTCTGGGTGTCCTCCGACTGCGTGGACACCGACTTCACCGCCAAGCTGGTGGACGTGCATCCGCCCTCACCGCACTGGCCCGGCGGCTTTGACCTGAACATCACCGACGGCATCTGCCGTGCGCGCTTCCGTGACTCGTTGAAGGAGGAGAGGCTGCTGGAGCCCGGCAAGGCCTGTCCGCTCACCATCCGCCTTTACCCAACCAGCAATGTGTTTAAAAAGGGCCACCGCCTGCGGGTCGACATCAGCAGCAGCAACTTCCCGCGCTTTGACGTCAATCCCAACACCGGCGAGCCCCTCCAGCAGCACCGGCGGATGAGGACGGCGGTGAACACCATTCTCCACGACGCGGATCATCCGTCACACATCCTCCTGCCGGTGATGCGCCGCTGAAGGCTACTCCTTGGTGATCGTCTCATCCAGGTTCAGGAGGGTGCGTGCGACCACGGTCATAGGCGCCAGCGCGTCCGCCTCGGCCGCCTGCCTCTGCTGGTTGAGCAGGTTCAGCAGCACCGACATCTCCCTGGCGCCTGGCCGACGCAGCGTGCAGAGCCGGAAGCCATGCTCAATGGCGGCCTTGTCATCGCCCCCCCCCGCCCGGGTCATGCGCCCGGCCAGATGGGCGGCCGCCTCAAGGCTCAGGGTTTCATTGAGCGTCATCAGGGCCTGCAGCGGCGTGTTGCTGCGGGCGCGCCGGAGGCAGCTCGCCTCGCCGTTCGGAACATCAAAGGTGCTCAGGAACGGATACGGCGTGCTGCGGCGGCGGAAGACATAGACGCTGCGGCGGTACTTCTGGTCCGACTCCTCCACCTTCCAGGGAAAGGGCGCATAGCTGACGGGCTTCTGAAAAAGGTACTCCGGAGCCGGCGGCATGACGCCCCGTCCTCCGATCTCCTCCTTGAGCAGGCCGCTGACGGCCAGCTGAATGTCACGGACGATCTCACCCTCCACCCGGAAGCGAGGCCCCCGGGCCAGCAGCCGGTTGTAGGGATCCTTTTCGAGCAGCTCCGGCGTGACACGGCTGTCCTGCTGGTAGGTCTGGCTGGTGACGATCAGCCGCTGCAGGTGCTTGATGCTCCAGCCATGGTCCATGAATTCGCAGGCCAGCCAGTCGAGCAGCTCGGGATGGCTGGGCTTCGCCCCCTGGGTGCCAAAGTCTTCAGGCGTCTCCACCAGGCCGGTGCCAAAGTAAACCTGCCAGATGCGGTTCACAAAGGCGCGCGCCGTGGTGGGTGCATCCCTTGAAACCAGCCATTTAGCAAACGTCAGCCGGGAGCCGTCCGCCTTTTTCGGCAGCGGGTTCAGGACGGCCGGCACTCCGGCGTTGACCCGCTCGCCCGGCTTCAGGAAATCACCACGCTTCAGCACGCTGGTCATGCGCGGCTGCTGACGGGCGTCGAGCACCAGCGTCGTCGTGCCTTCCGGATGCTGCCTCCAATGCGCCTCAATCTCGTCGTTCACCGCCTTCCACTCGGCGACGGTGCCGCGGTAGGTGCTGAAGACAGGCTTGCCGCCATAAAGGGGGTCAGCCTCGGCCTCGGAGGAATCCGAGGCGCTGATGCGGTAGCGCCCGAGGTTCATCGTCTGCAGGTCGTCGCTGTTCCAGCCGCCATGCTTCATGCTCAGGCCGATTGTCAGCTCCGAGGCATCCGTGACATCGACCGGCTTCTCCAGCACAAAAACGGCGTTGCGCGGCACGTTTCGGCGACCCGGGCCGGCGTCGATGCCCCAGGCCGTCTCCGCCCTGCCGTCGATCGCGTAGGCGACAGGCCCCGTGACACGCTTGTCCTTCGCCGCGTCCTGATCCCTGGCAAAGGCAGCCAGCGGCGTGTTCTCGGGCTCGCCAAAATCGGCCGTGGCGCGGACAATCTTCAAAGGCACCTGCCTGCCGTCGACCTTGATCGTGGCGTTGAACTCCGTGAGCGCCGCCGTGCCCTTCTGCGAACGTCCCGGCCCATAGGCGGGCAGGTTGGGGTCGTTCATCAGCTCAAGCCTGAACGACGCGATCCTGAGGGGAGCCCCCTGCCTAACCATGAACTTGACCTCGCTTTTGGTTGGTGCGTAGCCCTGGGCCAGGATGCTGCCGTCGGGCTGGCGCAGGGCCTTCTCACCGCCGCTCGGGTCGTCCTCAAACTTCAGCGTGGTCCATTTTGGCTGCGGCCGGACGGATTTCCGCCAGTGCTCCATGCGCTGCTCCCAGCCGGGATGCTCATGCTTCAGCTTCTCTTCCAGGCCGCGCACCGCGGACAGCACCTGTGAGCGCCGCATCTGCTCCGAGGCGGTGTAAACCACACGCCAGGGCTCGTTGTCGTTGTTCAGGAAGGCGAACATCCGGTAGTACTCCTCCTGCGTGACCGGATCGTATTTGTGGTCATGGCACTGCACGCAGCCGATGCTGAGCCCCAGGATGCTTTTGCCGATGGTGTCCATGCGGTCGAACATCGCCTCCATGCGGAACTGCTCGGGATCGACGCCCCCCTCCTCGTTGATCATGGAGTTGCGCAGGAAGCCGGTGGCCACGACCTCATCCTGCCCCGCGCCGGGCAGCTGGTCGCCGGCGATCTGCTGGATGATGAACTGGTCGTAGGGCAGGTCGCGGTTGAAGGCCTTGATCACCCAGTCGCGGTAGAACCAGATGAAGCGCATGGGGTCCTTCTCATAGCCGTTGGAGTCGGCGTAATGCGCCGCATCCAGCCAGTGACGTCCCCAGCGCTCGCCATAATGAGGCGAGTTCAGCAGCTCGTCGACCAGGGCCGCGTAATCCTTCCCCGCGGCCTCCAGCGGCGGAGGCAGCCCGGCAAGGTCGAGGTGGAGCCGCCGAACCAACTTTTCTGCAGACGCTCTCGGCGAGGGCTTCAGCCCCTCCCTGGCGAGACGATCCTGGACAAAGGCGTCGACGGGATTCATTCCAGGCCTGCCGGGAACCGGTGGCTTCACCGGAGGCTTGAAGGCCCAGTGATCCGTCTTTTTCTCCAGCTTCACGCTGGCGCTGTCGGGCCAGGGCGCCCCGGCGTCGATCCAGGCCTTGATCACCGCGATCTGGTCACTCGAAAGCGGATCCCCCTTGCGCGGCATGCGCAGCTTCGGGTTCCTTCCTTCAACCGCATGAACCAGGGCTGAATCCGAGGCATGTCCGGGCTTGATCGCCACCCCAAAATCACCGCCCTTCATCGCGCTGGGCCTGTGGTCGAGCCGGAACGCCGCCTCCTGCTTGCCGGAGCCATGGCAGGAATAACAATGTTCACGCAGGATCGGCTGGACGTCCTTGATGAAATCAACCGCCGCCGCAGGCAGGACGGCGGCGAGGGAACAGGCGAATGCTTTCAGCATGCCAATGAATACGCAGCCTTGAATGGAATCTCATCCACACCGGCATGGAGGATTCGGCACGGGCGCCTGTTCCAGTTCCTTGAGCGCGGCCCCCAGGTGATTGACGACGTCCGTCGGCAGCACGGAAAGCTGGCTTTGCGCAAGCGCGGCGATCTCCGCCGCGCGTCCACAGCTCCAGGCACCGAGACCGGCGGACCGATAGAGATCCAGCCCCTGTCCGGCAAAGGCGGCACAGACGCCGGTGAGCACATCCCCCATGCCGCCGGTCGCCATGCCCGGATGTCCGGTGGAATTGATGAGCGTCGGCGGCCCCTCCGTGGCGATGACCGTACGGGCCCCCTTCAGCAGCAGCACGTTGCCTGGATGCGCCATGGCCCACATCTCCGCCTGGGTGATCCGGGGATGACATTCCCCGTCGCCCACCAGACGGGCCATCTCCCCTGGGTGAGGCGTCAGCAGACGGGGCGGTGTCGAGGTCAGGAAGACCGGCACCTCGGTCCGTGCGATCATGGTGATGGCATCCGCGTCCACCACGGCGGGCACGGCGGCGTACTGGATCACGTTCAACACCTCGTCGGCGGCTTCAAAGCCCAGGCCGGGGCCGATGCCCAGGGCATCCCAGTTCATCTCCAGGGCTTCGCGATAGTCCTTGACCGGTTTCACCATGACTTCGGGGGGCAGCCGCGCGGCCATCAACGGGTAAACACCCTCCTTCACCAGCAGCGTGACCAGCCCCGCCCCGGCACGCAGGGCGCCTGAACAGGCCAGCACCGCCGCGCCAAGAAAGCCCCGGGAGCCGGCGAGGATGCCCACGCGCCCGGCCTGGCCCTTGTGAAACTCAAAGCTGCGCCGAGGCAGCCAGCTGCGCAAAAGCTCCGGCGTCAGCAGCATCGGCCCGTCATCCTCCCCCGCCCCGAGTCCGGCCACGGGCACCAGGGCGATGCGCCCAACCCGTGAGGTGGCCGCATCTGCCACGAGACCCGCCTTCACGCAGGCCACCGTGGCGGTGACGTCCGCCTCCACGCAATCCGGCGAGGCCTCGCCCGTGTCACCATTCAGTCCTGAGGGAATGTCCATGGCCACCGTGAAGGCGTGCTGCTCCCGGCGCAGAGCGTTCATCTCGGCCGCCAGGCTCCTCAGTTCCTCACGCATGGCCCCGGCGGCTCCGATGCCGAGAAGGCCGTCGAGCTGCACGATCGGCCGCGGAAGTTCGGCGACGTTCACCGGCGACTTGAGCAGGTGAAGATCCGTGAAGGCGTCCAGATGGGCGCGAGGCAGAGGCTTGAGCTTGTCAACAGGCCCGCTCAGCCGAGCCAGCACCCGCCAGCCAAGCCTCCGCAGCTCGCGGGCGGCCACCAGGGCATCACCGGCGTTGTTGCCGCTGCCAAGATAAATGACCAGAGTGCCAGGGACCGGGAAAAAACGCCGCACTTCCGCGGCAATCCCGAATCCCGCCTTTTCCATCAGATCCCCGGCGCTGGCGCCAAGATCAAAGGCGCGCTGCTCGATCTCCTGCATCTGCCGGCAAGTCACGAGCATGGGCGGGCATCCTCAGTTGGATTTCTTGTAGGACACAATGCCCTGGGCGATGCCTTCGGCGATCCGGTTGCGGAAATCCCCCGTCATCATCCTGGCACGTTCGGTGGAATTGCTGACAAACCCGCACTCGATGAGCACGGCGGGATTGCGCGTGGTTTCACGGATGACGTGGAAGCTGGCGTGCTTGACGCCGCGGTTCGACATGCCCGTGCGCTGGACCAGATAGGCCTGGATGTAGGCCGCCAGGGCATAACCCTTGCTGTGGTAGTAGTAGCTTTCCGCGCCGGCACCGCTGCCCCCGCGGCTGTAGTTGTAATGAATGCTGACAAAGATGGCGTTGCCATGCCGGTTCCCCGCCGAGGCACGACCGGGAAGAGGCACAAAGACATCCCGCGAACGGGTCATCACCACGTTCAGCCCCGCCTTCTCCAGCAGCTGCTGCACGCGCCTTGCCGTATCAAGCGCCAGGTGCTTTTCGTAAACATACCCAATGGCCGCGCCGCGGTCGAAATCCCCATGACCGGCATCCAGCACCACGGTGTCAAAAGCTCGTGCCAGGGATGCCGAAACCATCAGCACCAGCACCCACAACCCTGCGCCCAGGCGGCGGTGAAAAGTTGCTCGGGGGAGGTGTGCGTGTGCCATGCGGGGACAGGGTGGATCAGCAACGCAGGCCGCGTGCCAGGCTTCCATGGGTGCGTTTAGCGTTTCAAGCCTGGAGAGGCAAGCGGGAAACCATGTTTTGACGACGCCGGATCCGGGTCTTCAACCGGCCGGCAGC
>JBIIRD010000167.1:0-31882 GCA_044341745.1 Prosthecobacter sp. | reverse complement strand
GCCGCCGGGCAATCTCCGGCACCCTCATATAGAGGCTCCTCATCGCCGCAATTTTATGTCTTTCCTCCGTGACCAGTTGTTGATATGCCATTCGGCGACCATGTCGCACTTCAGGATTGAATCCAAGATGCCCAACAAGATGTTCGGGATCACGACCTGGCAGCAGCAGGTGCCGATCCCGGCGGCGTATTTTGCGCACTCGACGAGCAATGAGAACAACGCAGGGTCGCTCGGCTACCAGCAGCCGAATGTGTGGCGCATCCCGCTGGTGCCGGTGCCTTCGGCGTCGCCCATCGTGATTTACAATCCACCTGCTCCGCCGACGAATTTCCTGCGTGGGGCGGTGGCGCTGGCTTCGAATGGCATCGCGATCTTCAATCCGTCGAACAACGGCGGGAATGTGTCGTATGAGATCGGCGAGCTGGACTACTACGGCGGTCACTGCGGTCTGGCGGATGATTATCACTACCACATCATCCCCACGCACTTGAACACGCGATTCGGCGGGCCGTTGGGCGATGACAAGCCCATCGCTTGGGCGCTGGATGGCTATCCGATCTATGGTTTCGTGGAGCCGGATGGCTCCCCGCGTCAGCCGCTGGATGCCGAGGGCGGCCACGACCATGGCCCCTGGGGTTATCACTACCACGCGATCGGCACGACGACGGTGGACGCGACGCATCCGTATGGCACGCCGCAGTCGCCCTACATGATGAAGGCCTTCCACGGCACAGTGGTGAACTTTGGCAACCAAGTCGATGGTCAGCCAGCGGTGGGAAATCTGCGTTCGGATGGAACGGGTGGCTACAATGCAAAGGCGGTCGCCGGAGCCTACATCGTGGCGCAGATGAATCCCGCGCCCCTGGTGACGGATGGCAGCGGGCATCTCAATCTGGTCGCGGGTGTGAATCTCACGGGCTGTGCGACGACTTACGGCAGCACCACGGTGACGTGTGCGAGCACGACGGGACTGACGACAGGACTGGCGGTGGTGGGTTATGGCGTGAGCAATGGCGCACGAGTCACCTCGGTGACGAATGCGACGCAGTTTGTGCTGAGCATCCCGGCGATCGCGACGACGACGGGCAAAAACTTCACCGCCGTGTCGATGGCCACCGCATCGCCCGATGCCCATGTCATGCGGGTGAACATGGGCGGCGTGGACTATGACGAGTGCTGGACGATCAACCGCAAGGTGAACCCTCGCTCGCTGACGATGACATGGCGTGCGCAGGCACTGGTGGGCGGTGCGCTCAGCGGCCCAGTGCTGACGACGACGCAGACTTACACGCCGACCGCGGGCTCGGCCTCGGGCAATCGTCTCACGGCCTACCCGATGGGCGCGTGGTCGGAGGTGAAGCTGCCTGACACAAGCCAGGTGGTGAGCACGACGACTACCTTCGGCGAGGACAGCGACTACACGACGACTCCCTCCGCGAATCCACAAAGCTATACCGACAATGGCGACGGCACCATCACGGACAATGTGACCGGTTTGATGTGGCAGAAGGCCGACGCGGGCGAGATGACCTGGGAGAATGCGGTGAACAACGCGGGTGCCGTGACCACCGGCGGCCACAGCGATTGGCGTTTGCCAAATCCTCATGAATTGATGAGCCTGTTTAACTACGAGACGGGCAATCCGGCGATGAACGCCACCTATTTCCCGCCTGCCTCGCCCTCGGCGGAGTATTGGTGGTCCCGAGATGTGTTTGGCACCAGCACGACGAATGTGTGGTGCGTGAACTCCGGTGGTGGCGTGGGTCCGAAGCCGAAGGCGGAGACGGTGAGCGCGGGCGGCACGCTGCATTACCACGCCCGCTATGTGCGGCTGGCGCAGAACAACATGACGCACAACTACGTGAACAATCTCGACTCCACGATCACGGACACCGACACCTCGCTCATGTGGACGCAGATGCCGAGCACGGCGATGACCTGGGAGGCCGCGCTCGCCTGGGCGGAAGGGCTCACGCTCGGCGGCTACAACGACTGGCGCATGCCGAACATCAAAGAGCTGCAAACGCTGACGGATTACTCGCTCGCCACCACCAGCGGCGGCACGGCCACGAATTTGAAACCTGCGATCAATCGCACGATGTTTGCGAAGACGATGTCAGGATGCTCGGTGACCTCCGGCAGCCCCGTGGTGGCCACTTCGGACACCACGGACCTCGTCATCGGCATGACGGTGATCGATCCTTTCAGCATCGCAGGCACTTACATCAATCACACCACCACGCCGACGATCACGGCGATCAATCCGGGCGTGAGTTTCACGCTGAGCAGCAATGCGCTCACCACCGGCACGGGCTTGATCTTCCGCGCCCTGCCACGTGCGACGGCCTACTGGTCCTCGACGTCGAACAAAGGCACGCAAACCGAGGCGTGGCTGCTGGAGCTGGGCGTGAACAACAGCGTGCCTGCCGCCGAAGGTCCGCCGCGTGGAGCTCAGGGCATCATCAGCTATCAGGCGAAGACAGCGAGCTTCCCGGTCTTTGCCGTGCGCACCGCCACGCTCACCACGCAGATCGCCGTGGCGCAGGGCGCGACCTCGCTCATCGATGGCCTCAGCACCGTGGCCTATGGCAATGTGAATGTCGGCAGCACGCTTTCGAAGACTTTCACCATTACGAACACCGGCAGCACGCCGCTCGACATCACGGGTGTGACCATCGACGGCACGAACAGCGCCAACTTCTCCGTCACCACCTCTCCAACGACGCCCGTGGCGGCAAACAACGGCACCTCGACCTTCACGGTGCAGTTCAATGCATCCACGTTTGGGACGAAATCAGCCGTTTTGCATATCGCGAGCAGTGACGCGGGCAATCCATCGTTCGACATCAATCTCTCCGGCATCGGTTTCGTGCCTCCGCCGACGGTTTCGAACATCACGATCAATCCGATCTCGCCGAGCAGCACCGATCCGACCGTGGTGACGGCCCAGGTGGGGGCTGGAAGCGGCGGTGGCATCAGCGGGGTGACTTTGACCTATGATCTCGGGGCGCAGGTGACCGGGAATGTGTTCCGCGAGACCTTCTCGATGGCGTCGTCGAACAACTGGAACGGCTCAGGTGGCCTCAACACCTGGACGACGAACGGTGCCGGAGCCACGCGTCAGGCAAACCTGCAATCGAACCGCACCTCGCCCGTGGTGCTAACAAACTGCACCACGACGAGCGCCAGCACGACCGTGGTGTGCAGCAGCACGGCGAATCTGTGGCCGAACATGATCATCACCGGCCCTGGCATGGCCGCGGGCGCGGTGATCAGCTCGATTACGAATGGCACGACCTTTGTCATCAGCGCGGCGGCCACGGCTTCGAGCACGACGGCTACTCTGACGGCGAATGGCATCACTTTGACGAACTGCACGACCACGGCGGCAAGCACGACGGTGACTTGCGACAGCACGGTTGGTCTCGTGGCAGGCATGGGACTCACCGGCACCGGTTTGGCGAACAATGCCACCGTCAGCTCGATCACGAACGCGACAACGTTTGTGATGAGCGCCGCTCCGACCACGCCGGGGACGGCTTTGACGCTGACGGGGAATGGCAACGCGCTGGAGTTCCAGGCGGCCTCCGCGAGTCTCACGACAGCCATGGCGACCTCGCCGGTGATCAATGCGGCGGGCACTTCGGGCTATGTGGATTTCTATGTGCAGACGCGGGACCTGAACAGCCTCTCGCCGAACAACCAGTGGGCCTTTCAGGTGTCACCGGATGGTGGTACGACGTGGAACACACGCTTCACGGAGGATTGGACGGGCAGCACGGTGACGCTGACGAACGTGGTGACGAATGCAGCCGGCAGCGGCACGGGCAGCACGACGTTGACCTGCGCCAGCACGGCGGGACTCACCACGGGACGCGCCGTATCCGCCGCGCCGGTGTATGTGACGGGCGGCACGACGAGCGGCAGCGCCACGGTGACCTGCACAAACACCACAGGGCTCGCGGTGGGCATGTTTGTGACCAGCACGGGCACGACGATCCCGGCAAACGCACGCATCACGGCCATCAATCCGAACGTGGACTTCACGATGAGTGCGAACGCAGCCGCCACGAGCGCAACGGCGGCCATCGCGGGCAATTATTTCCCTGCCAACGCCTCGGTGGCCAGCATCACCAATGGCACGACCTTGGTGCTGAACGCCGCCGCGTATGTGAACACGAGCGCCGCGCCGATCACGGCCTTTGCGACGATGATCAATCACAACTTCAACAACAAGGCCGATGGGACCGCGCAGCCTTACCGCTACACGCTGGATGCCAGCGAGCGCACGGCAAACATGCGGATGCGCTTCCAGTATGCAGGCGGCACGGTTACGCAGCCGACGCGTGCGCCTCGTGTCAGCATTGATGACATCGTGGTGAACACGACGAGCGGCGCTCCGCCCACAGTGCTCTCGATGGTGGATGACGGCACGAATGGCGATGCGGTGTCCGGCGACGGCATCTGGACGGCGATCATTCCCGCACAGGCGAATGGCAGCACCGTGAACTTCACCATCGCGGCCACGGGCACTGGTGGTGCAGGCACGACGACCTCTTCAACGACGAGCTACACGGTCGCTCCGGCTCCGACGATCACCACGGCGTCGCCTTTGCCGAATGGCGGCACGACGGGTTCTTATTCGCAGACTTTCGCCGCCACGGGCGGAAGCGGCACGGGCTATGTTTGGAGTCTTTTCAGCGGTTCTTTGCCGAATGGCATCACCTTGAGCAGTGGCGGCGTTTTGAGCGGCACACCGACTCAGGCCGGAAACTTCAATTTTACCATCGAGGTGACGGATTCGGCCAATCGCAGCGCCACGAAGGCCTTTGCGCTCACGATTACCACCGTGACGGCTCCGAACGTGGTCGTCATCATCACGGATGACCAGGGCTGGGGCGATGTGGGCTATCACACGCCTGCGGGCCAGGTGCCGATCCAGACGCCGAACATGGACAGCTTTGGCACGACGCGTCCGGGTTCCATCCGCTTGGAACGCTTTTATGCAACCACCGTGTGCTCGGTGACACGCTCGACCATGCTCACCGGCCGCAATCCGATCCGTCACGCCACGAACAACACCCGCGGCACCGATTTGAGCGAGCATCTGATGCCGCAGACCTTCAAGGCGGCGGGCTACCAGACCTTCATGTGCGGCAAGTGGCACATGGGCGGCAGTGACAAGAACCTGCATCACACGCTCGTGAATGGTGTGAACACCCGCATCATCCAGGAGGGCTTGCAGTATGCGCCGTTCAATCGCGGCTTCGACTCGCACTATGGCCAGTATTCCGGCGCGATCGATTACTACACGCACAACAGCGCCGAGGCTGACTCGCTCGACATTCCCGACTGGTGGCTCAATGGCGTGCAGCAGGACGGACCGAGCGAGCATACCGATTCGCAGGGCACCGGCGGCTGGTCGCCCAATTTGCTCGCGGACAAGGCGATCGCGCACATTCAGAACCGCAATCCGAGCCAGCCCTTCTACCTGCATCTGGCCTTCAACTCGATCCACGGCCCTGTTTCGGCTCCAGCGAACTTGATCACGAAATATCAAAACCTCGGCGTCACGAACACCAGCCGTCGCCTCATCTCCGCCGCCGTCGATGGCATGGATCAGGCGATGGGCCGCGTGCTCAATGCGCTGGATGCTGCTGGCGTCACAAACAACACCGTCATTCTGTGGTTCGGTGACAATGGCGGCGATGAGACGAAAGGCTCTCTCAATGACCCGCTGCGTGGTGACAAGGGCGACAGCTACGATGGCGGCCTGCGTGAGGTGGCGGGCATCTCTTATCCCGGCGTGCTGCCCAGTGGCATCATCAGCCATCAATACATGTGGGTCGGCGATGTGTTCCCCACGCTTTGCGCCGCAGTCGGCGTGACGCCGCAGAACACCAAGCCCTTCGACGGTGTGAATGTGTGGCCGAACCTCCTCACGGCCACCAGCAGCACCACGACGACTCTCCGCCCAGGCAATGCCACGCTCGTCACGGATGCGGCGGCACCCATCGCGATCAACAAGTTCACCGATCCGGTGAATGGCGGCACAAAGGACTTCAAACTGCGCCGTGGCCGCGTGGCCAACGTGCTCACGCCCGAGCTATTCAACCTCACCGATGACCCGCTGGAAACCACCGACCTCATCGCGAACCCCGCTTATGCCAGCATCGTCACCTCTTTGACCAGCAGCGTCACCGCCATCAGCGCGGAGAACTTCAAGCCCTACATCGGCCCGCCGCTCATCACGAACGCGGCGGCTCAAGGCAGCACCATCGAGCTCTATGCGCCCTTCACGAGTTATCCGAACGGCACCATCACTGTGCAGTGGCGGAAAAATGGCTCCAATCTGTCCAATGGCGGCAATGTGAGCGGCGCGACGAGCTTTACGCAAGTCACCGACAATGCGAGCGCCATCGTGCGCGGAGCCTACACGACGAAGCTCACGCTCACCAACGTGCAGCCCTCCGATGCGGCGACATATGATGTGGTCATCACCAACACCGCCGGGAACACCACCAGCGCCAGCGGCGTGCTCACCGTGACCATGCCAGCGCCTGCCTTGACGCTGCCTGACTTCACCAAAGGCACCAGCATCACACTGAGCTGGACTGCCGTGCCCGGCGCAACCGGCTACACCATCCAGCGCAGCAGCACGAGTGACTTCACCAGCGTCACCTCGCAGACGACGAACAGCACCAGCGTGACCTTCAGCGGCCTCACCAGCGGCACGACGTATTATTATCGCGGCACCGCCACCGATGGCACGGCCACAAGCGCCTTTGGCAACACCGCCTCGTCCACGCAGGACGCCAGCACACCCGTGATCACGATCACCGCGCCCGCCATCAACACCACAACGACCGCAAACAGCATCGTGGTCAGCGGCACAGCTACAGACACCATCTCGCCACTCACCGGCCTCACCGTCAACGGGGTCAATGCGGTCACCACAGACGCCTACGCCACCTGGACCGCCACCGTGCCGCTCACACCGGGCGCGAACACGATCACGGCCACCTCGACCGACAGCGCCGACCAAGGCGGCAACACCGGCTCCGCGAGCATCCACGTGACCTACAACGCGAACGGCCCCGCCATCGTCAGCGTGTCCACCGGACCCACTTCGCCGACTTACCTTGATCCGACGACGGTTTTGGCGCAAATCACGCCGCAGCCCGGCACCACGCTCACCAGCGTGCAGCTTCAATACGACACCGGCACGCCCGTGAGCACCGCGATCTGGAAGGAAAGCTTCAACAACACCTCGTCGAACAATTGGAACGGCACCGGAGCACTCAACGCGTGGACCACCGTCGGCGCGGGCAATATGCGTCAGGCCGTCAGCACTTCGAATCGCACCGCCATCAGCCTCACGAACGTGACGACGACGAGCGGCAGCACCACCGTGACCTGTGCGAGCACCGCCGCGCTGTGGCCTGGAATGCTCATCACCGGCCCAAACATCGCCGGCAGCATCAATGGCACGCAAACGGGCAACACCACCGTCGCCTCCATCACGGATGCGACGACCTTTGCGCTCTCGCAGGCCGCCACCGGCACGGGCACAGGACTCACGCTTACCGCTTGCGGCGTCACCTTGACGAATGCCACCACCACCGCCGCGAGCACGGCGGCGACCTGCGACAGCACCGCCGGTCTCGTGAACGGCATGTCGCTCACCGGCACCGGTTTGGCGAACAACGCCACCGTGGCCTCCGTGACGAGCGCGACGACCTTCACCATGAATGCCGCACCCACCACGGCGGGCACCGCGCTCACCTTGAGCGCCACCACGGCCGCTGCGGAGTTCAATGGTGGCACGGCGGACCCGCTGGCCTCCATGTTCACCACAACGAATGCCATCAACACCACCGGTGCGAGCGGCTTCATCGAGTTCTATGTGCAAACACGCGATCTCTTTGCCACGAACAACTGCGGCTGGACGCTGCAGGTCTCCTCCGACAACGGCGCGACCTGGAACACGCGTCTGAGCGAGGATTGGAATGCTGAAACCGTCTCGCTGAGCAATGTCGTGCTGAATGCCGCGGGTGCCGTCGCAGGCAGCACCATGGTGACTTGTGCGAGCACCGCCGGACTCACCACGGGCCGCAGCGTGCTCACCGCGCCGGTGAATGCGACCATCGGCATCACGACTGGCAGTTCCACCGCGACGTGCACAAACACCACGGGCCTAGTCGAAGGCATGTTCATCACCGCTACCGGCATCCCGAACAACACACGCATCGGCACCATCACACCAAACACGTCTTTCACGCTCGTCACCGGCACCACCGCCACGCTCGTGAACGCCACGGCGACCAATGCCGCCGCAAACGCCGCCGCGAACTACTTCGCAGGCGGGGCCACGGTGAGCAGCATCACAAACGCCACCACGTTTGTGCTCAGCACCGCCGCGTATGCCAACACCAGCGCCGCACCGCTCGCCACCGCCTTTGCCACGACGGTGAACCACGGCTTCCAGCTCTTCCATTACGACCTCGCGGGCTCGGAGCTGGGAACACAAACGAAGATCCGCTTCCAAGCCACCGGCTATGCCGCCACGGCTCCCACCC
Organism: Prosthecobacter sp.; assembly: GCA_044341745.1. Lineage (GTDB taxonomy): Bacteria > Verrucomicrobiota > Verrucomicrobiia > Verrucomicrobiales > Verrucomicrobiaceae > Prosthecobacter. The sequence continues at coordinate 23,303 of JBIIRD010000167.1, read as the reverse complement.
GCACGCCGCGCATCAGCATTGACGACATCGTCATCGCCACCACCGCACCGCCTCCCACCATCACGCTCGCCATGTTTGACGATGGCCTGCACGGCGATGGCGCGGCCAATGACGGAGTCTGGGGCGCGGTCCTTCCGGCGCAAAACGGCGGCACCACGGTCAATTTCAAAGTCGTGGCCACTGATAACACAAGCGCCAGCGCCACGAGCCCCGGCGGCGGCAACTACATCTACACCGTGAACAACCTCCTCACCGATGCCACCATCCTCGGCGCTGAGTTCCTCACCTTGCCGAAAACCGACGGCATGACCGTGAACCTCATCGCCTCGGCCAATCAGCAGGTCTTTGTCGAATACGGCACCGCTCCCGGTCAATACACGCTCGCCACCACGCCCACGACGTTCAACATCGACAACGCGAAGCCCGAGTTCAAAAACCCCATCCGCATCCCGATCACCGGTTTGCTGCCCGACACCGAGTATTACTACCGCGTGCGCCATCGCAATGTCGGGGCGACGTTCTACAATGCTCGCGGCGAGCGCAGCTTCCACACCGCGCGGCCACGCGGCACCACCTTCAGCTTCACCGTCACCGCCGATCCACACATTGACGTGAACACCGACATGCAGCTCTTCTGGCGTGCCATGCAGAACATCAGCCTCGATGCGCCCGACCTCCACATGGACGTGGGCGACATCTTCATGACCGACAAGCTCGCCGATGGCCTGCTCGGCGTGCCACCGAAGTGGGGCGGCGGCGTCACCATCAATCAGACGAGCATCAACAATCGCGCCATCATCTTCCGCAATGCCTTTGAGCGTGCCTGCCACAGCATCCCGTTCTTCTTCGGCCTCGGCAATCACGAGGCGGAATACGGCTACCTCTTCAACGCCGCCGCCGACAAGCAGAACAACATCCCTGCGTGGGATTTGAATGCCCGCAAAGCCTTCTACCCCGCACCCACGCCGGACACCTTCTACACCGGCAATTTCACACCGAAGGACTACACCGGCGGCACACTCGGCCTGCTGGAGGACTACTACGCCTTCGAGTGGGGCGAGGCCATGTTCATCATGCTCGATCCGTTCTGGAACACGAACACGAACCCCAATTCATCCAACGACGCGTGGAACTGGAGCCTCGGCAAAGCGCAGTATGACTGGCTGCGTGACACGCTGAAAAACAGCAGCGCGAGATACAAGTTTGTCTTCATGCACCACATTGTCGGCGGCAGCACGCAGCAGGCGAACGGCACCCCGCAATTCGCCGCGCGCGGCGGCATCGAAGTGAGCGACAAATACGAGTGGGGCGGCAAGAACGCCGACGGCAGCCCCGGCTTCGCCACGCAACGTCCAGGCTGGGACATGCCGATCCATGATTTGCTCGTGATGAACAAGGTCAACGTCGTCTTCCACGGCCACGACCATCTTTACGGCTATCAAACCAAGGACGGCATCGTCTATCTCGAGTGCCCGCAACCGGGCACGCCGAACTACACCAGCCTCGGCAGCGCAGGTGACGGCCAATACGTCAATCTCGGCGCGAACAGCACCAGCTATCTCCTGCCCAACAGCGGCCACATTCGCGTCACCGTCGGCCCCGGCCAGGCCGTTGCCGACTACGTCCGCAGCTACCGCACCGCCACCGACCCGATGCCGCCTGATGCCACCGGCGTCTTCAACGACGAAACGCCAACCCGACACAACCGCGACATCAGCCACAGCTTTGTCCTCGGTCCGAACATCATGCCTCCGATTGAGATCGCAAGAATCGGCCCCGGTCAGGTTGGACTGAGATGGAACGCCACGCCGAACAAGACCTGCCTCGTCCAGTGCAGCACGGATCTCGTCACCTGGCAGACCGTCGACACCTTGATGTTCACCAACACCTACACAAACGCGACCTACACGGACAGTCTGCCGGAGCGTGTCAACGGCCAGCGGGCATTCTACAGGATTGTGCATCTTCCTTGACGATTCGGGCTCGACTTGGGCAGGCGGGAGGGCTTCTCATGCCAGGACCTGCCTCCGCCCCCACTCCATGAAGCTGCCTGCCATCCTGTTTCACCTCCTGTTAGCCGTACTTTCAACCAGCGCGGCGGAGAACCGTAAAAGCCCTGCGCCCGCCGATCCCTCCCTTGCCCCGGTGCAGGATGTGGCAGGCCTGCCCAGGGTGCTGATCATCGGCGATTCGATCTCCATGGGCTACACCCCGCCCGTGCGGCGGCTCCTCGCCGGCAAGGCGAATGTCCACAGGCCGCCCGCCAACTGCAGTTCCACCGGCAACGGGCTCAACCACCTGAACTCCTGGCTCGGAGATCAAAAATGGGACGTGATCCATTTCAACTTCGGGCTCCACGACGCCAAGCTTCCGCCCGAAGGCATCCGCCATGCACCGCCGGAGATCTATGAAAAGAACCTGCGCGAGCTCGTCCACCGGATGCAGGCGACGGGAGCCCGCCTGATTTTCGCCACCACCACCCCCGTGCCTAAAAACGGCGTCATCTCGCCCTCCCGCCGCTTCGGGAGCATTGAATCCTACAACATCGCCGCGCTGAAGGTCATGAAGGAGGCGGGTGTGGCGGTCAACGATCTCAACGGATTCATCACCCCGCAGGTCGCAACGCTACAAAGGCCGAATGACGTGCATTTCACCGAGGAAGGATCGGCCAGGCTGGCCGGACAAGTCGCCGCCGTCCTTGAAAAGGCGCTGAAACCTTGACGCAATCCTGACAAATCTCCGCAGTTTTGTTGAAGCCAGTCTGACGGGCCGGAGGTTTGTAGGCGGCGCTATGAAAACGCTCCCTGTCCTCCTGCTGTTCGCGACGAACCTCGCCGCGCATGAGCTAACCACCACCAACCGCGAGGCGCTGCGGGCGCACATCTTGGAGGAATGGAGTGTGAAGCAGAAAGGAGCTCTGGCACTCCTGCCCGCATCTTCTGATTCAGGCGGCGAAGCCGCGAAGATGAATGAAGCGGAGAGGAGTCTCCGCGCTCCTCTTCTCGCCTCCACGGCCTCTGTCGTCCAACTCGCCGCCGCGGCAGCCGCGAACGCGGCGAATGCTCCGCGGACGGCGAAGGCCTTTTTGCCTTTCACAAAGCTCGACCTGCGCGCCGACAACGAGTTTCTCTATGTGGGATCAAACGGCCTGCCGGACCATAACATGATGGTCGGCATCACCGCCTGGCAGCAGCAGGTGCCGCTGCCTCAGAGTTACTTCGGCGAAAACGCCTGGCGCATCCCCCTCAAGCCCGTGCCGGCGAAACAGCCCGCCTCCATCAAGGGCCGCTTTCTCCGCGGAGCCATCGCCCTGGCCGTGAACGGCATTCCAATTTTCAATCCGCAGAACAATCGCGGCGAGATCAGCTATGAAATCGGCGAACTCGATGAGTGGGGCGGGCATTGTGGTCGCGCGGACGACTATCACTACCACATCACCCCCCTGCACCTGCAGTCGCAGGCCGGGCAGGGCATGCCGGTGGCTTACGCGCTCGATGGTTATCCCGTCTACGGCCTCACCGAGCCCGACGGCTCGCCCGCGGGCAGACTGGACGAATGCCACGGTCATGACGATGCGAAGATCGGCTACCATTACCACGCCTCGAACAAGTATCCTTATGTCTTCGCCGCGTTTCATGGCGAGGTCGTCGAGGCCGAGGGCCAGGTGGACCCGCAGCCGCGCGCCCAGGGCGTTCGCGAAGCCTTGCAGGCCCTGCGCGGAGCTCGAATCACCGCCTTTGAAAACACGGGCCGGGACAGCTACAAGCTCAGTTACGAGGTCGATGGCGACAAACGCAGCGTCAGCTACTCGATCAAGTCCGACGGCACCTATCCCTTCCACTTTGACAACGGGCGCGAGGGTTCGGTAGATGAAGTCTACACCGAACGTCGCCAGGGCGGCGGTGGCGGCGGCGACCGCCCGCCCGGTGGTGGCGGCCCCGAAGGCATGAAGGGCAAAGGGAAAGGTAAGGGACAGGGTAAAGGTGGTCGCGAAGGCGAGATGCGTCGCGGTGATGAACCGCCGCCGCCTCCCGGTGAAGAAGGTGGTCGCCCGCCGCGTCCGCAGGCCGAGGTGGAAGGCATCCTCGATGTGAATGGAGATGGACTCGTTACCGCGCAGGAGTTTGCCGACAACGCCAAGTCCAACGCCAAGAAGAAAGGCCTTTCACTGCCAGACGCGATAGCGAAGGCCAAAACGGCCTTCACCGACATGGACAAGGATCGCAACGGCCAGCTCGAGCCCAGCGAATGGCAAGGCGCACCGGTCGCTGCTGCTGCGCCGATGGAAAAAGAGCGCGAGAAGGCACGCCCGATGGGCGGCCAAAAAGGTCAACCCGGCCTAGGTGGCGGCGGCGGTGGCCCCGGCGGCAAAAAAGGCCAGGCCTTTGTTGAGCGTCCCGATCAACCACGCAGCAGCGACGGCAAATTCCTCCTCACCAGCCCCGTCGTCGAGGACATGAAGGAGCTGCCGCAGGAGTTCACCGGCGATGGCGAGGGTGCCACACCGCCGCTCGCATGGACCGGCGCACCTGCGGCCACGAAGAGCTACGCCTTGATCATGGATCACGCCGACAAGGAGGGGAACATGAAGTGGTATTGGACGCAGTATGACATCCCCGCCAGCACCACGAGCCTCGCGAAGAATGCGCACGACATCGGCAAGATGGGCACCGGATTCAAAGGCGAAATCGGTTACGAGCCCCCGATGTCGAAAGGTGCCGGCTCACGCACCTACGTCATCACGATGTATGCGCTCAACGAGCCGTTGAACGTCGCTGGCAAACCCGGCCGCGAGGAACTCCTCGCCGCCATGAAGGGCAAAGTCGTGGCGAGTTCGTCACTGCGTGTCGTTCACGTCAGCGGAGGCCAAGTAACCGGGCCATTCATGCCCCGTGAAAACAATGACGGGCCAGGAATGGCCCGAATACCCGCACCGTCTCCACCTGCCGCCGCAGAGCCCAAAAGAGGCGGCGGCAAAGGAGGCCCTCCCGGCGTCGTCAAGCCGAGCATCGCCGACACGGTGAAGCTCAACGTTTACGCCGACAACTGGTTCATGCTGTATGTGAACGGCCGCCTCGTCGCCGTGGACAGCATCCCGTTCACGCCGCACAACGTGGTCAGCGTGGACTTCCTGCCCGAGTATCCCATGACCATCGCCGTGCTTGCCAAGGACAACGCCGATCCGAAGACCGGCATGGAATACGGCACCAGCATCGGCGACGCCGGTCTGTGCATCAAATTCGCCGACGGCACCGTCACCAACGCCACCTGGAAGGCCAAGAACTTCTTCCACGGCCCCGTCAACGGCGACACCGCAAACCCGAAAGTCATCCAAGAGCCTCTTCCTGCGAATTGGTGGGCCGTGGACTTCGACGACAGCACGTGGAAAAACGCCAACGAATACACCGTCGAGGAAGTCGATCCCAAACAACCCTACTTCGAGAGCGACTTCGAAGGCGCCAAGTTCATCTGGACCGACGACATCGCACTCGACAACACCGTCATCTTCCGCACCAAGGTCGAAAAGCCCGGCTGGACGCCACGCTGGAACACGAAGCCGGATTTGGATGTGAGCGGCGCACCGCAGAAGTGAATCGAGGAACCATGTTTTTCCGGCAAGCGCAAGGCCGCATGGCAGCATGCCATCCGCCCGACAAAGCTGAACCGGCGCTTCCTCCTCCCGCTTGCCACCTCCTCGTTGTCGCTGCATCTGCCGTGATGCAGCAACGCTTTCAGCCGACGGTGACCGAAGTCCCGGTGATGAGAGTGAGAAAGTCGTGAAGTGATTGTGATCGAGGGACCTGAACTCATCCCACACCGTTCAGAGGCCGGCGCCCACCATCTTCCCAAACGGCAATGGGGGGGGGCACAAGTTTTTCACTTTTGCTGTTAACATTTCGCTCCCTCGAGCGGCATACGGATGTGAACCATGATCATGACACAAAGGCGTGCGAGCGACTGACCCGGCTTTGGCTTGAGGCAGAGCCCTCGGTGCAGGCGTTTGTTTTCGCGGCGGTGAACAATCCGCATGATGCGGAGGATTTGGTGCAGCAGGTTGCGCTCACCGTGGCTCGGCGCCTGGGCGAATATGACGGCGCACGGCCTTTCGTGGCATGGGCGCTGTGGCTCGCCAAGTCTCGGATCGCGGATCATTTCCGGAAGCAAGGCCGTGAGCGCCTGGTGTTTTCCGACACTCTCATGGATCAGCTCGCGGAGATGCTCGTGCAGCGTCAACCAAGCCGCACAGCACGCCAGGAGGCGCTGGAGCGGTGCCTTGAAAAGCTGCCGGAAAAATCACGGCACCTGCTGGCGCTGCGCTATGAGGAAGACGCGCCGATGGAGCGCGTGGCAGAGTCCATCGAGTCATCCGCCGGCGCCGTACGCGTAATGCTGTTCCGTGTGCGCAACCTTCTCTCCGACTGCATCCACGACGAACTCACGAGGACCACCCCATGACTGATTCTGAACACCAACTTGTGGACCTCTACCTGGACGGCTCCTTGCCTGAGTCCGAACGCGCGCTTCTGTTTCAACGACTGGCAACCGACCCGGAGGCGATGACTTTTCTGGCCGAGCGGAGCGAGCTGCATGCGGATCTGCGACGCGCCTTCAAACGCCGCAATCTCCGGCAACTGGCGGTCGCCTCCGCAGTGACGAGCGCCCTTCTCGACGCCCGTGAACGAGCCCCTGCACCCTGGTTTTCCTGGCGGCCGCTCACGGCGGCGGCAGCAGGTCTCGTCATCGGCCTTTTCAGTGCTTCGATGGTCTTTGGCTTGGCAGTTCAGCACGGACTTGGAAGAAAGACTTCTCTGACTGTTCTGGAGCCCAGTTTCGAGGATGCTCAGATGCCTTTGGCGAAGGGTTTTCCTCCGGGGCCGTCGCTCTGGACCGGTGATATGGCGAAGGTGGTGACGGCGGAGAACGGCGTGACGCCAAAAGACGGTCATCACATGCTGAGGCTGGAGACCTCAGCCCATGGAGCGCCGGTTCTGTTTCCACGTCTTTATCAGATCATCGCCCTTCCGGCCTCCGGCACCGAACGGCGTGAGATCGAAGTCAGCGCTTCCTTCACCAGCGCCGATCCTGACAGCTTGCCTCACTACACGGTCCGGACTTATGCCGTCAACGAGGCACCCGATCGGCTGGGGCCGGATTGGTTTGCCCGGCATTGGTTTGTTGAAAAAGACGAGGCCATCGCGTCAGCCGCGACAAGCTTCGAGAACCCGCCTGGCAGCACCGACTGGCAATCCATCGGCCTGCGCATGCAGGTACCCAGCAAGGCCCGCTGTCTGGTCGTGTTCTTTGGCGTCAAAAACCTGGCGAAATCGCAGGCAAAACGGCCCCATTACCTGGACGCCGTAAAGATGTCCTTGGTCGAATCGCCCCCCCATCCCTGATCTGATCCCATGCATTCACTCATTCGCTCCATCCTGTTGATTGCTGCCTTGAATCCGCTGCAGGCGGCAGAACCGTTGCTCGTCGAAAACGGCAGCACTCACGCCGAAATCATCATCGCCGAAAAACCGGCACGAATGACCCGGCTAGCGGCCAAGGAACTGCAAAGCACGCTTTTGAAAATGACGGGCGCAACGCTGCCCATCGTAAGCGAACGAACGGCGGGCAAAACAGCGATTTTTGTCGGCATGAGCCGCTTCACCGATGAGCTCGGGCTTTCGACGAAGGAACTGAAGCATGGCGCGTTTCGCGTGGCCTCGGGCGACGACTGGCTGGCACTGCTGGGAGCGGACAAGGACTTCGTGCCTATCGAGCCGTGGGGGCGGAAGCGCGACAAAAGCGAGGCCGCGCGGGTGAACGCCGAGTGGGACAAGATCACCGGTGACACGTTTTGGAACACGGCGAGCGAGCTTTACCAGCTCTACCATGCCGACCTCGACGTGTGGGAGCAGGATGACGCGGGCACCTTCAACGCGGTGAACGAGTTCCTGCGCGGCCTCGGCTGCCGCTGGTTTGCGCCGGGCGAGATCGGCGAGGTGGTGCCGAAGCTGGCAACGATCGCGCTGCCAAAGGTGGATCGCACGGTGGTGCCGGACTTTGGTTTGCGACGATTCGTTTACTACACGCAGCATACGGGCATCGGGGAGCGTGCGCTGTGGAATCTGCGCCTCGGTTTGAACTATGGCGTGGAGATCGCAGGCTTTCCGCAGCTCTGCCACGGCATGAAGTTCGTCATCAAGCGCAAGGAGATGCAGCAGGCGCACCCGGAGATGTATCTCAAGATCAACGGCAGGCATGACACCACGCACAAGGAGGACGGCGTGCCCGATCTGCTCTCGCCTCTGCTGTTTGAGAAGCAGGTAAAGCATGTCCGCGCCATGTTTGATCACTTTCACGAGCCCATGCACAACATTGACCTCGTGGACGGCTACAGCGGCCTTGTGGGCGATGATCCGGTGTGGAAGGCCCAGCTCACGCCGGAGCGCGGATGGAGCGGCGAGATGTCGGATCACGTGTTCGGCTACCTGAACCGCGTGGCGCTGGAGGTGAACCGCAGCCATCCGGACCGGCTCGTCAGCGCCCTCGCCTACGGCGCCTACACCCAACCGCCGCTGAAGATCGACGCATTAAGCCCCAATCTCGCGATCATCGACGTGCGGCACCGGCAGGAATTTTGGGAGGAGTCGAAGTGGAACGGGCGCCGGCAATGGCGGGCCGAGTGGCTCAAAAAGCTCGCGCCGGGCCACTACATCACCTGGGATTTCAGCACAAACGCACGCCCCGAGCAGGCCGGACGCCCGGTTTACTACTCGCGGCAGATCAGCCGCGACCTGCGCGACCTGAAAGGCGTCAGCCTCGGCGAGCAGGTGGAGATTTACGCGCATCCCGCGGGCAAGGAGCAGTCCTTTGGCTACCACGACCTCGCCATCGAGCACTTCAATCTCTACGTCACCGCGCGGCTCTACTGGGATGCGAATCAAGACGTGGACGCGATGCTCGCCGACTACTGCACCAGCTACTTCGGCACTGCGGCGGAGCCGATGCGCACCTTCATCACCCACGCCGAGGCAAACTGGATGCACATGAACACGGACGCGGCGAAGATCGGCGAGTCGTTTGATTTGCTCGCCAAAGCCAAGGCCGCCGTCGATGCCACGAGCCTTCCCGGTCGTCGCATCCAGCAGATCGCGGACACGATGAAGCCGCTGGAAACGCTCCGCGTGCAGCTCAGTCGCAAGCGCGAAACCGATCTCGACTATCGCGTGCTCGAAACCGTGAACACCGGCGCCAAACCGCTCGGCAGCAAGCCGCTCGATGGCAACGTGGACAAGGCATATTGGGGCGACGTGCGTCGTTCCGTGCTCATCAAGCTGCGTCCCGAGGACCCGCAGCCCAAGGCAGGCACCAGCTTCCAGATTCAACGCGATGGCAGCACGCTGCACATCGGCATCGTCTGCCTCGAACCGGACATGAAGGGCCTGAAGAGCACCACCACCCAAAACGACGACCCCAAGCTCCTCGAAGGCGATCACATCACGCTGCTCATCGAGACACCCTCGCGCAGCTACTACGAGATCTCCATCAATCCCACCGGAGCTGTTTATGACATCGATCACGCCACCGGCGGCAAGGGCCTGGACTGGAGCAGCGGCGCCAAGGTGGCCGTGCATCGCGGCTCGGACCGCTGGAGCCTCGAGATGCGCCTCCCCATCGTTGGTGCCGAGGCCTTCACGCTCGATCCCACCAAAGGCATCGACGGCGAACGCCCCAAGGAACTCTTCCCCTGGCACTTCAACCTCGGCCGCAGCCGCGTCCGCAATGCCCAGACCGAACGCACCGCCTTCTCACCCACCGGCAAGGCGGACTTCCACATCCCCGAGAAGTTCGCGAAGCTGTGGGGGAGGTAAGAGGATGTTTATGTCTGCTATAGCAGACCAATTATTGACTAAACGTCAGCTATACCGGACACTATGATCCATGCCCAAGATGCAATCGCTACCGCTCCCCGCCACCCAAGCCCTCCGCAAGTTGGGCCGCGAACTCGCGCTGGCGCGTCGGAAGCGAGGCATTTCCACCACAGAGATGGCGGAGCGACTGTTCGTAAGCCGTGACACGCTTTGGCGCATGGAGCGCGGAGATCCCACCGTGGCTCTAGGCACGCTTGCAACCGCTGCGTTTGTGCTTCAGCTGCATGATCGCCTCGCCAATCTCGCCGCCCCCGCCACGGATACCCTCGCGCTCAGCCTGGATGAAAACCGCCTGCCCAAGCGCATCCGTCGCCCACGCTTATGAGCCTCGAAGTTCACATCGACTGGGAAGGTGAGACGCACGCCATCGGACGTCTTCACACGGCGGATCGCAGCGCCACGGTGTCGTTTGAATACACAACCTACTGGCTGAGGCGGCCTGGAGCCTTTGCCATCGACCCCACCTCACTGCCCCTGCGAGCTGGAGTCCAACACAGCGCCACGCTCTTTGGCGCGATGCTGGATTGCGGCCCGGATCGCTGGGGCCGTTTGTTGATCGAGCGCGCCGTGCGCAAACAAGTGCTCGAGCGCAAACCCTATCAAGACCTCTACTATGTACTGGCGCTCGATGACGCCTCCCGTATTGGCGCGCTGCGCTTTCGCACAAATGCCGACGGGCCGTTCCTTGCTTCCGGGAACGGAAAGATTCCACCTCTCGTTCAACTCTCCGCCCTCTTGAACTCAGCCAATGCCGTCCACGGCGAGACCGAGTCAGCGCAGGATCTTCGTTTTCTGCTGGGCCAGGGTTCGCCGCTCGGTGGTGCACGCCCCAAGTCTGCAGTGGCCCTGACGAACGGTCAGCTCGCCATCGCCAAGTTTCCCAAGCCTGACGACGTGCGCGACATCGCAGCAGGTGAAATCCTCGCACTCACGCTGGCGAGCAAAGCGGGCATTCAGGTCGCCGCGCACCAGCTGGTGAATGTGAAAGGACACAGTGTTTCCGTCATCACTCGATTTGATCGTCTCGGCAATCGGCGCATCCCCTTCATCTCCGCTCACAGCCTCCTCGGTTTCGCACCAGGACAGTCCGGCGCCTACACCCTGCTTGCCGACGGCATACGCCAGCTGGGTGACAACACCATAGGCGATCTGCGGGAGTTGTGGCGGCGGCTCATCTTCTCGCTCCTCGCCAGCAACTACGACGACCACCTTCGCAATCACGGCTTCCTCATGCTTCGATCAGGACGCTGGTCCCTCTCGCCTGCCTACGACCTCAATCCCGTGCCCGAGATTGACCGCACTCAAACACCCAAAACGCCGATCACCGAGGACGATCCAGAACCGAGCATCGACACCGCCCTGGCCGCAGCTTCACGATTCGGCCTCAAAGCCTCCGCAGCCAAAACTATCCTGCGCGAAGTCCTCGCCGCCGTCATCGGCTGGCGCAAAACCGGCCGCCAACTCCGCATCAAAGCCTCGACCCTCGACGCCTATGCCTCCGCCTTCGATCATCCGTTGATGGACGAGGCGAGGAGGCTTGCGAATTGAAGATCCGCAAACACCGAAGCCTACCATTGGAAGGCATCATTGAATGATATAGCCAAATGACTCCCTCAAACAACCATCGCAGCACCTCGTGGATTGCCCTGCTCGTAGCGATCGCCATCACTTGGCTGCCGGTTGTGCTGTTCGTTTGGTTGTCATCTGATCCAAAGACTGCATCTAAAGCGTCAGGAACCGCTTTAGCTGGCGCAGCAGTTGTCGTGGCGACCTATGCATTTTCACGCAAGCAGGCCTGGTCTTTGATTCTTTGGATTCCTCTGATTTTAACCGCTGCTCTTGGAAGTTTATTCTTGCTCGGGACTGGTCTCTCTACGCCTACATCCGGACCGAGCGCAGGCCCGCTGGAGGGCGTTGCCGTGCTGCTGATGCTTGTAATAGCCGTGGGATTGTGTGCATTCGTTTTCGCGAGCGCATGGTTCCGGCCAAAAAGCTGGTCCACCACAATACTGGTGATCGGGCTTTTGAACTCGGCGTTGATTTTTATGACTGGAAGCAGCGGATTCCGCATTGCGACAGGCCAGGAGATTATGCTCCGTCTGAGCGATCCAGCAGGAAAGCCTGTGGCTGGCGCCGAGGTTCGTTTCGAACGATTCAGATACGGACACGGAGGCGCAGAGTCCTTCGAAGCCAGCGGAGGTCCTTTTCGTTCCGACTCAGAGGGTGTTGCGCGAGTCCCATCACGTCGAATGCGATATAAAACGCGCATGACCGTGCACAAGGAGGGGTTTCGCGAGATCACGGTGACGCTCCACATGCAACTCGCTGAGCATGACCGCATGCGCGCCTACACCGTCTCGACATATGAAACCCCTGCCATCGCCACAGGCACCGTTCTAGCCACCGACACACCTGTGATTCCTATCAGCCTATCGCCACTGTCTGACGCACCGACGTCAAAAGTCGTGCGCTTTAGTCTTTTCTCGAAACACGACTTGCAAGAGACCATCACACCAAAATCGCTCGAGCTCAAGACAGGCAAGTTTGCGGACGATTTGTCTGGAGACATCGAGTTGGAATATTTCTCCGCCAGCATGACCCGCTATCGAGATCAAAAGCTTCGCCTTCGTGGCCTGAACGGAGTCCAACTTTTTCTAGCCTCACACAACGAGCGTTTTCCAACGGCGACGCACACCCTTTACGAACAACTTTATCAGATCGCACCTCAGTCCGGTTACGAGCATGAGGTCATTATTGACAATCCAGGCAACTCGCCAGGGCCTGTCGTGTATGTGCGTGCCTTGGATGGCAAACTTCATGGACGCTTATGCATAGAGGTGTTGGGAAATGGAGTTGATGAAACTCCACGCTACAGCGGCACCTTGGTGATCAATCCCTCCGGACGGATGCTCGAATGGGGCAAGCAGAGCGACTGACACATGCCCCGCCGAGTTTTGGACGCATGGCCTGAAACTGCTGTAGTGACGACATCTCCGTTCCGTGAGCAGCGCTGCGGCACTGAGTTTCGGTGAGAGTGTGGTGGACTCATCAGAGCAGTCCAGAGGACTGCACCCCATTCCGAGCCCTCCGGCCTCACCCCCACTTTTTCCGGCAAACTTTGTCCGTTTCCGCAGTTCTCATGCACACCTTCATGCGCCTCCTCATCCTTCTCTCCACCCTCTGCCCCCTTCTCTCCGCCTGGTCGGCACAGCCTCTCAACGTGCTTTTCATCGCCGTCGATGACCTGCGGCCGGACATTGGCTGCTATGGCGTGAAGCATGCGAAGACGCCAAACATCGACCGACTCGCGGCTCGCGGCCTCGTTTTTGACAAAGCCTACTGCGCCCAGGCGGTGTGCAGCCCCTCGCGCACGGCGATCCTCACCGGCCTGCGGCCGGACACGACGAAGGTATGGGACCTCGACACGCACTTCCGCGACGCACAGCCGAACTGCGTGACCCTGCCGCAGCATTTCCGCGCCAACGGCTACCACACCTCCGCACTCGGCAAAATCGAGCACCATGGCTTTGAGGACGGACCGTCGTGGACCGAGCCACGCTGGTTCCCCGGCGGTGAACTGGTCAAGGTGGATGAGCAGGACTGGACGAAGCACACCGTGACAAAGTTTGAAGGCGTGCCGAGCGAGTTCTCCAAGCCGATGGAAGGCGGCGAAAAGCGCAAGGGAGGCAAGGCGGCCAAAAAAGGCCCCGCGTATGAAGTGAGTCCGAAGAGCGACGAGCAACTGCCTGATGGCGCGGTAGCCGTGGAGGCCATGAAACGGCTCGCGGCTCTCAAGGCGGCCGGAAAACCGTTTTTCTTTGGCGTGGGCTTTGTGAAGCCGCATCTGCCCTTCGTCGCGCCCAAGAAATACTGGGACATGCACGATCCCGAGACGATCCCCGGACCTGCCTTTGTCACCTACCCGGAGGGCACGCCCGATTTTGTCGGACACACCAACGGCGAACTGCATGCCTATCCCGGCACCCCCAAGGAAAACCCCATCCCCGAGGATTTCGCCAAAACCCTGCGCCACGGCTACAACGCCTGCATCAGCTACACCGACGCGCAGATCGGCAAAGTGCTCGATGCGCTCGAGAAGGAAGGACTCGCCGACAGCACCGTCATCGTTCTCTGGGGTGACCACGGTTGGCAGCTCGGCGAGCACGGTCTATGGCACAAGCACACCAACTTTGAAGTCGCCGCGCGCGCGCCATTGCTCATCGCGCTGCCGAAAAGCAGCTCCGCAGGCAAGCACTGCGCCGCCCCGGTCGAGTTCGTCGATGTGTATCCCACGCTCGCCGACGTGTGCGGCCTGAAAATGCCGCAAGGCCTCGCGGGCATGAGTTTGAAGCCCTACCTCGATAATCCCGACGCCCCGATGCAGAAGCCCGCCATCAGCGTCTATCCCAAATCCTCCAAAGAGCACGGCGGCCAGCTCATGGGCTACAGCGTGCGCAGCGAACGCTGGCGCGGCACCTTCTGGCGCAAGCGCAACGCCGCCGACATCGGCTTCATCGAGCTCTACGACCATCAAAACGACCCGAACGAGACCGTGAACCTCGCCACGAAGCCCGAGCATGCCGAAGTGATCGCCTCTTTGCAAAAACACCTCCCGCCCGTGGGCAGCGACTCGCAGCCGCCGAAGAGCGGCAAGGTCGCCAAAGCCGTCGGCGGCAGCAAAAGCAAAGGCTACGACCCCAACGAGCCCCGCGACAAACGCTACGACCGCCTCTACCCCGGCAAGCCCAGGCTCACCAAGCCCGAGTATCTCGCCGGCCAGGGAGGCGACAAGGCCGAGGCCACGGCCCGCTTCGTGAAGCTCGACGCGGACAAGGACGGCTTTGTCACGCGTGATGAATTTATCAGCAGCGGGAAGAAGAAGCAGTGAGTGTGCACGGCCGTCCGGGCTGCGTCAGATCAGCCGGAGGACTCAAGAACACTTCCGACTTGCCGGCCCGGATGCCACCCGCTGGGGCGGCATTCCCACTCCAGACCAGGCTCACGATTCCAGCCCGACAGCACGGAACGAAACTTTTTGCACTTTCCTGTCCTCGCGGAGCCCCCCCTGTTCGTCGATGTTCTGACGGGACACCCCGGCAATCGAACCTTCAGCCCGCGCGCACATGCCCCATCTTGCCCATTGCCTAACCCTCGCCGCCCTGGTGGTCCTCACCTCGTGCCAGGCCGGACAGACAAAACCCATGGCTTGCGCCGACATGCCTCCTTACAAGGGCTCCACAGCCTTTGAGCTCATGAAGTCGCTGGTCGGCAGGTGGTCTGGCGAATCGCCCGAGATGGGGACGATGAGCACTGAGTTCCGCATGATTGCCGGCGGTTCGGTGATCGAGGAGCGCTTCGCCGAGGGCACTCCGATGGAGATGCTGAGCGTGTATCACGACGTGAACGGCAGGCTCAACATGACGCACTATTGCATGCTGCGGAACCAGCCGCGGATGAAGCTGGTGAAACAGTCGGCCCGCTCGCTGACCTTTGATCTGGCACCGACCCCCGGCCTGGATGCAGGCAGGGAGATGCACATGCACGGCGCCACCTACACCTTCCTCGACGCAAACCACTTTCAGCTCGAAGGTGTCTCATGGAAGGACGGCAAAAGCAACCCCTGCGGCCCTCCGGTCATCTTTACCCGTCAGTGAGCGGCCCTCGCACTTCACCAACCTCCGCCACCATGAGCGAACCCGCCAAAAACACAGTCTGCCTCTGGTTTGATCACGATGCCGAGGCCGCCGCAAGCTTTTACGCCGAGACGTTTCCTGATTCCACCGTCGGCACGGTCCATCGAGCACCGGCCGACAATCCGTCACGCAAGGAAGGCGAGGTGCTGACGGTGGAGTTCACCGTGATGGGCATCCCTTGCATCGGGCTGAACGGCGGCCCCGGTGTGACGCACAACTGGGCGTTTTCGTTCCAGGTCGCCACCCGCGACCAGGCCGAGACCGACCGATATTGGAACGCCATCATCGGCAACGGTGGCGAGGCCAGCGAATGCGGCTGGTGCAAGGACAAATGGGGGCTGCATTGGCAGATCATCCCGGTCGTGCTGACCCAGGCCTTCACCAGTACGGACCGAGCCGTCGCCAAAAGGGCCTTTGAGGCCATGATGACCATGTCCAAGATCGATGTCGCCGCCATCGAGGCAGCCGTTCGCAGCTAGCAGCGCTGCACCGCACATCACCAAACATCCAGCCCACCTGCCGCCATGCTCAAGAAGATCCTCATCCTCATCGCCCTGTTCATCATCGGCTTCATTGGCGCCGCCCTGCTGAAATCGCCGGATTTTCGCGTTGAACGCAGCATCACCGTCGCCGTGCCCCCGGAGGCGGTGTTCGTCTGGTTCAACAGCCACAGGAAGTTCAACGAGTTCAACCCCTGGCTGAAAATGGACCCCGGCGCCAAGGTCGAGTACCTCGGGCCGGAAACCGGCTTCGGCTCTGCCTCGACCTGGGAGGGCGGCAAGACCGGCAAGGGCCGGGCCACCATCATCGAGAGCGGCCGAACGAGCTCATCCGCCTGCGCATGGACTGGATGGAGCCGATGGAGGGCGTCAGCACCGTGGATTATCTCTTCAAGTCCGACGGCGGCAAAACCACCGTCACCTGGGCCATGTACGGCAGGAACGAAGGCCTCCTCGCCAGGATGATCAGCCTCGTGATGGACTGCGAGACCATGTGCGGCCCCGAGTTCGAGAAAGGCCTCGCGGACATGGCGAAGCTCGTCGCAGCACCCTTATCGAAATGAAGCTCATGAAGTCGACCGCCAGCAACGATTACCTCCTGCTCTCGCGAGGTCGGTGGGACAGGAACTCGGACAAGGCCGACATCGAGTCGGCGATCGAAAAGTTCTACACCTGGTATGAGGCGAACCTCGCCAGGGGAGTCTTCAAGCCCGGCTCGCGCCTGACCATGGATGCGGCGCTCGTCTCCCGCGAGGGCATCCGAACGGACGGCCCCTTTGCCGAGGGCAAGGAGGTCATCGGCGGCTACTGGATCATCGTTGCCGAGAGCCTTGAGGCCGCGGCGGCCATCGCGGCGCAGAACCCGGTGCTGGCGCATGGTTTGACCTTTGAAATCCGGCCGCTGGAGCCCGAGCGCGGCTCCGCCTACCGCCATACGAACGAAACACCCGCCGAATGAACCCTAACAATCAGAAATCCACCGGCGAGCACCTGCTGCTCATCCGCGGCACGCACTGGAACAGCAGCCTCTCGCCCGCCGAGCTGCAGCGCATCATGACCGACTTCTACGGCTGGGTGGAGGGCCTGCAAAAAAGGGGCGTCCTCCGCGGAGCCCAGCCGCTCATGGAGGAAGGCAGGCTTGTCAGCGGCGCGCAAAGCCTCGTCACCGACGGCGTCTTCGCGGAGTCAAAGGAGGCCATCGCAGGCTATTTCCTGCTCGGCGTGGCCTCCACCGACGACGCGGTGAGGCTCGCCCAAGCCTGCCCCATCCTCGCTCATGGCGCCCAGATTGAGGTTCGTCCCATCGCCGACCTCTGTCGGCCGATGGCGGATGTAAAGGCCATGGAAACCCACCCCTTCAACTCAGACACCCCATGAAACCCTTCGTCGAACCCTACCTCTTCTTTGCCGGCCGGTGCGAGGAGGCGCTTGATTACTACCGCCTGCATCTCGGTGCTGAAATCGGCATGATCATGCGCTACAAGGACCATCCCGAACCTGCGATCTGCCCAATGCCTGCCAATTGGAATGAAAAGGTGATGCACGCCTCCTTCACCATCGGCGCAAGCAGGCTCATGGGCTCCGACGGCATGAAGGAGCAGATGCCGGCGGAGGGGCACTGCATGTCCCTGACCCTGCCGACGCAAGCCGAGGCGGAACGAGCCTTCACCGCGCTCGCCAATGGCGGGGATGCCTTCATGCCGATCGGCAGAACCTTCTGGTCACCCTGCTTTGGCATGGTGACGGACCGCTTTGGCATTCACTGGATGGTCACCGTTCCTGAACAACGCTGAGCCGCAGCCTCCATGTCCACGCACACCATCTGCCTCCACCGCGTGCTCAAAGCAAAACCCGAGACGGTCTATAAAGCCTTCCTCGATCCCGAAGCGCTCAGCCGCTGGCTGCCGCCAAACGGCTTCCTGTGCAAGGTCTTCCACCTCGAACCGAAAGTCGGCGGCACCTTCAAGATGGCCTTCACACAATTCAGCAGCGGCCACAGCCACTGCTTCGGAGGCGAGTACCTCGAGCTCGCACCAAATGAACTTCTTCGCTACACCGATGTCTTCGACGATCCAAACCTGCCCGGTGCCATCGAGGTCACGGTGAAGCTTAAAGGCGTCTCTTGCGGCACCGAGATCAACATCACGCAGGCCGGTGTGCCCGAAGTGATTCCGGCGGAGAAGTGCTATCTCGGCTGGCAGGAGTCGCTGCAGCATCTGGCGATGCTTGTTGAAGGCGGACCGCCTGCCGAGGACGCGCACCCATGAGCCAGCCCGCCGAGCGCAACGCCGGTCTCGTGGCAGATGACCTCTTCCGCCGCGAAGGGGCGCGTCTCGTCGCCACGCTCGCGGCTCATCTCGGCACGCACCGGCTGCAGCTCGCCGAGGATGCCGTGCAGGAGGCGCTGGTGCGAGCTTTGCAGACATGGCCCTACCGGGGCATCCCGGAGCATCCCGCAGCATGGCTCACCCAGGCCGCGAAAAACCACGCGCTCGACGCCTTGCGCCGAGAGCAGACCTGGCGGCTCAAGGAGGCACGGATCACCGCCGAGCAGGAACGCTGGCTCACACGGGAGGAGCCCGCCGACGAACCCCACCTCGCCGATGACACGCTGCGCATGCTCTTCGTCTGCTTCCATCCACAGCTCTCGACCGAGGCGCAGCTCGCGCTCGCCCTGCGCACCGTGTGCGGAATGAGCCCTGCGGAGATCGGCGCGGCCTTTCTCACCAACGAGGCCGCCATCGCCAAGCGCCTCGTCCGCGCCCGGCAGCTCATCCGCGACCTGCGCCTGCCCTTTGCCGTGCCCGATGCCACCGAGCTTCCCCGGCGCCTCGACGGAGTTCTCGCCGCGCTCTACCTGCTCTTCAACGAAGGCTACAAGGCCTCCTCCGGCGACCGTCTTATCCGAGAGGAACTGTGCCACGAGGCGATCCGCCTCACGCGCCTGCTTGTCGCGAATGACGCCACCGCCCTGCCCGCCACCAAGGCCCTCCTCGCGCTCATGTGCCTCAACGCGTCTCGATTGAAGGCGAGAATCGGCGCCACAGGCGAGATCGTGCGCCTGCATCATCAGGACCGCAGCCAGTGGGACACGGCGCTCATTCAAGACGGCATCCTCGCCCTTGGCACGGCCTCCAGCGGCGAGGCGATCAGCCCCTACCATCTCGAGGCAGGCATTGCCGCCTGCCACTGCCTCGCCGCCGATGAGTCGAGCACCGACTGGCCTCGCATTGTGAGTTTCTACGACCAGCTGCTGCAGCTGAAGCCCACGCCCGTCGTCGCCATGAACCGCAGCGTGGCACTCGCCCGTGTCCACGGTCCGGAAGCCGGCCTTCAGGCCCTCGACAGCATCCCCGACCGCCTCTCGCTCGAGACGCAGCACCTTTACCATGCCATCCGCGCCAGCTTCATCGCAAGGCTCGGCCAGCCGGAAGCCGCCCGCGCAGCCTACCAGCGTGCCGCCGATCTGGCCCCCTGCGAGGCGGAGCGGGTGTTCCTGCAAGGCCAGGCCCACGCATCGTGATTTGAGCGCTGCGCCCTTCATGGAGGCCAGGATCCAAATGGTAAAACCGATGCCGAAAAGGTCGGCCATGCCTCACACGTGATGAGCTTGTCGGCAGGAAGAAGAAGCAAGACTTCATGTCTGTGGTGCAGTCGCCCCGACTGCCTCGGATGAGTCCAGAGGACTCATCCACATTGAGAGATCCGGCAACCGCCTGCGTTTCAACGAACTCATGCGCCTTCTGACCGCCCTCCTTCTTGCCGTCTCCACCTTCGCCGCCGAGCCTGTGGTGACGAAAAACCAGTTTTACACCGAGGCGAAGGACAAGCTGCAGGCGCTGGATGTGCATGCACCCTCCGAGGGGGAGAGGCATCCGGTGATCGTGTGGATCCATGGTGGTGGTTGGAAGGCCGGGGACAAGGCCTCGCTGCAGAAGAAGCCGAAGGCGTTTGTGGAGAAGGGATTCGTGCTCGTGTCGGTCAACTACCGCTTTGTGCCCGCCGTGACCTTGAAGGACATGATGAGCGACCTCGCCCAAAGCGTACGCTGGGTGCGCGCTCATGCAGCGGAGCATCGCGGCGATCCGGAGAGGGTCGTGATCATGGGCCACTCCGCCGGAGCGCATCTCGCGGCGATGCTTTGCACCGATGACCGTTATCTGAAGGCCGCAGGCGTGCCCATGAGCTGCCTCAAGGGCTGCGTGCCGCTGGATGTGTCCGCCTACGACATTCCCAAGCGGCTCAAGGACGGCGGAGACACGCCGGCGGTGAACTACACCTCCATCTTCGGCACCGGCGAAGCGGAGCAGCGCGAGTTTTCACCCGTCACCTACGTGGCCAAGGACAAGGGCATCCCGCCATTCCTGCTGCTCCACGTCGCCTCGCGTGAATCGACGAAGACGCAGGCGCACTGGCTCGCGTCCAAGCTTCAGGAAGCAGGCGTGAATGCCCGGGTGATCGCCGCCGAAGACAAGACGCATGGAACGATCAGCTCGGACCTGGGCGGGCCGGAAGATCCGCCGACGCTGGAGCTGTGGAAATTTCTGGACCAGGTCATCCCCAGGTCATGAGCCTGAGTTCCGGCGCTCATCCTGACCATTTCCTGACAAATTAGGCCGCTTCGTTTGATCAACCGCTGACGCAGCCGTGACATCCTGGGGCATGAAAACCGTCCTCCTGCCCGGATTCCTTGGCTTGAGCCTCGTCACGGCCGCCTTTTCGGCTCCGTCGCCCAACTTCATCTTCATCCTTTCCGACGACCAGGACTGGACCGGGCTTTCGGTGCGGATGCATCCGGATCTTCCCAACTCGAAAAGCGACTTCTACCGCACGCCGAACCTGGAGAAGCTGGCGGCCCAGGGCATGCGCTTCAGCGCCGCGTACGCCCCGGCCCCGGTGTGTTCGCCAACACGGATCAGCCTGCAAACCGGTCGGAACCCGGCTGCCCTTGGCTGGACCAAGGCCGCCCCCGCCGAGGCGGGCCACCGCCTGATCGAAGGGGCCTCACGCAAGGACATGGGAAACGGTGAAGTCACCCTGGCGGAGATGCTGCACACCGCAGGCTATGCCACGGCGCACTTCGGCAAATGGCACCTAGGCGGAGGCGGGCCCGAGGCGCATGGTTATGACGTCAGCGACGGCAACACGGGCAACCGCGACGCGGATCGTTTTGTCGACCCGAACCCGGTGGACATCTTTGGCATGAATGAGCGTGCGGAGGCCTTCATGAAGAAGCAGGTGCAGTCGCGTCAGCCCTTTTATCTGCAGATGTCCTACTACGCCCTGCATCTCCCTGAAAACGCCCTGAAAAGCACGCGCGCCTTCTATGAGAAGCAGCCTCCGGGCCGCATGCATTCGGATGTGGATCGTGCGGCCATCACCACCGACCTGGACACCGGCGTTGGGCGCCTGCTGGATGTCGTTGACCGACTCGGCCTCACCGCAAACACCTACGTCATCTACATGTCCGACAATGGCGGCGGCGGCGGCGGTGGAGGTGGTGGTGGAGGCAAAGGCAACAAGGGCGATGGACGGCGCGAACAGTTGCGTCCGCTGACCGCGGGCAAGGGCGGCGTCTGGGAGGGCGGCATCCGGGTACCCCTGATCATTCGCGGGCCGGGCATCGCGGCAGACTCATGGTGCCATCAGCGGGTCGTGGGTTACGATTTCTTCCCCACGCTCTGCCGACTGGCCGGGGTGAAGGCCTCGCTCCCCGCCCAACTTGAAGGTGGCGACCTTTCTCATCTTCTGAGCGGCTCCAGCGAACCGGTGAAACGTGCCCAGGAACCGCTGATCTTCCATTTTCCGCACTACCAGGGCGACACACCGCACAGCGCCATCCTCAGCGGAAACATGAAGCTGATCCACTTCTACGAAACCGGTGAGAACCTCCTCTTTGACCTCAAAAACGATCTCGCGGAGCGAAACGATCTCGCCTCCAGCCAGCCCGAGGTCGCCGCCCGGCTTGCCAGGCAGCTTGCGGAATATTTGAAAACTGTTCGGGCCGAAATGCCGAGATCCAATCCGGACTACGATCCGTCCAAGGAGCCTGTAAGCAAGGGCGGCAAAGGCGGCGGAGGCAAAGGCAAGGGCGGTAAAAAGGGTGAAAAGCAGACCTCTGACAACTGAAAGCAAAACACCGCACCCTTGGCAGCCTGGTCATTCCAAGTCCGCCCGAGCGCTCAAGCATTGAACCCATGACTTTCCGATGAAGCCGGTCCTTCTGTCACTGATCATCTCCCTTTCAGGCTTGCTGCTCGTCGCGGCTGTTTCCGAGGAAAAGCCGAAGGGCGGCGGCAAAGGTGGAGCGGGCCAGGGAGGCCAGGTCGAACCGGCGGTGGTGCCGCCGTATCTGTTCAACGTCTGGTTATGCAGGCCGGGTGCCGAGTCGATGACGGTCAGCGTCCTGGCCTGGGAGGACATGGAGGCATTCATTGAGTATGCAGAGGGTAGTCGGGGCATTCTTGCCCCGTCAGACGGGCCAGGAATGGCCCGATTACGGTCGGAGCCGGTGAGGCTGCAGGCCGGCAAACCTCAAAACATCATGCTGGCAGGCTTGAAGCCAGACACGGCTTACAACTATCATCTGACCTATCGCCGCACGGGTGGCGAGGCGGTGCAGGATGTGATGCGCAGCTTTCACACGCAGCGGGAGGCAGGATCAAGCTTCCGCTTTGTCATGCAGGCGGACTCGCATCTCGACAACAACACGGACGTGCGGGTTTACCAGCAATCGCTGGCGAACATTCTCGCGGACAAGCCGGACTTCATGATCGACCTCGGCGACACGACGATGGTGGACAAGTTCGGACAGTTCTTCCGGCGGTCGGAGTCGCAGTACAAGGCGCAGCGTTATTACCTGGGCCGCATCGCGCACAGCGTGCCGATCTTCATGGTGCTGGGCAATCACGACGGAGAACGCGGCGAACGTTCCGACATGGCTGAGTGGTCACTTGGCATGCGTCACACCTACTTTCCGAATCCAACGGACGGCAATGACAAGCACAGCTTCTTTGCCTTTGAATGGGGCAACGCGCTCATCATCGGACTGGATCCGTTCTGGGCCACCACCCAGCGCGGGGCCTCCGGCTGGGACATGACCCTGGGCGAGGCGCAGTATCGCTGGCTCGCCAAAACACTGGCGGAGAGCCAGGCGGCGCTGCGCTTTGTGTTCATCCATCATCTTG
>JBIIRD010000118.1:0-11447 GCA_044341745.1 Prosthecobacter sp. | reverse complement strand
GCTCGCCCTGCACTTCGAGTTCGCCGAACTGGGCTTTGTCATTGGCGTCGGCGATGGAGCCGGGGCGCAGGCCGTCGCCGATGGAGAAGGAGACGTCGTAGGCGGCCATGATGTCGCAGATGTCGTCCCAGTGGGTGTAGAGGAAGTTTTCCTTGTGATGGGCGAGGCACCACTTGGCCATGATAGAGCCGCCGCGGCTGACGATGCCGGTCATGCGGGAGGCGGTCATGGGGACGAAGCGGAGGAGGACGCCGGCGTGGATGGTGAAGTAATCGACGCCCTGCTCGGCCTGCTCGATGAGCGTGTCGCGGAACAGCTCCCAGGTGAGGTCCTCGGCTTTGCCGTTCACTTTTTCGAGCGCCTGATAGATGGGCACGGTGCCGATGGGCACGGGGCTGTTGCGCAGGATCCATTCACGGGTGGCGTGGATGTTCTTGCCGGTGGAAAGGTCCATGACGGTGTCGGCTCCCCACTTGGTGGCCCAGCGCATTTTTTCGACCTCTTCCTCGATGCTGGAGGCGACGGCGCTGTTACCGATGTTGGCGTTGATCTTCACCAGGAAATTGCGGCCGATGATCATCGGCTCAAGCTCGGGGTGGTTGATGTTCGCGGGGATGATGGCGCGGCCGGCGGCGACTTCGCTGCGGACGAACTCGGGGGTGATTTCGTTCGGGATGCGCTGGGGGAAGCGGCGGAAGATGCCGGGGGTGTATTCATTCTGCACCTGGGACGAACCGACGTGCTGCTTGGAAAGGTCGTTGCGGACGATGTCGTCGCGCAGGTCCCGCAAGCTGGAAGCTTGCGCCACTTTCATGTTCTCGCGGATGGCGATGAACTCCATCTCGGGGGTGATGATGCCGGCGCGGGCATAGTGGAGCTGGGTGACGACCTTGCCAGGCTTGGCGCGCAGGGGATGGCGCTGGGCATTGATGGGGGCCTTGAGGGGGCTAAGGAGGCCTTCGCGCTTCGCGGCGGCGTATTCGGCGTGGTTGGCAGTCAGGTAACCGTTGTCGCGGGGCTCGACCGTGCGGCCCTGGTATTCCTCGACATCGTTGCGGGAAAGGATCCAGGCCTTGCGTAGGGCGGGCAGGCCTTCCTCGACGGTGCCCTGGTAGGCGGGGTCGCCCCAGGGGCCGGAGGTGTCATAGACGCGCACGGGTTCGTTGACCTCGGTGCGGCCGTTGAAGCTCTTCGTGGGGCTGAGGGCGATCTCGCGCATGGGGACGCGGACGTCCTTGTGGATCTGTCCCTCGACATAGACGCGGGTGGAGGCGGGGAGCTGCTCGGAGGAATGGGGTTCGAAGGAGGTCTTGGGGTCGGCGATCATGGGGAGAGGGGGAGGGGAAGTTGAGGCTTGCGGCGCAAGCGTTGACGGTGGTTGACGATGGTTGGCGGTGGAGGCCGGAAGGAGTTGGCGGTTGTTGGCGATCGTTTGCGATGGATGCCGGAGACGCGGATGCGGGGAGATTCAGGGAGTGGGGCGCTGAGCGCTTGGCCTGAGAATACCTCCGAGCGAGCTCCCTTCGGCGGCATGACCCGCATCAGGTTCGGAGGGTTCGGATCGAGGAAGATCCGTCTCAGTCCCTGCGGTGGGACGCCCCTGTCGTGACCCCGGGAGTTTGGGGAGGAGGGCGGGGGAGGTCAATGGGGAAAGGAATTCGAAATCTGAAATCTGAAATCCGGAACTTCGAATTTCGAAATTCGAGCTTCTGTTTCAGAAGTGTTTCCAAACCAGGGGCATCGCGGGCAGAAGTACAGCGAGGTCGGCGAGCAGGCGGTAGGTGTCGCGGCTGAGGTGGGGGCGGAAGCGGTCCAGCAGCCAGAGCAGGAGGAAGCCCGTCGCGCAGGAGGCGGCGAGGGTTTTCATGGACAGGGCGAGGTTGCCCTTGTCGGCGAGCAGCCAGGCGCTGAAGGCGACCCCGGCACCGGCGGCGAGCCAGCGGTGATGGGCCCTGGGGGAGGAGATGCCGGTGAGGTTGGCGATGAAGAGGCAGGTCAGCAGGCTGAACTCGACAAAGCCGCCGACCGGGTCCGTGCCGTCGCGGATGAAGCGTGTCCAGGTGGTGACGCCCATGGCGAAGAGGATGCCGCCTGCCACATCCTTGTGGAGGGAGGAGCGCAGGCGCTGCTGAAAGGGGCGGCTCATCAGCAGGAAGAGCAGTGTCAGGATCAGTCCGGCGAGGCAGTAGCGGACACCGTTGCTGATGGGAGAGGTCAGGATGAAACCCGCCGCGCCGGAGCCCAGGAGCGGCAGGACGCCGCGGAAGAAAACCTGGCTGCCGTGGCCGGCAAAGATGCCCAGGTAGAGGAAGATGGCCGCCGCCAGGGTCAGGCCGGTCCACAGGAGGCTTTCCGGCACGATGAAAATCGCCAGCCAGCCGCTGAGCAGGGCGCCGAGGACCAGGCCTGTCAGGCGCAGGCCATGCGTGGGGCTGCGGAGAAAGGCCCCAGTGGTCAGGCCGTCCTGCCTTGCCTTGGCGTGGTCATCGAGCAGACGGTCGAGCGCATAGACCATCCAGACACAGAGACCGAGGCCGGAGAGCACGCCGGGCATCACATTCAGGCGGTTCAGGCCCGCGAGACCCAGGGCCCAGGCCGTGGCGATGATCACAGGTTCGAGGTGCAGGGCGCGCAGACGCAGCCAGGCAGGCGGGCGGGAGCTGGGCGGTGCGGGAAGGGCGGGCATCGGGCAGGCGTGAGAAGAGAACGGGAATCGAGGTTTGGCAACCCGTGGCGCCATCACACGAATATTGCATCTGATCACCACGCCCCGATGGATTCCCGGCCTGCCGTCGTAAACACTGTGCCCCGCCATGCGCCTTCCCGCCGCCACCCTGCTTCTTGCCACGCTTCCCGCGTTTGCCGCCGAACCGAATGTCAAACCCGACGACGTCGCCGGCAACGAGGCGGTGAAGAAGATCATGGAGACGCGCCCGGGTCGTGGCGTGATGCGCGATGACACGCCGCCGACGCCGCCGCAGGAGGCGCTGAAGAAGTTCAAGCTGCGCAGCGATGTTGCGATGGATCTCATGGCCAGCGAACCCGAGGTCGAGCAGCCGCTGTATGGCTCATGGGACAGCAAGGGGCGTTTTTACGTCACGCAGTACCGCCAGTATCAGTTCCCGGCCGGGCTGAAGATCATCAGCTATGACCAGCATCTGCGGGCCAAGTTTGACAAGGTGCCGCTGCCGCCGCCGAGGGGTGAAAAGGGCGCGGACAAGATCACCGTGTTCGAGGACACCGACGGCGACGGCTTTTTCGACCGGCATGAGGACGTCATCACCGGCCTGAACATCGCCAGCGCCGCCCTGCATGGCATGGGGCGCATTTGGGTGCTGAACCCGCCCTACCTGCTGAGCTATGCGGACGCCGACTTCGACGCGAAGCCCGACAATGACACTCCGGAGGTGGAGCTGAGCGGCTTCGGTCTTGAGGACACCCACAGCGTCGCCACCAACCTGCAGTGGGGCATGGACGGCTGGCTGTATGGCGCCAACGGCAGCACCACGACCGGCAACGTCTCGAGCGCCAGCACCAAGAACGTCAAATGGGAGGGCCAGTGCATCTGGCGTTTTCATCCGAAGAAGAAGACCTTCGAGATATACGCCGAGGGCGGCGGCAACACCTTCAGCCTCGACATCGACAGCAAGGGCCGGATTTTTTCGGGCACCAACGGCGCCACGCGCGGCATGCATTACGAGCAGGGCAGCTATGGCATCAAGGGCTGGGGCAAGCACGGTCCGCTGACCAATCCTTATGCCTTTGGCTGGTTCGAGCACATGCGCCATGAAGGCGACAACAAGCGTTTTCCCCAGGCCCTCGCCGTCTATGAGGGCGGCCTGCTTGGCAGCGCCTACGAGGGCCGGATCATCGCGCCGAACGCCCTGCAGAACCTGGTTTATGTCAGCCAGCTGCTTCCCGACGGCTCCACCTTCCGGACGAAGGACGAGGAGAACCTCATGAGCACGCCCGACCGCTGGTTTCGTCCCGTGTGGGCGGGGGTCGGACCCGATGGCGGCTTCTACATGGCCGACTGGTATGACACGCGCCTCAGCCATGTCAGCCCGGTCGATGACTGGCATAAGACCAGCGGTCGCATCTACCGTGTCCGCCCTGCCAGCGGTGCGCCGAAGCTGAAGCCCTTCGATCTGAGCAAGGCGAGCGGCGAGGAGCTGCTTGGCTACCTGGGTCATCCTAACGAATGGTTTCGCAAGCAGGCCGTGCATGAGATCGCCTGGCGGAACCTGACGGAGCTTGTGCCCGCGCTCAAGGCCCTGCCCATGACCCTGGACACGCTCTGGGCGCTGGACGCGCTGGGAGCGGTCGAGACGCCGCCGCTCGATTCGAAGGATCCGTATCTTCGTCGCTGGGCCGTCAAGATGATCGGCGAGGAGCATGCCGGCGGTGCGGAGGTCCTGGCGCGGCTTGCCCGGGTGGAAAAGCATCCCGAGGTGCGCGCGCAGATTCTGGCCAGCGCCAAAAGGCTGCCGGCGAAAGTGGCGCTGCCCCTGCTCTGGAGCGGTGAGGCCGAGGATGAAAGCGGTCATCTGCCGCTGCTGGCCTGGTGGGCGCTGGAGTCGAAGGCCGAGAAGGAGCGCGGGGCCGTGTTTGCCTATCTGAAGTCGGACGAGGCCTTTTTGAAGACCCCGCTTTTCCGCGAGCATCTCGCCGAGAAGCTGGCGAAACGCTACGCGCTGGCCGGAGGCGAGGACAACCTGAACTCCTGCGCCGAGCTGCTGACGCTCACCAACGATGAAAGCCTGCGCGGCAAATTCATCGCAGGCATCGCCTCGGCCTTTGAAGGCGCCGAGATGCCGAAGCTGCCGGAGGCCCTGCAGAAGGCGCTGAACGACTACATCGCCAGGCAGAGCGGCGGAGATCTGACACTGGCGCTGCGCAGCGGCAATGCCGAGGCGTTGAAGAAGGCGGTGCAGCTTCTGGAGGACAAGAAGGCCTCCAGCACCGCCCGCATCGCGATTGCGAAGACCCTGGCCGAGCTGGGCAGGCAGGAGGCCGTGATGCCCATGGTGAACATCCTGAAGGCCGGCAATCCCGCCGGGCTGAAGCGCGGCATCCTGCAGGCGGCGGCGCGGTTTGACGACAAGCGCATCCCAGAGGCCCTGCTGCTCGGCTATGAGTCCCAGATCGCCGGTGACAAGGCCCTGCGCGAGGATGCATTGCGGGTGATGGCCGGGCGCAAGGAGTGGGCGCAGATCCTGGTGAACTTCGTCAATGAATGGAAGGTGCCCGCCAAGCATTTCAGCGTCGACATCGTGCGCCAGCTCAGCCTGCACAAGGATGCGGACATCGACGCCGCCATTGAGAAGCACTGGAAGGGGCTGCTGGCCACCGGGCCGACCCCTGAAAAGAAGAAGGAGGCCGAGCGAATCAAGGCGGTGATCAAGACGGGGCTGGGCGATGCGGCGAAGGGCAGGCTTCAGTTCACGGCACGCTGCGCCATCTGCCACAGCCTGTTTGGCGAAGGCGGCAAGATCGGTCCGGACCTCACCGGCTATGACCGCAGCAACGCCGACTTCTGGCTCGACAACCTGTTCATGCCCAGCATGGAGATTCGCGAGGGTTTTGGCGCCTACATCGTCAGGACCAAGGGCGGCCAGATTCTCAGCGGGCTCATGGACGCCCAGGACGCCAGCGGCATTGTCATCAAGGACATGGCGGGCAACAAGACGGCGGTGAAGCAGGCCGACATCGAGAAGCTGGAGGCCTCGCCGGTCTCCCTCATGCCCGAAGGCCTGACCGCCGGCATGAGCGAGGCTGATCTGAAGGACTTTTTTGCCTACCTGATGAAGCTCTGAGGAGGGGAGGGCGGAGGCCGAAGTTTCAGGTTCCGAAGGGCAAGGTTCAATGGCCGAGTTCCAATGGCCAGGGAATGCTCAATGCGCGAAGGTCCAATTTCACCCTCGTGCCCGGCTTTGTTGATTGGACGACAACGATGGCTAGGCCGTCCGTGAACGCATGCCGGAGGAAGGCAAGAAATGAGCCGGAGATGAAGCGAGGCTTGGTGGGAGAGAACCACCGTCTCGAAGAGACGATACGGTTTGAATTCAGAGCGGCGTCCTTGAGAGGGCGCGAGAAGGGTGAGATTTGACCACGGCGTTGACGCACCCGGTTGGCGAAAACCTTGGGCTCATCTTGCGGAGCAAGATGGCTACTCTGCTTCGCTCCTGCGCCCCGAAGATGCTGGGAAGGTTTCCTGGCCCTTGGTCATTCATTTCCAGGTGTTCTGACACGATGCTGACGAACACCCGCGCGCTGCTGGCGCCCTCTCCAGGGCGCATCCCTAAACGCGGACCTTGGACGAGATCCGGTTCCGGTGGTTTTCGGCCGCTTCGCGCCCTGCACCACCGGCTTACCTCTTTCGAGTCTCCGGTTCGGCTGATTCGTGTTGAATCATCTCCCGTGACAAATCATCGGTGGGCTACGAAGCTGCGCCAGCAAAGTAGCCATCTTGCTCCGCAAGATGAGCGAAAGGCATTCGCCAGCAGGCAGGCGGCCGGAATTCGTCAAAGCTTGGGCTTGGCAGACGCCAGGCGCTCTTGATTCCCCCATCGAAGAACTCTTTCGCGCCGGCATGAGATTTGAACCTTGGGACTTCCCTGGTCCTTGGTTCCTGGTCCTTGGTCATTCATTTCCCGTCGCCTGCCTCGACATCAAATCTTCTGAGGTGCCGAGCCTCTCTAGTTTGGTTTCGGGTTCCGAAGGCCAAGGTTCAATGACCGAGTTCCAATGGCCAGGGAATGCTCAATGACTCAATGACGCATGGGGAAGGCGTGTGGCTGTTGTGGGTGAGGGGGCTTATCGCGCCGCCATGAGATTTGAACCTTGGGTCTTCCCTGGTCATTGGCTTCTGGGCCTTGGTCATTCATTTTCCGTCGCCTGCCTCGACATCAAATCTTCTGAGGTGCCGAGCCTCTCTAGTGTGGTTTCGGGTTCCGAAGGCCAAGGTTCAATGAACGAGTTCCAATGACCAGGGAATGCTCAATGACTCAATGACACATGGAGAAGGTATGTGGTCGTTCTGGGTGAGGTGGCATTTCGCGCCGGCATGAGATTTGAACCTTGGGACTTCCCTGGTCATTGGTTCCTGGGCCTTGGTCATTCATTTCCCGTCGCCTGCCTCGACCTCAGGCACTTCTGTGCGGGCGCTCTCTGGGGCTTGAATCCCTTCTTGCCTAGCAGGCAATCCCGGCCATGCATCCACCCCCCTTATGACCCGCCAAGAAAACATTGATACCTTCTTCCGCAACGGACGCACCGTCATCCTGCCCGTCGATCACGGCTGTGCGATCCCGGTGCCGGGACTGGAAAACCCGTTCGAGATGATTGAGCGCGTCAGCCCCTATGTGGATGGTTATGTCATCAATCTCGGGGTGGCCATGAGGGCGGCGGATTCGATGGCCGGCAAGGGTCTCTGCCTGCGCACGGACGTTTACAACACACGCATCACCGGCGAAGGCGCCGCCTCCATCAATGTCTATGGCGTCGAGGAGGCCGAGATGGTCGGCGCGAACGCGGTGATGAACATGCTTTACCCCGGCGGGCCCAACGAACGCATCAACTACCAGGAGGTCGCCGACCTGATCCGCACCAGCTTTGACCTCGACATCCCGACGATCATCGAGGCCCTGCCGGTCGGCCTGGGCCAGAGCCAGCATTACACCTTGGAGAAGATTCAGTTCGCCGCCCGCCTCGCGGCCGAGCTGGGCGCGGATGTCGTGAAGGTGCCGTATCCGATCGACGCCAAGCCGGGCGACTTCCGCCGTGTCACCGAGTCCTGCTTCGTGCCTGTCGTGGTGCTGGGCGGCGCCGCGATGAACGACGATGCCAGCCTTTTGAAAATGGTGGAGGACGCCATGGACGCCGGTGCGGCCGGCATCGCCATCGGACGCAACGTCTGGCAGCACAAGAGCCCGCCCACCATCGCCCGCAGCCTGGCGGCGATTGTGCACGAGGAGGCTTCCGCTCTCGAGGCGCTCGCCCTGCTGAAAGAACCCCTTCGCTGAACCTGTTTTCGTCAGCCCCATGATGATGAAAAGCCCCGTCCTCGCCGGTCTGCTGGCCCTTGCCAGCCTGACGCACGCCGCTGAAACCAAGTCGTTCACGATCAACGCCGACGACTGGGCCGAGGGTGAGCTGCCCAAGGAAGTTTTTGTGGTCGAGGGCAAGATCCAGGTGGCGGCCAAGGACGGCAACAAGGCCATCGTCATCGATCCGGGCACGGAGCTGACCGACGCCTGCGCGCAGGTGGCGGTGTCGGCGGCGGGAGAATCCGCCATTCAAGCCCGCGTGTTTGCGAGCAAGCGGGCGCGCAGCGTGCCGAAGTTTGGCGTCAGCGTCCACGGCATGAGCGGCTACCGCCTGCTGGTGAACGCCGCCAAGAAGCAGCTGGAGCTGGTGAAGTCGGACGTCGTGGCCGCCAGTGTGCCGTTCACCTGGACCAGTGATGCCTGGCTGAAGCTGAAGCTGGAAGTGAAGCGCGGCGCCGGGGATGCCTGGCAGATTTCCGGCAAGGCCTGGCCTGCCGATGGTGCTGAACCCACCGAGGCCAATGTCAAGGCCGAGGACAAGGGCCTGAAAGGGCAGGGCAAGGCCGGAGTGTGGGGCACACCTTATTCCCAGACCCCGATCTATTTTGATGACATCCAGGTGTCCGTCGAAGTGGCGCCTGCGCCTTGAGGGTGCGGGTGGGGCGGGATGCGCACAGGGTCGGCGGTGACTTCTCGCGTCCCTCCAGGACGCGCTGAAGGTGGGAGGTGGGTATGGTGTCCTGGTCCTGGTCCTGGTCCTGGTCCTGGTCCTGGGGGGGGCACTCGCTGGGCTCGTTTCACCCCAGGCTTGTCTCTTTCGAGACTCCGGCTTGAGGGAAACGGAGGGGCAGATGGGTGCCTAACGAAAACAGGTTCTGGAGGGTGGTATGATTGAGGGCGAGGAAGTTTCACACCCACAGGCCCTGGAAGCATCGGCCCCGACGCAGCGGGGCCCTACCAGGGCGGGGGTGGGCTTGCAACACAGCGCCAGCCTGGAAGCATCGGCCCCGACGCAGCGGGGCCCTACCAGGGCGGGCGTGGGCTTGCAACACAGCGCCAGCCTGGAAGCGTCGGCCCCGACGCAGCGGGGCCCTACCTTGAGGCTCGAAGGCGTTGTGAGGCCCAGGAAGCGTCGGCCCCGACGCAGCGGGGCCCTACCTTGAGGCTCGAAGGCGTTGCGAGGCCCAGGAAGCATCGGCCCCGGCGCAGCGGGGCCCTACCTTGAGGTGTGAAGGCGTTGCCGAGGTTTTAATGCGGGGTAATCTCGGGCTCTCCTTCTATACATGTCAGACGCCCCACCACGGATCACCTGCTGCCCGGTTCTTCACCAGGACCGGTTCATCGTGGTCGTGAACAAGCCCGCCGGGGTGCTCTCACATCCGAATCCGGGCAGGTCGGACGCGGGCAGTCTGGCGGCTTTTGAGGGGCGGTACGATGCGGACAAGCGCTGCTTTGACGGGCCTGCGGGGCGGGTGTGGCTGATTCACCGACTGGACCAGGACACGTCCGGCGCCCTGCTGGCGGCCCTGGATGAAAAAACGGCGGAGCGCTGCCGGACCTTGTTTGAGGAGGGGGCGATCCAGAAACGCTATCTGGCGATCGTGCGCGGTTCGCCATCGGCCCGGGGCGTGTGGCTGGACCATCTGACGACGGCAAAATCGGGAGGTGCGGTGCGGACACAGGTGCTGAAGGGCCGGCCGCCTAACGCCGAGTTGCGTTATGAGCTGCGCAGTCACAGCGAGGAGCATCGGCTGAGCGTGATCGAGATCCAGCTCATCACGGGTCGGACGCATCAGATTCGCGTCCAGGCGGCCTCGCGGCAGCATCCCCTGGCGGGTGACGATGTGTATGGCGACTTTGCGATGAACCGGCGACTGAAGACCACCCTGGGCTTGAAGAGGCTGGCACTGCACGCGCACCGGCTGGAGTTCAAGCACCCGGCATCCGGCCTGCGAACCGTCCTGGAGGCCCCGGTGCCAGACGATCTGGCCGCATGCATGGAGAGACTGGGCTCGGGGAGGGAAACCTGAAACTCGAAACTCGAGAACAGGTCAGCGCAGCACTTTGGCGCCTTGGCCATTGGGGCATTCCTTGGTCATTGCCATTTGGGCCTTGGGCATTCCGCCGGCTCATTCCTCGCCCCGGTCCTCGCCTCTCCGCCTTGCCCCAGCGTCTTGTTCCAGATTCAGGCCTTGAGGCAGCCTTGACCAGGCACGGCATCCATCTAATCTCCGCGCCCGTTTTCTTCCCCCCAACAAACATTCATCCCCTGAAAATCCCATGAGCACACCGACCACCCATGAGTTCCAGGCCGAAGTGAAGCAGGTTCTGGACATCGTCATCCACAGCCTCTACACCGACCGCGAAATCTTCATCCGCGAGCTGGTGTCGAATGCGGCCGATGCGCTGGAGAAGATGCGCCACACTCAGCTCACGGAGAAGGACATCTTCCAGGCGGACAAGCCCCTGGAGATCAGCATCACCTCCGACGAGACCGCCGGCACGCTGACGATCGCCGACGCCGGCATTGGCATGACGCGGGCCGAGCTGGTTGAAAACCTCGGCACCATCGCCCATTCCGGTTCCAAGGCCTTCGCGTCCGCCCTCAAGAACGCCGGCAAGGGCGGGGACGCCACGCTCATCGGCCAGTTCGGCGTCGGCTTCTACTCGGCGTTCATGGTCGCCGAGGAGGTGAAGGTTTACACCCATTCCTGGCGCGGCGAAGGCGAGCACCTCGTCTGGTCGAGCACGGGCGTGGGCACCTACACGATTGAGGACGCGCCCGACCAGGAGCGCGGCTGCCGCATCGTCATTCGCCTGAAGGAGGACGCCCGGGATTTTGCCAGGCCGGGAACGATCCGCAGCGTGCTGGGCAAGTACTCCAACTTCGTCGGCTTCCCGATCACGCTGAACGGCGAGCGCGTGAACACGGTGGAGGCCATCTGGCTGAAGAACAAGGACGAGGTGACCGAGGAGCAGTACGAGTCCTTCTACAAGTTCACGGCCAAGGCCTTCGACAAGCCGGTCTACCGCCTGCACTTCCAGGCCGACGCACCGCTGGTCATCAACGCGCTGCTGTTCCTGCCGGAGCAGAACATGGAGGCCTTTGGCATGGGGCAGATGGAGCCGGGCGTGGCCCTTTACTGCAAGAAGGTGCTGATCGACCCGCATCCGCCGAAGCTGCTGCCGGACTGGATGCGCTTTGTCAAAGGCGTGATCGATTCCGAGGACCTGCCGCTGAACATCTCGCGTGAGTCGATGCAGGACAGCGCGCTGGTGCGCAAGCTGGGCGAGGTGGTGGGCAAGCGCCTGCTGAAGTTCCTCGACAAGGAGGCGCAGGACGACGCGAAGAAGTTCCAGGAGTTCTACGCGAAGTTCAGCCGCTTCTTCAAGGAGGGC
>JBIIRD010000117.1:0-11474 GCA_044341745.1 Prosthecobacter sp. | reverse complement strand
CACCGCGCCGGCTCAGCACCCTCCGCTTCCGCAGCCTCACCGCCAGTGTCCGCAGCCGATCAAGAAAGGCGGAGTCAAAGAGGTCTTCGCGGACGATGTTGGCGTCTTCGGGCACGACTTTCCTTATATGGTGGCATGCCGTTTGGGAAGAGCGGAATCATGCCCGCCATCCCATTTCACCTTCTGAAATTTTCCAAATGCCTGAAAATCAGGCAACCACAGCATCACGCGAACGGAAGCTCGACAGGAAGCTGGCGGCGTCCGGCGCAGCGGACTCGCTCATGGCATCCGCAATCTGACTCTGAAGTTCACCGCGGATGCGGCTCACCAAGTCGAGCCCCTTGGAAGTCACACGCACCATGACCTTGCGACGGTCATCAATCGCATGAGTTCGCTCCATGTAACCCAGCTTTTCAAGACGATCGACGAGCCCGGTGGCGGCGGCTGTCGAATGGGACATCTTGCGCGCAATGTCCGTCATGGTCAGTTCCTTGGCCGAGGCCAGGTAGCTGAGCAGGAAAAACTGTGCGAATGAAATGTTATCGCGGTTCAGTTCCCGAGACAGGTTCAGCAAAAACTCTCTCTGGCTGAATAGGATGAAGTCAGCCAGTTTAGCGTGGTCTTTGCTTTGAGGCGAAGCTGGGGTCGGAGAGGGCATACCAGAAGAGTTATGGTTATCGGGATTTTTTACGGTGTGACGAAAGATAAAGTTCCGCGTGGTTAAATCAACCTAAAAACTATAAAATCCGTAAATAAACAATAGAAGCTCAAATATTTTTCTCAGAAGCGAGAAATTAATGATTCCGTATTATCAATGGTGAGGGAATCTTGGCAAGCTTTTTTCAAACTTTACCCCATTTTTTTAAAACTCAACGGCACCTCCGCTCAGTCCAGCATCAGGATTTCAAAGAGATTGTGACGGCGGTCTGTCCAGAGCGGAATGGCTTTGGGTTCCTGATTTTCGGGCTGATCGGCAGGAATAGTTTTTAAAAAATCATCACCCCTGGCAAGCAGCAGGTAATCTGTTGAATCGTGGTCTCCGTCTTCCTCTGTGATCACACGCGTGGTCCTCCAGCCCATGTCAGCCGCCAACCCCTCCACCACGGGCGCCAGGGCCAGGTAGGTGTTGGTGACATGCACCACAATCACCCCGTCGGGCTTCATATGACGACGGTAGATGGCAAAGGCCTCCTGGGTCAGCAGGTGCACCGGAATGGCATCCCCGCTGAAGGCATCGAGCAGCAGCACGTCAAAACCCTGATCCGGCTCACGCTCCAGCATCAGCCTGGCATCCCCCAGGACGGTGCTCACCTTGGCGCCGCGACTCTCGGCATCCGCCAGATAGGTGAAGTGCTTTCTGGCCAGGCGAGGGATTTCGGGATTGATCTCATAAAAGCGCCACTGCTGGCCAGCCTTCGCATAACAGGCCGTCGTTCCCGCCCCCATGCCCACGATGGCCACCCGCGCATCCGCCCTGCCCTTCAGGCTGTCCAGTGTTTTGCCGATGCCGGTCTGACGACCGTAATACGTCACCGGCTCCTGCCTGTAGGCCGCCCCCATGTTCTGCATGCCATGAATGATGCCGCCATGCGTCAACGTCCGGTAGGTGTTCTCCAGGCCGTCATCCCAGTCCTCGTCCACATTCACCGCCCCATAAAAATTGCGCACGCGCTCCAGCCTGTCATCCACCGCCAGCGTCTGTCGCTGGAGCCGATGGAAGCCAAGGATGCCGAAGATCAGCGAAACCAGGATGACCAGGAAGTGAACGACGCGCCTGGGACGACGGTAGATCAGCCAGGCCAGCAGCAGGATCAAGATCCCGGCGGCGGCGCCGGCGGACATGGCCCGCGCGCTGTCCAGGGATTCCAGCGACCTGCGGGTCGTTTCCGGCATGGATGCAGCCCAGCCGCCAAAACTCTTCACGATTCCGGCCAGGATCTCAGCCAGGGTGGAAAGCCAGGTCGTCTTGTCCGCCTCGGGCGTGACATGCCTGCCGGCAAGCCAGAACGCCCCAAAACCCGCCAGAACCAGCGCGACCAGGGTGAACGCCAGCCGCTTCAGACCCGTGCGCCAGACCCAGGCGGCCCAGGCCAGCCAGGCGATCACAAAACAAAGGATCAATCCCAGCGGCCATTCCAGGTAGGTGACAAACACCCGCGGCGCCACCAGGCTGACCATCAGGCCTCCAAGCGCGCCCCCCAGGGACATCAGAAGATAAAACTCCGTCAGGTGTCCGGCCTTCGGCTTGAGCCTGGCCAGCTCCCCATGGCAGACCATGCAGGCGAGAAAGACCGCCGCGAAGCTCCAGCCCAGCGCAAACAAATAGTTCGGCATCGGCTCGGCCGTCAGCGTCAGCTTCTTGCCCAGCGCCGTTAAAAACAGCACGGCCATCGTCGGCAGCGCCCAGGCCCAGCTGGCATACCAGCGCTCATGCTCGAAGCAGATGATGAAGCTCAGCAGATACAGGCTCAGCGGCACCACCCACATGAACGGCACCACGGCCACATCCTGGGACACATGATTCGTCGTCGCCAGCAGCAGAGCGCTGGCGGCGGCGGGCAGGATCACCCAAAGCAGACGCCGGCCCCAGGAGGGCGCTGCCACGGGCGCGGCCGCTGACGGCTGCTCCTCGGTCGCCGATGCCTCCGCCAGATGGCGCGTCCGCTTCACCAGCCAGAGCGACACCACGGCAAACACCACGAAGCCCGCCGACCAGATCCAGGTCTGCGTCGTCACGTCCCACACGGGCTCGATTAAAAAGGGATAACTCAGGAGCGCGGCGAGAGACCCCAGGTTGGACAGGGCATACAACCGCCACGGGCTCCTTCCCGGCATGGCCCGGGTGAACCACACCTGGGTCAGCGGACTGGTGCTGGAAAGCACAAAGTAAGGCAGGCCCACCGTGCCCAGCAGCAGCAGCAGGATGCGGCCCGCCGGAGGTTCGCCGCCCGTGGGCTTCCAGAAGTCCCCCGGAACAATCGGCAGAAAGGCCAGAGCCCCCAGGATCAGCGCCGAATGCACCAGCCACTGCGCCCGGGGACGAAGCCGCGACAGGCCGTGGGCATAGGCATAACCACCAAACAGCACGACCTGAAAAAACAGCATGCAGGTCGTCCACACTCCAGGACTGCCGCCGAACCATGGCAGGATGAACTTGCTGATCACCGGCTGGACTTGAAACAACAGAAAGGCGCTGAGCAGGCTCAGCAGGGAGAAAAGCAGGTACATGGATGAGGAACGAGGCAACGAAGGCTAGCCGCGGGCCTTCCAGGCTGGCGATCTAATTTTGCTCAAATCCTGAGTTCCCTCCTGACTCGTTCCGGCGTCCAGCCCTGCTGCCTCAGCGTCCGCAGTGAACGTGCATCATCACGCTTGGCCAGACGCCTGCCGTTTTCATCCAGGATCAGGCGATGATGCTCCCACTCCGGCACCGGCAGGCCCAGCAGCTCAATCAACAACCGATGCAGGTGCGTCGCCGGCAGCAGGTCCTCTCCCCGCGTCACCAGCGTGACCCCCTGCCTCGCATCGTCCAGCACCACCGCCAGATGATAGCTCGCCGGAGTGTCCTTTCTCGCCAGCACCACGTCCCCAAAGATCGTCGGATCCGCCACCTGACGGCCATGCGCCCGGTCTTCCCATTGCAACGGCCCGTCCACATGGGTCAACGCTCTGCCCACATCCAGACGCAGGGCGTAGGCATTGCCGGCTGCCATCCTCACCTCACGCTCCGCCGGGCTCAGCAGCCGGCATGTCCCGGGATACAGGGGGCCGTCAGGCCCGTGCGGGGCGTTCCCCGCCTGCGCGATCTCCTGCTGGATCTCCTTCCTCGTGCAAAAACACGGATACAACAGCCCCAGCGACTCCAGCCTTTCCAGCCCGGCCCGGTAAACCGCGCCATGCTCCGACTGCCGGATCACGGGCTCCTCCCACCTCAATCCCAGCCAGGCCAGGTCTTCAAAAATGCCCGCCTCATACTCAGGACGGGCGCGGGTCGGATCCAGATCCTCCAGCCTGACCAGAAACCTGCCCCCGCCGCTCCTCTCCGCCGCAAACAGGGCCGCATAGGCATGCCCCAGATGCAGCCAGCCGGTCGGGCTCGGGGCAAAGCGTGTGGTGAAGCGGTTCATCGTTCGTCCGGAAACCTATGCGCAGGCTGCGGCGCTCCGACAAGCCTTCAGATCATCGGCGATCTGCCCGCGACCGCTGGTATGCCCGCCGGACCAGCACCTTCGGCTGGCGACGTCCGAACAAAAAATCACACTGCTCCCATGAATCGGATCACCGGCACGCTCCTCCTGCTGCTTCTCGCGCTCCACGCCCCCGCAACGGCGGCCGAACAGGTCCTCTTCGCCTTTGACGACCACGGCATCGCCTGGCAGCACAACCTCAGGCTGACCCTGGAAACCGCCGTGAAACACCCCGGCAACCCCGTTCTCCGCAGCGGTCCCCCCGGCTCGCCCGACCACGGCCACGCCATCCTTTATGGCACGGTCCTGAAACAGGGCGACACCTTCCGCATGTGGTACCTCGGCATGCACGAGCCCGAGGTGAAGTCCGGCCAGGCTCCCGGCTGGTGGCGGCCCATGTGCTACGCCGAAAGCAGGGACGGCGTCACCTGGACCAAGCCCGACCTCGGCCTCGTGGAGTTCAACGGCGGCAAGCATAACAACATCTGCCTCATCGAGGGCGAGCCCTTCTCCATGACACGGGTGAACGACTTCCTGTCCGTTCTTCATGACCCGGAGGATCCCGACCCCTCACGCCGCTACAAGTGCGCCTACATCGCCCACATGCCCTTCGACGAGGTCAGGGGCGGACGCAGCCGGATCGGCCCGGACGAACGCCGCTGGGGCGCCTTCGTCACGGCCACCAGCGCCGACGGCCTGCGCTGGAAATGCGTCGGCGACCGCCCCGTCAACGCCGGCGGCGAACGCTTTGAAGTCAGCGGCCTCTACCGCTTCGGCGACTTCTATTACGGCACCGGACAGCTCCTCAGCCCTTGGTCCTGGCGGCCCGACGGCAGCCAGGTCGGACGTGACATGCTCGCCTACCGTTCGCCGGACTTCACCCGCTGGTCGAAGGCCAAGGCCTTCTCCTTCGCACGCCCCGGCCAGCTCGCCAATCCTCCCGTGAAGGGCCAGCAGATGCACATGGGCGCCGGCATCTGGAACCGCGGCAACGTGCTCGTCGGCCTGCACGGCATGTGGCAGGACGCCGAACAAACTCCGCCGAAAGGCAAAAGCTGGAACTTCGGAGTGCGCGTCGACCTCGGCCTGCTCATCAGCAACGACGGCGTGCATTTCCGCGAACCCGTCCCCGGCCACACCGTCATTCCGCGCGGCAAGGCCGGCGAATGGGACGACATCGCCATCCTCCAGGGCCACGCTTTTGTGAACGAGGGCGACCGCACGATGATCTGGTACTCGCACTGGGACACCGGCGGCGTGCTCGAGAACATGGACATCGGTCTCGCCACGTTGCGGCGCGATGGCTTCGGCCATCTCTCCCGCAACGTGTCAGAGGAGGAAGGTCACTTCATCACCAGCCCGTTCACCGCCGGAAAAATCGCGCTAAACGTTGAAGGCGTCACCCCCGAATCACCGCTCACCCTTCAGCTTCTCGACCCGCTTGACCGCCCGATGGAAGGCATGGAAATCCGGCTCACCTCCAGTGGCGTCAAGGTCGAGGCCACCTGGCCGAAACCTCTGTCGGCCGGCCAAAAGCTGGCCCTGCGGGTGAACTATCCCGCGAACAGCCAGGCCAGGGTTTATGCTGTCTATCTGTACTGACGAAGCCAGTCCGGCAAGCTGACCAACACGCGGGGCGTTAGGTGGGCATGCTCCATCACGCACTTCGTCTTCACGCGGCTGCACTTATCGCCCTCGCCGCTGCCCTGCCCGCAACCGCCGCCGGTCCCATGCCCGATTCGCTGCGTGCCTTCACCCAGCCGCCAGCGGAACTCGCCCGGGAAACCGGCGGCTACCGCTCCCCGCTGCTCTTCAAGGACGGTTCCAAGGTGCAGATCGCCGACGACTGGACACGCCGCCGAACCGAGATCCTTCGCGACTGGACCGCCATCATGGGCGAATGGCCGCCTGTTCTCGACAAACCCAAACTGGAAATCCTCGAATCCAAACCGCGCGAGAATTTCATCCAGCAGAAGATCCGCCTGCAGGTCGCCCCGGACCAGCAGAGCGATGGCTGGCTGCTGATCCCCGAAGGTCCAGGCCCCTTCCCCGCCGTTTTCGTTCCCTATTATGATCCGGAAACCAGCGCCGGCCTCGACTCCAAGCCACTGCGCGACTTCGCCTACCAGCTCACCAAGCGCGGTTTCGTCAGCCTGAGCATCGGTTCACCCGGCGGTGACGCCCGCAAGCCCGTCTTAAGCACTCAGGCGAAGTGCCAGCCCCTCAGCTACCTGGCCTACATCGCCGCCAACGCCTGGCAGGCGCTCGCCAGCCTGCCGCAGGTCGATCCCAAACGCATCGGCATCGTCGGCCATTCCTACGGCGGCAAATGGTCGATGTTCGGCGCCTGCCTCTGGGAAAAATATGCCTGCGGCGTCTGGTCCGACCCCGGCATCGTCTTCGACGAAACCCGCCAGAGCATCAATTACCAGGAGCCCTGGTATCTCGGCCTCGATCCTGCAATGACGCGCAAGCCGGGCCTGATCCGCCCAGACAGCCCGCGCACGGGTGCCTACAAGACCCTGATCGACCAAGGCCATGACCTCGTCGAGTTCCAGGCCCTCATGGCACCACGTCCCTTTCTCGTGTCCGGCGGTGCCGAAGATCCGCCCAAACGCTGGGCCGTGCTGAACCACCTGCGCAGCCTCAACCAACTCCTTGGACATGACGACCGCGTAGCCATGACCAACCGCGAGAAGCACGATCCCAACCCCGAATCCAACGACATCATCTACCGCTTTTTCGAGCACTGGTTGAAGTGATTCCCGCAAGGCCTCGCAACCTCTGCATCGAAGATGTGTGAAAAAGTAAAAAAGCCGTTGCTTATTCACCCCGTCTTGCCAGAATCGCGGCCCTCCCAAACGAGGCTCGGTAGCTCAGTCGGTAGAGCAGGGGATTGAAAATCCCCGTGTCGGCGGTTCGATTCCGTCCCGAGCCACCATCGCTTTCCAAAGCGTTGGTTTTCAAGGGTTCACAAAGCTTTCGAGCCATATGCAGGCAGGCAGGCAACACCCAAAGTTGCACTAAATAGCTCGTTTGCATGGATTGCTGATTTCGATCGAAATCCCACATATTCGCCATCAAGCGAGCCAGCCACGCCTCCCAATCGCCGCGATGACTCGCCATGTTTGCGGCAGATGTCATCAGCAACCACCCTCACCGAACAAATCTTTTGGCAGGAGGAGCAGGAAACCCTGGCCAAACTCTGCTGCTAGACGAGGGTTTGTTTGAATGGGGTCACTTTTGATTTCGGCGGGATAGGGAGGCATTATGGCCGAATCTCAGAGCCTTCCAAGGTTTCTATGGCGTCGCCCAGCAGACGATCCCCTGCTGCCTTCAGGGCTGCAATGGTTGGAGGCTGAGAGGCGAGCAGGCCGTTGACGCAGGTGTGGTAAGCCTCCTCAAGATCCGCCTCGTTCTGCATCAGTTGACGCAGTCCTGAACCTGCTCGCGAGGCAAGTCCACGCCATTCGTCTGGGAAGCAGTGCTCCAGCGCTTTTTTCCAGGAGGCCGCCCA
Source organism: Prosthecobacter sp. (assembly GCA_044341745.1). Lineage (GTDB taxonomy): Bacteria > Verrucomicrobiota > Verrucomicrobiia > Verrucomicrobiales > Verrucomicrobiaceae > Prosthecobacter. The sequence goes on along the minus strand of JBIIRD010000117.1, from coordinate 3,770 downwards.
TGGCCGATAGTCATGCAAATCTGCAAGCGTGGTGATGGCAAGCACACGCCCGAGGTCTTTGTTGCTGCGCTTGATCGCACGGCCAGCGAATAAGCCACTCATGCGGTCCGGTTTGATCTCAGGATGTTCCAAAAGATTGGCGAGCGCCATCATTTCCGGGCGGGCATGGCGGATGCCAAGCTCGCCAGCGGGCAAGGGATCGAACGCCGCGATGGAAAGGAAGCGGAAGGTGGGAAGGCCGAAGTGCCCTTCTGCGAGCGGGAGCCGTGTCCACGGCTCGCTGATCTTGGGAGACTCCGGAACCGTCAGCAGCTCGATGAACCAGGCTTCTTCAAAATCGGGATTTGCACCCGGTGGATAGAGCCGAACGGCCGGAAGCTGATCCACGGGCGTTTGCTCGTTGCCGGGGGTTTGATGATCCCCCTGCATTCTCCGCTGCCAGCCTGCATCAAGAAGCTGGCGGGCAATGCATTGCCCCGCACCGACGGCGGCATGAAACGGTTCCAAGACGCAATCCACGTCCTTGGTGCGGACGGCTCTGGATTCATCATCACCGAAAAAGTGATAACCGGCGGCGAGACTGCCGATGATGACAATGTTTTCCCTGCAAGCCTCAGGAACCGCCGCAGAAACTTCAGCGAGGACTTGGGATGGCGTGATCTGGCTCATGGTTTAAGTTTGGAGGTGAGGCGTTCGACAAATTCCAGCGCCTGCGATTCCAGCCGCATTTCATGAAGGTCGAGCAGGCACTCCACTTCATCCGCCCAGCGAACGCCATTTTCCGGAGGGCTGAAAAAGGGCTCCGGCCGGAAAAGGGTGTGCACGACGACCTGACAGGGCTCACCGAGCCCGGCGGGCTTCAATGCCGGATCGAGCCGACGAAGGAAGTCTGGTGGACCCGCCGTGCGTCGCGCATGCGCATGCACCACGAGATCGAGTCGGGGAGTGCCGACCAGATCGAGTCCGGGAAGGTAGTGTCGCGCACCAAGAACGCCGGCGACGGCAATGTCATCACGCCCAAGGTCACGAAGACGATCCAGCAGCACTTCGGGTGGGCGAGGACGCCCGGACGGGTCCGTGAATCCCTGGCTCGCGCGGGCTTTGTCAGCTTGGGCGAGCAACTGGAACCACGCTTCCTTCGGAAACGCGCTCAACTCAATCCGGCGATCCGAGTGGCGGAGCAGGCGGTGCTCGAGCCGTTCGAGGGCATTCGCGATGGTCGGATAGGTGAATCCCGTCTGTTCGGCGAGTTCCTTCGAGGTCAGAGGCCCGGACTTCCGGAACCAGTGGACGATGAGAACGCGAAGAATGTCGAAAAAGGCTTCCGAAGGTCGGCGCACCGGGCGAAAAGCGCTTCGGCGGACGCGTTCACTGACGGGCTCAATGCAGTTTTGCTCGATACCGGTCAACGGTCCAAGGACCACGTTGGGAATGTCTTCGCGCCGGATGACGAGGGTGATCCGCTCCAGAATTTCCGGGCGGAACAGGGGCTCGATGCCCAGCCATTCCTCTCTCAACCGATCGTCGCTGATCTGAGGTTCGTCGAGGATCAGAATGCCGTGAAACCGGTTGTCCACGGTCAGGATTTTGGCCAACCCCATGAGCGTCGAGCGGAAGTGACGGAAATCCCGCAGATCGGCCAGGACCTCAAAGACACTGTGCCCGATCAACGCATCCGCACGGGAGCCGAGGCGGTTTCCGAGTTTTGGCTGAAATTCCAGGTCATTCACAGCATTAAAGTGCGACTTTTAAATTAAACTCGCAACTAGAAATTAAAGTCGCACTTTTATTTTGCCACAAGGAGTGACTGGAACACCTTCCGGACGGCAGCAGACTTTTCAACCCGTTCGACAGAGCCTCCGAAAGACCGCTAGTTCACCATTCGGCGAGGCCTTCTCGCGGACGACGGCTCGGTTCGGGCATGCATCGGGAGGCTCAGCTTCCCCTTCATTCGCCCGTGTAGCTTGCGTCATCCAGTCCCGCGTCCAGCACCTTCCTGGTCTGGCTGCTCATCGCCTCCCGGCGTGATGCGTCTCGCTTCCGTTCGTAGGCGAGCAGATCCTTGAACACGATGCGTCGGTGGCTTCCAACGTAGTGAAAGGGGATTTCCCCCTTTTCGAGCAGGCTGATGAGGAACGGGCGCGACATGCCCAGGTAATCGGCGGCGGCCTGGCTGGTGAAGGCCTCATCCTCCGGCATCATGACGACGGCACGGCGCTCGCGGATGGACCGGAGCACATGCACCAACATGTCGAAAACGGGCTGCGGCAGTTCCAAGCGTTTTCCGTCGGCATTCACCAGCGCCGGCCGCTGCTGGCTGCCAAACACCTCGCCAAGGAGACGTTCCACTTCCTGAAAGTCCTCAGGACTGAGCTCACTCGGGTCGAGGCGGTTGGAGGCAGATTTCATGGTGGGTATGGGCGGAAAGAGGGCCGCTTCTCTGGCAAATCAGCGACCCCAAGCCCAAAGTAATATACGCAATAAACGAAATATTCGCAGCATTTTCCAGCAGGATTCTTTTCAAACGGCGGGTTTCGGCCACTCCAATTGACCGACGGCTAAAGCCACCTCCTCCTCAATAATACTGCCGGATATAGGTGCGGTTCACGCGGCAGATGGCTTGAAGGAGGTTGTGATCCTTCATCGGCTTGTCGAGATACATCGCCTGGAGGATCGGCGCGTCGAAGCCGGTGAGCAGCTTGCTGGTCACGATGACAAACTTCAGCGGGTCCGCCGGATCGCGGAAGCGGTCGAGCAGCTTCTCCTCGGCGTCCTTGTCGCGGAGGTGGACGCTCCAGGCGGGCGGGTCCTTCTGGCCGCTGCTCATCACGATGGCGCTGGCCTCGGGGCCGGCGATCTCATCCATCACCGCCTTGTAAAGCACGCAGCACTCGCGGTCGAAGCACACCACCTGCGCCTTGAAGCCGTTCGGCTCCACCTTGGTCTGGTAATGCTGCACGATGTGCTCCACCACGGCCCGCACGCGCTCCGGGTTCTTCACCAGCACGGCCATCTTGGCGGCGCGTTTCGCGAGGTCGTCGCGATCCTGCTCGCTCATGTCGTCGGTGATCTGCTTGAAAGCCTCGTCGATGGCCGCTTTGTCGATCTTGAGCTTCACCGTCGGTGCTTCGAAATGCAGCGGCAGCGTCGCCTTATCGCGGATGGAATCCTGGAAGGAATAGCGACTCAGGTAGCCCGCGCTGTCCTCGTCCGCGCCGAAGGCCCAGAAGGTGTTGCGGTCCGCCCGGTTGATGGGCGTGCCGGTCAGGCCAAAGAGGAAGGCATTGGGCAAGGCCTCTCTCATCTTGCGGCCCAGATCGCCCTCCTGCGTGCGGTGGGCTTCGTCCACCATCACGATGATGTTCTTGCGCTCATTCCAGGCACCGGATTTTTTAACCACCGAATTCACGGAATACTCGGAAGGCTTTGATCCCTTCATTTCCGTGTTTTCTGTGTATTCCGTGGTCCCCCCTTCTTCCGTTCCCCCAAACTTGTGGATGGTGGTGATGAGCACCTTCCTGACATCCTGATTGATTAGGCGTTGCAGTTCCTTTCGGTCGCCCACGCCCACCATGTTGGGGACATCCGCTGCGTTGAAGGTGGCGCTGATTTGTGTGTCGAGGTCGATGCGGTCCACCACGATCAGCACCGTGGGATTGCCCAGCCTCGGGTGCATCCGCAGCTTCTGCGCGGCGAAGACCATGAGCAGGCTCTTGCCGCTGCCCTGGAAATGCCAGATGAGGCCCTTCTTGGGATACCCGGCCACCACG
>JBIIRD010000116.1:0-11522 GCA_044341745.1 Prosthecobacter sp. | reverse complement strand
TGCAGCAGGCCGGAGAAAAGATGGGAGGCGAAGTCGGCGCCCAGATCGGCCAGGTCGCCGGCGAAGCCACCGGCAAGGCCCTCGGTTCAGCGGTCGGCAGCATCGTGCCCGGAGTCGGCACCGCCATCGGCGAGGAAGTCGGCGGCCAGATCGGCAAACAGATGGGAAAGGAGATCGGCAAGGAAGTCGGCGAACAGGTTGGCGGCACCGTCGGAATGGTGGCCGACAAGGGCATGGAGGCCGCCACGACCTTTCGTGCGGGCAGCGTCGGCGACTCCCTTCAGAAGGAGGGATTTGGGGCCAAGCGCTATGGCGGCGGCCCCAAGATCGGCCAGCAGCGCGCCGCCCCTCCGGCGGTCAAGATCGGCGGTCACCGACGCAAGTAGCCAGGCCTGACCAGAATCCTGACACCGGCCGACAGGCCTTGGCACAGCTTTCAAGCAGCAGCAGAAAGCCCGCCGTCGCAGCACGTTTGCCAGACCACGAACGTGCGGACCTGCTAACGCCTCATCAGGAACTCATCCAGGTTCATCACCACATTGGCCACGGTCGTCCATGCGGCCAGCTCTGCGATGTCTGCGTCCCTGGAAGGCTGCCCCAGCGGGTCCGCAGCCATCTTCGCAGCAGCTTCGGCGTCCTGGCGATAGCCGGCCAGCGATTCATCGTGAAGCCTGGACAGCGTCTCCATCTCCCTGGCGGCCGGCTCCCTGGAAACACAGAGCCTGAACAGAAGCCGCAGACGCCCCGCAGTGTCGCCCGCCTCCCTGAACAGACGCCGCGCCATGGCCTGGTGCGTCTCGATGAACACCGGGTCGTTGAGCGTCACGAAGGCCTGCAGCGGCGTGTTTGTGCGGCTCCGGCGGATCATGCAGACCTCGCGGTTGCCGGCGTCAAAGGTGGTGAAGCTCGCATACGGCGCATTGCGGCGGACTTCCGTGTAAACGCTGCGCCGGTGCCTGTCCTCCCCCTCGCTGGTGGTCCAGTCGTTGCTGCGGCCAAAGGCGGTGCTCAACCCCAGGTTGGGCGCCGCAGGGCGCACCCCCGGCCCGAACATCTTCGGACTCAGCAGGCCGCTGACCGCCAGGGCCTGGTCGCGCAGCACCTCGCCACCGGGCCTGAAGCGCGGTCCACGCGCCAGCAGGCGGTTGTCAGGATCAAGCTCCGCCAGAGCCGGCGGCGTGGTGCTGGCCTGACGGTAGGCCCGGCTCATCACCATGAGCTTGATCATGTGCTTCACGTTCCAGCCGGACTCCATGAACTCCGCCGCCAGCCAGTCGAGAAGCTCCGGATGAAAAGGCAGGTCGCCCTGGCTGCCGAACTCCTCGCTGGTGCGCACGATGCCCACGCCAAAGATCATCTCCCAGAGCCGGTTCACCTGCACACGCGCCGTGAGGGGATTGTCACGGCTCACCAGCCAGTCGGCCAGGGTGAGACGGTTTTTGGGGGCGTTCTTCGGCAGCTTGTGGAAGGCGGCGGGCGTGCCTTCCGTCACCTCCTCGCCAAGAGCCTGCCAGTTGCCGCGCAGCTGGACCTTGGTCACCCGCCGCTCCTTGCCGGCCAGTTCCTTCATCACCGGCACGGTGACCGGCTTGAGGCCTTCGAGCTGCTTCTTCAGCTCCTCAAGCCTGCGGCGCTCGGCGGCGCTCTCCTTCGCCACGGATCGGACATAATGTTGCGTGACAAGCATCGTTTGTTCGGCTGAGCGACTCTCCGCCCCGGCGTTGACGGCCGCCAGAACGTCCCGGGGCAGCGCCGTCACCACCTGAACCCGGGCATCATCAGTGGCCAGGACCCGGAAGCTGCCTAACACGTGGCTCTTGAACTCGGAATTCTGCTCCAGGGTCACGCGCAGCCTTGAGCCCGGAGGAACCAGGGTCGGCGTGGCTGCCAGCAGGGTCAGCGAATGCGGCCTGTCAGCCTGCGGAGCAACCGCCCATCCCTTGTTGCGGACATCCTTCGCCCGCAGGACCGAGTCTGCGGTGAAACCGGGCTGCTCATGATCCGCCAGCGCGGCGCCGAAGCCCAGGGTCAGCGGCCCGCCGATCTTCACCTCCGCCGACTTTTCCGGGGCGGTCTGCGGCGTGCTTTTCCAGACGGTCTGGCGCTTTGCGTCGAGCAGCACCACCCGAAAGCCGTCCAACCGCCTGCCGATGGCGGCACCGCCGTCGGTGCGGTTCCAGACCAGCACCTTCTCCACCGCCAGCTCCTCCTTGAGATCCACCTCCCACCAGGGGTCGTCCTCCTGGCCGCTGGTGTGGGAAACACTGCCCTTGGCGTAATCACCCGACGTGTTGCCATCGACGGCCAGGCCGGCCACTGCGCTGGCGTAATTGCTGCTCTGTCTGGCCGGCTTGTAGAGGCTCACCACGCCGCCACCGCTGAAGACCTGCACTTCGGCCAGCTGAAGCATGCGCCTTTTCCCGGGCAGCTCCAGCCGCGCAAACCGGGCCCGGGGTGACACGCCCGCCGCCGGCGGCACCAGCTCGGCCTTCACGCCTGTCAGCACAAAGTTGCCGAAGCCTGCGGACGGCTGGGTCTCAAGCCGGAGGGCGCTGATGAGCGGCACCGTCACCGGCAGCTCCACAGTGACCTGGTCCGTGTCCGCCTTGTCTGAAAAGGTCACAAGCCCGTCGTCTGCGGTGCGGGCGGCACGCTTCGACTTCGACTGAATGCTGATCGGCTTCACCGCCTTCCAGGCCAGTTCCTGGCGCAAACCCTTCTCCCAGGCTGCCTGCCCCGCAAGCCAGCCCGCATCCGGACTGGCAAACTTTGACTCCAGCGCCGCGATGCCTTCCTGCAGCTCCTTCCGCCGCGCACGGATCTCCGCCGTCTCAAAGCTGTGCAGCGGCGACTCATCCTTCTTGTCGGCGTCGGCGGTCTGGTTCAGGAAGGCATAGGCCTGGAAGTACTCCTGGATCGTGATCGGGTCATACTTGTGCGTGTGGCACTGCGCGCAGGCCATCGTGGTTCCCATCCAGACGGCAAAGGTCGTGTTCACACGGTCGATGACGGCGGCGTTGCGAAACTCCTCGTCGCTCGTCCCCCCTTCGTTCTGCGTCATGGTGTTTCGATGAAAGGCGGTCGCGATGAGCTGGTCGTCGGTTGGATTCGGCAGCAGGTCGCCGGCCAGCTGCTCACGCGTGAAACGATCGAATGGCATGTTGCTGTTCAACGCACGGATGACCCAGTCACGATAGGCCCAGATCTCACGCGGCTGGTCGCTGGGATAACCGGAGCTGTCCGCATAACGGGCCAGGTCAAGCCACGACGAGGCCCAGTGCTCGCCAAACGCCGGCCTGGCGAGAAAGTGGTCCACCACGGCCTCGTACGACGCCCGGCCGAGCGCCTCCATCTCCTCCGCAGCGGGCGGCAGGCCGGTGAGGTCAAGAGCCAGCCGCCGAACCAGGGTTGCTGCATCGGCTTCAGGTGAAAACTTCAGCCCCTCCCGGGCAAGACGTTGCGCCAGGAAGGCGTCAATCGCGCCGTGGCCGGCTTCTCCGGCGATGGCGGGAACGGCCGGACGCCTCACCTTCTCATAGCTCCAGTGGCGGCCCCAGGCCGCCCCCTGGCGGATCCACTCCTTCAAAAGCTCCACCTGGGCGGAGGGGATCACCTTGTGCTGCTTCGGCGGCGGCATCACCTCGTCAGGATCCTGGGACAGGATGCGCTGGATGAGCGCGCTTTTCTCAGGCTTGCCAGGCACCACCGCGATCACTCCGTCGTTGTCAGCCTTGGCCGCCGCCTCATCGTCCAGACGCAGCCCAGCCTCGCGCTTCTTTTCGTCCGGCCCGTGGCAGAAGAAGCAGTTCTCCGAGAGGATGGGACGAATCTCGCGTGAAAAATCCACCGCGCCGCCGATGGCGGGCAGGCTCAGGATGAGGAAAGGCAAAAGGCGCATGAACGGGATCAACAGGCAGGATACGCACCCGGAGCCGGGCTCTTCCAGGACAAAGGATTCCACCACGAATCAACCTGACGCCTGCGCATTTCACGGAGGGAACGGCGTAGGTAGCATCACCCGTCATGAGATTCCCGCCCGCCCCTTCCCGGCTCCTGCTCCCCGCCATCCTCCTGCTGGCTTCTACTGCCTCGCTGAAGGCTCAGGAACTGCTCGCCGGCGCGGCCAGGGTGGACATCACCGACCGGACCGCCGGTCCCGTCAACGACCCCGCCCACGCCCGCGCCCTGGTGCTGCGGTCTGGCGACAGCACCGTCGTGCTTGTCGGGGTGGATGCCGTGGCCATCGGCGGCATCGGCCGCATCGGCAACGGCTTCCTGGCCAGCGTCCGAACGGAGCTGAAAAACAGGCTGGGCATCGCCCCTGGAAACGTCATCATCAACGCCAGCCACTGCCACGCCATTGTGCGCGGCGACGCCGCAAGCCTCGTGATTCAGGCCGTGGAGGAGGCCGCGCGGATCATGGTGCCCGTGAAGGCCGCCGCCGGCAGCTGCGAGGAAAGGCGCATCAGCGAAAACCGCCGCCTGAAGATGAAGGACGGCAGCGAGGTGGACATGCGCCGGGCCTACGCCATGCCCCGCGACGAGGACATCGCCTCGGTGGGACCGATCGACCCCCGCGTGGGACTCCTGCGCCTGGACCGGCTAGACGGCACGCCGCTCGCCGTCGTCTACCAGTTCGCCTGCCATCCCATCATGAACCCGCCCAGCATGGGAAGTTCGGCGGATTTCCCAGGCTTTGCCTCCCAGGTCATCGAGGGCGCGCTCGGCAACAACGCGGTGGCGCTCTTCCTCCAGGGCTGCGGCGGCGACATCAACCCGGTCCGCTACAAGGAAGTGTCCCGCCCGGCCGACGCGGAGCCGCTTGGAACCATGCTCGGCGCCAGCGTGCTCGCAGCCGTCCGGAGGCTTGAAACGAAGCCGGGCGCCGTCCTGAAGGCCGGTAATGCAACCCTCTCCCTGCCCCGCGCCGCCGACTACGAGAAACGCCTCACCGCCATCGAAGCCGAACAAAAAGCGCTTCTTGCCTCGCTCAGGCCCACGAACATCGGATTCAAGGCCTTCCTGCCCCTGCTCATCCAGCAACGCCTGGCGCCGGACTTCCCCTCCCACCACGCCCAGTCCTACCTGCATGACCGCTCCCTCGGCGACGACGCGATTGCAAAGCTGGATGCAGACAACCGCGCCCTGGTCGAGGCCTACCTGAAGAACATCGAGGTCATGGAGCGCCTGACGCGGCTCAACACCAACCTCGCCCTGCTGAAGAAGCACCTCGCCGAAACGCGCGAGGCCGGGGCCGCCACGCTGGACGCCGAGGTCTGCGGGCTTCGTGTCGGCGGCTTCAAGCTCGTCACCTTCCCGGGCGAGCTTACCGTCGAGGTCGGCCTGGGGATCTGCAAGGCCTTCAAGGACCCGCTGGCATTCGTCTCCGGCTACACCAACGGCTACATCTTCTACACGCCCACCGTCGCGCAGAGGCTCAACAAGGGCTACGCCCAGGAGGACTGCGACACGCTGGTTGCGCCGGAGTGGCAGGCGCTCTTTGAAAGGCAGGCGCTGGACATGCTTCGCAAGCTTGCCGAATAAGGGCCGACATCGCCCGGGTTCGGGATTGATCAAAGGCGGCCCGGCCCGCTAGATTTGTGCATGATCCGCGCCGTCTGCCTCTCCGCCGCCACCAGCGGGACCGTCTTTGACATCGTCATCATCGGTGGCGGAGCGACCGGACTTGGCGCCGCAGTGGACGCGGCCTCCAGGGGACATTCCGTGCTGCTGGTGGAGCAGTCGGACTTCGCCAAGGGCACCTCCAGCAGGAGCACCAAGCTCGTCCATGGCGGCGTGCGCTACCTGAAGCAGGGCAATGTGTCGCTGGTCCTGGAGGCGCTGCGCGAACGGGGCCTGCTGGTCCGCAACGCCCCGCACCTCGTGCACAGCCTGGCCTTTGTCATCCCCAGCTATCACTGGTGGGAGGGGCCCTTCTACGGCATCGGCATGAAGGTCTACGACGGCCTCGCCGGCAGGCTCGGTCTGGAGCCTTCCCGCTGGCTGACGCGGGAGGACGTGATCGGCCTGCTGCCAAACATCGAGCCCGAGGGCCTGAATGGCGGAGTCATCTATCACGACGGGCAGTTCGATGACTCCCGCCTGGCCGTCAACCTCGCCCAGACGGCGGTGGGAAAGGGAGCCTCCGTGCTGAACCACACACGCTGCCTCGGCCTGATCAAGGAGGGCGCCCATGTGGCAGGCGTGCAGCTGCGAGACGAGGAGAGCGGCCTTGAGTTCGATGTCCGGGCCCGTGTCGTCATCAACGCCACCGGTGTGTTTGCCGACTCCATACGCCGCATGGACGAGGCCGGAGCGCAGCCCATGCTCAGCCCCAGCCAGGGCATTCACTTCGTGCTGCCTCGGGAGTTCCTTCCAGGCGACACCGCCATCATGATTCCAAAGACCGATGACGGCAGGGTTCTTTTCGCCGTCCCCTGGCATGGCCGCATCGTGGTGGGCACCACGGACACTCCCGTGGGAAATGCATCGCTCGAGCCCAGGGCCCTGGACGAGGAGATCGACTTCATCTTCGCCCAGGTCAGCCGTTACCTCACCCGTGATCCGGCTCCTGCCGACGTTCTCAGCGTCTTCGCCGGACTGCGTCCGCTCATCAAGGCGGAGGCGGGCAGCACAGCGGCGCTTTCACGCGACCATCTGATCAGCATCTCCGACTCCGGCCTCATCACCATCGCCGGCGGCAAATGGACGACCTACCGCAGGATGGCGGAGGATGTCATTGATCACGCGGAGATGATCGGGGCGCTTGACCACCGCCTGTGCGTCACCCAGAACCTGGCCGTCCACGGATCAGCGGCACACGCAGGAGACGCGGGGGATCATCTGGCCTGCTATGGCAGCGACGCCGAAGGCATCCGGGCGCTCATTGATGCCGACCCCTCGCTCGGCGACAGGCTGCATCCCGCACTGGAGCATCTTCATGCCGAAGTCGTCTGGCATGTCCGGCACGAGATGGCGCGCACCGTGGAGGACGTGCTGGCACGTCGCACCCGCGCCCTGCTGCTGGATGCCAGGGCCGCCTCTGAATCTGCGGAGGCGGTTGCCCGGCGCATGGCCGCCGAACTGGGCCGCGACGCGTCATGGATCGTCTCCCAGACTCAAAGCTTCCAGGCCCTGGCGGCAGGCTACATGCTGCGTTGAAACCACGGGACCACAGACGCAGTCCGCACAGCTTCATCATCACCCTCGAAGAGCCGTCAGCCCCGGGCCTGGCGAGAGCCCAGGTTCTTCAGGTGCGAAAAGCCCACCAGACGGTGAGACTCCTCATCCCAGAGGCGCAGGTTGATGCACTTGAGGCTTTTCCAGAAGGTGAGCGGCTGGATGGAGCTGAACAGGGGGTGGGAGTTGTGGCAGCGCTCAAGATTGTAGTTCGGAATCTTGGAGCTCAGATGATGCACATGGTGATAACCAATGTTGCCGGTGAACCACTGAAGGATGCGGGGCAGCTTGTAAAAGGAGCTGCCATGGAGGGCGGCGGTCGTGTAGTTCCACTTGTCGTGATGCTCCCAGTACACGTCCTCATACTGGTGCTGCACATAAAACATCCAGATGCCCGAGACACCGGCCACCATGGTGACGGGCAGCTGCATCATCAGGTAGGCCTTCCAGCCGAACAGCCAGCAGAGGCCCGAAACCATGAAGGCGAGGGCGATGTTCATCGCCATGACGGACTTGCGGTCCTTGCCCTTCGCTCCCGAGGAAGGAAAACGCTGATAGACCAGAAACAGGGCGAGCGGGGCGATCACAAACAGAACGAAGGGATTGCGCGCGAGGCGATAGGCGAACTTTTTCCAGCGTGAGGCCTCCAGGTACTCCTGAACCGTCATCGTCCAGATGTCGCCCTCGCCCCGGCGGTCGAGGTCACCCGACGTGGCATGATGCACGTTGTGCTGCCAGCGCCAGTGACCGTAGGGGGTGAAGGTCAGCATGCCCGTGATGAATCCGACGATGTCATTGGCCCGCTTTGACCTGAAATAGGAGCCGTGGCAGCAGTCGTGGAAGATGATGAAGGCACGCACCAGGAACAGCCCCGCCAGCAGGGCGATGGCCAGCGTCAGCCAGTAGGAGACCTCCAGGCTGCGCCACATGAGGTACCAGCAGAGGATGTAGGGCACCAAGGTGTTGACCATCTGCCAGGTCGCCCGGGCAACGGAGGGCACCTGGAATTTGGCGACGATTTCTTTCCACTCGGAAATGGCGGGCTGGGCGGGAACTGAAGTGTCAGACATGGGCGGAGAAAGCCTTGAGCATAGCAGATTCCAGGAGGCAAGTCTGGTTAATTTTTCGCTACCAACGGCCCCTCCCAGAGGACGGACCCAAAATCCACAAGAACCGCCAAGTCCACCCCAAAATCGGCTGAACCCACGGTTAAAAATCCCTGAACGGCCCCCTGGGTTCAGAAGCGTCCATTTCCTGCCTCCAGATGGCAAACTTTTCCTGCATCATCCTAACCAACTCGGGTTTATCCGCCGACAGATCGTGTTTTTCCCCGAGGTCGCTGCTTAAGTCATAAAGTCCGCTCCCCTTGCCGGACTCCACCCACTTCCAGTTTTGAAAACGCGCCGCCTTGTCCCCACGGCGCTGCCAGAACATCTCCTGACGGGGCGACTTCACCTCGCCCCGCAGCACCGGCAACATGTCGAATCCATCGAGCTTCACCCCCTGGGGTGGTTCGGCGCCGGCGGCAGCCAGAAGCGTGGGCACCAGCTCCAGGGATGTCAGAAACTCATCCGTCACCCTGCCCGCAGGCAGTTTGCCGGGCCAGCGGGCGATGAAGGGCACACGCAGCCCGCCCTCCCACATCGTGCTTTTGCTGCCCTTGAGCGGGGCGTTGCCACCATTGCCGCTGCCACCGTTGTCGGACAGGAAAAGAAACATGGTCTCCTCCTTCACCCCCGCCTTGTCCACCGCCTCCATGACCGCGCCCACCGCCTCGTCCATGCAGGTCAGGGCGCCGCAGTAACGGGCCAGTTTTTCGTCCTCCACCCTGCCGCGATACCTTGCGACATATTTCTCCGGCGCCTGCACGCCTTCCGCCTTCTTCTTGGAACCCTCCACGGTCCCTTCGCCAAAGGTGGACGCGCTGTGCGGGGCGTTGAAGGCAAGGTAGAGGAAAAAGGGGCGCCGTCCGGCATGATCGCCGATGAAGCGCAGCGCCTCGCGCCTGAAAACGTCGGTGACATACGCGCCCTTGTCCTCCTGGGTGCGGTTGTTGCCCCGGAACATCGAGGGCACGCCGTATCGCTCATGGGTGTAGTAGTCGATGCCGTTGTTGCCGTGCCCGTAGAAAAAGTCGAAGCCGCGCTGCAGCGGCAGGTAGCGGCGGGCCTGTCCCATGTCCCACTTGCCGACGCAACCGGTGGCATAACCTTCTTTTTTCAGCATGTCCCCGATCGTCACCTCTCGCACGTCCAGGCCCAGGGTCATCTCGGGTGACACCGCATATTCCTCGGCGTCGAACCTGTGTCCGAAGTTGACCATGTCATTGCGAACCATGTCGTAAAGACCGTTGCGCTGGGGGTAGCGGCCCGTCAGCACGCTGCCACGCGACGGCGTGCACGCCGGCCACGTGACGTAAAAGCTGGTTCCCCGCACGCCCTCGGCGGCCAGCCTGTCAAGGCTCGGCGTGATCAGCGGCTTGCCGCCGAGGCAGCCGAGGTCTGGATAGCCCTGGTCATCACTGATGATGAGCACGATGTTCGGTGAGGCCGCCGCAACGGCTCCGCCTAACCAAAGAACCAGCAAAGCCGGGATGAATGTGGGGCGCATGCCCACCACGAACGGAGCAGACCGCGTCTATCTCGCAGGAACCAGCACGGCTCCATAGGCCTCGGCACCTCCGGGTGACGACATCGGCTTACCGACAAAGTCGGCCGGAGCCACGCAGGCGCCTGCGATCACCAGCCTGCCCGACGGATGCCAGGCCATGGTGTAGGCATTGTCGCCCTTGGCCCCGCCAGAAGGCAGCAGCCATTCGACCTCACCCGCCTCGGTCAGGGCGGCGGTGAAGATGTCCGTGGCGCCAAGGCTCTCCAGCGAACGCCCCGCAAATGTCGCCTTCGCTGAAAACTCACCTGTCACAAAGCTGCGCCCAGCGCCGTCCGTGGCCACGCCAAGGCAATAGTCCGTCGCCGGTCCCTGGACCACCCGGGCCCACTGGAACACCCCGTCTGGCGAGAAGTGGGCAAGGAACCCGTCATTGTCCTTGTCACCCGTTGAAGAGACCTCGCCGGAAGCAAGTTTGAGGCTGCCCTTGTACATGCCGGCGCACCACACCCGCCCGGTTCCATCAACGGCAATTTCGTGAAAGCCTGCGCTTGGCTGCCCGACGATGGCGGCCGTCCACACCGCATCGCCCTGCGGGGTGAGCTTCAACACCACACCCGCCTGCCCGCCGGTGATTTCCAAAGGCTTTCCTCCAAGGCTTCCCTTCCCGCCGCCGCTGCCTCCGATGTAAATGGCATTCGTGGCATCGACAGCAACGCCGTGGCCGCTGCCTGAAAAACTCCCTGCGGTTGTTTTGACCCAGCGCAGATCCCCCTCCTTCGAATACTTGGCGCAGAAAATCGGACGACTGGTGCTGCCAGCATTGACCGTTGTGCCGTCAAACTGAGCCTCCCCCGCCACCGCTCCGGTCACCACCACATCACCCGCGCTGTCGACGACGACGCCATGTCCGTAATCATATCCCTTGCCGCCTGCGGTGCGGATCCAGAGAGGTTCTCCCTGAGGGGAATACTTGGCGACGAACACATCATAATCCCCCTTGTTGGCCAGCACCCCACCCTGCCAGGTCGCATCAACACTTTGAAAATGCCCGGTCACATAGGCATTTCCGGCGGAGTCAGTCGCGACGCCATAACCACGGTCGACCAGACTTCCTCCAAGGCTGCGAACCCAGAGGAACCGTCCGTCTTTCGACACCTTCGCGAGGAAGAAATCCATGCCGCCCAGACCTTCGCGTTTGAGTTCGCCAAACACACCGCTGTCCGTGGTCTCGCCCGCGAGGAAAACATTGCCCTCACGATCAAAGGTGACGGCGCGCGTCTTGTCGTTTTTGTCACCGCCACCTCCAGCCACCCAGAGCCCGGCAGGGTCGGCCATGGCTGTCATGGGAAGGCTGGCAAGAAGCAATGCCAGCCCCAGGCGGGCGCAGCTGAGATGAGCAGGGCGGGGTGAAGATGGAAGCTCGGACATAAGAATGCATTGCCCTGCCCCGCAGATGAGGCGGACGAGGCAGAACCGAGCGCTATTACGCATCACCGCTCCACGGATTTCATGCGGAGTCCTCTCATGACATGAAAGCACCATGACCGGCTTCATTACCATGCCTTCTCCAAGGTGTGCTGCGATGGTGACTGGCAAGGCGGGCGCTCAGGCAAAGCCAGTCCCCGCCCCATGCTTCACCCGACCTTGTCGATTTTGAGGTCGCGCAACGAGTAGAGCTTCTCCTCCCTCGACAGGCCCGCCATCAGCCGCGCCCCCGTCTTCCGCCTCGCACC
>JBIIRD010000115.1:0-11568 GCA_044341745.1 Prosthecobacter sp. | reverse complement strand
CTGCTTGAAGAGGACCTGCGTTCGCCCTGCACCGAGGAGATCGCTGTGTTTCGTGCCTTTGCCCGGGAGGTGGGCAGGGGAAGGGATCGTTTTGTGGTTCTGGACACCGCCCCCACGGGGCACACGCTCCTGCTTCTGGACGCCAGCCAGGCCTACCAGCGGGAACTGGAGCGGCAGGCCCGCAGCACCCAGCCCGACGAGGTCATGCACCTGCTGGAGCGCCTGCGTGACCCGGAGTACACGCGCATTCTTCTGGTCACCCTGCCCGAGGCCACACCGGTTCATGAGGCGGCCGCCCTCCAGGAGGACCTGCGCCGTGCCCGCATCGAGCCTTTCGCCTGGGTGATCAATCAAAGCCTGCTGCAAAGCGGAACCCGTGACCCCTTGCTGTGCCGGCGCGAACGGAACGAGCACCGTTACATGGATGAAGTCACGGGCCGTCTGGCCAGGCGGACGATCCTCCTTCCCTGGCAGCCGGAGGAGCCTTCAGGCCCCGGACCACTGCTGCGCCTCGCCTCCCTGAATCTTCTGCAATCTGAGCCATCAAACTGCCCCCCATGACACCCACCATCCTCGTTCTCTGCACCGGCAACTCCTGCCGTTCCCACCTTGCCGAAGGCATCCTGCGCCGAGCCCTGGGCGACGGTTTCCAGGTGGCCAGCGCCGGTTCAAAGCCTGCGGGCTACGTTCATCCGCTCGCCATCCGGGCGATGGCCGAGATCGGCATCGACATCAGCGGCCACCACTCCAAGCACCTCAACGAATTCCTCGGCCAGGAGGTGGAGACGGTCATCACCGTCTGCGGCAATGCCGACCAGGCCTGCCCAATGTTCCCTGGGCAGGTGAACCGACATCACTGGGGCTTTGACGATCCTGCTCATGCGACCGGGGACGAGGAGGCGCAGATGGCGGTCTTCCGCCGGGTGCGTGACGAGATCCGCGATGTTTTTGAATCCTATGCCTCAGGCCGCAAGGACCAGAAGGCGATGAGCGAGGATTCCCAGGCCTTGGTGGCCAAGGCTTATGCTGCCGGGCGTCAGGACGAATCGCACCTGCAGTGCGCCGACCTCTGATCCCAGGAAGTCGGGATGATCCAGAGGCCAGACAAAAAGGATGACCCGCTGACCGGGTCATCCTTCGAGATGAAATGCGGTTGAAGGCCGGCCTCAGTCCTTCCGGCTCAGGCTGGTGATCGTGTAGTTCTTGGCGTAGGTGCCGAGGGCCTCGATGGCCGACTCCTTGGTGATGCCGCCGCCTCCGGCCACGATGATGAGCTTCTTCTCCTCCGCCTCGGGCGTCTCACCGGGCTTCACATCGACGCTGATGATGTCGGGCAGGCGCTGCTTGAGGGCGCCTGCGACGTGCTCCTTGCAGGAGACGCAGACCACGCCGGTGATCTTCCCTTCATAGGTGACGGGCTTTTTGTCATCGGCGGCCAGGGAGAGGCTGGCTGCGGTCAGCGTGAGGGCGAGGGTGCGGAGAAGATGTTTCATTCTGGGTGGGGGGGAGGGCGCAAAAAAGCCGGGATGAGGATTTTGTCCAGCATCCCGGCCTTCAGGCAGAGGCTTACTTCTCGAGGGTTTCACCAGCCTTCTTCCAGCCGGAGATGCCGGCGGAGAGGTGCTTCACGTTGGTGTAGCCAAGTTCGGCGGCCTTGTTGGCGGCCTTCTTGTAGGCGGAGCAGCTGGGGCCGCCGCAATAGGCCACCACGAGGGTGTTCTTGTCGGCAGGCAGGGCGCTGGCGAGGTCCGCGCCCTTGGAGGCGAAGTCGATGGCGCCCGGAACATGACCGGCGGAGTAGGAGGAGGAGCCGTTGACGTCGATGACGACGACCTTCTTGTCAGCGATGGCGGTCTTGAGGTCGGCGATGCTGATGTCAGGGAACTCGGCGGCGAAGCCGGAGGCGGCGACGAGGGCGAGCGCAAGGGTGAGCAGTTTCTTCATGGTAGGTTTGGATGTTTGGTTTGTTGATTTGGGGCCGCGGTTCAGACGGCCATGTCAGACGCATCCTGCGGAGATTTATTCCCACAGGAGCGCAGATTGCTGTCTGATACGTCCGAAGCCGTCGGATCGTGCAACGAAATTGTCCGGTCGTTTCTTAGCCCACGTATTGGGTGATGAAGCCTTCGTTGCCCTCCGGGTCGCGGTAGCGGCCCAGAAGAATGGGCTCGCCCTCCCTTTGGTTGGGTATTTCCAGGACCGTCCCCCCGTGCTTCTCGATGAGGTCCACGGCTGCAAACACATCCTCAAACTGGAAGCTCAGCCCGGTGGGATTGGGCGATCCGTCATGGCCGCCGTGAAAGGCGATGATGGCGGTGCCGAAGGCCAGTTCGCTCCAGAACTCGCTCACGAAGAGGCTGTCGAGACCAAACACCGACCGGTAGAAGCTGACGGCCCTGGGCATTTGGGCGGCCAGGAGCATGAACTTGACCTTCTCCGGGCGCATGGGGAGGCGGCAGGGGGAGAACAGGAGGTCAGGCGGCGGCCGAGCCGGATTTGCCGCCGGAGGTGGCGTTTTCCGGCAGCGGCTGACTGCTGTTTCCGGTGGTGCCGGAGCCGATCAGCTTGCGGAAGATCTTCTGGGGAAAGGAGGAGCCCTTCTCCTCGGCCTCGATCTGGGAAAGGGCGGAGGACTTCGCCAGCTCCCAGGCCGGGGCAAAGCCGGGGGCGTTGATCATCATGTGCTTCTCGGCCCGGGCGAGAACCTCAAGCTCACGGCCGAGCTTGTTGTCAGGTTTTTCGTTCAGCCGGGCGATCTGCACCCGCAGGCTTTCGTTCTCCGAGGCAAGCCGTGCCTTCTCCTTGTTGGTCTCCTGCATCTGGCGGGCCTCCAGCTCCAGCTTGTCGCTCAGGTGGGTCTTGTAGCGGCGGAACTCTCCCTTGGTCTTCCAATGGCTGACAACGGCCATGACCAGGAAGACGGCGCCGAGGCCCAGGCCCATGCAGAAGGTGTAGAAGGGGTTGGTGAAAATATCGAGCATGGGAAAATCTAAGTGCGAAATCCTGAATCGGAAAACTGATTTTATGACCGCCATTTGGCGCTTGCCGCCAGGCGCGGGCTGTTTTTGGATGGCCGGGCATGAGCATCCCCCTCGAAGATTTCTTCAATGACGTGGTCGGCAAATCCCAGCGCGGCCTGGGCCACACCGTGGATTCCCTGGCGGAAAAAGCCGGGGTCAGCCCTGCGGAGGTCGAGGCGGCGAAGAACGGCGACAAGACCCCTGGCGTGCTGCTGAAGCTGGCGGCGGCCCTGGGCCTGCATGGCCCTTCCCTGGTCACCATGGCCGAGGGTGGCTGGACACCGCAGCCGGTGGCGCTCGACGGCCTTGCCCAGTTCAACACGACCTACCACGACATGACGGTGAACGCCTACCTGGTCTGGGATGCCGAGACCCGTGAGGCCGCCGCCTTTGATACTGGCGCCACGGCGGAGCCCATGCGCCGGAAGCTTGATGAACTGGGTCTGAAGCTGAAGTTCCTGTTCCTGACCCACACCCATCCGGATCATGTGGCGGACATCGCCACCCTGGGTGCTGATGAAGTTCTGGTGAGCACCAGGGAGCCGCATCCGGAGGCGCGGTCCTTCGAGCCTGGCTCGACCTGGAGGCTTGGCTCGCTCTCGATCGAGGCACGCTCCACCTGGGGGCATTCCAAAGGGGGGACGACCTACGTCATTCGCGGCCTGGCCCGTCCCGTGGCGGTCGTTGGCGACGCCCTTTTCGCCAGTTCGATGGGGGGCGGCATGGTTTCCTTTGCGGACGCCCTGGCCACCAACCGGAAGGAGATCTTCACCCTGCCCGATGAAACCGTGGTCGCCCCGGGCCATGGTCCGCTGACAACGGTGGGCGAGGAAAAGCAGCACAACCCCTTCTACCCCGAGTTCAAGTCCTGACCCAATGTTGGTTGGGCAGGCGATGCGTGACGGCGGGCAAGGGCTGAATCCTGGGCGAAAAGGACTTCATGAACACCGAACCTCTCCCTGGACCGCCCGCAGCCGGGGCCGTTGCCGCCGTGACGCTCATGGGCGGGCTCCTGGTTCGTCTTGAAAGGGCGGGGGAGGACTACCGGCTCACGCGCTTTGTCCTGCTCCGCCTCACGGGCCTGGTGTGGTTCGCTGCCTTCCTCTCGGCGGCCCTCCAGTTCATTCCCCTCGTCGGGCATGACGGGCTGCTGCCCGCCGACCTTTTTGTTCGGCGAGTGGTGGAGCATTTCGGCTCCCCCTGGACGGCGTTCCTGGAAATGCCGTCGATCTTCTGGTTCGGCTGCGGGGACGGGATGATCCTGGCCGTGACCTGGACGGGCGTGGTGCTTTCCGCCCTGGTGATGCTGGGGCTGGCCAACGCCCTGATGATGCTGGCCCTGTGGTTCCTTTACCTGTGCCTGCTGCCCGTCGGCCAGGAGTGGCTGCAGTATGGCTGGGACATCCAGATTCTTGAGACCGGCTTTCTTGGCGTGCTGTTATGCCCCCTGCTGGATCCCCGGCCATTCCCGCGCCGGGCGCCTCCGGTCATGGTGATCTGGCTGTACCGCTGGCTGATCTGGCGCATCATGCTCGGCGCCGGCCTGATCAAGCTTCGGGGGGATGAGTGCTGGCGCGACCTGACCGCGCTCTGCTACCATTACGAAACTCAGCCGGTTCCCAATCCGTTGAGCCGCTGGCTGCATTTCGCGCCGAAGTGGTTTCATCAGGCGGGCGTGCTGACCAACCATGGGGTGGAGCTGGTCGCGCCCTGGTTCGCCTTTTACGGACGACATGCGCGCCATGTCGCCGGCCTGCTGATGGCGGGCTTCATGGTTGTCCTGATCGCCACGGGCAACCTTTCCTTCCTCAACTGGCTCACACTCATCCCGGCGCTCGCCTGCCTGGACGACAGCTTCTGGAGGAAGGTGCTGCCCCGGCGCATCACGGTGCTGGCGGACGCCTCGGCGGTGGAAAAGCTGCCGTGCTCACGGCTGCACCTGGCGTTGTCCGCGGTTTTCCTGGGCGTCGTTGCCTGGCTCAGCATCGCACCGGTGAAAAACCTGTTCTTCACCGATCAGCAGGCCATGAACGGCTCCTTTGACAGGCTGCACCTGGTCAACACTTACGGGGCTTTTGGAAGCATCGACCGGGAGCGGTTTGAACTGGTGTTCGAGGGGACTTCGGACTCCGTGCCGGAAATGCTCAGTGAGTGGAGGGAGTACGAGTTCAAGGCCAAGCCCACCGACCCGATGCGCAGGCCGGTGATCATCACTCCCTACCACTACCGCCTGGACTGGGCGGCCTGGTTTCCCTGGTCCAAGGTGCCCGGTCGGAACGGCTGGTTGCCTCACTTCCTTTGGAAGCTGCTGCGCAACGACCCACGCACGCTGAGCCTGCTCGCGCACAATCCTTTCCCGGAAGCGCCTCCCCGATGGGTGCGGGTGAGCGTCTATCGCTACCGTTTTGCACCGCCTGGAAATCCTGAGGGCGCCTGGTGGGTCCGGGAGCGTGTCGGCACGCACATCAAGCCGCTGTCCCTGGAGTCTCCCCAGCTCATCCAGATCGTTCGTGATTCGGGCTGGCCGGATGCGCGTTGAAGGG
This sequence comes from Prosthecobacter sp., assembly GCA_044341745.1. Classification (GTDB taxonomy): domain Bacteria; phylum Verrucomicrobiota; class Verrucomicrobiia; order Verrucomicrobiales; family Verrucomicrobiaceae; genus Prosthecobacter. The sequence goes on along the minus strand of JBIIRD010000115.1, from coordinate 6,005 downwards.
AAATGCCGGGCGGAAAGGGGCGGCTGCGCGAAGGGAGCAATGGCTGTGCAGGGTTGGTTTTCCTGAGGGTTCATGTTAATTCTTAAACAAAATAATGAACATATTTATGGGTGCGCAAAATTCTTGTATTTCGCCCAAGATTTTTGAGCTTCATGAAGACTGGTCTAACCTATTGTTTGAGGAAATTGCTTTTCTGGATGTCAGCCGGTCTGCTGATTCATTCAGCCTCGACTGACTTGTTTGCACAAAACTGGGAGTCCATGAACATCGGCGTGTCCGCCGACGCTGTGCGTGCGGGTGTTCCTGCTGTTGTCAGCCCTGTGATGAACCTTCAGGGAGGTGGGCGTCAAATTGGAGGTGTTGCAGACAGTTTTCACTTCTTGACCAGCCAGCAGTTGATGGGTGGAAACATCGAAGTCGAAGTCCGGGTGAACCTGGTCTCGTTTCAAGGACCTTCTGGAGCACAAGGGGGACTGATGCTTCGAGAAAACTCGCAGGAGGGGGCTGCCTTTGCTGCGTTGACAGTGAATGCCGGGGGGGAGGTTTTCTTCAAGTGGCGCACTTCTGCCGGTGCAGTGGCATCGCAGTCCCTGGGAGATGTGCCCGGCGGGCAGACTCATTGCCGGCTGAAGCTGAAACGAGACGGATATTTTGTTGCGGGTTACCAGTCGGCCGATGGCGTCAACTGGCAGCTTGTCGGTTCTGCTGTGTATGGTCTAACTCCTGCGTCGCTCTCAGCTCCATTGCTCACAGGATTATGCGTCTGCAGCCAGGAGCCTTCCGTTCTGGCCCAAGTGGCCTTCGACTGGTTTCAGGCCATTCCCTGCGTGCCACAGCGGGTGGTTGTGGGTGCGGTGACCTCGACGATGAAGCTCTGGCTTCGTTCTGACTGGAACGTCGTTTACGACGCCGGGGGCAGGGTGTCCTTTTGGGAGGACCAGTCCGGCTATGCAAACGATGCCGTGTCCAGCGCTGGAGCCTCCCCGGCCAATGACAACCGTCCGCAGCTGATTTTTGACGCCATCGGCGGCAGGCCGGCCCTGAAGTTTGCCAACCAGGGCCTTCCAGGCATTGCGGCTCGAAAGTTCATGAGCGTGACCAACCATCAAACGCTCAGCCCCCAGGGGCTCAGTGTCTTTGTGGTTGCGAGATGGCCCCAGGGGCAAATTCCGATCAATGCAGCCCTGATTTCAAAAAGCACGGCCGACACCAACGGTTATTTTCTGGGGTTCCAATCTGGAGTGTCACGATTTCGGGTGATGAGCGCATCCAAAACCTGGGCGTCCCCCCTGATTCCACCCTCCTTCAACCAGCCGCACCTGATCTCCGGCGAATTCAGGAACGCAGCATCACTCAGCTTGCTTGTGGACGGTGCCAATCCTGCGTCCACGACGCTGGCGACATCGGCGACCTTGCTGCCAAACACTGCGGCCCTGTATGTCGGCCAGCATGTGGCTTCCACCGCCGCCAGTCCGCCCGCCAGCGCCATTCATCCCTTCACCGGGGAAATTGCCGAGATCATCATGTATCAAAACTCACCTGCGAATGCAGGCATGGCCCTTGAGACTCGCCGGGAGATGGAGGCGTACTTTCGGGCCAGGTATGGCATTCAGGCTATGACCTTGCCTGCCGCACCCTCTCCCACGATTCTCCTGGGTGGAAGAACGAGTGACGGTGGCATTTTCACGGGCACAGAGTCCGGCCTCGTGAACTTGGTCATCCCTGCCGGGTATTGGGTCTATTACTCAATCAATGGAGGACCCAGGACACTTTACTCGGGGCCTTTTACACCCTCGACAACGGGTGCGGTGAGCATCAAAGCCTGGGCGGAGAAGCCAGGTCATGACAACAGTCCTGAAGTCATTCGAAGCTTCTTTATTGATGAACAAACCAAACAGGTGGCAAGGACCGAGCTGAAGCTTTGGCTGCGGGCCGACAGGGGTGTGACTCTGGCCTCGGGCAAGGTGATGTCCTGGAAAAGCCAGGCTCCGGACTCAATTTACGAGGCGGTGGAGAACGTGATCGCCAGAATGCCATCGTTCACAGCCTCTGCTTCACATGGCAGGCCCGCGATCTTGTTTCCAGACGCTGCAAACACCTGCCTGAAAATTGCCGCAGCGGGTTCGCCGCCCCATTTGAACTCCTACACGCTTTTTGTGGCAGGACGTCATTCAGCCGGGGCGGCCGTGGGAATGGGGCGGCTGATCTCCAGAACTTCAGCGAACAGCAATGGCTACTACTTCGGTGTTCAGAAGTCACCCTCAGGTTCGGCCCTGGTCGCCTGGCAGTCACGGATGACCACGGCTGGGGGCATTGGAGCCGGGCAGTCTTCGACGACGAGCCCGATCCGTTATCTTTCGGCCAGTCCGGCCTGGAATTTGTTGTCGGCAAGAGGCAGCACGACAGACCGATGGCTGCGCATCAACGGCTTCGAACTTCAAAGCGTCCATTCGCCTGACGCACCTTTAGCGGCGGACTCCGCCGCCGACTTGTGGCTGGGGTCGCATGCCGGCACGTCCGAGTTTTTCAAAGGGGAGATCGCGGAGATCCTGCTTTATGGGCGTGCGTTGACCGCCAGGGAGGTGCGTGAGGTGGAGGCTTATCTGGCTGGGCGCTATGCTCCAGATCTTCGGCCAGTGCTCAACCTGACAGCCACCGCCACCGGCACCTACCCGGGACCGATGAATGCTGTCTTCGCCACAGGGGATGCGGCGGAGATCCATTACCGCATGAATGCTGGCGATGGCAATGGCTGGTCTCAATGGCAGACTCGGACGGGGGATGTCTCGGTCAGTGTCGGGAAAAACATGCCGTTATCTCAAACGTACCAATTTGAAGTCTGGGCTGCGAAGGAAGGATTTCAATCCAGTTACACCGAGGCAAATCCTTTGAGGCGAACTCTTCGAATTGATCCAGGGACGGCCGATGTGTCTCGGGAGGGTTTGAAACTGTGGCTGCGTGCCGGTGCCGACCTCCAGCAGTTTACTCTGTCCAATGACCTGGGGGTTGCCGGTTGGGAGGATCAGTCGGGGGCTCAAAATCATCTGGTGGCAGACCAGGGAAGCCGCCCGACTTTTGTGCCAGCCTCCGATCACGAACCCGCCGCTGTCCGTTTTGAAGGCGAGGCTGCCATGGGGCGGTTGAAACCAGCGGATCCGGCCTTCAGGCTCGGAGCACTTCCGGACAACGACCTGATGGTGATCGCTGTGATCAGGGATGAGGGAACGTCCGGGCTTGGAACACTGTTTGAACTCAGCAATGCTACCGCGACATCAGCTGCCAGCGCAGGCTTTCTGCTTCAGCTCGACCATGCCACGAGCTCTTCGCGGCTGAGGTCGCAGATGCTGCACGAAAGCACAGCCGCCCTTTCTGCAGTCACCCCTTATTCCCTTGGAAACGGATATCACCTGCTGACGCAGCGGATCAAACACACGCCGGGCGGAGCACCCGTCAAAACTCATCAAGTCAGCGTGGACAGGGCTTACGGGGGAGAGAATGCCGCCACGGTGACCGCCAATTCGTCCGCACTGGATTTTGCTCTGGGCGCGAGGAGGTCCAGCAGCAGCGTTTCCGCTCCTTTCAAGGGCAGGCTTGTCGAGCTGTTGATTTACGACAAGCCCCTGCCTGTGGCGGAGATGAACCGGCTGGAGGCAAGTCTGGTGGAGCGTTACAGCCTGCCTGTGGCTGACAAGCCTGACCTGCCGATGGTTTCGGCGCAGCCTGGAAGCGGCATCTGGCCGCCGCAACAACGCTTCACTCTCAGTCATGCCGAACCGGGGGTGACGATCCGGTATCGACATTATGTTCAGGGAGAGGATGCTGGAGACTGGCTGACTTACGACGATCCCTTTCCCATTTCATCCACGGGTGAGGTCATCCTGGAAACCAGGGCTGAAAAGGCGGGCTTTGATGCATCAGCCGTGCGCAGGTTCCACTTTCGGATTGAGCCTTCGGTATCCCAATTGCCGAGGGAAAACCTTGCAGTCTGGCTGCGCGCTGATCAGGGGGTCAGTTCAAACCCTGTGGGTGGTGATCTGCGTGTCACATCATGGATGGATCAGTCTGGAAATGGTTATGTGGCCCAGGCTCCTGCGGTGTTGCAACCCAGGTGGCTGAAGAGCACCGCCTTCCGCACGGATCCGGCACGCGCTGTCGATGTGATCAACTTCACCAGGTCCGCAGTTTCCCCTGTGAACTACACGGGGAGCGAGGGGCCGCGGCTGGTGATGCCGAGTCCTGCATCCATGAACGGCGGGACTTTGACAGCTTTCGTTGTCAGCAGATCTCTTGGCTGGCCTAAAAACGACGCCAATGAGGGCACTCTCCTGAAACGTTCCGGCGCGGCTTCGGGATGGATGCTTGCCTACAGGGACCGGCCGGCGGGAGTCACCACCGATTCAGACAATTATCGTGGCATCCAGTTGACGGTTTACAGCGGCGGTGTGCCGGTCGTCCTGCATGCCATGGTGGCTCCGGCCTCCAATAACAGCATTTTCAGCCGACCAACCCTGACCACGGCCAATGTCCACGATGCGCAGCCACTGAGGGTCATGCCAAATGCTGCTGGCAATGGAGAGCTGCGAATGGCTTACAGTTTTGCAGCTGACTTAACCGGTCAGACAGACAGCATCCTGATGGGCAGTCAACCCGGGGGTGACGACAGCTTCCTTCACTCAGAGATTGCCGAGGTCCTGCTTTATGACGCCCAGCTCAACGAAGAGGAGATGGCCAGGGTTCAGGATTATCTGATCGGAAGATACGATTTTGCCTTTCAGAAGCCGCTGGCAGCGCCCACCATCTCCCCGAACGGTGGCATCTTCAATGAGCCTCAGGTGGTGACAGTGACCGCCCCTGAAGGAGCAGTCCTGAACTGCTCAGTCAACGGCGTGCCGGTGCAGGCGGACGGATCTGTCGCCACTGTGACGGTTGCACCTCCATCGGGGGCTGGCGATCAGGCATTCAGGGCGGAGATCGTGGCCACTTGCAGCAAGCCAGGGTATGTGAACAGTCCGGAAAGCAGGGTTGACGTGGTGATTGATCCGGCTGCGGAACAGATTCCGACGGATCTCAAGGCCAAGATCAGGCTCTGGCTGCGTGCGGATGCCGGTGTTAGAACGAGCCTGTTGGGCGGCATGCAGGTCGTTCGTCAGTGGGATGACCTGTCCGGGTATGGACATCATCTCACGCAAGCCATCCCTGGCACGGTTCCCGCCGTGCGCAGCCATCCAACGGTGGTTCTTCTCCAGCCTGGGTTTAACGGCATACCGGCCCTGCGCTTTGAGAATGTCCCGTCTGCAAAGACCTACCTCAAAGGCAGCCACCCCGGGCTCAATGGTCCGAGATCCAGTGTCTTTGCCGTTTTAAAACGCAGTGCGAGGACGAACACGGGTGAATCAGTCATCGCTGAGAAGTATGATGTCACTGGACCCAGGGGCTTCAGCCTGCGCATGACGAACGCGGCGTTGACCACTCCCTTCAGGTTCCTGACGAATTCAGGCCAGTCCACCTACACGGTGCAGCCGCTGGGCGGGGAACTGGACCAGGGGGTGAAGTTCGTCGGTGGCGTGCAGGATGCGACCCAGCGCCGGCTTTACCTTCAAGGGAATGCTGCCGCTGCGGATGCCGCAGGCACTCCAATTGCGGACGCCTCCTCGTCCTTTTACCTTGGCAGCAATCTCACTCCCGCCCTCTTCCTGGACGCGGATGTCGCTGAACTCTGGGTCTTCAATGACGGTTTGTCGCAGGTGGAGGTGGATCAGCTGAGCCGGTATGTGCATGAGCGATACGCGTTGATGTCCTCGCGTAAGCTCGCTGTGCCTGTTCCAAGCCTGCGCGGTGGCATCTACTCCGCTGCAATGCAGGTTCAGCTGACATCCCCTGTGCCAGGAGCTAGGGTGGTCTATCAGCTGGGTGCCGCCGGGCAGGACGCTTCCTTGGTGCCTGATCCCGACACAAATTCTCCCGAGGCTCCCTCGTTCCTGACCCTGCAAGAGGGGGTGAGCGTG
>JBIIRD010000015.1:0-82411 GCA_044341745.1 Prosthecobacter sp. | reverse complement strand
AGCCTCCGGCTTGTCTCAACATTCCCCCTCTCCTTGAAGAGATGAAGCCATCGCGTTAGCGATGGCTCACGGACTCGGAAGTGGGAGCAGACACCCGCAGACCGCCCTCCGGCGCAGGACTCACGATCCTGGATCGAGATTGGCGCGGGTGTCTGTCCCATGCCCGGCCTGAAGCCGAACCATATCCAGGGCCCATTCTCCCCCATGGCAGCCCGCAGACAAGCTCGAACTCGCGCCGGTTCTTCCCACCGCCTCGTCCGCTCCGCCCAAGCCAACTCGAACTCCTGCCCATATCCGCCATGAACTCCTCCTCTTCATCGGCCTCTTTGCCACGTCTCGGCATTGATGTCAGCAAGCTCACCCTCGATGTGCATCTCTGCATGCCTGAGGGCCGAACCCACAGTGCCAAGATCCCCAACAACGTCGATGGCTTCGCCCAGCTCGACGCCTGGCTGGCCAAGCACCACGCCACCCAGACCTGCGCCGGACTTGAGTCCACCGGCCCCTATGGCGCCCTGCTGCTCTGGCACCTGCACGCTCAAGGCCACCGCGTGTTCCTCATCAATGCCCTGCGTGTCAAAAACTATGCACGCAGCCAGGGGCGTCGTGTCAAAACCGATGCCACCGATGCGGTCATCATCGCCGCGTTCCTCAAGGCCAGCGATGAGCTCAAGCCCTGGCTGCCGCCTGCCCAGGCGGTTGCTGATCTGCAGGCGCTGGCCCGCCGTCGTGCCCAGGTCATGGACAGCCTGCAGGCCGAGCGCAACCGTCAGGAGAAGAGCCTCAGCAAGGTCGTCGCCGCCTCGCTCCAGCGCCAGATCAAGATCCTCAAGGGCGAGATCCTCCAGCTGGACAACGACATCCAGGCGCATGTGCTCAAACACTCGGCGCTGGAGAGAAGCGTGCGCCTGCTGTGCAGCATTGATGGTGTGGGCTTCAAGGTCGCGGTGACCATCCTGGCGGAGATACCGCAGATCAGCGCATTTACCCGGGCGCGTGATGTCGCGGCCTTCGCCGGACTGACGCCCGCCCTGGCCCAGTCAGGCACCAGCGTGTGGCGCAAAGGGCGCATGACCAAGGAAGGCAGCGCGCTCTTGCGCAAGATGCTCTACATGGCGGCCTTGCAGGCGGTGAAGCGCAAGACCAACGCCTTCCACGCGACCTACATGGCCTTCGTGGAACGTGGCAAGGCGAAGATGTGCGCGCTGGGAGCCATCATGCACAAGATCATCCGGGTGGCCTTCGGCGTGCTCAAGCACGACACGCCTTTTGTCCCCAACTTCGCCAAACTCCAAGCCTGAAAAATCTCCATTTTCACTCTTGCCCCTGACCATATCTCGGGGGGGGATGCCTCAGCGGAGCGCGGAACTCCGATTCCGCAGCTGGCACGAGCGCAGGGGATGTCTGGCACAGGCACACGCTTCCTTCGGAGAAGCCGGGCCCTTCATCGGGTGAAGCAGGCGTGAGGGAGTTTTGAAGCGCAGGGGCGAACTGGGTTGCTGCGGATTTGGAAATCCGCGCCCCGTCGCTGGCGCGGGGATCGGCCTGCGGGAAATCAGGGGCCGAAGACCTGCTGCAGCCTGACGTGCGAGGAGCTGATGGGGGCGTCCTTGGCGCCGGAGGCAGGCAGCAGGTAGTGGCCGTGGCCGCTGATGTCGCCGCCGGCGGAGTAGTTGATGAGCAGTCCCTGGAAGGGCACGGCATAGGAGGGCGAGCGCTGCTTGAAGCCGCCGGAGAAGATGCCGGTCTTGGGATCGATCTTGAAGGTCAGCGAGTGCTGCGGCGAGGTCGTCTGGACCGTGTTGGGGGCGGTGAGGGTGAAGGGCTGCTGGAAGCCGCTGATGAGGGAGTCGGCGAAGTCGAGCTCAAAGTCGGCGGTGCTGTCGGTGAGGCCGAGGTAGTCATGGAGATTGTTAGGCACGTAGCGGCCGCCGAAGAGCTCAAGCCCGTGCGGCTGGAAGCCGGCCTTGTAGCTGCGGTCGGTGGAGGCCAGGGGCTGGGCGATCTTGTACCAGTCGAAGGTCGGCTGGATGTCGTTGACGAGGTCGCCGGTGGAGGGGTCGATGAAGCAGGTGCCCTGGAGGCTGCCGGTGTTTTTGTAGAGCATGGCATGCAGGGGAATGCTGAAGTTGTCGCCGATGAAGGTGCCGAAGGTGAAGGCGGTGCCGTCGGCGGTCCTGCCGGTCCAGGCGGCGGTGCCGAGCTTGCCAATGGTGACCTGGGCATAACCATCGCCGTGGGGGAGGTCCACCTCCCCCGATTCGGGGTTGCTCATCACGGCGTTGAACAGGCCCTGGGCCTCCTCCGGAGCGGGGTTGCCGCTGTGCCAGGTGTTGCGGCGGGCGTCGAAGGTGGCGTCCTCGGAGGCTGCAAACGGGTTGTAGCCGACGACGATGTGGAGCTGGTCGTGAATGGCGAGCACGGATTCCTCGTCCTCGTTCCAGGCCAGGGCGATGGGGCGGTCGAGGTTGTCCACCGAGTCGATTTCCTCGGAGATCGTGCTGACGATGCCACTGCCGCCGATCTGCCGGATCAGGTAGTCGCCGACGAGCAGGGTGCCGTTGCCGCAGGAGACGATGCCGAGCGGATTCATGAAGCGCGCATTGGCCAGCAGGCCGTCATCGTAGCCCTCCACGCCCGGGGAGCCGGCGTAGGTGGAGGTGGCGCCGGAGAGGCTGACCTTGCGGATCACCTTGTTGAGCGCGTCGGTGACAAAGAGGGCCTTGAGCACGGGGTCGTAGGCGATGCCTTGGGGCGTGTTGAACTGGGCGCTGGTGCCGCTGCCGTCCTTGAAGCCGGGGATGTCGGCCTTGCCCGCCAGGGTGGTGACAACACCGGCCGGGGTGATCTTGCGGAGGGTGTGGCTGCCGCGGTCCACGACATAGAGGATGCCGGCGGGGTCGAAGCAGAGGGCGCAGGGAGCCTTGAAGCGGGCGGCGGTGCCCGTGCCGTTGAGGGTTCCGAACTGGCCGGGGCTGCCTGCGAAGGTGGTGACCAGGCCTTCGGGCGTGACCTTGCGGATGGTCGCGTTGCCGGTGTCGGCGACGAAGAGGTTGCCGTTTTTGTCCAGGGCCATGCCTTCAGGGCCGTTGAAGAAGGCGGCCGTGCCGGTGCCATCGGCGGAACCTGCGGCGGCGCCGCCGACGAAGGTGAAGACCTCGCCCTCCAGGGGATCGACGAAGCGGATCACATGGTTGCCGGTGTCGGCGAGGAAGCCGTAGCCTTCGTCATCAAGCACAATGCCGCGGGGCGTGTTGAGGCGGACATCGAACATGGAGCCGTTCACCAGGTCGGGTTCACCGGGGCTGCCGAGGGCGATTTCCGACATGAGGTTGTTGATGTGCGGATCGTGAAGCACACCCTGCATGAGTTCGCCGCCGGTGACGATGTTGAGGTTGAGGACCAGGTCCCCGAGGGTGGCGGGCGTGCGTTTGACGACGAGCTGGGCGGTGGGGTCGTTGCCAAGGGTGATGTCGAGGGCGCCGGCCACGCTGTGCTTTTGTCCGGCGAGGGTGGCGGAACCCGAGACGACGCCGGTCTTGGCGACGGTGATCTGCACATGGCCGCCCATGCCGAAGTTGCTGTGGGGAGAGCGGGCGACGACGCCGTTGAAGGTGCCGACCAGGGTGCCGTCCAGGGGTTCGATGATCATTTCAAACTCCTCGGGCAGGCTGGTGCCCCAGGGGTTGGTGGCCTTGGCGACGATCTTGCTGGGGATGGGGTTGCCATCCTTGTCGAGCTTGCTGGCCTCGGTGGGGCGGCCGGTGATCCGGCCGGTCTTGGTGTTCAGAACCATTCCTTTGGGCAGGCCGGTGGCGCTGAAGCTGGTCGGGTAGTTGGAGGCGGTCAGGGTGTAGTCGATGAACTCACTGACGGAGGCCGAGGATGGAAGCGGGATGGGGTCGAGCACGGGAACCGCATCGACAAAGCCGACCAGCAGGTCCCCGTGGGTCAGCACCGCGTCATTGGCCGGCGTGCTGAGGGTGACACGGCAGGTGTAGACGCCGGAGTCGTCGGTTTCAGCCTTGGTGAGCTTCAGGGTCGCGGTCAGGGACCCGGAGATCATGGAGCCCGAGGGCTGCTCGCCATCCTCGAGCTCGGCCTCGTCGCGCAGCCACTGGTAGCCCACGGTGACACCCGGCACTTTTGGATAGGCCACGGTGCAGGCGAGGGTGAGGGGCGTGCCCTTCTTGAGGATCTTCGTGCCGGCCAGCGGAGTGATGACGCCCAGGTGCACGATGCGGGAGGTGACCGGGTCGCCGACGGGGTTGTCGGCCACGAGGCTGTATTCGCCGACATCGGAGGTCTTGGAGGCGGGGATGATGTAGAAATCCTTGATGGCGCCTGCAATCGGCTTGGCTACCTTCTTCCACTGGAAGGTGATGAGGGGGTCGCCGGTGACGTTGGCGATGAAGCCTGCGGGCTGGCCCAGGAGCGTCAATGCGCTGTCGGGCTGGGTTTCGAAGAAGGGGCCCTGAGGCACATGACCGACGCCGCTGAGGGCGACGTCGAACACGGGCTCATCCTCGTCATTGCTGGTGATTTCGAGCGAGGCGTCCGAGGTCTCGTCGGCGGTGGGGGTGAAGGTGATGACAAAGCCGGTGGCGCCGCCGGGAGCCAGGGTGGTGGAAGAGAGGGCGGTGAAGCTGAACTTGTCCGAGCCCGGACCCGTGATGGCAACGGCGAGTCCGGAGAGGGCGGCGGTGCCGGAGTTGCGGATGATCACGGCTTTCTGGCTGGTGGTGCCGGTGTTGACCTGGCCGAAGTCGAGGCTGGAGACCGCATCTTCCAGGGCGGTGTTGAGAGGGGATTCGACGACGATTTCGGGGGCGGTGACACCGAAGCCGGTCAGGCTGATGTCGAAGGGGTTTTCATCGCTGTCATTGCTGGCGATCTGGAGGCTGGCGTTGCGGGTGCCGGCGGCGGTGGGCGTGAAGGTGACATCAAAGGTGGCCTGTTCGCCGACGGGAAGGGTGGCGGGCGGCTGGGTGCGAGTGAAGTCGGAGGCGTGGGTGCCGGTGATGGAGACGGAGAGCCCGGTGAGGTCGGCGCTGCCGGAGTTGAAGATCGTGACGGTGCGGACGATGCTGGTGCCCGTGTTGACGCTGTCGAGGTCGAGGGTGGACGCGCCATCGACCAGGTCGAGGAGGTCGTCCATCACCTCGATTTCAGGCGCCAGGACGCCGGTGCCGGAGAGCTGGATGAAGAAGGACCCTTCGTCCGAGTCATCGCTGAGGATTTCCAGGGTGGCGTTGCGCAGGCCGCTGGCCGTGGGGGAGAAGGTCACGGCAAAGGTGGTGGTTTCATCCGGGCCGACGGAGGTGGCGGGAAGCTCGGTGATTTCGAAGTCGGTGCTGTTCGGGCCGTCGATGCTGGTGAAGACGGACAGTAGGTCGGTGTTGCCGGTGTTGCGGATGGTGAAGGTACGGGTGAGCTGGGCGTTGACCGCCAGGGTGCCGAAGCTGTGGGAGTCGCCGCTTTCGAGGGCGGTGGAGGCAGGGGAGAGCACCTCGATTTCAGGCTCCACAACGCCCTCGCCCTGAAGGATCACTTCAAAGCTGGCCTCGTCACTGTCATTGCTGGTGAGGGTGAGCGTGGCGGTGCGGGGTCCGTTGGCGGTGGGGGTGAAGGCGATGAGGAGGCCCGTGCTCAGAGGCGAGTAGGCGAGGCTGGCGGCGCCCAGCGGCTGGATGATTTCGAAGTCATCCGCGTCGTCGCCGGTGATGGAGGCGGCGAGGTTGTTGAGCTCGGAGGTGCCGAGGTTGCGCACCGCGACGGACTGCCGGAAGGACTGGCCGACCTCGAGCCTGCCGAGATCGACGGTGCCGCCTTCTGTCAGCACCTGGCCGATGGGGGATTCCACGCTGATCTCGGGGGTGGCGCTGGGGACTGGCGTACCGGTCTTGAAGGTCTGCAGCGGACCATAAGCGGGGTCACCGGTCGCCGTGCGGGCGAGGATGCGGTAGAAGTAGGTGGATTCGGGGGCGAGGTTGGTGAGCGAGGCGGAATAGATGCTGCCAACGTAGCCAGTGCCGCCGGAGCCGCTGGTGAGGGAGGCGGAGACCTCGTTGCCGAGGGCGCTGGTCGGGCCCCATTCGAAGCTGCAGGTGATGTCGTTGCCGTTGGGGTTGGCATAACCACGAAGGGTGGCGGTGTTGAGGGAGACGAGGGTGTTGAAGGCAAGGTTGGATGAGCTGAAGGGCTGGGTCATCGCCGTCGGGCCACCGCTGACGCGGTAGATCATGCCGCCGCCAGCAGGCGAGCCATCTTCCGTTTTTCCGCCGAATTTGAGGAGGCCGTAGAAGCGTCCGTCGTTGTGCTCGTAAAGGCCGCCGGCCGGAGTGAAGTCCGCCGCCGTCTGGGGCCCGACAATGCCTTCCGCCAGGCTTTGCACCTTGGTCACGGCACTGGTGGCGGGATCGATTTCATAGATGACGGCGCGGGGGCTGAGGTAGGTGTTGACGGGTGCGGAGAGGTCCTTGGTGCCTTCGGTGCCGAGGAAGCGGATCTTGCCCTCGGAGGTTTTGGAGATCGTGCCGACCGAGACTTCTGTCAGCGGAAGCGCGAGGGCGTCTTCGTTCTTCCTGAAGACAGTGGTCAGGGTGGAGGTGGCGGGGACGTACTTGAAGACGGTGTAAACGGTGGTGCCCCAGATGGCGCCGTCATCATCCATGACGAGCGGGCCGGAAGGCTGGCGGCCGGCATTGGCGCCGGTGACACTGCCGGTGAACTTCACCATGGCCGTGTAGGTGCTGGTGGCGGTGTTGAACTTGAAGAGCACGCCGTTATTGCTGGTGCCGCCGGAAATGGTGGTGCCCCAGAGGTTGCCTTCGCCATCAGGAAGCAGATCGCCTTCAGGCGTGCTGCCTTCCGAGGTCGGGCTGGAAGGGAAGGCATGGGCGACCGTCATGGCGCCCGAGGTCTTGTTGACCTTGTAGATCACGCCGTTGGGCGAGGCGCTGGCGGTGCCCCAGAGGAAGCCGTCGCCACCATCGACCAGACCGGAGCGGGGGAAGCCGCCGTTGCCGCCGAGATTGAAGGAATGCAGGGTGGTGAAGCTCTGCGCGGAGGGGTTGAATTTGAAGACGGTGCCGTAGCCAGTGGTGCCATTGGAGCCGCCCATTTCGGTGGTGCCCCAGATGATGCCGTCGTCATCGACGAGAAGACGGCCGTTGGCGCGGCCGCCGAGGAAGCCGGCGGTGGTGCCGGTGAAATTCACCATGACCTGGTAATGGTTCGTCGAAGGATTGTAGCGGAACAGCGTGCCCCAGCCCTTGGTGCCGCCTTCGCTGGTGGTGCCCCAGAGGTAGGGGTCGGTGGCGTTGCCGCTGAGGCCCCTGTAAGGAACACGTCCGGCGGTTGCGGCGGTGTTGGTGAGGGCGGTGTAGATGCTGTTGTTGGTGCCGGGGCCAAATTCGGAAACCTTGGTGAGGCTGCCGTCGGTGCTGCTGATCTTGTAGATCCACCAGGCGGTGGAGCCGCCTCCGGCGCTGGCGATGCCCCAGAGCGAACCTTTGCCGTCGCCGGCCAGTCCGTTGACCGGATTGCGGATGCCCGCATTGGCTCCGGTAAGGCTGCCGAAGCGCAGCACGGTGGAGTAAGTGCTGTCGGAGATCTTGATCTTGAAGACCGTGCCGAAGCCCGGGCTGGTGCCCGTGCCCCCGGAGGTGGTGACGCCCCAGAGATGGCCGTTTTCCAGGACCAGCGGACCGATGGGAGCCGTGCCGGGAAAGCTGCCGGAGGTGCCGCTGAAGGTCACCACGGTGGTGACGTTGCTGGTGGCGATCTCCTTCTTGTAAACCGTGCCATTGCCGGTCTGTGTCATGCCCCAGAGGAAACCTGCGCCGTCATCGACCTCGCCTGTGGCCGCCGCCGGAGCCGTGCCGCCGGTAGAATAGTCACCGGTGAGCTCGTCGATCTTGAAGGTGGTCGCTCCAGCGGTGCCCCACATGAGGCCCAGGGCCGGGTCGCGAACCAGGTTGGAGACCGCGTTGTTGCTGCCGGTTGAGACCTGGTAGATGGTCTGGAAGGCTCCTGTGTCGGGATGCACGCGGAAAACGGTGCCGTTGCTGGCATACAAGCTGCCCTTGGTGGTGCTGCCCCAGAGCCAGCCGTCGGCGCTGGGCACCAGGGCCGGGTTGGGCGTGTCGCCCGGCAGTTCGCCCAGAGCGCCGCCAAAGCTGAGGCCGCCGACCTCGCCCTGAGGCGTCACCTGATAAACGGTGCCGTAGCCGACGCGGGTGTTGGGAGAATTGAAATACCCAAAGGCTCCGCCGGTGCTGCTGGTGGCGTAGAAACTGCCGTTCGGGTGAAGGTAGAGAGGGGCACCCCCCGGAGTCGCGGGGCCCATTTCAAAACCCACCAGGGATTCGATGGCCGGATCGGCCATCGCAGAACTAAGAAAAAACGAGGCGGCGACAGCTGTGGGTAGTAAACGAAGGTGCATCACGGTTGATGCCTTCACTAACACCTTGTGATCCCTCTTCAATGTTCAGGATGCTGCAAATCGTGACCTTGGCGTAACCTTGAGTTAAGCCAAAAACGGCATTCAGGGGCTCAGGACGCGGTAAAATTTGCGCCCCGTCGCCTGAGAACTTGAGTCCATCCAGGTGGTCACGCCCTGCGTGGCCTGGACAGTGTCCGCCGTGGTCCAGGTCTTCATGTCATCGATGCTCTGCTGGATCACGTAAGACCTGCCGGCGACGCTGGGAAACTGCAGCGACATCTGGCCGCCGCTGTTGAAAAGGACGGACCTTGGCATCGCGCTGCCATCCTGGTCGCTGGTGCCGAAGAGGGCTTCGTCATCGGCATAAAAGCCGTCGAGGTCGGCGTCGGGATTCACATGCAGGCGGTCAACGAACCCGGAGTCGAGGCCGCTGCGGACAAACTCATCCTTGATGAAGGACCACTTCAGCGTGTGGACGCCCGCCGGCAGCGTGAGTTCACGCAAGGTCCAGCCGACTTCGCCGCTGATCGCGGCCTGTTCGGCATCGTTGATGGAAAAGCGGAGGTAGTCGAAGTCGGCCTCCGAGGAGACGCCCCAGTAGAAGCTGACCCTGGCGGGGCCGGTGACCTGGGTGCTCATGACGCTGGACTGTAGGTCGCTGATGGCGGCGCTGCGTGCGGCGTCGATGCCGTCGCTGGAATAAAGCGACTGGGGGATCCAGGGGAGGTCGCCGGAGGAGGCGATGACCTGCGCGGGCGCGTCGAGGGCGGCGGCCAGGCCCTCGGCGAGGGAGCCGACGACGAGGGTCAGCGTGGCGGAGCCGATGCCGAAGTCGTTGGCGGCCTCGATGAGCACATTGTGGGTGCCGGTGACGGAGGTGCTGCCGTAGATGAGGCCGGTGGCGGGGGAGATCTGGAGTCCGGCGGGCAGGCCGGTTGCCTGATAACTGGTTGGGGCGTTGCTGGCCTCGACCTGGTGGCGGAGGGCCGTGTTTTCATAGGCAAGGACAGTGCCGCTGGTGACGACGGGGGCGGAGGTGATGGGAGTGAGCGTGAGTTCATCGACCCAGCCTGCGTCCAGGCCCTCCGACACGGCCTCGTCCTTGAGGTAGTAGATGTCGATGTTGTGGGTGCCGGGGCCGATGTCCTGGGTGACCTGGGTCCAGTCCACCTCGCCGGTGATGTAGGCCTTCACATAACCGTCCACCGCGAGGACGAGGTAGTCGTAGCCCTGCTCGGAGGAGACCTTCCAGCGGAAGCCGAGCTGGACGGGGCCGACGGCGGTGAACTCGACGCCGCTGTATTCATCATGGCCGAGGGTGCCGCTCTGCGCGGCATCGACGCCGTCGTGGGAGATGGCGGGCTGGCTGAACCAGTTGGCGTAACCAAAAGGAACGATTTTCAGGTCGGTCGGCTGCTCGACGGCGTCGGAGAGGGCGGGGTCGGCGGGCAGCACGAAGAAGACGGCGTTTTCCACCGTCGTGCCGGTGGTGTTGGCGGCGAAGACCAGGCCGTAATGAGGGCCGGTGGTGGCGGGCGTGCCGAAGAGTGCGCCGGTGCTGGTGTTGATGGAGACGCCGGCGGGAAGGCCGAGAGCGCCGAAGCTGGTCGCGGCGTTCGAGGCGGTGACCTGGTGCTGCATTTCCGCGCCTTCGCGGCCGACGATGATCAGGTTCGAGGTGATGACGGGGGCGGGCAGTCCGCCTGTGGGAGGCGTGCCGTGGAAGGTGATGGCGGCCTCGTTGAGGGTGCCTGCGTCGGCAAGGTTGTTGTCATAGACCTGAAGCCTCCAGAAGCCTTCGGAGCGTTCGCCCCAGAAGTGGGTGGTCATGAAGGTCCAGTCGAGGTCGGCGCCGGTGTCATTGTCGCGGGCGCGTGCGAGGCGGACGCTGACGCCGCTGGGCGAGGTGAGCCACCATTCGAGCTGGCCGCGGTAAGGGTGGGTGGCCTTGACGCTGACGGTGACATGCTCAAGACGGAGGTTGTCGGCGGTCTCGACCGTGAAGGCCTGGGTGAGGCCGGCCTGGCCACCGTCGGGAATGGCAAGGTTCAGCGACGGGGCGCTGAGGGTGCGGGTTTGACGGGGCGGAAGATTCGTCCAGCCCTGGGCCATGGTGATGGCTGCCTGGGCGTTGACGAGGCCCGCGCCGTAGCGGTGATGAAAGCTGAAGCCGGCGCCGTTGGTGACCCAGCCGCCGTCGTCGGCATCGTTTTTCGTGGCGCTGCTGAGCAGGATTTCCTGGACGTCACGGTAGCCCAACTCCGGCTTTGCCTGGAGCATGAGCGCGACGACGCCGGCGACGGCGGGAGTGGCGGAGGAGGTGCCGCCGAAGCCGAGGGTGTAGTCGCCATTGCTGTAATCCTGGCCGGTGCCCGCGTTGTAGCCGGAGGAGCCGCTGATGTCGGTGGTGGTGACGCCCTGGCCGCCGTTGGAGGGTGCGCAGACGAGGATGTTGGCGCCGGGCTCGCTGTAGGAGGAGGCCTTGCCGTTGTCACGAATGGCGGAGACGGCGATGGCGAAGGGCGACGCGGCCCAGCCGTCGTAGTTGGAGTCGTCGCCGCTCAGGTTGCCGTTGCCCGCGGCCCAGAGGAAGACCGTGCCCAGGCCTCCGCGGCCGGTGGCGGCGGCGTCGGCGAGGGCGGCCTGGCTGAGGGCACCCGGGCCGCCATAACCAAAAGCGTTGTCAAAAGGGCCCCAGCTGCTGCTTTTCACCTGGATGATGTCGTTCCTGAAGGCGAAGGCGTCGGCTTCATCCGCATCGGTGGTCGGTGCGGCGATGAGGCGCATGCCGACCAGGGTGGCCAGGGGGGCGACGCCGCTGACGCCGATGCCGTTGTTGCCGCGAGCGGCGGCCACCCCGGCGCAGGCGGTGCCGTGGAAATGGCCGGGGCCGGGGCTGGGATCGTCGTCGAGGTCGTTGAAGTCGCGGTCATTGACCAGGTCGATGTTGGGGGCGAGGTCGGGGTGGGCGGTTTCGAGGCCGTCATCGAGGATGCCGATGCGGATGCCGCCGCCCAGGAAGCTGTCCCAGGTGTTGACGACGTTGAGATCGATGCCGGCGGTGGCGCCGTTTTCACCGGTGTTGCGCAGGTGCCACTGGTAGCCGGGGTTGGAGACGTTGTAGGCGAAGTAGGGGTCGTCGGGAACCAGGCGTGGCTGCATCTGGCGTGCCAGCATGGGTTCGGCGGAGGTGACGCCGGGGAGGCGTTTCAGGCGTTTGGCGCCTTCGATGGCGGCGGTGGCGTCTCCGGAAAACGTGACCACGGTGAAGCTTCCGCGGGCCTCGGCTCCGGCCACGCCGGGAAGCTGGGAGAGGGATGAAACGGAGGCTCCTCCGGCCATCTGCACGAGCACCTTCCTCGTCAGCCAGCGGCGGCAGGCTACGTCATGCGGCGCGTTTTTTTCATAGAGCACCCATTCGCCCGAGGTGCCGGATTCACCAGGAGACCGCAGGTAGGTGCGGCCGCCGATCTGAAGCTGTCCCTGCGCCAGGGAAGCAGTCAGGATCAGGGTCAGGAGAATGAGGTGATGGAAGGGCATCAGGCGGCTGAAGGAGGGCGGATTGTGTCAGGAAAGGAACCGGGCGGCCAGTTTCAAAAAGCGAAAAAAATCGCGGTGCGGGCATGGCGGGGAGGTGCAGGCGAAACCGGGTCTTTCATAATCCCGGTGCTTTTGTGATGGTTTCACAGGCCTGTGTGATGGAGCGGGGGTGTCGAGCCGTCGCCTTGTGCGTTTTAGTGGAAAGCTATTCTTGACGGCGGGCGGCAATCCCAGGCACGCTAGATTTTAGTCGGAGTCGAAACCGACGTTTCATCCATCTATCCAACATTCCATCCTTCATCCATGAAGCTGCGTCACCTCCCCCACGTCATCGCCCTCATCCTGCTGGGCAGCGCCTCCTCACTGGCCGCCTCCGAGGTCATCGAGGATGCCATGAAGAAGTATCACAAGGCTCCTCAGGGAACCGACCCTACCTGCAAGAAGATCACCAACAACGCCGCGACCCCCGAGGATCTGGCGGATGTGCTGAAGTCTTATCAGGCGATGTGCGCCGAGGCGCCGCCGAAGGGTGACAAGGCCGCCTGGGTGGAGAAGTGCCAGGCACTGATTGCCGCCGTGAAGAAGATCCAGGCAAAGGACGCCGCCGGTGTCAGCGATTACAAGAAAGCGGTGAACTGCAAGGCCTGCCATTCGGCCCACAAGCCTGACTGATGACCTGAAGGAAAACCCATTCACGCCAAGGGAGGGCACCGGGGAACCGGTGCCTTTCTTTTTGCCCGTGAACAGGGCGCACTAGCCGGTGCGGGTGATGCGCTTCCAGAAGAAGTCCAGCTCCCGGGCCAGGGTGCTGATGATCTGAGCGGGCTCCGCCTGCAGCACCCCGGACTCGGATTCCTTCACCAGGCGCTGCATGGCATAGAGGGCGGCGAGGCCGTCAACGTCCAGATGGACGATGTCCACGTTTTGTCGGACGGAGGGGGGGAAGAACTGGCTCTGCAGGATGCCCTGCCAGGCGAACTGGTCGCGCTCGGTCTTGAAGCCGAGCAGCTTCAGCTTCACGGGCGCGTGGGATTCACGTTCGGCCTGGGCGGAGAGGTCGGCCAGCCTGCCGGCGGCAAACCCGCTGATGGTGCGCCAGTAGGCGGCGTCACCGGGCGGGGCGAGGCCGAAGAGGAGTTCGACGCCCTGCAGGGACCAGTAGAGGGCGTGCCGGCCCGTCAGGCCCGGCAGCTCGTGCTCGCTGTAGCGGACAAGCGGGAAGCGGCGCCCGGCAAGGCGGACGATGTCGGCGAGCCTGCCGTGATCGAGGGGCTGCGCCATGGCCTCAGCCTGGTGCTGCATGCGCAGAGCCTGGAAGCGGCCCTGAAGGGCGTTGGCCGGAGCGGTGAGGGCCGGTCTGGGCGGCGGCAGGACGGCGGTGGTTGAAGATGCCGGTGCGGGTGCAGTGAAAGTCGCAGGTTCCGGCGAGGCGGGTGCCGCGGATGGGTGGCCGTGAGCGGTCTGCTGCGTGGCGCCCGGCCCAGCCGGATGGCCTGGCTGGCGGAGCTTGGAGAGCATTTCCCTCAGCTTGACGAAGGCGTCGGGACCCGGGGGGACATCCACGCCCTCCTGAATGCCGAGGGAGTCGCCGGCACCCCAGTCTTCCACACTGTTGGTTTGGCCGGACGGCGTGGCCGCCGTTGCCGGCGCCGGTGGGTTCGGCAGGCTGTCGTTGAGCGGCGGGTCGGGCTCCCTGGGGGTGGGCGGCGGAGGGATGAACACCGGCGGAGCCTCGTCCTGGGGCAGGGCGTGGCGTGGTTCGGCCAGGCTACCGGCGAGCTTCTGCACATCGCTGGCGGTCTCGGGATCAAACAGCGTTGGCAGGGGCAGGGCGGCTGCGGCCTCCTGTTCGAGGCTGTCCGACACGAGGGCCGGGTGCGAGCCGGATTCCTCGAGGTCGGCCGGGGCCGGAGGCGGCAGGGCGCCCGAGGGCGGGGTGTTGTGGAAGATGTCCCACTGACGGGCGCAGTGGCGCAGGAAGGCGCGTGCGGAGACGCTGCCGACGGGGCGGCCCAGGAAGTGGCGTCTGACGTCGATGAACGACTCAAAGTCCGCCTTCTGCCGGTCATCGAGGCCGGTCTGGCCGAGGCGCAGGCGGAGCAGGGCGGTGGCATCGGCTTCATTCAGGCCGCGCAGCAGCACCTGGCTGGCGGTGAGCCGGTCCTCCAGGGCGCCGGGGAGGTGATGGCCGAAGGTGGCCTGCCAGACGTCCTGGTTGAGGCTCATCAGCACATGCATGCGGTGGGATTCCACCAGCTCCATGAGCAGGGAGGCGATGCGGACACCGGCCTCGGGGTTGCGGTAGAAGCCGTCCAGGTGGTCGATCAGCAGCACGACCGGACGCCAGAGGTCCATGAGCCGGAGCCAGGAGGGGACGCCGGTTTCATGATCGAGGCCGCACAGCTCCTGCATTTCGGCAACGCCGGCAAAGCCGCCTTCGATGCTCTGGTCGAGCAGGGCGGACATCCACCCATCCAAAAGTTCGGCACGCAGCGGCACTTCGCGCGAGGCCAGCAGGGCGAGCGGACCGCGCAGGCCGCCGCGATTGTGGGCGAGCCATTCACCGATGCGCTGGGCGCGGCCGGTGGCGTCAAAGACCTCCTGCACAGGGCCGGAGAGCACACTGAGGGCCTGGGCGGGGTTGGCGCAGGCCAGCTGGCCGCCTTCGATGAGCCGGCGGAGCAGCGTGACGACGACCTGGGCGCCATATTCGCGCAGCCTGGTCCAGCCGGGACGGTCCTGGTCGCAGGCCTCCAACAGGGATTCGATGCCCCTGCGGGTCAGGGAGGTCAGGGTGATCGGGTCGCCCGAACGAAAAGCCACCGGAACGATGACCACCTGGCCGGCCGTGGCGGCGGCGATGCGGCTCAGGAGATGAGTTTTGCCATAGCCTGCGCGTGGGGCCGTGAGCAGCTTCATCGGGCCTGAGCGTCCCGCGCCGACGGCTTCGATCAAGTCATCAAGCACCTCCGCATTCAGGGCTTCAACGGAGCCGCCGACATCCCAGGGGGAGCGGCAGACATCGTCGGAGAAGGGGTTTTCCCGTCCCGGCCCTGCAGGGTCAGACCCTGGGTCTGGAGCTGAAGTAAGGGGGGAATCGACGCTGGCCACGGGATCGGAAAGTTATTCTGTCAGGCGGTGCTAATTATTGAAACTATTCCGATGCTTTGAAAATTAAAGTCTCGATTTCGACTATTTGCGAAAATTTTCAGATTCGGAGGGGCGTCATTCTCGAAAATGAGTCCGGGGTCAAAGCAAGAGGCGGGTCTTTCGACCCGCCTCAGAGCATTCGAGGGTTGCCAACAGCCATGCAGGTTACCAACGAGAAAGGGCGATTCAGCAACCCGAGAGCGTTGCGTTCATCTGCGGTCATTCTGGCACGTTTCCCTGGGAAGTTGTCAGGCGTCCGTGAGCACCTTGTAAGACATTTGTCAGAAAGGGCTGCTAGGATTCAAAACGACGGCCGGCAGGGTAGGAGCCGACGCTGCGCATGATGACACCACCCTCGCAGGCCCTGCCGAGGGCCGCGGCCACGGCCGGCTCGGCCGGGGAGCCCTCGATTTCAATAAAGAAGCGGTATTTGTTAGGCTGGCCGCGCAGGGGGCGGGACTCCAGGCGCTTCATGTTGATGCCGGAGTCGCTGAGCGGCGTGAGGAAATGGCAGAGGCTGCCGGGCCGGTCGGGGAGGACGACGGCCAGGGCGGTGCGGTTTGGCGGCGCCGAGGGCTGGCGCGATGCGTCGGCCAGCACATAGAACTGGGTGATGTTGGGCACCTCGCCGGCGATGGGGAAGTGGAGGATGTCGAGGCCGTGCAGCGCGGCGTTCTGGCGCGGGCCGATGGCGGCGGCTCCGGGCAGCGTGGCGGCCTTTTCCGCCGCCTTGGCGGTGCTGCTTTCAACCACGCGCCTGGCTTCGGGATGGCTGGCCTTCAGCCATTCGTCGCAATGGTAGAAGGGCATGGCGTGGGAGTGGATGGTCCGCACCGGGGAGCCCGGCCGGCCTAACAAGGCGAGCCTGACATCCAGGGTCAGCTCCTCGATGATGTGAAGCGGGCAGCGGTCGTCAACCAGGCGGTCGACGGTGTCGATGATGAAGCCGCCGGAGGAGTTTTCGATGGGCACGAGGCCGAGGTCTCCGGGCCGTGCGGCGAGGTGGTCGAAGACCTCGCCGATCGTGGCCATCAGGATGACCGGGGAATCCGGAAAGCGCTGGCTCACCAGCAGGTGGGAGAAGCTGCCCTCGGGGCCGAGGCAGGCGACAGAAGGGGCGGTGGATGCCATGGTGGAGCGCGGCTCAGATCAAGTCCGAAGCCAGCACGGAATGCGCGGCCCTCATGGCCAGGTCCCTGGCCTGGGCGACCACGCGCGGGGCGGTGGCGTCAAACAGGTAGCCATGGCAGCTCGGGCAGGTGACCGCCCGCGCCACCACGATGGAGCCGCAGCCTTCGCACACCTTGTACTGCTCAGGGTGGCTGGTGATTTTCTCCGCTTGCTTGAGGCGGTTGTCGCCATGCTGTTCGGGGGCGCTCATAGGATCGTTGTTTCGGTTTAATACGTCTTTGACGGCCTGACAAGCGCCAGATGTCCGCATTCTTTGTGCCGGGCAGGGCCTGCGAATCCAAGGGGCCCATGAGGGTGTCTCACGGCCTCAGTGACAGGATTGTCATGATTTGCAGGATCAACAGGATTTTTCAGACCTGTTCATCCTGCCCATCTTGTGAAACCTGCATCAGAACCCCGACTCTCTCCTTGAAGCGCAAGCCCTGTTTGCCGGGCCTCGTCATGGATTTACCATTTGCTCACCGGCCAGCCCTCCCTTTTCTGCGAGCCCCGTATGAAGACCACGCCCGTCAACGCCCCCGCCGACCTTCGCAGCTCCGTCATCGCCGTCCCGCCGCTCTGCCGCAACGCCGACCTCAGCCTCAGCCGTGAGGAAAACGCCAGGCTGATCAGGCACATGTATGACGGCGGCATCCGCACGCTGCTTTACGGGGGCAACGCCAACCTTTACAACATGGCCGTGTCCGAATACGCGCCGCTGCTGACCCTGCTGCGCGAGATCAGCCCCGAGGACATGTGGGTCGTGCCGAGCGTCGGCCCGATGTACGGCACCGCGATGGACCAGGCGGCCATCCTGAGGGATCACGAGTATCCGACGGCGATGCTGCTGCCGACGCTGTTCCCCTCCAAGCCGGCGGGCGTGGCGACGGCGGTGCGGCATTTCGTGGAGCGCTCGGGCATCAAGGCCGTGCTCTACATCAAGGACGAGTCCTACATCACCCCCGAGCTGGCGGCCGAGCTGGTGAACGACGGCCTGATCTCCTGGATCAAGTATGCGGTGGTCAAGGAGGACCCCGCGCAGGACGCCTACCTTTCGAAGCTGATCACCCTGGTGAGCACGGATCTGATCGTCTCCGGCATCGGCGAGCAGCCGGCCATCGTGCATCTGCGGGACTTTGGCATCACCGGCTTCACCGCCGGCTGTGTGTGCATCCGTCCCGACCTGAGCACGGCCATGCTGCAGGCCATCCAGGGGGGTGACTACTTGAAGGCGGAGGCGATCCGCGCCGTGTTCAAGCCGCTTGAGGACCAGCGCAACGCCCACAGCCCGATCCTGGTGCTGCATCATGCGGTGGAGCTGGCCGGCGTCGCCCGCACCGGGCCGGTGCTGCCTCTGCTGGCGGAGCTGCCGGCAAACCTTCTGCCGGGAATTGAAAAGGCGGCAAAAGAGTTGCTTGCCCACTGAGGTGTTTCTTTCGCAGACTGCCGTTATCCCGCCCGCATGGACCTGACCTTCGTATTCCCCTGCCTCAATGAAAGCCGCACCATCGCCCTGTGCATCGACGCCGTGCGCAGGTCGCTCGAGGCCGACCCCGCCCTGAAGTATGAGATCGTCGTCGCCGACAACGGCAGCACGGACGACTCCAGGCAGATCGCCGCGGATCGTGGCGCGCGCGTGGTCCCGGTCTCCCAGCGCGGCTACGGGGCCGCCCTGCGCGGCGGCATCGAGGCGGCGGCGGGCCGGTATGTGATGTTTGCGGATGCCGACGGCACATATTGTTATGAACACTCCCTGGAGCTCTACCGCACGACCTCGAAGGCGGACGCCGACATGGGCATCGCCTCGCGCATGAACGGGGTGATCGAGGCCGGGGCGATGCCGCCGCTGCACCGTCATCTGGGCACCCCGGTGCTGACGACGCTGATCAACCTGCTGTTCAAGGGGCGGCTGAGCGACTGCAACTCCGGCTTCCGCTGCCTGAAGAAGACCGCCTATGACACCTGGGGCATCCGTGCCAGCGGCATGGAGTTCGCCTCGGAGCTGCTGATCAAGGCGCTCAAGCACAACGCCAGCACCGTCGAGATCCCGTCCGGCCTGCGTCCGCCGCCCGTGGAGCGCACGCCGCATCTGCGCACCTGGCGCGACGGCATGCGGCATCTTCTGTTCATCCTGTCCGAGCGTCCGCGTCTGTTTGAGCTGGCCGGCATGACGGCCATCGTGATCACGACGCTGCTGCAGGGCGTGGCCGCCTTCACCGGCCCAATCAAGGTCGCCGGGTTGAACATCTTTGACGTGCACAGCCAGGTGCTGCTGCTGCTGGCCTCGCTGGTCGGCACGCAGGTTTACATGCTGGCGGCGGCGATGTTCCTTCAGCGCAGCGAGCAGCCGCGCGCCCTCACCCGCAGGCTCATCGAGATGGATGAAGGCGTGCTGTTCTTTCAGCTGGTCACCCTCATGGGGGCGATCGGCCTGGTCATCGGCTGGATCGTCCTGCAATGGGCGCGATCCAACTTCGCGGGCCTCAACTACGCCAACTCGCTCATCGTCTGGATGCACTTCCTGGCCGTGCCTTCCATGATCGCCTTCGGCATGCTCGGCGTGCACATCCTGCGCAAGGGCCGCATGGGCTGATCGCGGATGAATGGAGCAGGCTTTCGGTCTGGCTGAAGGCCTGCAAAAAAAGACGGCCCCGGTGAAGGGGCCGTCCTGGAGGGTTCAGGCGATGCCAGCAATGAAGGTCAGACCTTCCATTCGCCGCGGTATTCGCGGGTGAGCCACTTGTCGTCGCCGCCGCTGATGAACTTGTGCTCGGTGGGGTTCCACTTCGCGTTGGCGCCGTGCCAGTAGCCGAAGTTCATGAGGTGGCAGGCGATGGCGCTGCTGGCGCCGACACCGGCGTGGCAGATCGGCTGCTGGCGGCTTTTCACGCAGCTGATGAAGTCGGCGATCTGGTCCTTGCTGACATAGAGCTTGGTCTTGGCATTGGCCAGGAACTCGCGCTCGGCCAGGGCGACCTCGCGGTCCACGGAGGTGCCCTTGCTGGTCTCCTTGTCGCGGAAGGCGAACTTGTCCTTGCCGCCCAGCGTGAGGGCGAACTTGCCGCGGCCGACGTTCACCTCGCCCTCGGTGCCGTGGAAGGTGCAGCCCATGCTGCCTTCGGCGTGGGTGAGGACGACGCCGCTGGCGTAGACGAGCTGGCCGCCGCGCTTGGCGGTCGCATGGTTGGCGGGGGCGCGGACCTCGACGGGGCCGTTTTCATCCATGCCAAGGCCCCACTGGGCGATGTCGATGTGATGGGCGCCCCAGTCGGTGATCATGCCGCCGCCGAACTCGCGGGTCTTGCGCCAGTTCGGGAACACCTTGCTCTCACCGATCGGGCAGAGCTCGTGATTGAAGGGCACCAGCGGGGCCGGGCCGCACCAGAGGTTCCAGTCCAGTCCTTCGGGCGTCGGCTCCTCAGGGTAGGCATTGGGCCAGGCGGGGTCGCCGAAGGAGACGGTGACGGTCTTGATGTCGCCGATGACACCGTTGCGAACGAGCTCGCAGGCGACGCGGAACTCCTTGCTGGAGCGCTGCATGGAGCCGGTCTGGAGAACGCGGTTGTACTTCTTCGCGGTCTCGACCACGGCGACGGCCTCGTGGATGTTGTGGGTGAGCGGCTTCTCGCAGTAGACGTCCTTGCCGTGGCTGAGGGCGCTGTTGGTGATGATGGCGTGCCAGTGGTCCGGCGTGGCGATGCAGACGGCGTCGATGTCGCTGCGCTCGGTGATTTCACGGAAGTCGTTCACGGAGGCGCAGGGCTTGCCGGAGCCGCCGTTCTTGGCGTAGTGGTCATCGACCTTCTTTTTGAAGAGGTCGCGGCGCATGGCGTAGACGTCGCAGACCGCGACGACCTCGACCTCGGGGTACTGGAGGAAGCGGCTGATGAGGCCGCCCATCTGCTTGCCCATGCCGATGAAGCCCATGCGGATCCTGCCGTTGGGCGAGGCGTCGGCGGACCAGATTCGGCCGGGTAGGATGAAAGGTGCCGCGACGGCTCCGGCGGCGGTGGTGAGAAAGGAACGGCGGGTGTTGGAGGTGGTCATGGTTTTTGAATCAAAAACAGGCACATCCATACGCATGCGGCGCGGTTTTCCTGCATGGAAGTGCAGGATTTTCCAGAGCCGCCCGCCGGGCTGAAAGCCGGGCTTGTCCCCGCCATGCCGGAGCTGGTATAACCATCAGTCATGAAAATCCCGTTCCTGCTTCTCCACGTCTCCCTGGTGCTTCCGCTGGCCGCCGCCCCGCTGCTTGAGTCGCCGCAGTCCGGCGGCCTGAAGCTGAAGGGCGTGTCCTCGATCAGCTTTGGCGTCAACGGGCTGCTGCTGGTGGCGGATCCGGGTTCGCAGACCGTGATGGCGGTGGAGACCGGCGATGCCGGGCCGAAGGCGAAGCCCGGCGCCGTGGCGGACATCGCCGCGACCCTCGCGGGCGGCCTGGGCACGACGGCGGAGAACATCACGATCAAGGACATGGCGGTGAACCCTGCCAGCGGAAAGGTGTACCTGGCGGTGCAGCGCCGTCCTGACAATGCGTCGCTCATCCTCACGGTGGACGCCGCCGGCAAGGTGGCGCCGCTGGATCTTGAGAAGCTGGCCTGGGCGGGCGTGACGCTGCCCGGCGGCACGGCCAGCAAGGTGACGAACATCACCGACGTGGCCTTTGACGGGGAGCGTGTGTTTGCCACGGGCACCTGCAACGAGGAGTTTGCCAGCCGCATCTTCACGATCCCGGTGCCGGTGAAGCATGGCAGCACCGCGGGCGTGATCAGCGCGGAGACCTATCATGTGGCGCACCGCAAGTGGGAGACGAAGGCGCCGATCCAGAGCTTCATTCCTTATCACTCAGGGGACGCCGACTATGTGGTGGGCGCCTTTGCCTGCACGCCGGTGGCGAAGTTCCGCGTCGATGACATCGAGAGCGGGGCGAAGGTGAAGGGCGTGAGCATGGTGGAGCTGGGCAGCGGCAACCGCCCGCTCGATCTTTTTGATTATACCGACCGGGGCGGCAGGCAGTGGGTGGTGGTGCACACGCAGCGCTTCAAGGACAACCTTTTCGGCCCCAGCAAGTTCTGGGGCGTGCGTGTCAGCATGGATCATCTCAACGCCGCCGACGACAAGGCGAACGAGAAGGCCACCTGGCGTGACGTGAAGGCCAAGGCCGGGCCGGAAGGCATTGAGATCTTGGACGCGCTGTTCGGCGCCATGCAGGTGGACAAGCTGGATGACCGCAACGCGGTGGTGCTGCGTGATGCCGACGGCAAGCTGTCGCTGGAGGTGATTGACCTGCCCTGAGAATGCCAAAGGTCGCCTATCGTCGGACATGGCTGATCTGGTCGCTGGTGCTGGCGACCTGCGTTGCGGTGTTTCCTGGGCTGGCGGATTCAGCCTCGGCAAGCTTGACCGTGGATCTTGCCGCCGACGGCGGAAAACTGACCCTGCTCACGACGAATGCGGCGGCTGATCCCCATCTGAAGGTTTCAGCGCTATTGGAAGACCGTGTCCTGCCTGTCATGGGGCGTGTGGAGCATGCGTCGGATCGTCTGGTCTTTGTGCCGGCTCTGCCGTTGCTGCCCGGGCGGAGTTACCGTGTCGAGTGGCTTGATGAAGAAGGCAGGCCCCGGCAGCTGGAGGTGCTCAGGCGGGAGGCGCCGAAAAAGCAGCCGACTGTGAGCCTGCTTCCCCGGGCCCGCCTTCCCGCCAATGCACTGAAGATTTATCTGAGCTTTTCCGAACCGATGGAGCAGGGGGTGTTTTTGGAGCGGCTGAAGCTGCAGGATGCGCAGGGGCGGGAGATCCCCGGGCCGTTTCGGGAAACCGAGCTGTGGTCGCCGGACGGCAGGCGTCTGACCGTGTGGTTTCATCCGGGCCGGCAGAAGACAGGGGTGAACCTGAACGAGGAGGAAGGGCCGGTGCTGAAGGCGGACAGCCGCGGCACACTGGTGGTGGACGGGCGCTGGAGAAGCACGGCGGGGGCGGCCCTGGGTGAAGACGTGAGGTTTGAATTTGAAACCGGACCTGCGGATCATCAGATGCCCGGCATGAAGCACTGGAAGATCACGACGCCCAGGGCGGGCAGCCTTGAGCCGCTGGTCGTGCGTTTTGACGAGCCCCTGGATCCGGCGATGCTGACGCAGGCGCTGCGAGTCCAACAAAAAGGAGGGCAAAAGGCCGTCAGGGTGACGGTGCCTGCCTCCGGGCAGGAGTGGCGGGCGGTTCCCCTGGCCGCGTGGCAGGCCGGGGATCATGAACTGCTGGCCGACCCGTTGCTGGAGGACCTGGCGGGGAACAGCCTGACGCGGCTCTTTGAAGAAGAGGAAGGCGTCGTCCGCGCGGTTCCCAGGCTGCGGCGCAGCCTGGAAATCCGGTGATTCGCGAAACGACGCCCTGGCGTTGTTGAGCTTTAGGCTGGGGCGATCACCTGCCGGCCGCGCTGCCGCCGGTGGCCGCGGGCAGGGTGCTGCCGTTCAGCCAGACGTATTCCTTCCACGAGCCTTCGTAGAGGCGGACGTTCGGATAGCCGAGCACATGCTTGAGGGTGAAGTAGAGCAGGCTGCCCTCGCGGGAGGTGCCGCAGTAGCAGATGATGTTCTTGTCCGGGGTGATGCCGGCCCTGCCAAGCTCGGCCTTGATGGCGGAGAGTGGCTTGTACTTGTGCGTGTTTTCCTCCTCCATGAGGCGTGCCCAGTGGAAGCTGATGGCGCCTGGGATGTGGCCCTTGCGCAGCCAGACATCGTCATCGCCCTGGTATTCGTTCAGAGGGCGCGCGTCGACGAGAAGGTTGCCCGGCTTGCCGACATGGGCCTGGACGGTCCTGACGTCGACACCGATGCCTTTGTTTCCCCTCCAGGGCAGGCTGCCAGCAGGGTTGCCGAAGTAGTCCTTCGCCGGCTTGAATCCGAGGCGTGTCCACTCCGCCAGGCCGCCGTTGACGACGCGGATGTTCCTGATGCCGAATTTTTCCAGCACATAGACGACCATGCTGGTGCTGAGGATCTCATCGTTAGGCAGCCTGGCGCCGGTGGCATAGACGAGATGAAGGCGGTTCTTGTCCACGCCCGCCCGTTTCAGAAGGGCCTTGGTGATGCTGTCCGGCAGGTACTGCACGGGCACGGCCTTGTCGGTGCCGCGCAGGGTGTCGAAGTTGATGTGGTGGGCGGTGGGAAGATGGCCGCGGAAGTAGTCCTTGTAACCGCCGCGGGTGTCGAGCACGACGGGGCGCCGGGAGGCGTCGGGGTTTTCAATGAGCTTGCGGGCTTCGGTGACGGAGATGAGGCCGATGTCGGCGTGGGCGGTGGCTGCGGCGAAGGCCGCGAGCAGGAGGAGGCGGGTGGATTTCATGGGTGGTTGGACTTGAGGAAAAAGGGATCGGAGGGCGGAGGGAGGCTCAGAACTTGAAGACAAAGTTGATCTTGGCGAGGTGGCTGGACTTGCCCTGCTCGGGGAAGTTGCTCCACCACTCGAGGACGATGTTCTTGTGCAGGTCGTACTTCCAGCCGACGGCGGGAAGCCAGAAGGACTGGTCGGCGGCCTGGACGAGGTCGGCGTTGACGTTGAAGCTGCGGTCGAAGAGCTTGAACGTCCGGTCCACGCCGAGGAGGAAGGTGTTGCCGTTGTTCTGCACGCCATAGCCGGTGTGGGTGCGGAGCAGGCCGAAGTCGTGGCTGAGCATGGCATAGGTGAAGGGGTCGCCGGCGCGTGCGGTGTCGGTCAGGGCGATACCGGCGACGCCGAGCACGAGCCTGCCGCCCTCCCAGGGTTCGACGCCCGCCTTGGTCTGGAAGAAGAGCGGGCCGCTTTCCATCGAGAGAAGCGGGCTGTCCATGCCCCACTCGAGGCTGAGGAAGTCAAACTGAAGGCCGGTCTTGAAGCCCATCCAGAAGGAGTGTTCGTCGGGGCCGTTGGCGGAGAATTGGTTCGCGCCGGGGCCGAAGCTGCTGAAGGCCTGGACGGCCACCGTGCGGTCGGGCACGGTGTCGGCGGTGGGGATGTTGTTGAGGCCTGTCGGGGTGGCCAGGGCGGAGCCGGCGAAGGCGAGGAGGGCGAAGAGGGCGTGGCTGTGTTTCATCATGTGGGCGAGGAGGGGGAAGCGGCGGCGAGGGCGGTTGAAAGCCACCAGAAGAAGGCGGCTAGCAGGGCGGAGCAGGGGAGGGTGACCACCCAGGCAAGCAGCACGGGCACGGCGGTTTTCCAGCGTGCCTGACGCGTGGTGACGCCGATGCCGAGCAGGGCGCCGACGGAGACATGCGTGGTGGAAACCGGCAGGCCGTGCAGGCTGGCGGTGGTGGTGAGCAGGGCGGTGGCCAGGTTGGCGGCGAAGCCCTGGCCGGGGTTCATGCCGGTGATCTTGTGTGCGAGGGTGTCCGCCACCTGCCGGGCGCCCAGCAGGCCGCCGAGCGCCATGATGACGAGCACCAGCAGCATGGAGGACTTCACGCCCAGTCCGCCGACTCCCACCAGCAGGGCGGCCATCTTGGGCGTGTCGTTCAGGCCGCGCGAAAACCCCACGGCGCCCGCACTCAGGAAATGCAGGGCATCCAGGCTGCGCGTGCGGTGATCTGGGGCCAGTTTCACGGTCCTTAACAGCCCATAGATCAGGCCGCCCAGGACCAGGGCCAGCACCGGAGCCAGCAGCAGCGGGCGTGCGAAGCCGTCCCACAACCGACCCAGATGCACCCCGCCGGGATCAGCGGCAAAACCAGCTCCAAGCAGGCCGCCCATGAGCATGTGGGTGGTGGAGACCGGAAAGCCAAGCCGGGTTGCCAGGAGATTCGCCACGGCCGCCCCGGCGCCCACGGAGAGCAGGAAGGCGGGCTGGGCGACGAGGCTGTCGGGCACCAGGCCCTTGCCCGAAAAGGCCTGCAGCATCACGCCTGGCAGCAACAGCCCCGTGAGACAGCCCGCCGCCGTGGTCAGCGCGGCCCAGCGCACGGACGTCCAGTAACCTGCGGTGCCGCTGCCGAACAACGAGGCCACTCCCTTGAAGTTGGCGTTTGCCCCGTTCGCATAGGCCACGGCCAGCGCGGCGGCGATGAGAAGGGTGGCGGAGGACATGCGGGCGGTTTTTGGCGAGTAACATATGCGCAGTCAAGCATATTTATGAGGCGGCTGCTCGGAGGTTGAAGAAGATGCCGGCTTCTTCATCATGGAGGGGTGCCCAAGATCGACTGTCTCCCCGCCATGAAGGCATTGGCCGAAGAAAACCGGCTGCGCCTGATGCGCCTGCTGCTGGAGGGGGAGCGTTCCGTCAACGAGCTCGCCGAGGCCACGGGCATGAGCCAGTACAACGTCTCCAAGCACCTGCGCATCCTGCGTGAGGCCGGGCTGCTGGCGCAGGAGAAAAACGGTCAGCAGCGGCTGTATGCCATCGCTCCGACCCTTGCCGAACACCTGGCGAAGAATGCCAGCGTGCTGGACCTGGGCTGCTGTCAGTTTGACTTCAAAAGGCTGGCGACCTGAAAAAGCCCCGCCTCCGACTGGCAAGGAATGAAGGGCGCAGGACAAATCCGGCATGAAAGATGCCCGGCGGGATGCGTATCTAAATCCCCCCAAATACGCCAAAAATGCTTTTGTCCCCCCGCAAAACCATCGCCTTCGGCCTCCTGGCCGCCGTTTCCACCCAGGCCGGACCGCCGGAATGGAAGGCCGTCGAGTCCATGCTCGCGGCCAAATGCTACGAGTGTCACAACCCGGACAAGGCCAAGGGTGAGGTGGATTTGAAGCAATATGCCGCCAACCCGAAGGTGGAGGCGGAGTTTGAGATCTGGACGAAGGTCAAGGACACCATCGACAACGGCGACATGCCGCCAAGGAAGGCCAAGCAGCTGACGGCGGATGAAAAGGCCGGGATCACCGGCTGGGTGCAGCAGTCGCTCGACAAGCTGGCGGAGGCGAAGTCCGGGGATCCCGGGCCTGTGACCATGCGGCGCCTGACGAACGCCGAGTATGACTACACCATCCGTGACCTGACCGGCCGTGATTATTCACTGGCGAAGGAGTTTCAGACCGACGGCGGCGGCGGTGAAGGTTTCACGAACACGGGCGACGTGCTGTTCATGAGCCCGGCGGCGATCGACAAGTACTTCAGCGCCGCGCGCAAGCTTGCCGATCACGCCACGATCATGCCCGGCACGGGGATCGTGTTTCACCCGAACCGCATCGGACTGCGGGGGCCGGAGCAGATCAAGGCGCAGGCGCAGCAGGGCTTGTATGTGTGGTATCAGCAGAAGGCGGCGCCGCACCTGCCGAAGGACTTCGATCCCATGCGCGAGGGGGACTACATGGCGGCCTGCTGGAGGCACAAGCATCAGAAGACCCCGCTTGACCAGCTCGCCAGGGACAGCAAGCTGAACATCCACTTCCTGAACAACTGGTGGAACCTCGTGAACAGCGTCGAGCCGAAGAGCCGGTTTCTCGACCTGGTGCGCGTGGGCTGGCGCGATCTTCCGGCGGATGAAAAGACCGCGATGGAGCGCATCCGGGGGATCGAGGCCGACCTGCTGTCCTGGAACAATCCGAAGAAGCCCGGCAGCGGGCCGCAGCGCTGGCAGCAGGACAGCGACGGCATCCGCCCGTATCCGATGCAGGGTCCTGTTTCCGGCAAGAAGCAGGCCTACCTCAACTTCGGCGACATCGGTGATGGCAACAAGGGGGACATCGCCCTGGTGACCTACGTCGAGGTGAACGTCGGCAAGCAGAAGCTGAGCTACTTTGACTGGCTCAACAAGACGCTCGACGAGAAGCGGAAGCAGGCCGCCGCCAATCCTCCGCCCGCCGACCTTCCGGCCGTGCAGGCGCGCATTGCCGAGCTTGAAAAGACGCGCGCGCTTTACGGACGTCACCCCCAGCAGGGGCGGCAGGTGAAGCCTCATGAGTTCGCCGTGGCCGCCCCGGCCGTCATCACGCTGCCGCTGCCCGAAGGGTCGCACTGGCTCAGGGTGGACACGCGTCTCGACATGGAGAACGCCGAGGTGGACAGCGCCACGATTCAATGGGCGCTCAGCATGGACAGGCCGCTAGACGTGACCAGGATCATGCCCGGCGTCCTCACGGTCTGGAAGCGCAGCACCAAGGCCTCGGGGGAAACCATGAACGACTTCAACAAGATGAAGGTGGCGTTCCCGGACATGTTCGAGCGTCGGCTGGAGGAGGTGGCCAACAATTTGTATCGCGGCGGCAAGCCCAGCTACACGGTTTATTATTACAGCGACGACCAGCTCGGCCAGATCCTCGGCCAGCGTGACAAGGACCAGCTTGCCGCGATGAAGAAGGACTGGGGTTTCAGCGCCAGCCCGAACCTCGGCAAGCAGCAGCAGGCGGATTGTGACAAGGCAATCCTCGGCCATGTGCATGAGTTTGCCAGGAAGGCCTGGCGCAGGCCCGTGAGCGCGGAGGAGGCGGGCAAGCTGGACGCCCTCTATTTTGAAGGACGTCAGAAGGAGCTCGACCGTGAGTCCGCCGCCCGCGAGGTGCTGGTGCGCGTGCTGGTTTCACCCAACTTCCTCTTCAAGGCCGAGACCCTGCCGCAGGTGGCCGAGGTGAAGACGCCCGACGTCCCGCTGAACGCGCACGAGCTGGCCTCACGGCTCAGCTACTTCCTATGGGCCTCGCTGCCCGACTGGGAGCTGCGCAAGGCGGCGGATGACGGCAGCCTGCAGAAGCCCGAGGTGCTTGCCGCCCAGACGAAGCGCATGCTGCGTGACCCGCGTGCGGCGGCGCTGGCGAAGGAGTTTGCCGGCCAGTGGCTGAAGTTCAACGGCTTCGACATGCACAACAGCGTCGATGAGAAGAAGTTTCCGCAGTTCACGCCTGAGCTGCGCGCCGACATGCACCGCGAGGTCGTCGAGTTTTTCACGCATCTGGTTCGCGAGGACCGCGGCGTGTCCGACATCATCGGCGCCGACTACAGCTTCCTCAATGAGCGC
Organism: Prosthecobacter sp.; assembly: GCA_044341745.1. Taxonomy (GTDB): domain Bacteria; phylum Verrucomicrobiota; class Verrucomicrobiia; order Verrucomicrobiales; family Verrucomicrobiaceae; genus Prosthecobacter. The sequence goes on along the minus strand of JBIIRD010000015.1, from coordinate 54,181 downwards.
CTGGCGAAGCATTACGGCATCCCGGGTGTCACCGGCGCGGAGTTCCGTGAGGTGAAGGGCCTGGCGCAGCATCACCGAGGCGGACTGCTGGGCATGGCGGCGATCCTGACCAAGACCTCGCGTCCGCACCGCACCAGCCCGGTCGTGCGCGGCGACTACCTGTATCAGGTGGTGCTCGGCATCGCCTCGCCCCCGCCGCCGCCGAACGTGCCCGAGCTCAAGGAGACCAGCAAGCCTTCGTCCCTGCGCGAAGCCCTCATGGTGCACCGCACCGACTCCGCCTGCGCCGTCTGTCATGAGCGCATCGACCCGCTGGGCTTCGCGCTGGAAAGCTTCGACCCCATCGGCCGCTTCCGTGCGAAGGATGACACGGGTGGCGTCATCGATGACACCGGAGACATGCCCGGCGGCATCCAGTTCAAGGGTTTCGCCGGCCTGCGCGGCTACCTGCAAAAGAACGAGGGACAGTTTCTCACGCAGTTCACCCGCAAGCTCCTGGGCTATGCCCTGGGGCGTCAGACGCTGCCGAGCGACAAGAAGCTGCTCGCCCAGATGCAGGCGTCCCTGAAGACGGGCGGCGGACATTTCTCCAACGCCGTGCTGGAGATCGTGAAAAGCCGTCAGTTCCTCAACCGCCGTGCCGAGGCCACGGTGGCGGGCAACCCGTGATGACGAGGCGGTGAATTTCCACCGCCCCTGGGCATGGATGCTTGATAGCGGCTGAAAGACACGTTGATGTTCGATCCTTCGACCATGCCGGACACCGCCCTTGCCTCCTGCTCCCTGACGTCGGGCGCGTCTGAGCTGCGTGCCCTGTTTGCGCCAAGGTCCGTGGCGCTGGTCGGCGCCACCGACCGGCCGGGAAGCGTGGGACGCGCCCTGCTGGAAAACCTGTCCGGCTTTGGCGGTGATCTGTTTCCGGTGAACGCACGCCGCTCCGAGGTGCTTGGACGCAGGGCCTGGCCCTCGCTCACCGCCGTTGGCCAGGTCATCGACCTGGCCGTGATCGCCACGCCTGCCGCGACCCTGCCGGAGGTCATCCGTGAATGCGCGGCCTGCGGGGTGAAGGGCGTCGTGATCATCTCCGCCGGCTTCAAGGAAACCGGACCCGAAGGTGTCGAGCTGGAGCGTCAGGTGCTGGCCGAGGCCCGCAAAACGGGTGTCCGGCTTGTCGGCCCCAACTGCCTGGGCCTGATGGCCCCCCATGCCGGGCTGAACGCCACCTTCGCCACGGCTATGGCGAGGCCGGGCCGTGTGGCTTTCCTCAGCCAGAGCGGCGCGCTGTGCACGGCCATTCTCGACTGGAGCTTCCGCCAGCAGGTGGGCTTCAGCGCCTTCGTCTCGGTGGGCTCCATGCTGGACGTGGGCTGGGGAGATCTGCTGCGTCATTTCGGCGAGGACCCGGACACGGAAAGCATCGTGCTCTACATGGAGTCGGTCGGTGACGCCGCGGCGTTCATGGAGGCCGCGCGCACCGTGGCGGCGAAGAAGCCGGTGATCGCCATCAAGGTCGGCCGCACCGCCGCCGCCGCCCGCGCCGCCGCCTCGCACACCGGGGCGATGACAGGCAGCGACGACGTGCTGGACGCTGCCTTTGAGCGTGCCGGCGTGCTGCGCGTGGACACGATCGAGGAGCTGTTCGACATGGCGGAGGTGCTGGCCAAACAATCTTTGCCACAAGGTCCGGCGCTGGCGGTCGTCACCAACGCCGGCGGCCCCGGGGCGCTGGCGACGGACGCCCTGGTCAGGTCGGGCGGCGAGATGGCCGCGCTGTCAGCGCCGACGCTGGAGCGGCTGGACCTGTGTCTGCCCGCCCACTGGAGCCATGGCAATCCGGTGGATGTTCTCGGTGACGCCGACGCGTTGCGTTTCACGGAGGCCCTGCGCGCCGTGGCCGCCGATCCTGGCGTTCATGGGCTGCTGACGGTGCTGACGCCCCAGGCGATGACCCGTCCGTCGGCCGTGGCGCAGGCCCTGGTCGATGTGGCCCGTGACACGGACAAGCCCGTGCTGGCGAGCTGGATGGGCGGCGAAGCCGTGGAGGAGGCGCGCACGCTGCTCAACCAGGCCGGGCTTCCAACCTATGACTATCCGGACGAGGCGGCGCGTGCCTGGCAGTTCATGTGGCAGCGCCAGGAGCGGCTGCGCTGGCTGGCGGAGACCAACCGCGTGGCCTGTCTGGAACGCCCAACCATGAATGTGGCAAGTGAGCTGGTCGCACGGCATCGTGCGACGGGCCGCGGGCTGCTGACCGAGTCCGAGGCCAAGCAGGTGCTGGCGGCGGCGGGCATCCCGGTGCTGGAGACGGTTTCGGCAGGCAGCGCCGACGAGGCCGTGCAGGCGGCCGTGCGCCTCGGATTTCCCGTGGTGCTGAAGCTCCAGAGCCGTACTGTCACCCACAAGACAGATGTCGGCGGCGTGCAGCTCGACCTCGTGGACGAGGCCGCCGTGCGTGCTGCCTGGGGCCGGATCCGGGGCGCCGTGCCTGAAGAGGCCTTCGACGGTGTGAGCGTGCAGCGCATGGTGAAGGACAGGGGGCTGGAGCTGATCTGCGGATGCGTGCAGGACGCCCAGTTCGGCCCCGTGCTGATGTGTGGCGCCGGCGGAGTCATGGTGGAGGTCATGCAGGACCGGGTGCTGCTCCTGCCGCCGCTTTCGCGCATGCTGGCGATGGACCGCATCCGTCGCACCCGGATTCATCGGGCGTTGCAGGGCACGCGTCACCTGCCCGCCGCTGACATGGACGCGCTGGCCGAGGTCCTGGTCAGGCTGGGCGACCTGGTGCTTGCCGTGCCGGAGATCCTTGAGCTCGACATCAACCCATTGGCCGCCCGCGCCGCCGGGGTGCTGGCCCTGGACGCCCGGATCGTCATCCGGACCTAACGAAAGGTGTGGCTGTCTGGGCCTGATTCAATGCTCTTTGCGGGATCTTTGAAAAGTGTGAACGGCGGGGTTTGCCGGGCGTCGGGCTCATCTCGACGGAGCGAGATGGCTACGATGCTTCGCCTGTCACGATGCCATGACGGTCGCGGATGAGCGCAAACAGAGCAGCCATCTTGCTCCGCAAGATGAGCGAAAGGCTGGCACAGGCAGGCTGAGCTTTCGAACTGCGGAAATGCCCGGCCTGGCAAACATCCAGGCTCATCTCGACGGAGCGAGATGGCTACGATGCTTCGCCTGATCGGAGCTGGTAGGATTTCGATCATGGCCTAACGGCCGAGCCTGTCGTTGCGCCTGCGCAACGCCCGGCCGCACAGGGCGCCGAACAGGCCTGGTAAGGTCATCAGGCCATAGCCGATGAACTCCAGAGGCAGCAGATTGTGGCTCGTTGGATCCACGATGACCTCCACCAGGGCGATGACCGGGAAGGCGGCCATGGTCGCCAGCCCGATGATCCAGGCATGTTGCGGGCGAGCCTTGCCGAGCAGAAGCCCTGACAAAAGCATGAAATGAAGGGATTCGATCCTCATGCCGTCGATCATGTTTTTACGTGCGCCTGCGATGAGCCAGGGAATGCAGACGGAGAGGAAGCCACAGGCACAGGCGAGTGCGACGGAACTGGCCAGCCTCGGCTGCGACGGGTTGGTGTCGGGTGGCAGAGGCGGAGGTGTCATGAGGCCATAACGTCGCCTGACCTGCGTGGCATTCCAGCTTGTGACCCGGGCATCCTGCTTTTATGAAGAACCCGAGATGCACGCCGACCCGATTTCTGCTTCTGACACCGACTGGATGAGCCAGGCGGTGGAGCAGGCGCGCCTGGGCATCGGGCTCACCAGCCCCAATCCTGCGGTGGGGGCAGTGATTGTCAGGGACGGCCGGTTGATCGGGCGCGGCTGGCATCGCAAGGCGGGCGGACCTCATGCGGAAGTCGAGGCGATTCGTGATGCGCGGCAGCGGCATCCGGACCTGCTGCCTGGCGCAACCCTGTATGTGACCCTGGAGCCCTGCTCGACCCATGGGCGCACCGGGCCCTGCACCGAGGCGGTTCGTGAGGCGGGCATCGGGCGTGTGGTCTGGGGCGCCCGGGATCCCAATCCCGATCACCAGGGCCGCGCCCGTGAGGTGCTTGAGGCGGCGGGCATTGAAACCGCGGCAGGCGTGCTGGAGTGCGAGTGCCTGGAACTCATCCGCCCCTTTGCCAAATGGATCACCACGGGCATGCCCTATGTCATCGCCAAGGCCGGGCAGAGCCTCGATGGCCGCATCACGCGACCGGCGGGCGAGGGCCAGTGGCTGACCAGCGCCGAGGCCCGCGCCCATGGCCGGCGCCTGCGCGCGAGGGTTGACGCCATCCTGGTCGGTGCCGGAACCGTGCGTGCCGACGATCCGCAGCTGACGCTTCGTGAGTCGGCCTTTCCGGGCAAGGAACAGCCCTGGCGTGTCGTGCTGACCCGCAGCGGCGATCTGCCGGCCACGGCGCAGGTTTTCACCGACGACTTCAAGGCGCGGACGCTGGTGCTGCGCGGGCTTGAACTGGACGAGGCACTTCGTGAGCTGGGCCGGCGCGGCGTGGTTTCCGTGCTCATCGAAGGCGGCGCTGACGTGCTCCAGCAGGCCTTCTCCCGCCGCCTTGTGGACGAGGTCGCCTGGTATGTGGCCCCGCTGCTCTGCGGAGCCGGCGGCCTGCCGGTCCTGGGTGGTCGTGAGCTTTCCACCTCAGTGGCCTTGAAGGAGGTCCGGATGGAGCCGCTGGGGAACAACCTCTGCATCACCGGCCGCCCCGAATGGCCTCAACCCACAGCCACCGCCTCATGAGCCGCCCCGCCGTCATCTTTGACCGTGACGGGGTCGTCAACCTGTCGCCCGGACCCGGCTACGTGCTGCGCTGGGAGGAGTTCCACTTCTCGCCGGGCATCATCGAGGCGCTGGCCCTTTGTCGCAATCGTGGTTATGCCACCATCCTGGCCACCAGCCAGCAGGGGGTGGGCAAGAAGCTCATGTCGATGGCGGACCTGGAGGACATTCATGAGCGCATGCAGGCCGTGCTGCGCGGGCACGGGGCGGCGTTTGACGGCATCTATGCCTGCACCTGCCTGAAAACCGACGCGGGCTGCACCTGCCGCAAGCCCAGCCCCGAGATGGTGCGTCGCGCCGCGCTGGAGCACGACCTCGACCTGTCACGAAGCCTGCTGGTGGGCGACGCCGACCGCGACATTGAGATGGGCATGAACGCCGGTGTGCCGCTCACCATCCGGATTGAAAGCGAGAACCCGCATGAGGTGGCCGCCACGCACACCCTGCCGGACACCACAGGGCTGGCCGTGCTGCTGGCCGCGCTTTTGGTTTGAATGGAATTGGCCGTTGACGCTTCCAAGGTCCCGCCTTCACATTTGACCTCATGCCCCGTCAAGTATCCCGCAGCCTTGTCGCCTTCGCGCTTCTTGCGCTTGGCTGGGCGCAGGTGTTCGGCCTGACCCGGGGCTACTGGTGCGACTGCTCGGGTGTCGGTCACGTCAGCATGTTCGATCACTGCCACGGACATCACGGCACGGACTGCCACCATGATGATGTCCCCCTTCATTTCCATGAGGATCATGATGACGACGGAGAGACCCATGAGCATGCGCCGGTGAAGGAGAGCCTGGATGCGCAGACGCTGGCCGTGTCCCCCCTATCAGTTCCGGCGGAGCTTCCTGTGGAAATCCTGCCTGACTTTGCCGCCGTTGCCGGGAGCTGGCTGGTTTCAGGCGCTCCGGCGCGGCCGCCCCGGCCCGCCGTCGATGAGATGCGACAATGGCCGCGCGTGCTTTCTCACGCTGTGGTTTTGAGGATTTGAAGAGGCAGGCCGCCTGTTTCGGGCCGTCCACGATGACGTGCCGTCATGCCTTTCCGTCTTCAAACCCGCCTCCTCATGTCCCTGCGTCTTCCTTGCCTTCTTCTTGTTTTCAGCGCCTGTTCCGCACCGGCCATAACCCTGGACTATTCGTTCGTGCCCGCACGAGTGAAGTCCCATCATCCTCAGCTCAAGGCGGCGCGCCTGGTGATCGAGGAGGCGCGTGGCCGGCAGAAGGGCGCCGGCCGGCTGCCGAATCCGGCCTTCGAGACCAGTTTCCAGAATGAAAGCCGCGTCAGTCCGCGCACCACGTTGTTATCCCTCGACCAGGCCTTTCCCGTGACCCGCCGCCTGTCGCTGGAGAAGAAGCTTTCCGCACAATGGGTTCAGGCGGCCGAGCTGGAGGTGAAGGACGCGGAGCGACGCTTCATCGCGGAGGCCCGCTCCCTTTCCGTGAAGCTGCTGGCGCTTGAGCAGCATCTCGGCCTGCATCGCCGTCAGATGGAGCTGGCGCGCAGGCTGTCGGAGTTCGCCAGGAGCCGGGCCGCCGCCGGCGAGGTGTCCCCCCTGGATGCCGCGCAGGCCCAGGTGGATCTCCAGCGCCTGCTGCTGGAGACCCGGAAGATCGAGGTGGAGACGCTGGGGCTTCGTGGCGCGCTGAAGCCGATGCTGGGCGTTGATGCGGGGGAGTCGCTGGTGCTGACAGGCGACCTTGCCGCCGTCGAGCTGCCTGCGACCGGCTCATGGCTGGGGCGGCCCGATTACCTGCTCGCCCAGGCAAGAACCGAGGCCGCCAGGACCGAGGCTGAACTCGCCAGGGCGAGAAGATGGCAGGACATGTCGGCAGGTTTCTTTGCCTCTCGGGAGCAGCAGGACACGGCCCCCGCTCACACGGAGCGCACCGGCTTTGTCGGCTTTCGGCTCTCCATTCCGCTGCCGCTCTGGAACCGCAACCAGGGCGAGATCGCCGAGAAGGCCGCGGGTGCGGAACGTGCGCGGCTGGAAAAGGAGGCCCTGGCCGCGCGGATCAGCGGCGAGGCCGACACCGCGCGCCGGGAGATGGAGGCCAGCGCCGCGCTGCTGAACGAGACACGCGGTCAGCTTCTGCCCCTGGTCATCGAGCAGACCAGTCGGCTGGAAAAGGCCTATGAAGCCGGCCAGGCGGACCTGCTCACGCTTCTTCGCGCGCGCGACCAGCGGCTGGAGCTGGAGGCCGGGGCGCTTGATGCCGCGCGTGACTTCCACCTGGCCCGCATCCGCTACGAATCCGCCACCGCCCAACATTAAACAGACAACCCGCCTCATTTCCATGGCCTACTACCTTCTCAAGCTCCTCCTGTCCGCCGGAGTGATCGTCGCCGTCACCGAGGTCGCCAAGCGCAACAACGCCGCGGCCAGCGTCATTCACTCGCTGCCGCTGACCTCCCTGCTGGCCTTCATCTGGCTGCATGCCGAGACCCGGGACTCGGCGCTCATCGGCCGTCATGCCTTCGGCACCTTCTGGTTCGTGCTGCCGACGCTGCCGATGTTCCTCCTCATGCCCTGGCTGATCCGGAAGCTCGGCGGCTTCTGGCCAGCCTTTGGCGCGGGCATCCTGCTCACGGTCATCCTCTATTTTCTCACCATGGCGCTGCTGAAGAAGGCGGGCGTCGAACTCTGAACCCTCATGAGACATCTGTTGCACTTGTTGTTAGGTATGACGATGGCGTCGGTCCATGCCGCCGAGCCTGAGCGCGTCATCCTGGAGGCGGCCTCGGTCAGGAACCTCGGCATTGAAACCGCCGAGGCGGAGGAGGGCTCCTTTGAGGAGACGATCTTCGCGCTTGGCAGGCTGGAGGTGCTGCCCGGCCGGCGCGCGGTGGTCAGCAGCCGCATTCCCGGGCGCGCCTATTCCGTGCTCGTGCTGCCGCATCAGAAGGTGGAGGAGGGCGACGAGCTGATGTGGGTGGAGAGCCGCCAGCCGGGGGATCCGCCGCCCACGGTGATGCTGCCTTCGCCCATGAGCGGGCTGGTGGCCAGGGTGGATGTCGCCGTCGGCCAGCCGGTGCATCCCGACCAGGGGCTCATGGAGATCGTGGACCTGAGCACGATGGAGGCGAGCGCCTCGGTGCCGCAGCATCTGGCGGGCAGGCTGGCGGTCGGGCAGAAGGCCAGGATCCGCGTGGCCACGCGGCCAGGCGGGGTGCTGGAGGCCAGGCTGGCGCACCTGGGGGTTTACGCGGACGAGAAGGCCGGCGTCGTGGAGGCGGCCTTTCACCTGCCCAACGAAAACCTCGACCTCAGGCCGGGGCTGCGCGCCGAGTTTTCCATCGTCGTTTCCGAACGTGAGGGAGTGACCAGCGTGCCGAAGTCCGCGCTTCAGGGGGATGCCGGGTCACGCTTTTTGTTCGTCAAGGACTACGAGCTCGACAACGCCTTCGTCAAGGTGCCCGTGGTGACGGGGGCGCAGAACGACCGGCTGGTCGAGGTCGTCAAGGGCCTGCTGCCCGGGGACGAGGTGGTCACGCGGGGCGGTCATGCGCTGGCCTATGCGGGCCGGGGGAATGTCTCCCTCAAGGCGGCCATGGACGCCGCGCACGGCCATGCCCACAACGAGGACGGCAGCGAGAAGGCCAAAGGGTCTGGCGACGGGCATGAACACGGGCACGGTGAAGGTCACGAAGAGCCTGGTCATGAGGACGGGCGCTGGAACTCGCTGACGCTCTTCTTCGCCGCCAGCACGGGCCTTCTGCTCGTGCTTCTGGCCGCGACCTTCACGCTTCGCAAAGCCCCTGTCGTCTGATCCCATGCTGAACTTTCTCATTCGATCCTCCCTGGCGCATCGTCCGCTGGTGATCGCCGCGGCGCTGGTGGTCCTGGTGCTCGGGCTGCAGGCCGTGCTGCGGCTGCCGGTCGAGGTGCTGCCGGACATGACCAAGCCCACGGTCACGATCCTGACCGAGGCTCCGGGCCTGGCTCCCGAGGAGGTGGAGGCGCTGGTCACCCAGCCCATCGAATCGGCCGTGCAGGGCGTGGCAGGCATCGACCGTCTGCGTTCCAGCTCCGATGTCGGCCTGTCGCTGATCTTCGTGGAGTTTCAATGGAACGCCGACATCCACCGCGCGCGCCAGCTTGTCCAGGAACGCCTGCAGGGCGTGCTGTCCAGCCTGCCTGAGACGGCCAGGCCGGGGCTGACGCCGGTTTCCTCGCTGATGGGGGAAGTGCTGCTGGTCGGTGTGCACAGCACGGACGGCAGCCATGCGCCCATGGAGCTGCGCAGCCTAGCCGACTGGACCCTGCGCCGTCGGCTGCAGAGCATTCCGGGCGTGTCCGAAGTGCTGACGATCGGCGGCGGGGTGCGGCAGGTGCAGGTGCGTCCGGACGCCGCCCGCCTCAATGCCTTTAACGTCACGCTTGAGGAGCTGGAGAAGGCGGTGTCCTCTGCGGCGGGGAACGCGACCAGCGGCTATCTGCAAGGCGGGCCGCGCGAGGTCATGGTGCGCAACCTGGCCATGACCACCCGCCTGGAGGAGCTCGGGAAGACGGTCGTGAAGGTGCTGGACGACAGGCCGGTGCTGCTGAGCGATGTGGCGACGCTGGGCGAAGGCGTGCAGGCGATGCGCGGTGACGCCAGCGTGAACGGCCGGATGGGCGTCATCCTGAGCATCGACAAGGCCCCGGGGTTTGACACGCTCAAGCTCACCGAGTCCATCGAGGCGGCGCTGGAGGAACTGCGGCCGACGCTGCCGGCGGATGTCAGCCTGGAGGTGTTGTTCCGTCAGGGCGACTTCATCGAACACGCCATCCATAACTTGCGGGAGGCCATCCGTGACGGGGCGGTGATGGTGGCCGTCGTGCTGCTGCTGTTCCTGCTGAACCTGCGCACCACCTTCATCACGCTGACGGCCATGCCGCTGTCGTTTGCCGTCACGCTGCTGATTTTCCAGCTCTTCGGGATCAGCGTCAACAGCATGACCCTCGGCGGCCTGGCGGTGGCGATCGGCATGGTGGTGGATGATGCCATCGTGGATGTCGAGAACGTCTGGCGCCGCCTGCATGGGGCGGGTGAATCCGTGCGCATGGACGCAGCCGCCTCAGGTGTGGAAATGCCGCAGCATCTGGAGGTCATCGCCTCCGCATCCGGCGAGGTGCGCGGCTCCATCCTTTACGCCACGCTGCTCATCATCCTGGTGTTCATGCCGCTGATGGCCCTGGAGGGCCTGGAGGGCAGGCTGTTCATGCCCATCGCCATCGCCACGATCACCAGCATGGTCGCCTCCTTCCTGGTCAGCCTGACGGTCATTCCGGTGCTGTGCTCGCTGCTGCTGAAGTCGCGGGGACCTGCGGGCGTGCACCGTGATCCTGTCCTCGTGCGTGCCTTGAAATGGCTGGCCTCCCGCACGTTCCTGCGGTTTGCCAGGGCGCAGCCCATGCTGGTGTTCGGCCTGTCCGGCATGGCGCTGGCCGCCTCGCTTCTCCTGGTTCCGGGCATGGGCAGGGAGTTCCTGCCCGCCTTCAACGAAGGCAGCGCCACCCTCTCGTTGGTCGGGCCGCCGGGCAGCTCGCTGGCCTGGTCCAACGAGGTCGGCGAGGCCGCCGTGAGGCTGCTGCGGCAGGTGCCGGAGATCCGGAGCATCGGCCGGCGCGCCGGCCGTGCCGAGCGTGACGACCATGTGATGCCGGTGAGCGTCAATGAATTTGATGTGGAGTTCAAGGAGGCAGGGCGTCCGAGGCAGGAGGTGTTTGCCGAGATCCGCAGGCTGCTGGCGACGCTGCCGGGCACCTACGCCAGCGTCGGCCAGCCCATCGGGCACCGGCTTTCCCACATGCTCAGCGGCGTCTCGGCCAGGGTGGCCGTGAAGGTGTTTGGTCCAGACCTCGCGGTGCTGAGCAGCCTGGGGGAAAAGGCCGCAGAGATCGCTGGAAGCATTCCTGGTTTGACCGACGTGATGGTGGAGCCCCAGGTTCCCATTCCGCAGCTGCGCATCGAGGTGGACCGGGAACGTGCGCTGGCCCATGGCGTGCAGCCGGCGGAGATCAGCCGGCAGGTGAGCCTGCTGGTCGGGGGCAGGACGCTGGCCGAGCTGCGTGACGGCCAGCGGCCGGTGGATCTTGTGCTGCGCCTGCCTGAGGAGGCGCGCAACGACCCGCAGAAGCTGCGCGAGATGCCCGTGGAGCTTCCCGGAGGCAGGCGCATCCCGCTTGAGCTTGTCGCGGATGTCCTGGAGGCGCAGGGACCGAATGTCATCAGCCGTGAAAACACCCAGCGCCGCGCGGTGGTCTCCATGAACACCTCCACGCGTGACGTGTCCGGCCTGGTGGAGAAGCTCGAGAAGGCCCTGAAGGAAAGGCTGGAACTGCCTGCCGGCTATCGTCTCAGCCTCGAAGGCGAGGCGCGGGCCCAGCAGGCCGCGGCCCGGCGCATCGCCCTGCACTCGGGCCTGGTTCTGGTGGTGGTCACCCTGCTGCTTTACGGCTGCTTCCGCAGCCTGCGGCTCGCCCTCATGGTGCTCATCAACATCCCGCTGGCGGTCATGGGCGGCCTGACGCTGACCTGGCTCATGATCGGCAACATCAGCATCGCCACGCTTGTCGGCTTCATCGCCGTCGGCGGTGTGGCGGCCAGAAACGGCATCATGATGATCAGCCATTACCTGCATCTCATGCGCGAGGACGGGGAGCCGTTCACCTGGCAGATGGTCGAGCGCGGCACGCTGGAAAGGCTGGTGCCGGTGCTCATGACCGCGCTCAGCGCCGGCATTGCCGTTGTGCCGCTCGTGCTTGCCGCCGGCCAGCCGGGCAAGGAGATCCTGCACCCCGTGGCGGTGGTCATCGCCGGCGGGCTGGTGTCATCCACCCTGCTCGACCTGCTTATCACCCCCGCCGTGTTCTATTACTTTGGCCGCAAGGCCGCGTTCAAGTCGATCCAGAAAGCTCACCCATGAAACAAACCAACCGCCTCCACCTCCTCTGCCTCAGCCTGCTCGCCTCCCTGTCCTTCGCCCACGAGGGCGTTGAGCTCGGGCCCAACGGCGGGCGCATCCTTGAGTTCAGCAAAAATGAAACCCTGCACGGTGAGCTGACCGTGAAGAACGACACGTTTCACATCCTCCTCCTCGACAAGGACCTGAAGCCCCTGGCCCTGGCCGAACAAAAATTGACGGCGACCACCGGCGATCGTGAGGCGCCCCGGAAGCTGGAGGTTGGCAGGGACGCACGGGGCTTCGTGCTGCCCGCCGTGAAGCCCGGCGAGTGGCTGATCCTCCAGTTCAGGAACAGCCCCGCTGACAAGGCCGTGACGGCGCGATTTGAATACAACACCGCCGTTTGCGAGGAGTGCCAGTCGCCGGAATGGATCTGCAAGTGCAGGCCTGAGGCGGGGAAATAGCAGGCCGCTCCGAGGGCGGATCGGCGTCCGATTCACCCTAAACCTTGTCCGATGCGGCCCGGGTCTGGTAACGTTGTCCTCCGACCAGCCATGAAATCGCTCGCCCTTGCCCTCCTTGCAGCCTCCGGCCTGCAGGCCGCCACGCAGATCACCTGGAAGCGTCAGCAGCTTCACGGCGACTTTTACTCCGAAGGAGCCGCCGTCGGCGACATCAACGGCGACGGCAAGCCGGATGTCGTTGCGGGGCCGTTCTGGTGGGAGGGGCCGGCCTTTGAAAAACGGCACGCCTACTACGAGCCGAAGATTTTCAGCATCAACGGTTATTCCGACAACTTCTTCGCCTACGTCCACGACTTCAACGCCGACCAGAGGAACGACATCCTGATCCTAGGCTTCCCCGGCAAGGAGGCGCGGCTCTACCTGAATCCCGGCACGCAGGACGACCAGCCGTGGCCGATGCACATCGTCGCCGACGTGGTGGACAACGAGTCGCCCGTCTTCACCGACATCACCGGCGACGGCAAACCGGAGATCGTGTGCAGCACGGGAGGCCGGTTCGGCTGGTTCGCCCCGAACTGGGAAAAACCCACTGAGAAGTGGTCATTCGTCTATGCTACCGATGACATGAGAGTCGCGAAGTTCACCCACGGCCTTGGCGTCGGTGATGTCAATGGCGATGGCCGAATGGATCTGCTGGAGGCAAGGCGCTGGTGGGAGAACACGGGCATCTTCACCACAAGCGGCGTGACGAGGGCCGGCTTCATTCAGCACAACTTCGCCGCCGGAGTCGGCGGGGGTGCGCAGATGTTTGCGTATGATTTCGACGGCAACGGCACGAACGACGTTTTCACCGCCCTCGCCGCGCATCGCTACGGCGTCGCCGTCTTCCTCCAATCCGTGAAATCTGCGCCATCTGCGGATCAAGCGACCTGGAAACGGGTGATGCTGGCCAGCGAGCAGCCGCAGGACAACGATTATGGCATCGTCTTCTCCCAGCCGCATGCCGCGCATCTGGCCGACATCGACGGCGATGGCGTGAAGGACATTGTCACCGGCAAGCGCTACTGGGCGCACAACGGCCACGATCCCGACGAGCGCGGTCATCGCGTCATCTACTGGTATCAAACCAAGCGCGACGGCAAAGGCGGAGTCGATTTTGTCCCGCATCTGGTCGATGCCGAAAGCGGCGTCGGCGTTGATGTGCAGGTCGGCGATGTGAATGGCGATCAGCTGCCCGACATCGTTGTCGGCAACAAGGCCGGCGTTTACATCCTCACGCAGCAGCGCCGCGAAACCACCGCCGACCTCACGCCAAGGAAACTCTACGGCCCGGCGCTCAAACCGCAGGCCGAGTATGCAAAAGGCCAGTCCGCGCAGGAGGCGCTGAAAACCATCCAGCTCCCCACCGGCTTCAAGGCCGAGTGGATCGCTGCCGAACCGGATGTTGTTCAGCCGATTGCGTTCACGTTTGATGAGCGCGGCCGCATCTGGGTCGTGGAGGGCAACAGCTACCCGCAGCCCCGTGAGGTCGGCAAAGGCCAGGACCGCATCAAGATTCTTGAAGACAAGGACGGCGACGGCACCTTCGAGACGAAAAAAATCTTCTGCGAAGGCCTGAACCTCGTCAGTGGCATCGAGCTTGGCTTCGGCGGCGTGTGGGTGGGTGCGGCACCGTATTTGATGTTCATTCCTGATCTCGATCACGATGACCGCGCGGACGCCTTGAATGGGACACATGCGTCCCATGTGACTTATAAGACCTATGCGTCCTATTCGCAGGTGCCTGGGGTGAACTTCACGGCCTATGCCCTCCTCGATGGCTGGGGCACCCAGGACACGCATGAAACGCTCAACAGCTTCATCTGGGGCCCGGATGGCTGGCTTTACGGCTGTCATGGCGTCTTCACACACAGTCGCGTCGGCAAGCCGGGCACGCCGGATGAGAAGCGCGAGCCGATCAATGCCGGCGTCTGGCGCTATCATCCTGTTCGGCATGAGTTTGAGGTTTTCGCGCACGGCACCAGCAATCCCTGGGGTCTCGATTACGACCAGCATGGCGAGTGGTTCGTCACCGCGTGCGTCATACCGCATTTGTATCACATCGTGCCGGGTGGCCGATACCACCGGCAGGCCGGGCAGCACTTCAACGCCTACACCTATGAGGACATCAAAACGATCGCCGACCACGCGCACTACGCGGGCAATCCACGTCCCGATGTCACCTTCGACAAAACGACCGGCGCGGGCGTGATGAACAACGACACCAACGCGCTCGGCGGCGGTCACGCGCACTGCGGCCTCGCCATTTATCAGAGCAGCCTCTTCCCGCCGACCTATCGCAACCAGCTCCTCTTCGGCAACCTGCACGGCCATCGCCTCGTTGCGAACTACACCGACCCTCATGCCAGCACCTACATCGGCAAACACGCCGCCGATTTCCTGCGTGCAAATGACATGCACTTCATCCCGGTCACCCAAAAGGTGGGGCCTGACGGGGCGCTGTATGTGAGTGACTGGTCGGATCAGCAGATCTGCCATCGTGGCAGCGGCGCGGTGGAGCACTGGGATCGGAGCAATGGGCGGATTTACCGGATCACTTACGGAAGCGCGGGCACTCCTGCCCGCACCTCTGGAGGAGGCGGCGAAGCCGCGAAAAATGAGGCGGACAAGAGTGTCCGCGCTCCTTTTCCAGCCGCCCCGTTCGATCTCGCCAAGGAAAGCGATGAAGACCTCGTGAAACTCGCGGTGCAGACGGAGAACGAGTGGTTCTCCCGGATGGCGCGAAGGGTGCTGATGGAGAAAATGGGCGGGCGTAAAACGAAACTTGCTCCGCAGGTGACAGCCCCCTCCACTCCCGGCCCGAGAGAGATGATGCGAATTCTTTGGCTCTCTTCGGCGCAAGTGGGCTCCACCCATCTTCAAGCTTCAAGTTTCGCGGCAGAACAAAATGAAAGGGTGGCAGCTCAGCTTGTTCGTCTTGCTGCTTCCAATCCTGATTTTGCAGACACCGACCTCCGTGTCTTGAGTGAAGCAGCCCAGAAACACCCTTCCCCCATCGTCCGCCGTGAACTCGCCTCCGCGCTTCAGCGTCTCCCCATCGACCAACGCAAGGGCCTCGCCACCGCGCTTTTGAGGCACGGCGAGGACAAGGATGATCCGATGATTCCGCTGCTCATCTGGTATGGCATCGAGCCGGTGGTGGCGGCGGATGCGGCGGCGGGGTTGCAGCTCGCGGCGGCGTCGAGGATGCCGAAGGTCACGGAGTTCATCTATCGCCGCCTTTCTGCGGACAATGCCGGACGCGGCGCGGTGCTGGGGGCGCTTGTGAAGGAGGCTGATCCTGCGAAGCGTGAGGCCACGCTCGGCATGATCCTCGCCGCCACACGAGCGGGCGGCGGTTTGAAGATGCCGGAGAACTGGAGGGAGATCGCCACGAAGCTCGCGCAGAACGCCACTCCTGCCACCAACAACCACCTGCGCGAACTCAGCGCCTTGTTTGGCGATGCAGATGCCTTGAAGCATTTCCGCGGCCAGCTCGCGCTCGCCGGCGCGAGCACCACCGAACGCGAAGACGCCCTGCGCGTGCTCATACAGGCTGGCGACACAGCTTCGGCCAAAGCTCTGCTTCAAATCGTGGGTGGTGACGCGCCGACATCCTTGCGCCGCAAGGCCATCCAGGCGCTTGCGTCGCTCAAGGATGCGGAAACACCGCGAGTTCTCGGCGCGGCGCTGCCGAAGCTCTCCGCGAATGAATTGCCGGACGCCGTGAACACGCTCGCTTCAACGCGCGAAGGCTCGAAGGCGCTGCTGAAGGCCGTGGAGGCCAAAACGGTGCCCGCCACGGCCTTGTCGCCGTTTTTGGTTCGGCAGCTCAGCGCTTTTGATGACGCGGAGATCAACGCCCTGATCAAATCCGCCTGGGGCGATGTGAACGCACCCAAGGCCGATCTGGCCGAGCGCACGAAAAAGTACAAGGCGTTGCTGACCCCGGCCGCCCTGGCCAAGGGGGATCTCGCCAAGGGCAAGATGCTGTTCATGGCCACCTGCGGCGCCTGCCACAAGCTCTTCGGCGAAGGCCAGAACGTCGGGCCCGACATCACGGGCAGCAATCGCGCCGACTTGAACTACCTGCTCGAGAACGTACTCGATCCGAACGCGGTGATCGGCAAGGCCTACCAGCTCAACCTTTTCACCATGAAGGACGGCCGCGTGATGAGCGGCGTCATCAAGGAGGAAAGCCCGGCGGCGGTGAAGATCGCCATGATGGGCGGCGTGGAGTTCACGCTGCCGCAGGCGGACATCGCCAGGCGCGAGGTGTCGAAGCTCAGCACGATGCCGGAAGGCCTTTTTGATGCGCTGCAGCCGGAGATGGTGATTGATCTCGTGAAGTATCTGCAGAGCGGCTCGGCGGGCGGAGGGTCGAAAGGTCCAGCGAAGACCGTCGAAGGCGCGATTGAGGGTGAAACGATGAAGGTTCTCGAAATCACCGGCGGCAAAACCGGCAAGCAAGGCATGGGTGGATTTGGCAGCGAGTGGAGCGGCGGTGCGCAGCTCTGGTGGACGGGCGGCAAGCCGGACCAGAAGCTGACGCTGGCCATCCCGGTCAAGGCGGCGGGCAAGTACACGCTTTACGGCGCGCTCACCATGGCGCGTGATTACGGCGTGGTCAGCATCGCGCTCGACGGCAGGCCGGTGGCGTCGTCCTTTGACGGTTTCAACACCCCGAAGGTCATCCACACGGGCGAGAAGGAGTGGGGAACCCATGAACTGTCCGCCGGGGAACACCGGCTGACGTTCACGCTGGCGTCGCCCAACCCGGACGCCGTGCCTTCGAACATGGTGGGGCTGGACTACGTCAGGCTGGAGAAACGCTGAACAGGGCAGGGGTGCGCCGGAGATTACCGGCGCAGCTTCCTCTTCAGGCGCATCCAGGTCGGGACGTCGAGGTCCTCGCCGCCATCGGCGAGGACGGGCTCCGTTTCACGGAAGCGGCCGCGGTCTTCTTCGCTGCGGAACTGGAAGGCGATCTGCTCCTCCTCCTCGGTGACCTTGGAGCGGCTGCCGGCGGGCATGTAGGAGGCATCTTCGGCAGGGGCCGCAGGCTTGGTGCGTGCAACGACCTCAGCCAGTGTGGCGGGAAGCGGGCGTGGAACTGGCGACGCGGCAACGGCCGGCGTGTTGGTGATGTAATCCTCGATCCTTGGACGGCGGGGTTTCTCAGGCTGGGGTTCGGGTTCCGGCTCGGGAACATGAGCGGTCACGACTTCCTGCTCGATGGTGATTTCGTCCTCGAAGGGGGAGGGCTCGTCCTGTTCCGCAGCGGGCTCGTCCGCGATCTCCTGAACAAAGGCCTGAACGGATTCCTCGACTTCGGGCAGGGAGGCTTCGGGCTCTGGCGTCGGGTGCGCGGGAGCGGTGTCTTCCTCTTGGCTGAGGAACAGGTCCATCGGCTCCTCCACCGGGGCTGGTGCCGGTTTGACAGGCTCCAGCTTGGCAACCCTGGCCGGTTTGGGGGCGGGTGCCGGCGGCTGGGGGGCGGCCGGTTCCGGGGAAATGACATCCATGACCTTCGGCATTTCGCGTTCGCGCACGGGCAGCATCTCGGCGGGCGGGGCAGCGGCGGCAAGGGTGTTGAGCTGGGCGAGGCCGAGGGAGCTGAGCAGGGTCACGCAGACGCTGTCGCCGAGCTTGGGATCGACGGCGACGCCGAACAAGATGTGAGTCTGGTCGGGGACGTTCTTGCCGAGCTGCTTCATGATGGCGTCCACCTCGAGAAGGGTGAGGGACTCGCCGCCGGCGATGTGTACGAGCAGGGTCTTCGTCTGGTGCAGGAGGCGGCCCTGGTCGATGAGCGGGGACTTGAGGGCGCGTTTCACGGCCTCGGCGCCGCGGTTCTGGCCGCGGGCCTCGCCGAAGCCGAAGAGGCAGCGTCCGTTGGAGGTGTTGAGGGCGGCGGTGAGGTCATCCAGGCCGAGCTTCACCAGGCCGGGGGTGGTGAGGATGGTGGAGACGGCGCGCAGGGACTGGGCGATGAGCTGGTCAGCCTGGCTGAAGGCCTTCTGGATGCCGTCCTTGGGCAGGGTGAGCTCGCCCATGCGGTTGTTTTCAAAGAGGATGAGCGCGTCGGCGCGCTTCTGGAGGTGGTCGAGGGACTCCTCGGCCTGCTTCACCCGGCGCCTGCCCTCGAAGCAGAAGGGCATGGTGGCGGTGAGGAAGACGAGGGCGCCGGTGCTTTTGGCGATCTCGGCGATGACGGGGGCCGCGCCGCTGCCGGTGCCGCCGCCGAGACCGGTGCAGATGAAGACGATGTCATGGCCGGTGACCGCCTCGCGGATCTGCTCGCGGGAGAACATGGCGGCCTCGCGGCCGAGCTCGGGGTCGCCGCCGGCACCGACGCCGCGCATGAGCTCGATGCCGAGCTGCACCTTGTTGGGGGACATGGAGTGGCTGAGGACGCGGATGTCCGTGTGCACGGCCACAAGCTTGGCATCGACGGTGCGGTCGAGCGTGATGCGGTCGAGGACGTTGCCGCCTGCGCCGCCGACGCCGACGATGCAGGTTTTCAGCGTGCCGGGCTCGACGGTTTCCTTGAGGGCGTTGCGATCATATTCGACCATGGCGGTGCGGGTGTTGAGGGTGGAGGGAGCTGGTTAACAAAAAAGGGTGGGGGAATCGCCCGGTTCAGGGGACGATGGAGAGGAGGTCGGCCATCTTGCGCCCGAGCCTGCGGAGCGGTGACATGAAGGGCTTTTCCTGGTCAAGAATCTGCGCATAACGGATCAGGCCGACCGGTGCGGAGAACTGCGGCTTTTCGAAGGTGGCGGTGACGCCACTGACGGGGGCCGAGCCTGCACGGGTCACCTTCCTTTCAAACACATCCTGGGCCACCACGTCAATCCCTTTCATGAGGCTGGTGCCGCCCGTGAGATAGACCCCGGCGGCGAGGTGGCCGATGTGGTCCTCGCAGCGTGCCTTCACCTGCTCGAGGATCTCGCGCACGCGCAGGTGGATGACCTCGTTGAGGAAGCTGCGCTCGACCTCCGCGATCATGAAGCCGTTGTCGTCCTCGACGCGGACCATGTCGTCGGGGTCGACGTCCTCGTAGAGGCAGGAGCCTTCGGTGACCTTGAGCTCCTCGGCACGGCGGTCGGGGATCTGCACGGCCATGGCGATGTCCTGGGTGATGTGGTCGCCGCCGAGCGGGACGCAGCCGGAGGCGGCGATCATGCCGTCCTCATAAAGGACGTAGTCTGCGGTGCCGCCGCCGATGTCGATCATCAGGGCGCCCTGGGCCTTGGCCTCGCGGCTGAGGACCACCTGGGCGGCGGCGATGGCGGTGAAGACGACGTCCTCGACCTCGAGCGGCACTTCGCGCACGCATTTCACGGCGTTCTGAATGCGTCCGCGCATGCCATGGATGATGTGGTAGTCGGCCTCCAGCACGCGGCCTTCGCGGCCGATGGGCTGGCGCACGCCCTCCTGGCCGTCGACGATGTACTGGCGGGTGATGCTGTGCAGGAAGACGTGATCCTGGGGAATTTCGACGTTGCGGGCGATCTCCTTGGCCTCCTCGACATCGTCCTCGGTGATTTCGGACTGGTCCTCGGGAAGCCGCCAGGCGCCGCGGCTGTTGAGGCTGCGGATGTGTCCGCCGGTGACTCCGAGAAAGACGGTGCGGATCATCACCTCGCTGGGTTCCTCGGCGCGGACCAGGGCGTCATTGAGGACGGTCTGGACCTTTTGGAAATCGACGATCTCGCCCTTGCGGACGCCGCGTGACGGAGCGGTGCCGACACCGAGGATCTTGATGGTGCCGTCGCGCTTGGCCTCGCCGACGACGACACAGATCTTGCTCGTGCCGATCTCGAGTCCTGCGTAGATGGTGCTTTTGGCCATGGTGCGTTTAACGTTGGGGAAGGTGCGTCTCGCGGGAGGTGGAGAGGTTGCCGACGGAGGCGGTCTCAAGGTCATTGAGGCCCGTCAGGTCGGGCGGGGAGCTGAAGGTGACGGGCATGTTTTTGCGCACGAGGAGGTTGAGCGTGTCCATCTTCCAGGAGCGGTGCCGTGATTCGATCCAGATCCTGTCCAGGCGAGCGAGCTGCTCGTCGAGGTCATCGATGCCGAAGGTGATCCTAGAGCCGTCATCCAGGGTGGCGGTGACGGACCAGGCGTTCTGCACGGCCAGCTCAAGCGGCTGCGGGGACTGCTGTTTTTCGTGGCGTTCGCCCAGGAGCTTCAGCAGGGCGAGGGCGGACTGGGTCTGGAGGTCGGTGAGGGGCGAGCCCGGCTGGACATGAAGCAGGGATTCGTGGCGGATGACGGGCAGGGCGGCAAAGGCGTCCGTGATCAGCTCGCAGGGAAAGACGACCCCATCTGCGTCGATGAAGTGACCTGTTTCCGGCTTGCGCGCCTTCATTCCGAGGCGGGCGCATTCGAGCCAGGCGACCGGCTGGCGCTGGTCGATCTCCAGGGTCAGGCGTCCCTCGTAGTCACGGCCGATCTTTTTCACCTTGCTGACCTGGGGCAGGGTCACGATCCGCGCCTGGATGTCGCGCAGGTTCACGGTGAGCAGGTTCATGCCATGGGTGAGCGCGCTGGTGCGGATGATCCGTTCGGCGGAAAGCGTGCCTGAAGTGCGGACGATGACCTGGCGGATGGCGAAGCGTGGATTTTTCAGGAAGGCCTCACGAACGGTGATCTTCAGCAGGGCGCCCAGGCAGATGATGATGATGATCGTCAGGGCCCAGGTGAAGCCGCGGCGCTTCAGGGCGGCACGCTCCATCTCCCGGATTTTGGGGGAGTCCACCTTCAGGTCGACCTCCACCTTCACGGCTGCGGGTCTGGCCGTTTTTCCAGGCGCTTTCGCCGCCGAGGACGAGGGTGCCTTGGGCACGGGCACGGCCTTGGAGGGGGAAGGTGACTTGGACGAACGTGCAGGCATGGCAGGCGCAGGGCAGAGAAGGCGTCAGCAACCGATAAATATTAACCTATCTTAATAAACAAAATCGTTCCAGTTTGCCATGCTTTTTCTGGAAAAATGAATCTGTTTTGAGCATTTGAGCTGAATGAGACCTTTATGGGCTGATACAGTTCAGATGCACGTCATGCATGGCAGGTTTGCTGCTTGAAACCCGAAGGCCGCCCCCCATCCATGCCCTCCATGCGCAAAACCAAGATTCTCTGCACCCTCGGCCCGGCGACGGAAAGCGCCGAGGTCATCACCCGACTGATTGCCAAGGGGGCTGACATATTCCGGCTGAACATGAGCCATGCCTCTCACGACTGGGTGCGCATGGTGTATGGCCGGGTCAGGGAGGCGGCGGCCGGTGCGGGGCGGGAGATTGCGGTGCTGATGGACCTGACCGGGCCCAGCATCCGGACGGGGGATGTGGAGCAGACCTGGCAGCTCAAGGTGGGTGATGAGGTGGAGTTCCGCTGCACGCCTGATTTTCAGCCGACGACGACCTATTCCTGCACGGTGAACTACCCGGAGCTGGGCAAGGACCTCAAGCCCGGGGACGTGATCTTCATCGACGGCGGCATGATCCAGGTGAAGACGCACACCGTCACCCAGAAGCATGTCATCGGCACGGTGCTGACCCAGGGGGAGATGAAAAGCCGGCGTCACATCAACCTTCCCGGCGTGGACGTCCGCCTGCCACCGCTGACGAAGAAGGACTACGCCGACCTGGACCTGGGCGTGGAGCTCGGGGTGGACTATTTTGCGCTGAGCTTTGCCCGTGAGCCCGGCCACATCCAGCACCTGAACCTGCTCCTGGAGCAGAAGGGGAGCAAGGCCAGGGTCATCGCCAAGATCGAGAACCAGCAGGCGCTGAAGAACATCGACACGCTGGTCGAGGCCAGCGGCGGCATCATGATCGCGCGCGGCGACCTGGGCAGCGAGTGCCCCATCGAGGACCTGCCGCTGATCCAGCGCCAGATCGTCGAGCGCTGCTCCTTTCACGGGCGCAAGGTCATCGTGGCGACGCAGATGCTGGAGAGCATGATTGAAAACCCGGTGCCGACGCGCGCCGAGGTGACGGACATCTTCAACGCGGTGATCGAGCAGGTGGACTGCGTGATGCTCAGCGGTGAGACCAGCGTCGGGCGCTATCCGGACCGCTGCGTGGAGGTGCTCGACAGCGTCATCCGGCGCATCGAGCAGAAGTATCCCTCCGGCCGCTTTGCCAGTGACGCGCCGCTGAAGACGAACAAGCACAAGACCGTCAAGGCGGCGATCCTGCTGGCGAACAGCATCCCGGGCTCGAAGCTGCTGGTGTTCACGCTGCGCGGGGTGATGGCGCACCTGCTGGCGCACCAGAGGCCGGAGTTTGCGCCGATCTTTGCGTTCACGCCCAAGCTGCATGTGAGCCGGGCGCTGGTCACGGCGCGCGGCGTGCAGCCCTACGTGCTGCCGTTTGAGGAGGGCAGCCCGGAGAAGGCCATCCGCGACGCGGTTGACCTGCTGCACCGTCATTCGCTCATCAGGACCGGGGATCCGCTGGTGATCCTGAGTGATGCGCTGTATGACGGCGTGAACGTGGACGCCATCCTGCTGAGGGAGGCCTGAGCCGCTTCGCGGCGCTGCGTGGCTCCGCGGTGTCAGGCGGCCGCTCGCAGGGTCAGGCGCGTGACCATCTCGCGCACATGCCTTGCCTTCGTGGCGCGAGGCTTGAGCACGGCGAGGCTTTTCGACCAGGATCCCCATTTCAGGATCTCGATCGAGACCGTGCGCCGGCCCCAGCGGTTCATGGCGTCCTGGGTCGGCTTGTAGAGGTCGATCGTGCGCGTGCCGACCAGGGCGGAGCCGTAGTCGTCAACGACATAGACCGAGGAGTCGCCGTTGATCCTGAACATCGTGCCGAGCGGAAACACCGACCAGTCCGCCGCAGCGCTGCGGACCTGTCCTGTGCGGAGCTGCGTGCCTGCGGCCGTGCGCGCGCCATAGCCGATGTGGCCGGACTCGGAGTGGGTGTAGGCGGTGGTCTTCACGCCGCTGATGACGGTGCCGGGGGAGGGCGGCGCGGCGGGAGCTGTCCGCACGTCCGCGGCGGAGGCGTGATGCGACGCGACGAGGAGGCAGGCAAGGAGCAGTTGTTTCAAAACTGGTTAGGTGGGTTGGGCGCACCCGGAACCGGCCGGCGCAGGCCTGCCGGTTCGAGGGGGATGGTCAACGTGCGGGACAGAGGGACCGTGTCAACCTGGAATCCGGCATCTCAAAACGCGCGCAAATCCTGGCAATTATGAACGCTGCATTTGATTGGTCGATGAGGCATCAAGGATGCGTAATCTATCGGAAGAGCCAGATTCAAACCCTTCATCCCATGTCATGAACCTGCACCTTTACGATTCCCCGACCTTCCGCATGGCCTGCCAGCAGTTCGACCTGGTGGCGGACTTCATGAACATTCCCGAGTCCGCCCGGGAGCGGCTGAAGATGCCGAAGCGGGCGCTGTCCGTGGCGGTGCCGGTGCGCATGGACGACGGCGCCGTGAAGGTTTTCATGGGCTATCGGGTGCAGCATCACCTGACGCTTGGCCCGACCAAGGGCGGCATCCGTTTTCATCCTGACGTCACCGTTGGCGAAGTGGCGGCGCTGGCGATGTGGATGAGCTGGAAGTGCGCGCTTGTCGGGCTGCCCTATGGCGGTGCCAAGGGCGGCGTGGCCTGTGATCCCCGGTCGCTTTCCACCGGGGAGCTTGAGCGCCTGACGCGCCGCTACACGCAGGAGCTGATCCCGGTCATCGGGCCGCAGGTGGACATCCCGGCGCCTGATGTCGGCACGAACGAGCAGGTGATGGCCTGGATCATGGACACCTACTCCCTGCAGATGGGGCATGCGGTGCCGGGCGTGGTGACCGGCAAGCCGGTGCTGCTGGGTGGATCCCTGGGCAGGCGTGAGGCGACCGGACGCGGCGTGGCTTATCTGGTTTCCCGGGCGATGGACACGCTGGGCATTCCGGCCCAGGGGGCGACGGCGGTGATCCAGGGATATGGCAACGTGGGTTCGGTGGCGGCGGTCTCGATGGCGAAGCAGGGCATCCGCATCATCGCGGTGAGCGACGCCTTTGGAGGCGTCCACAACCCGGCGGGGCTGGACCTCAAACGGCTGAACGAGCATGTCGCGGCGAAGGGCACCGTCACCGGCTTTCCCGAAGCGGAGCCGGTGACGAACGAGGAGCTGCTCCTGCTTCCGTGCGACGTGCTGGTGCCGGCGGCGCTGGAGCGCCAGATCACGGGGGACAATGCGGCGCGCATCAGCTGCCGGATCCTGGCGGAGGGCGCCAACGGTCCCACCACGCCGGAGGCTGACGCGATCCTGGCGCAGAGGCCGGAGATCTTTGTGATCCCGGACATCCTCTGCAACAGCGGCGGCGTCATTGTCTCCTATTTTGAATGGGTGCAGGACCTGCAGAGCTTCTTCTGGAGCGAGGGCGAGGTCCTGGACAAGCTGTTCCGGCTGCTTGAGCAGGCCTACATGCAGACGCTGAACCATGCGCGCAAGAACGGAGTCTCCATGCGTTTCTCGGCCCTGAGCCTTGGCATCAGGAGGGTGCATGATGCGAAGAGCATCCGCGGCCTTTATCCATGAACTCCCGGCATAGCCGTACCAATTTTAGTGGAAAGAACATCTTTTTGCCGGCGGGTCAGGCCGCCGGCTGAGACGCAGTTTGACACAGGCGTTGAAACGCAGAGATTCGCTCCAGATGGAGGAAGCACCCGACATTCCGGAAGACGTGAAAAAAGAGAAGGGCCTGTGGGAGAAGACCCGCAAGTCCCTCATTGAACGTCTCAACAACTGGGAGGACCAGCGCACCTGGAACGAGTTCTACCAGACCTACTGGCGCCTGATCTACAGCGTGGCCACGAAGGCGGGCCTGACACGCGAGGAGGCCTTTGACGTGATCCAGGAGACGATCATCGCCATCGCGCGCCAGGTGCAGAAGGGGCAGTACGACCCGCGCGCCGGCTCCTTCAAGGCCTGGCTTCTGCAGATGACCCGCTGGCGCGTGCTGGATGTCTTCCGCGCCCGCAAGCGCCAGCCCTCGCTGGCCGACCAGGGGAACGCCGACAGCGAGGAGACGAGCAACCTCGCCCTCGACCGGCTGACCAACGAGAAGGACAACCTGCTGGAAAGCATCTGGGACAAGGAGTGGCGCGACAACATCACGTCGGCGGCCATTGAAAGGGTGAAGGCCAAGGTGTCGCCACGCCAGTTTCAGATCTTTGACTGTTATGTCATGAAGGGCTGGGGGGTGAAGAAGACCAGCGAGG
This sequence comes from Prosthecobacter sp., assembly GCA_044341745.1. Taxonomy (GTDB): domain Bacteria; phylum Verrucomicrobiota; class Verrucomicrobiia; order Verrucomicrobiales; family Verrucomicrobiaceae; genus Prosthecobacter. The sequence continues at coordinate 28,766 of JBIIRD010000015.1, read as the reverse complement.
CGCTCGGCATCAACGCCGCGCAGGTTTACCTGGCCAAGCATCGTGTCGGGGCCCTGGTGAAGAAAGAGGTCCAGGCTCTCGAGGGGCAGATGCTCTGAGCCGGTTGCCGAATCTATTTTGCCAAACGCATGAAGTCCGCCGTGCTGATCCTTGGCGGAGGCGCCTTCGGCCTGGCCTCGGCCCTGGAGCTGAGGTCGCGCGGATGGGCCGTGACGCTGCTGGACGCGGGATCGATCCCGTGCTCCGATGCCGCGTCCACGGACATCAGCAAGGTGGTGCGCATGGACTATGGCAGGGACGCCCAGTACACCGGGATGGGCGTGCTTTCCCTGCGGCGCTGGCGACAATGGAACGAGCGCTGGGGCGAGGCGCTGTATCATGAGGACGGCTTTCTCATCCTGACGGACGGGCCGATGCAGGCGGGCTCCTTTGAACGGGACAGTCATGATTTCCTGACCTCCCTGGGCCACATGCTGGTGCCGAGGAGCGCGGCTGAACTGCGCCGCCTTCATCCACAGTGGAATGCGGAGAGAGGGTTTTCAGGCTACCTCAACCCCTGCGGCGGCTGGGTGGAGAGCGGGCGAGTGGTGATGAGGCTGAAGCAGGAGGCCCTGGAGGCCGGAGTTCAGGTTCATGAGGAGGTGCGTTTTGACGGGCTGCTCATGGAGCAGGGGCGCGTGGCGGGAATGCGGGATGCCGGTGGCGGGGAGTGGCGTGCCGACATCACGGTGGCCGCGCTGGGGGCCTGGACGACGGAGCATCTTCCGTGGCTGGGCGACCGGCTTTGGGCGACGGCGCAGACGGTGTTTCACTTTCGCCCCGAGGATGCGGGCCTCTGGCGCGCACCGCAGTTTCCCGTGTGGGCGGCGGACATCGGAACCACGGGCTGGTACGGCTTTCCCGCCAATGCGGAGGGCGTGGTCAAGGTGGCCAATCATGGGCCCGGCCGGCGGGTTCGCGCCTCGGAGCCTCGCAGCCTTCCGGAAGGCGAGGAGGAGCGTTTCCGCAGCTTCCTGAGGCGCACTTTTCCCGCGCTGGCGGAGGCTCCGGTCGCGGCTTCGCGCGTCTGCCTTTATGGCGACAGCTTTGACGGTCATTTTCTGATCGATCACGATCCGGGGCATCCGGGGTTGTTTGTCGCCGCCGGTGATTCGGGTCATGCCTTCAAGTTCACACCGGTGCTGGGTGAACTGGTCGCGGACGGCGTGGAGGGCCGGCCGAACCCCTGGCTGGCGCGCTTTGCCTGGAGGCAGGCGGCGGGGCGGGGCGCGGAGGGCGCCCGGGCGACAGGGTGATTCTATTGTTGGTTATTCCCACTGGCTGCCCTTGCTGCCGACGTAGGTCAGGGTCAGGCCGACCAGGATGTGGGCGAGCAGGACAAAGGCGGCGAGCTCGGGCGTGACGAGGCTGGTCTCGGTGACCTTCTTGACGGCGTCGTAGAAGGGGGTGTCGCTCATGCTGCGCAGGCTGCCGGACCAGGCCCAGAAGGCGGCGATGAAGGGGTTGACCAGGCCTTCGATCCAGCCGGGAAGGCTGAGCACGGCGCCGGAGAGCGGGAGCTGGAAGCCGACGAGGTAGATGCTGAGGATGGTCGCCTTTTCCGGGGTGCGGCAGAGGGCGCTGATGCCGAGGCAGATGCTGGTCATGGCGGCGGAGACCAGGACCAGGAGGAGCAGCTTGATGATAAGGTCGCCGGGAAGGCCGCCCGTGACCATGTCCACGAAGATCCCCATCCAGACGCTCTGGGCGAGGACAAACACGCCGAGGAAAAGGATCTTGCTGAGCACATAGGCGCTGATGCTGAGGCCGCCGAGCTTTTCGCGTTCCAGGATGAGGCGCTCCCCTGCGATCTCGCGTGCGGCGTTGTTGCTGGCCATGAGGGTGACGAGCACGACCTGGAGCATGATCAGGCCGCTCACGAGGCCGCCGGCGTTGAGCTGTTCGACGAGGTGCTGGGTCTTCTGGGCCATCTCCAGGACGATGTTTGTCTCCTGGCGCTGGCTGAGCTGCTTCAGCGGCTTGATGCCGTCCAGGGCGAAGATGACCACGAGCAGAGGGAAGCCGAAGAGCATGGCCAGGTGCAGCCAGACCTGGCCGGCGTCACGGCGGAAGATGGTCCAGCGCCGGTGCAGCAGGGTGAAGACCTGGCTGAGGGTGGAGGGCAGCTCCTCGGGGGCCGCAGCCTCATGTGCGCCGGGCGCTTCTTCATGCCCGGGCTCGTCCGGCGCGGGCTTGTTCCTGGCGGCTGCTTCAAAGAGAATCTTTTGATAATACTCGTGCTTCTTCTGCCAGGATTCATGCCAGGCCTGCTCCTCTCGCTGGGTCAGGCGCAGGTAAACCTCCTCGGGATGCTGGACCGTGAAGTAATGGGTGAGCATGTCCGGGGGGCCATGATAGACCAGCCTTCCCCGGTACATGACGAGCACGCTGTCAAAGGCCTCCAGGCTGGCGAGGCTGTGCGTGACGTTGATGACGATGCGCCTTGGGTTTTCCCGCGAGAGCACGCGCAGCAGGTCGGTGATCTCTCGCTCGGACTTCGGGTCGAGGCCGCTGGTCACCTCGTCACACAGCAGCAGGCAGGGGTTGGTGACCAGTTCCAGGGCGAGCCCGAGACGGCGTTTCTGGCCGCCTGAAAGCACCTTGACGCGCCGGTCCGCGAGGTCGGTCAGGCCGGTGACGGCGAGGATCTTGTCCAGCTTGGATTCAAACTCCTCGGTGCCGGGAAGCTGGGTGCGCAGGGACATGCTGCCTGCCACGCATTCCTCGACGGTGAGCAGGTCATGGGCGAGGCTGAACTGTGGGACATAGCCGAGTTCGCCGGGATGCAGGTCTTCCTCCTCCTTGAGGTCGCGGCCCTCCCATTTGAGCTCTCCGGAGGTCTGTTCGACGATGCCGGCGACCACCTTGAGCAGGGTGGTTTTGCCGCAGCCCGAGGGGCCGACGATGGCCATGAGATGGCCGTTGGGCACCTCGAAGTTCACGTCGTCCAGCAGGCGCAGCACGTCCAGGCTTGAACCTGGCGGAGGATCGACTTCCAGGCAGATGTTCTTGGCTTCCAGCATGAAGCCCAGCCATACGCCAGAAAATGCGGGCGCAGGCAAGTTTCTTGTTGGGCGGAAGCCGCCGGGCCTAGGCTGCGAGGCTGATGCTGCGGCCTTCGCGGATGCTGGCCAGGGCGGCGAAGGTCAGCGCCATGCTCTGCAGGGATTCGTTCAAGGGCAGCGGGTGGGGGGCGCTGCCTTGAAGAAAGGCCAGCCAGGCCTTCATCTCCTCGGCGTGGCCCTTGCCGTCATGCCGGTGGACGGTGGTGCGGCGGCGGTGGTGCACGGAAAGCTTCTGGAAGTTGGCGCATTCCAGCACGAGGCCGGAGGCGAAGATGCGCAGGGACTCCTTGGGGAAGCTGAAGTCGCCCTCCGCCGAATAAAGGATCTGCGCGGAGGAGCCGTCCTCAAAGCCGACCTGGGCGGTGAAGGAGTCGGGTGTCCCGGCACGTCCCAGGGCCTGGGCATGGACCTTCACCGGCCTGCCGAGCAGGTGGCAGGCATAATCAAAAAAGTGACAGGCTTCACCAAGGATGCGGCCGCCGCTTTCCTCGACGTTGGCGTACCAGTGGTCCGGGGCCAGGGGGCCGGCGAAGACGTGGAAGGCCAGGGCCCGTGGTCCCGGGACGCCGGCGAGGATCTCGCGGATCCTGACGGTGGCCGGTGCGAAGCGGCGGTTGAAGCCGACCATGACGCCGCCCTGCGAGGCGCCTGCGGCCGCGGCGATGTCGTTGAGTTCATCGGCATTCAGGCAGAGGGGCTTTTCAACAAACACCTGCCTGCCCGCGGCCAGCGCCTTCAGGGTGAGCGGGGCGTGCAGGTGATGGCGGGTGCCGATGATCACGGCGCCCGCAGCGTTTTTGAAGACCTCGTCCGGGTTCGTGCCACAGGCGGAGAAGCCGAACTTTTCCTTCACATGCCGGGCGCTGAGGCCGGTGGCATTGATGACGGTGCCCAGGGGCACCGGGCCGCCTTTCAGGTGGGGCAGCAGCATGGTGCGGGCAAAGTTGCCTGCGCCGATGACGTCGATCTTTGGACAGGGGACGGGAATTCTGGCGGCTGCATTCGCGGACGTTGGCAGCAGGGCGGCGGGATGTGATGCAGGCAGCGTCGGCAGCTCCCGGTCTCCGTAGTGGATGACCACGCCGATCTCCTCTGCCAGGGTGTCGTAAGCTGGCACAACCTCCTCAAAGCGGACATGCCGGGTGGTGAGCGGAGCGGTGTCGAGGGTGCCGGTGCTCATGAGCTGCAGGCAGGCCTCAAAGTTGCGGTTTTCCGTCCAGCGCACATGGGCGGCGGGATAATCCCTGCCGCCCCATTCATAGCCGGGGTCATAGCGTCCCGGGCCGTAGCTGCGGCTGTAGCGGACCTGGATGTCCTTCATATAGGCGGTCTTCCAGCTGAGTTCGGCGTCGTAGATGCCGACGATGACCATGACGCCGCGTTCACGCAGGCAGGCGATGGCGCTGTCCGCCACGGCGCTTCCCCGGCCTCCCACGCAGACCAGCACGGCGTCCACGCCCAGGCCTGCGGTCCAGGAGCGGACCTCGGCCTCAAGGTCCTGACGGGATGGATTGACTGTATGTTCGGCGCCCATGAGGCGTGCGGTCTGCAGTCTGGCAGGCACGAAGTCGGCGGACATCACGCGTGCGCCCGAGGCCCTGAGCAGGCTGGTGGCCAGCAGGCCGACGATGCCCTGGCCAAGCACGAGGACCCTCTCGCCGAGCGTTGCGCCGGACTTGCGCACAGCCTCCATGGAGATCGAGGCGATGGTGGTGAAGGCGGCCTTTTCGTCCGGCAAACCGTCGGGAATGCGTGCTGCCAGCAGGTCTGGAACGGCGATCATCTCCGCGTGAAAGGAGCATTCAGCGCCGCCGCAGGCGACGCGGTCGCCGACTTGAAAGCGGCCGTTCTGTTCATCCACCGCGACCACGACGCCGGCGGCGGAGTAGCCGAGCGGCGTGGGGGACTCCAGGCGGTTGCGCACCTTTTCCAGCGCCGACTTCCAGCCGAGGGTGCGTGCGGTGTCGATGACCCTGCGCACCTGGTCAGGGCGTGCCCGGGCCTTTTGCAGCAGGGACATGCGGGCCTGTTCCACCTTCATTTTTTCCGTGCCTGGGGAGATCACGGAGCAGGAGGTTCTGACCAGAATCCCGCCCGGAGGCGGCATGGGTGGGGGGACCTCCTGGAGTTCGAGGCGGCCATCCTGGTACTGGGCGAGCTGTTTCATGGTGGTGACAACCATAGGCGCAAACCTGCCAGACGGCGACGAGCTTGGTCAACTGCGCAAAATGGATCGTGTTGAACGGCAGCCAGATGCGGTGCAGGCGTCCCGGCGGCGGATCACAGCCACTTTGGTGCGGATTCAAAGGTGACCTGCTCCCGGGTCAGCGGATGGATGAAGCTGACCTGGGAGGCGTGCAGGCACATGGGCGGGGCCTCAGGCGGCAGGGTCTGCGTGTCGCCGAGCCGCCTGCCGGGCAGGTAGGCGGGGTCGCCTAGGACAGGGTGGCCGAGCTGCCAGAGGTGAACACGGATTTGGTTTGTCCGGCCGGTGAGGGGGCTTGCCTCCACCAGCGTGGTGCCGCCTGGCTCGCGCTGGATCACGCGGAATTCCGTGAGGGCGGCGTCGCCGTTTGCCTCGTCCACTTCGCGGCTGCCGAGGCCGCCCGCCTCGCTGCTGAGCGGCAGGTCGCAGGTGAGCCGGTCCCAGTCGGGGTGGCCCTGGATGCGGGCGAGGTAGAGCTTGCTGACCTCACCCCTGGCAAACTGGCCCTGGATCAGCCTGGCGAAGTGGCGGGTGCGGGCGACGACGACGAGACCGCTGGTGTTGGCATCGAGCCGGTGGCAGGCGTGCGGCTTCTGCGGGGCGTAGGCGGTGTGCAGGATGTTCTGGAGCGTGTTACGGTTGTAACGGCCGCAGGCGTGCATGGGCAGCGGGGCGGGCTTGTTCAGGACGATGACGGCCTCATCCTCATGGAGAAGCCGGATGTCCGCATTGACCGGCGGTTCCGTGATGCCGTGTTCAACCCGGTAGATGCGTTCGCCGGCGCGCATCCGGCGGTCGGCGGGCACCTGCCGGCGGTGATCATCCTCGATGAGGCCGGCCTCGAAGCGCATGAGCCACTCGCTGCGCGGCACCTGGGGGAAGATGGAGCCCAGGGCGTCCAGCACCGGCATCTGGTCGCAGCGCTCGGGAATGCAGATCGGCCTCCGGTTGTCATACGGCAGGCTGCCGGGCAGGGGAGCGCAGGCGCAGCGGAGGGCCTCCTGGCTGCGCGCCAGGTTTTCAAGCCGCTGCTGCTCGCTCGTCTTGTGGCAGTAGGGGCAGGAGACACCCTCGACATAACGCGGATCCTCCTGCTCCTCGCCGGTGAGGGGTGACTGGCATTGGAAGCACTGGCCGGACTCCGTCTCGCGCAGGGCCGGGTCCACGCCGACGCGCTGGTCGAAGACGAAGCATTCGCCCTCCCAGTGGTCGCCACCGACCTCCTCGAAGTATTTCAGGATGCCGCCATCCAGCTGCCAGACCTGCTGAAAGCCCTCCCTTTCGAGAAAGGGCGCCGCCTTCTCGCAGCGGATGCCGCCTGTGCAGAAGCTGACGACCGGCTGGTTCTTCAGTTCAGCGGGCAGTTTGCGCACGGCCTCCGGGAAGTCGCGGAAGTGGTCGATGCCGATGACGGTGGCGTTTTTGAAGGTGCCGAGCTTGACCTCGTAGTCGTTGCGGGTGTCGAGCAGCACGACCTGCCTGCCTTCGTCCAGCCACTGCCTGAGCTCCACCGGCTTGAGGCGTGGCGAGGTGTAGCGCGCGGGCTCGATGCCCTCGACACCGAAGGCGATGATCTCCTTCTTGATGCGCACCAGCATGCGGTTGAAAGGCTGGTGGTCGTTGAAGCTGTATTTGGGCGCCAGGGCTTCAAGGCCTGGGATGCGGCGCAGTTCATCGACAAGCTCGTCCACCTTGGCGCGCTCGCCGGCGATGAAGAAATTGATGCCCTCGGTGCTGAGCAGGATGGTGCCCTTGAGGTCGCGGTCCCTGCAAAACTCGAGCAGCTTCAGGCGCAGCGCCTTCAGGTCGGAAAGCGGGGCGAAGAGGTAGCAGGAAATGTTGGTGATGGGGGCGTCGGCGGTCATGCGTGGCGGCGTTGTCTTGTTGAGGCGGAACGCGGATTCATGCAAGCACGTCGCTCCGTCTTCCAGGGAAGAAAGCGGGCGGATCTTGTGCCTGCATCCAGACGGCCGTGATGGTGCTGCGCTTCAGACCAGGCGCAGGCGGGTCAGGTCCTGCGTGTCCACCAGGCCGACGGGGCGTTGCTCGGCATCCAGCACGACGAGGTCATCGATGCGGGCCTTTTCCAGGGTTGCCAGCACTTCGGCGGCCAGCTTGTCGGCCTGGATGCTGATCGGATTGCGGGTCATGAAGCCGCTGACCGGCAGTTCGGCGATGGCGTGGTTTTTCTGGAAGGCGCGGACGAAGTCCCCGTGGGTGAAGACGCCCGCCAGGGTGCCGTCCGGGTGGACGACCACGGCGGCACCGGAGCGGGCTCGGGTCATGGCCTCCAGTGCGGTGCTGATGCTGCTGTCAGGCTGAACCAGGGCCAGCTCCTGGCCGCTGCGCATGACATCGGAGACGCGGGTCAGCAGGGCTCGTCCCAGGCTGCCGCCGGGATGGAGGCGGGCAAAGTCCTCGGCCTGGAAGCCACGGGCCTCCAGCAGGACCATGGCCAGGGCGTCGCCCAGCACGAGCATGGCGGTGGTGCTGGAGGTGGGGGCGAGGTTGAGCGGGCATGCTTCCTGGCTGACCTGCACATCAAGAACGCAGTCGGCGTGCCGGGCGAGGGTGGAGGTGGTGTCGCCGGTGATGGCGAGTGTGGGCAGTCCGAGGCGCTTGAGGTGGGGCAGCAGGTCCAGCAGCTCGCGGGTTTCACCGCTGTAGCTGAGGAGCAGGGCCAGGTCGCCGGGATCGATCACGCCCAGGTCACCGTGCAGGGCGTCGCCGACATCCAGGCAGACGGTGGTGGCTCCCGTGCTGTTGAGGGTGGCGGCGATCTTGCGGCCGATGTTGCCGCTTTTGCCGACGCCGCAGACAACGATCTTCCGGCCGGAGTTCAGGGTTTTCATCAGTGCCTCGATGGCGCTGCTGAATTCCTGCCCGATCCTGCCGTACAGGCGTTCGAGCTCCTCGATTTCGAGACGGATGACTCGGCGGGCTTGGTCAGGGTAATGCATCGTTCAGGAGGGAGGCCGGACCATAGGCGCAAAGGCGGGCAGCGCAAAAGGCTATGCATGAATCAGGGGGGCTCAGGCTGGGGCGGGAGGGTGGGCCTGGGGCTTTCGGGGCGGTTTGGACAGGATTGACAGGATGAGCAGGATTTCAGGAATTCCTGAAGTGGTTTTTTGCGGCTGAAAAGGGGGGAGAGCCAGCCGTTGCCGAAAGCCAGGAAAGAAAAAGCCCCTGGGGAAACCAGGGGCTTGGAAGGGGAGAGGGCGGTTGATGGAATCAACGGCGGCGGCGGAGCACGACACCGACCAGACCGACACCAAGCAGCAGGGCACGGGTGGGTTCAGGAACGGCGGCGGCCAGGAGACCGGTGAAGGTGGCGTTGATTGATGCACCAGGGGGCGGGCCGGCAGTGTCGAGCGCCATGCCGATAACGCTGGAGTAATCGAAGCCAACCTGCGCGCTAGAAAAATTCAATGTCGATGACCCGTTGCTGCCGAGGGCGGTCCAGGCTCCACCCAGGTATTCGGCTGTATTGAACGAACTGTCGAACAAGGTGATTTTAAACGCCGAGGAAGGGGCTCCGGTGATCGAGCCCAGCAGGGTCAGGGTGTCGCTGTTGCCGACGATGCTGACGGAATTGAAGGTCCCGGTGAGAGAGTTGCCGGTGTCAATACCAGTGACAGAAAGCTGAGTGGTGGTCTGATTGGTCGTGAAACTGGTAGATCCGTCAATCGTGAAGGACGGGGAGGAACTGCTGCCGAAGGTCGTCAATGTGACGGACGCCTTGGTGGAGAGCGGGGCGATCAACAGCAGGGCCAGGGAGAGCAAGTTGATGAATTTCATGATATCAAAGTTAGTTTGCCCAAAAAGGGCCTTCTGGGTCAATGCTTTTTTAGAAAGGACGGTTTTTGGTCAGCAGGCTGTCGCCGCCGGCGGCATTCACTTTGTTGATCAGGATGGCGGTGCCCGCCTGAATGGATTCATTGTCACTGATGGGACTTCCGAGCGTGCTGCGACGCCAGTTGGTGCCATCATGCCAATATTTTCTCCATGCTCCGCTGATGAAAAGCTGAACCTGGTCGGCGGAGTTGAAGCTGGCGTTGCTGGTCCAGCCTGGGATGGACTGGATACCGCTGGTCGCCAGGGTGGCGTCAACGGGCCAGTGGGTGCCGAGTAAGGTGACGCCGCTGCTTTTCACCACGTCCGCGCGCTTGGTCATGGGGACGGAGCCGGTGATGTTGAGGGCCATGGCGGCGGATCCAAGGCGGTTGAACATCAGGCCGGCCTCGGGTTTGATGGCCTGGTTGGTGGCGTCCGGGTTGCCAAGGGTGCGGCGGGTCCAGCGGTTGTTGGTGACGTGGAAGTAGTAGGTGTTCCAGGCGCCGCCGACGAAAAGCAGGACGTTGTCGGCGAGGTCGGGGTTGTTGTTCTTCACGATCAGGCTGGTGTCGCCGAAGAAGGAGCCGATGGTGTCGCAGTCGAAGATCTGGTAGCGGTCGCCGTTGGCGCCGGTGGCGATGCCGAGGGTGGTGAGGTCGGTGGTTTCCGTGGTGTGCAGCGTGACGGTGGTGGCGCTGTTCTGGACGGTGGTGGAAAGCAGGAAGGTGCGTCCCTCGGCGGCGCCGCTGAGGATGCGCAGGACCTTGGGCGTGGCGGCGGCGGAGAGTTCTCCGGCGGTCCAGGCGGCGCCCGTGTTGGTGAGGGTGTTGGAGGTCAGCGAGGAGATGACACCGGTGGTGGCTCCGTCGGCCAGGGTGACGCCGTCCGCCTTCGTGGCGTTGGTGAGCAGGGGGGCGGAAAGCAGGGTCAGGGCGCGTGTCGTGCTGCCGTTGCCGGGGGCGATGTTGATGGTGATGAAGCCCACAGGGTCCGTCACGGCTTCGGCGAGCCCGGCTTGGGGGCAGGCAAGGGACATCAAACCAAGGCAGCAGAGGGCGAGGCGGGACGGTTTCATGGGTGTAAGTCGGGGTGGTTGTGATGAATAAATCCCCGAATTGCCCGGATCGTTACTCAAAATCCGGCGGGCAGTCGAGATTTTTTTCCTCCGCGAAGGGGCCGTTCCGGCCCAACCAGTTATTCGATTATTGACATCTTTCCGCAATTTTTGGTATTCCACGCATTTAATTGGCGGACAACGCCTGGCAGTCCGTGATCCCGTCCAAGGCCAGGCAAACCAACCCTTCCATTCGAACCTGCATATGCGTACCTTCATGCGACGTCTGACCGTCCTTGCATCCATGGTGTCCTGCATCGGTCTGTCACTTCCAGCAGCGGCCGCACCAGTGATGGACAGCTACAGTTCCGGCCCCGGGCAGGGAGGCCCTGATGGCCTGGATGACGTCTGGCAGGCCGTGTTTGACGCCTGGGGCCTTGCCGCTGGCGGGGATGACGACAGGGATGGCAACACCAACGGCGTGGAGTCGGTCGCCGGCACAAACCCGAAGAACGCCTCCGACAGCCTGAGGGTGGGCAACATGGTGCTGACGCCTTCGACGGCGACCTTTTACTTCACGCAGAAGGCCGGGAAGAAATACCGGGTGGTGAGCGACACGGCCGTGACAGGACCGTTCAGCACCACGGAAAACATCACCGCCATCGGCGGCGTCGTGCTTGGGGTTGCCCAGGCGGATCATCGTCCGACGAGTGATTTGAGCTCGCAGAGCCTGACTGTGGCCAGGGTGGGGGCGACCAAGTTCTACAAGCTGGAGGTGAGCGACCTGGACTCAGATTCCGACGGAGTCTCGACCTGGGCGGAGGGTCTCATGGGCTTGGACCCGGCCAAGGCGGACACGGATGACGACGGGACCCTGGACGGCACCCTGGCCAACGCGGAGGTGTCCGTTCCTGACGTGATCAGCATCTCCAGCACCGCGACCCTGGCCCAGGAGGACGGTCAGCAGCCAGGCTTTTTCACGATCACCCGCACGCGCAGCCTGCTGCCGGTTTCGGTCAACCTCAGCATTGGTGGAACGGCTGTGCTGGGCGGCGGTGGAGCAGGCGGTGGATCGGGAGGGGACTACACTCTGTCCTCGGGCACGTCCCTGAACTTTGGCTCGGGAGAAAAGTCGAAGCAGCTCTATGTCAATCCGGAGACGGACAGCGAGGTTGAGGGCAGCGAATCCGTCACGGCGACCCTGGCTTCGGTCAGTGCCAGCGGCTATTCGGTGCCGGTGATTGATGCGAATCATGCCACGGCGACGGTGATCATTGCGAATGCCACGAACCCGACGGGCACCGGGCTTACCGCACGGTATTATGACAATGCCAGCAGCACCGCCAACAACGCCCTGAACTTTGGGGATGTCGGCAACTACAGCTACACCCGCTCCGGGAGCACGCCCGACTTCACGGGGTCCGTGGTGGTGACGCCGACCGGCCTGACCTCGCAGCGTCTGGCGGATGTCCTGGCGGCGGTCCAGGTCGGGGGTGAGGTGAAGCTGTCCTTCAACGGGGGCAACCTGAACACGGCCACCTACAATCATTTCAACTATGTGGTGGCCTCCAAGAATGCGACCACGTTCACCTGCACGCTGCCGCCCGGGGCCGGGCTTCCCGCCAGCAGCAGCAGCACCTGCAACTTCAGCATCCAGCCGGTGCATCCGGGCGTCGTGGAGCGCATTGATGCAACTGTCGGCAACGACTGGGGCTACGGCACCCCGAACGGCGTCGGTGTTGCGGCGGCGGCAGGGACCACGGCGACGAATGTCCCGGACAATTATTCCGACACGTTTGAAATGTACCTTCATCCCGCCACGGCGGGCAGCTACCGCTTCCAGCTGGATGCCGACGACAAGGCCCGGGTGCTGCTGGATCTGGACAGGAACGGCACCTTTGACCTGCCGGGCGAGCAGATCATTGAACATGGCTGGGACAGTGCAGCGACCGTGGGGACCTTCAAGATCAGCTCTTCCTACAGCCTGGTGATTCCGGCTTCGGCGGCCGAGCGCTACCGGATGCGGGTCGAGCATGTGGAGACGGCTGGTGATGCCCGCTGCCGCCTGCAGTGGAGCCGTGATGGAGGCAGCTTCGCCAACATTCCGCAGGGGGAGCAGTTCACCCACACCCAGGCGGCCACCTATGCCTTCACGCGCGGCACGCCCGTCACCACAGGAACGGCCACGATCGCCCTGGCAGGCCATGGCCTGAGCGTCGGCAACAGCGTCACCCTGGCCTTTACCGCCGGCACGCTGCTCACGCCCAACACGGTTGACGTCAACGGCTACAGCGGGGCCTACACGGTGACGACAGTTCCTGACGCGAACACCTTCACCGTCACGGTCAACAGCACGGGCGCCACCCTCCCCGGCAACCAGGGCTCAAACACCGCCTGTCTCCTGGAAAATCGCAGCAACAGCGGGACCACGGGCGTGTATAACAAAGTTTACACCAACACAAACTTCACCGGGGCGCCCGGCCGCATCGGCGTGGATGCGGCGGTCACCACCGGCAACAACGGCATCTGGGGATCAGGAACGCCGGACGTGGCGCTGATCAACCCGGACACCTTCTCCGCGCGCTGGACCGGCCAGGTGCAGCCGCAGTTCACCGAGGAGTACACCTTTGTGGTGCATGCGGACGACGGGGCGACCCTGCGCATCAACGGCCAGGTGCAGGAGCTCAAGACGCATGTTGCAACAAACACAGGCACGGGGACCTACACCTATGACCCCGTCACCGGCAACACGGTGGTCACCTACACGAACATGGCCATCAAGCCGGGAAGTTTCATCGTTGGCGAAACCGTCCGCCTGGATCCCAGCAGCAGCAACCTGAACTATGGCGGCACCGCCACCTACAGCTATGATGCCGGCACGGGTGACATGGTGGTGACCTACTCGGCGATGACGAACTTCTCGCCCGGCGGCCATCTCGTCGGCCAGACCGTCTACCTGGATCCGACGAGCGGAAATCTGAGCTCCCTGGCGACCCTGCCCTACACCATCACGGCGGCGACCAGCACGACCTTCACCGTCCCGGTCGGGGCAAACCTCTTTGCCACGGGCACCGGCAACATCAACTTCCTCGACACCTTTGACCTGGTGATTTCAGCCGTGACCTCCAACAGCTTCACGGTGAACCACGGCATCGGCAAGCATCCATCCAGCTCGGGCACCGCCAACATTGAGATCGTCAACAAGCCGCTGAAGGACTGGGCCTCCATGGGCAACGAGCGCTATGTCCGCCTGCCCGTCGTCGGCGGCACCCGCTATGACATCCAGCTCGACTACTGGGAGAACACGAGCTATGCGCGCTGCATGCTCTACTGGTACAGCCCGAGCCAGCCGAAGCAGATCATCCCGACGGAGCGCCTTTATCCGGTCAGCGTTCCCCAGGCGCCCCCGGCTCATGTGGGGGAAATCCAGGCGACGGGTCTTGTCGGAGGCGCGTTTTCCTACGCCGTCCTGGGCAGCAACGGCGGCACGGTCAGCGTCTCGGGCCTGCCTGCCTGGCTGACTTACAGCGGCGGCGTCATCAGCGGCACGCCGCCTCCGGGCTCCGCAGGCAGCTATCAGTTCACCATCACCATCACCGGCCCGAACGGAACCAGCACGTCGGTGCTGAACCTGGAGGTGGAGGACACCGGAGCCACCCTTGACCGTGAGCTCTGGACCGGAGTCGGCGGCACCTCGATTTCCAGCATCCCGCTGTCCACGACACCGAACAGCACCAGCAGCCTTTCAACCCTGGCGGCGCCGACCAGCGCCGGCGACGACTTCGGCGCACGCATCCGCGGCTACATCACGGCGCCGGTGACGGGCAACTACTACTTCTGGCTCTCGGCGAGCGATTCCGCCGAGTTCTGGCTCTCCAATGATGACGAGGTGGTGAACAGCTTCAAGCGCGCCACGGTGACCGGCGGCGGCACGACGCCCCTGGCCTGGGGCACGGCGGTGAAGTCCCCGTGGATGGCGCTCGAGCAGGGAAAACGCTATTACTTTGAAGTGCTGCACAAATCCGCTGCGGGAGCGGACCACCTGGCCGTCGGCTGGTCCAAGCCTGGTGAGTCGACAACCGCACCGAGCGAGGTGGTGCCCGGTTATGTGCTGTCACCTTATGAGGCCCAGTCGCTCGCCTCGATGCCTGGGACCTTGTATGTGGCCACGCTGCTGCGTCAGAACGGCGCCATCGATCCTCCTGGCAGCACCCTGAAGGGTGTCGGCACGGCCACCATGCGCCTCAGCGCTGATGAAACCGTGGCCTACGTCACCGTCAAATACAGCGGCCTGTCCGGAATGGTGGACGGCCCTGCGCCCATGCAGCCTGTGGCCGCCGACGGCAGCAGCATTGTGGACGGGGTCATTGACCCGACGGACTGGCATGTCCATTCGGATCCCTATCTCAACCATCAGTCCTACATCATCTATGACGGCACCGAGCCGCCCCCGGGTGATGGCCCTCAATTTGATTCGGCAGGCAGGTTCCTGTATCACAAGTGGACGCTCGCGCCGCAGGGGACCCTGTCGATCGATGACATTCGTGAGCTGATCAAGCAGGGCAAGGCCTACATCAACCTGCACACGGCCCTGAACTCTGCGGGTGAAATTCGTGGCAACTACACCCTGGCCAACGGTTCACGCACCTTCACGCCACCGCCCGCCCCGCCATCGTGGACGGATGACAGCAACACGAACGCCGGTGCCGCCCGTTTCCTGGCCCAGGCCTCCTTCGGCCCCAGCGTGGCAGACATCACCGCCCTGAAGAACATCGTGCCTTCGGGTGGCAAGACACGTTATGAACTGTGGATCGAGGACCAGTTCTCGAAGCCGGCGACCAACTCTCTGGACGAAGTGCTGCGCACCCGCCGTGCGGACGCCCAGGGCGGCTCCGCCTATGATGAGACGCTGTTCTTCAACTCCTGGTGGCGCAATTCCATCAGCGGCCAGGACCAGCTCCGCCAGCGTGTCGCCTTTGCGCTCAGCCAGATCCATGTCATTTCAGGCCAGGGGCCGCTCGACAACCGCGGTGAGGCGATCGCCTACTTCTACGACAAGCTGACCGAGGGGGTGTTTGGCAACTTCCGGGAGATCCTGGAGACCACGACGCTCACGCCCGCCATGGGCCGCTACCTGGACATGAAGAACAATGACAAGCCCGACCCCACGCTGGGCAGGATTCCGAATGAAAACTACGCCCGTGAGATCAAGCAGCTCTTCTCCGTCGGCTTGTACCGCATGTGGCCGGACGGCACCCTCATCCTGAACTCGAACGATCATCCGATCGACACCTACACGCAGCGTGAGATCGTCGGCTTCGCCCACGTCTTCACCGGCTGGACCGATGGTTATGACGGTCCTGACCGCACGTCGATCAACGCGGCCGGCAACTGGCTGCGCCTGATGCGCGAGGTTCCCGCCCGCCACTACACCGGTCCCAAGCGCGTGCTGAACAACGAAGTGATGCCCGGCATCCCGAGCCTTGGCGGCGTGCCGCTTGACCCGATTGCGGTGCACAACACCACCCACTGGAACCAGACGGAGTACAAGGAGCTGCCGGACAAGGAGCTTGAGCTCTCCCACGACCAGCTCTTCAACCATCCCAACTGCGGCCCCTTCCTCTGCCGCCAGCTCATCCAGCGCATGGTCACCAGCCATCCCTCGCGAGACTATCTCTACCGCGTGGTTCAGAAGTTCAACGACAACGGCGCGGGAGTCCGTGGAGACATGCAGGCCGTCATCAAGGCCATCCTGCTGGACTACGAGGCCCGCAGCACGGACATGGTCACCAAGCCGGCCTATGGCAAGCAGCGCGAGCCGCTGCTCCGCGTCGCCGCCGCCGGCAGGGCCTTCCGCCCCGGCACCTATGGTGGCACCTACAGCCAGGCCGGCACACGTACGATCACGGTTGACACCAGCGCTCCGCACAAGCTGGTCACTGGCAACAACGTCTTCCTTGAGTTCACGGCAAGCCCTGCGGACGTGACCAACGGCATCCCCGCCCCCATGACCACCGCCTACGGCGTGACCTTGGTGGATTCGGACACCTTCACCGTCCAGGCCCTGGGCTGGGCCACCGGCAACTACAGCATCCCGATTGGCTCCACCACCTGCACGGTCACGATGGGCAACCACTGGCTGCAGACCGGCAACCAGGTGTACATGGACTTCACCAGCGGCACGGCTAACGGCGCGGTGGGCGTTGACGGCCAGACTTACGCCATCACCAACACCGTGCCCAGCTCCGGCGGTGAAAACGGCAGCGCCTTCACGATCAACGTCAGCACCACAGACACGGTCGTTCGTTCCGGCAGCTGCATGATTCCACGCTTCTCCCCTGGCAGCATGGTCATCGCGAGTTCGGGGCTGCCTGCTCCCAACGACCGGCGTGTCACGATGCGGACGGACCAGGATCATCACCTGAAGATCGGGGACCAGGTGCAGTTGAATGTTTATGCCGCCCAGGTGACGCCGATTCCGGTCGATGTCGTCGCCACGGTGGACACCGTCCCGGACGTGAAAACTTACACCTTCCTCATCTCAAGCGCGACCACCGGCTACAGCAACGGCCAGGGCAACAACAGCGTCTATCAGTTCCCGCTTCAGGCGCCGCCGATGACACGTTCAGGCACCATCAACTCACGTTCCAGCACCTATCAGGTCGGCAGCACGGATGCGGATCTCGACCAGTCACCGGTCAACGCCGACACGGTCTTCAACTACTTCCTGCCTGAATTCAAGTTCCCCGGGCTGCTGGCCTCCCAGGGCATCACCACGCCGGAGTTCCAGCTGACGGCGGAGACCGGCGTCATCCGCCAGGCCAACTACCTTTACAACGGCGTCTTCAACTCGAGCTCGACCAACGGCTTCAGCAGCTTCAACACCGGCAACAACGCCATCACGATGGATTACGCCGCATGGATCACGGGCAATGCGACCAATACGCTCAACCAGCAGTTGGGGGCGCCGACGAACACCGGCGTGCCCTGGACGCACAGCCAGAACATCGATGAGATGATCAACCAGCTGACCACCCTGCTGATGGCCGGGCAGATGCCTGCGGAGGCGAAGCAGATCATTCGTGACCTGGTGGCCCTGCCGATCCAGTCCATCTCCACGGGCAACCCCTGCACGGTGACCACGGTGAGGCCGCATGGCTACACCACAGGGCAGTCCGTCTGCGTCAGCGGTGTGACGGATGGAAGCTTCAGCCCCGTCCTTAACAGCACCTCCACCGCTCGCGTCATCACCGTCACCGGCGCCAACACCTTCACCATTACCGGGGTGAACTGCACCGGCGCCCCCACCGCCGGCGGAGTTGCGAACGCCCATGCCTCCCAGATCATCTACAACCAGGGCAGCGGCACTCCCTCCGCCACCGAGCGCCGCGACCGCCTTCGCGCGATCCTGCACCTCATCCTGACGAGCCCCGACTTCACCATCCAGCGTTGATCCCCATGAACACGAGCAAAGCACCCAACATCCTGACTCGTCGCAGTTTTCTCCAGCGTGCCTCCATCCTGGGTGGTGCGGCGGCAGGCGTCAGCACCATCCGCGACCTGCGGCTCATGAACTCCCTCATGGCCGCCGACGTGCCGTCCGACTACAAGGCGCTGGTCTGCGTCTTCCTTGGGGGCGGCAATGACGCCAACAACTGGTTCGTGCCGACTGACAACACAACCTACAATGAGTATGCGACGGCCCGCGGCAACCTGGTGCTTCCCCAGAGCTCGCTGCTGACGCTCAGGACAGGGCCCAATGTCAGCGATCCCGCCTACAGCTACCAGGGCCGCACCTATGGCTTCCATCCAGGCTGCGGCGACCTGCAGACGCTCTTTGGCGAAGGCAAGCTGGCCGTGGTGCAGAACGTCGGCACGCTCGTGCGCCCGACCACCAAGGCGCAGTTCAACTCCGGCCTGGCCGCCTACCGTCCGCCGCAGCTTTTCTCCCACAGCGACCAGGTGACGCAGTGGCAGACTTCGGTGCCTGACCAGCCGCCCACGACCGGCTGGGGTGGGCGCATCGCCGACATTTACAATTCGGTCGCCAATCCATCCGGGCAGATCTCCATGTCGGTTTCGCTGTTCGGGGCCAACACCCTGCAGATCGGCAATTTGGTGTCGCAATACCATGTTTCCACAAGCGGGGCGGTGATTTTCAACACCACCGGCAGCGGTGGCGGTCTGATGGGCGGCACCGGTGTGCGGCAGAAGGCCCTTCAGGGCATCCTGGATCTGAACCATGCCAACCTGCAGCGCCAGGCTTATGCGAGCGTGCTCGACAACGCTGTCTTCACCGGCGACCTGCTCAACAACAACATCGCGAATTACCGCGATCCCACCGACTCGCCCGCAGGCTACGGCACCAACCCACCACAGGACGCAGCCGCCCCCTGGCGCTGGAACACCGGCCTCACTGGCATTTACAACACCACCGTGCAGCCGAACGGCCTCGGCGGCTTCCCCAACACCTCGCTTGGCATCCAGCTCAAGATGATCGCCCGGCTTATCGCCTCCTCGGGGCCGTCGGGCTTCAACATGAAGCGGCAGATCTTCTACTGCTCCCTCGGCGGCTTTGACACCCACACCGCGCAGGTGGACGGCAACGGCTTCACCAACCAGCCCACCAACACCGGCGGCACCCATTACAACCTGCTGCGCACGGTCAGCCAGGCCATGTTCGCCTTCCAGCGCGCCATGGAGCAGCTGGGGCTGGGCGACAAGGTCACGGCCTTCACCGCCTCGGACTTCTCCCGCACCTTCCCGTCCAACAGCCAGGGCAGCGACCATGGCTGGGGCTCGCATCACATCGTTGTCGGTGGCGGCGTGGACGGCGGCAAGGTTTACGGCAAGCTGCAGAACTTTGCCATCAGCGGTCCGGATGACACCGGCATCGGCCGCTGGATCCCGACGCTCTCGGTCGATGAGCACACGGCGACGCTGGCGAAGTGGTACGGCCTGAGCTCCGGCGACATCACCTCGGTGCTGCCCAACCTGGGCCGCTTCAACACTTCTCATGCAGGAGGCTATGTCGGTTTCATGAAACCGGCATGAGGCGGCATTCCATCCTTGATTTCCATGGCGTGAGACGGGATTGCAACGAAGCATGAAAAGATGGTTCGGCGGCCTCCTGCTGCTCATCCTCGTGGCATCCGGCTTCTGGTGGATGTTTCACCGGGATAAAAGTCCCATGCGCCCTTCCGATGCGGCGTCCGCAGCCGTGGTTCCGTCTCCCGTGAAGCCTGGCTTCAGGAAGGCGGGTGCGGCCAAGGCCAGGGAGGCGCCGGTCCCCATGGTTTCACCCGCGCAGGTTGAGGCGGTGACCGCCGCAGTCATGTCCGCCGTGCGGCAGAAGCCGGTGCGCATCGAGGCGCCGCCGTCTCCGCCGGTCCAGGTGCCGGCGGATTATCCCGCCTCGATCCAGCAGGGGCCGGAGCATCAGGAGGCGGAGGAGATCGCCCTGAACATCCGCAACTTCAGCCAGCGTTTTGGCGGCAATCCCGTGGGCAGCAACGCGGAGATCGTCCAGGCCCTGCGCGGTGGCAATCCTGGCAAGGCCAACTACATGCCGCAGTCGGCCATGCGGCTCAACGGCAACGGTGAACTGATCGACAAGTGGGGCCGGCCCTATTTTTTTCATGCGAACTCCGCCACGGTGATGGAGATCCGCTCAGCCGGGCCTGACGGCAGGCTGTTCACGCCGGATGACATCGTGACCAAGTGAGCGGGCGCGCGCGCAGGCTGGCCTGTTTCAACGCGAGGGCGGCGTGCTGCTGGCAAAGCGGTCATCCGTCAGGGTCTTGAGGAAGGCGATCACGCAGCGTTTTTCCTCCGCCGTCAGTTGCAGGCCGCCGTCGGGATGCTTGGCCAGGTTCGGGTCGAGGGTGTCGGTGCGCTGAACGCCTTCGCTGTAGTGGTCCAGCACCTCCTCCAGGGTGGCAAAGCGGCCGTCATGCATGTAGGGCGCGGTGAGGGCGATGTTGCGCAGGCTCGGTGTGGCAAAGGTTCCGCGGTCAAGCGCGGCGCCGGTCACCCGGTGCCTGCCGGTGTCGCGTTCATCGATGGCGAGGCCGTTGTTGCGGAGCCCGTGGTCGGTGAACAAGGCGCCGCCATGGCAGTGGAAGCAGTCCGCGCCCATGGTGCCGAGCCTGGGTTCGCGCTCCATCATGAAGAGTTCAAAGCCACGCTGTTCCTCCGGCGTCAGCTTTGCCTCACCACGCTGGGCCCTGTCAAAGCGGGAGTCATGGGAGGTGAGGGTCAGAAGGAAGGCCTCGATGGCGAGACCCAGCCTTTCCGCCGTCACTTCAGACGAGCCAAAGGCCTTGTGGAAGGACGTTTTCACGGAGGCATCCTGGCTGAGTTTGATCACGACATTTTCCAGGGTCTCATCCATTTCGCGGTGATCAACAATGGGCATCAGCGCCTGCTGGCGCAGGCTTCCCGCACGGCCGTCCCAGAAGAAGGAGTCCTTCCAGGCCAGGTTGAAGAGCGGCATGGAGTTCCGGTCGCCCATCCTGCCGTCCACGCCGATGCTGAAACGCCTGGGATCCGTGAGGGCGCTGGTTTGCTGATGGCAGGAGGCGCAGGAGATCTCCTGATTGCGTGACAGGCGTGTGTCATGAAAGAGGCTCCGGCCGAGTTCAACGCGCTCTGGTGTCAGTGGATTGTCCCTTGGAAGCCTTGGCTGGGGAAATCCCCGGCCCGGGCCGGGAAGGGCGGCTGCCTTCAGGGCTGGGGTGAGTGGTGCAGGGGATGCGGTGACGGCGTCCTGGTCCGGACGCAGCGAGACCAAGGCGAAGGAACGGCGCAGGTTTTCCTGAAGCTGGAGCGCCAGGGGGTCGCCTTCGCGGGCGTGCGTCGTCGCGCCGTCCCTGGCGAACGAAATGTTCATCAACAGCTTTTCCAGGTTCATCTCCACCCTTGCCGTCATCGCCTGGGCGGGGATTTTCCAGGGGCCTTCAAGGGTCACGGCGGTCCGGAACGGCTGCCGGCCAAGATGATAGGAGTAGCCCTTCATGGCATCGGATCGGCCTTTCCACAAGCCTTCCAGGGCCAGGAAGATGTAGCCGCCCTGCCAGCTCCAGTGAAGACCGTTGAGGCGCGGGTTCAGGGGATGATCAGGGCCCCGGCTCGAGGGGTCACGCTGGTTTTCATCCTCCGGAAGGCCGATGTGAAACCTCAGCGCTGTGTATTCGCCCTCCGGAATGTTTTTCAATGACACGAGGTTCCTTCCGGTCGCGGCGTTCAGCCAGGCCGGTCCGTCCTCCTGTTCAAGCCAGGATCCGTCGGGGCGGCGCAGCGCGGCTCCGCTGACGAGGCAGCTGAGCCGGGTCACCGTCCAGGACTCACCGTCCGCGTTTTTGAGGGGGGCGCCGTTCAGCTTCAGTTCGCCTCCCGGAACAGCGGGGACGATCCGCAGCGCCAAGTCACCGGCGGCGGCGACGGTGCTGAAGCACATCCAGGTAAGCCATTTCCAGACGGTCATGGGGCCACCATAGCCGTGCGGGGACGATTCGTCATTCGACAATGCAGCTTCGGGCTTCCATGATGTCGCCATGCTGCGTTTCCTTCTCTTCATGGTCCTGGCATCCTCTTTGCCTGCCGATGTCGCGGTGCCGCAACGTGTTCTGCAGCCCCAGACCATCGAGGAGGCCTGGAATGTGATCCGGCTGGTGACCGCCAACGTTGATCGTCTGGACCGCGAAAAGCGGGCGCTGGAGGCGGCGGCGCAGATTTCATTGATCAGCCCCTCCCTCCGCCTGCTGGCAAACCAGGCACGAGCGGACGGAGCCATGATGCTGACTGAGACGCAGGCCGTGCAGGCCTTTCAGCAGGTCAATCAAATTGCCAGGCACAGCATGGCTGACAACGCAGGCGCCCTCTCCGCATCCTTTCGTGAATTACGCAGGCTGCTGGACGATGTGGCCGATGGTCTCAGTCCGGAGGTGAGGTCGGCGGAGGTTCACGCCTGTCCCGTGCATGGCGAAGTCATCGGCGGGGACGGGGAGACCTGCACGATTTGCAAGCGGCCGCTGAAGGCCCGCCGCATCCCTTACAGCTTTGTTCACGCACGTCCTGAAAAACCCTCGGTGAAGATGGTCATTCCCGGGCCGGTTTCCGCCAGGGCGGGCGAGGAGGTGCGGCTTGAGTTTGAGCTGCTCAACCTGGCCGGCCGGCCGGTGGAGGAGACGGACCTGTGGCTGATGCATGGCCAGGCCGTGCAGGTCATGGTCACCGGTCCTCGTTTTGATGAGTTTCATCACCTGACCGCGACCCCAAGGGGCGGCGGGCGCTATGAGGTGGTCTTTACTCCGGCCCATGGAGGAGATTACCAGGTCCTGGCTGGCATCACCCCTGCGGAAACTGGGCTGCCAGAATATCCTGCGACCCTGCTGAAGGTGGAGGGAGCGGCAATGCCCGCCCGCCCTGCTGAAGATGCTGCTATGAGCGTGGAAGCCGAGGGTTTCCGTTTCAGTCTGAGCGTGAAAGGCACAAGGGGAAATCAGCTGCGGGCTGGTCTGACGCAGGGCTTGCAGCTGCAGGTCTCAGATCTTGCCGGCCAGCCGGTGACACGTCTGGAGCCCGTCCATCAGGCCTTTGCCCATCTCCATGGCTTTTTCATCGACACAGGATCCGTGCTGCAGCTGCATCCTGCCGGAGGGGACATTCTGCGGGAGGACGTGCGCGGCGGGCCTGCGCTTGTCTTCAAGATCTACTCGCCAGAGGCCGGCCGGCTTCGCCTGTATGTGCAGGTTCGCATTGATGGCAGAGTCATCCAGGCGCCGCTGACAGTCAGGGTCCAGCCCTGAGGACTTTTTGTCCGGAAGCCTGCGGCCTCATGCCTGTAGCGAGAAGGACAGGAGCCATACAGCGGTTCAATGTGCTGAAATGAGGGCCTTGGAAGGCGTTGCCTGAGCCGGAAGGTCAATTCGGCAGGCGTCGGTGGCTCTCGCTGCCCTCGACAGCTTAAAGTCCCTGGGAGGACTGCTTAACCCTAGAATAAAACAAGAGGAGCACGGCCGGGGACGCGGCTTGAGCCATTTATTATGATTTCGAAGTAAAAAGGAGAGGTTCGCGCTCGTTTTGAGGCTGTTTGATGGAGCAATAGAAGAGGAAGGAGTGTCAAAAATGAGAATTTCCTGCGCATCGACTTCCTATTGCATTGAGAAAAAAAGGATTGCCCAGGCACCTCAATTTTGATTATTAATTAATTTATATCCGTGTTGGCACAAAAAAGCTGTCTCCCACCCAGTCAGCCAAGCGGGCCAATCAACCCAACCGTTCTGCATTCATGAAATCAGCGATTTATCTACAACTCTGCGTTGGACTTGGAGTCTGTATTCATGCCCAGGCACTGGAGCTTTCCCGATTCCTGAGTCATGAAGCCATCCCTGCAAGCATGGAACAGGCCAGCCTGGGTACTTCCATCGCATCAAGCAGCGGTGTTCAAAACGCTGCGGCGTTGATCGCTCCATCCAGCTTGAAGCCCGCTGTATTCGGCGAAGGTCATGGCGTGGTGACCTTGAAGCTGGCGCGGCAGATGCAGGTGCGTCAGCTGACCTTCCTGAATGATGGTGCGGCCGGCAAGCTCTTCGTCGCGGCAAGTGCGGACAATCTGACCTGGGTGCCGATGGCAGATGTTGCCTTCGCCGCAGGTGATGATGTCGTGGACCTGGGGGCTGCTTCCGCCTTCAGCAAGTATCTGCGACTTTCCTTCGAGCTTTCGAAGCCTGGCAGCATCGCCGGCCTCAAGGTGGTGGGTGATGATTTTGATGCAGACTACCAGGTCAGCCAGGATGTGGCCGGTCAGACGCAGGAGTTCAACTTCGCCTCCGGAATCGGCGGTGCGCGCCTGATTTATGCCAGTCCGACAGTTGCCGGCAAAAACGCGGGCTCATGGAAGCAGGGTGTGCTGCGGTTTGATGCCGCCAAGGGCGGTGAGTTTTTTGCGATTTATGACCTGGGCCAGAAGAGGCTTCTTGGAAAGTTTGGATGCTCTCATGGAGCGGGCCTGACGGCCATGTCGGTGTATGCCTTTGGCCAGATCCCTGAAAAGGAAAACTGGCGCGGACGCCTTGCCTACGACACCGAGGCCCTTGCACAGATGAAGCCCGTTGTGACGGTTGAAGCCGCGAAAGATGTTCGCGGGTCTCAGGTGGTGGAGGCCGAGCGGGCCGTTGAAGCCCGATATGTCGCCTTTAAATGGAGCGTTGTTCCCGGTCTTGCCTCCTTCCCGGTGTATGGAACGGTGATTTCCGGCCAGGCGTCGGTGGTGCGTTCGCCAGCCGTTTATCTGGCTTCAACCGGCCAGGTCAGGGGTGTGGCGGGCGGACGTCGCGTGCTGGATGGAAGCAGTGTTGCTGACAAGCCGGCCTACATGGCGCCACCTGCGGTTTTTGCGTGGGATTTGGAGAGGGGACTTTTTGGTGCGGCAGGCAACCAGGCGTCCTTGATGCGTGCTGACGGTCTGGGTGCCTCCAGTTCGTCGGTCTTTTCGAGGACGGCACGCAAGGCAGACGGGGAGGGCAACCCTGAAGACATCGATCCAGTGTCTGTGGAGATCCTGCGGTGCGACATCGTCAGTGAATAATTCCTTGAAGCCCTTCACAAATCTCAACCGAACCAGACACAAGTGAAAAAAACAACCAGCTTCGCCCTCACCAACCTTCTGCTGGCCTTCACTGCAGTCAGCGCATTTGCGCAGGCGCCGTCCATCACCAGCGGACCTCAGGACCCCAAAGGACGCCAGAATCCGATTGTTGAGGACGGGCATCCGCTTTGTGAGCTCAACCTCTCCGTCTCCGCCACCGGCGCGGAGCCGCTGACCTATGTCTGGAAGCGTGGAACGACGGTGGTCGGCACCAATTCTCCCACGCTGCAGGTTACTCCATCAACCCTGGCCCTTGCCGGAAACTACACCTGCACGGTGTCCAATGCCAACGGTTCCGTGGTCAGCCCTGTGTCCAAGGTCACCGTTGTCAACATTGCTGACAAGATCTTCATGGCGGCTGTCGGCCAGGCAACGGCGACCACCACGGTCACGGCGGCCGCTCCGATGGGCACGACGCTCGCCTACCGCTGGTACAGGCGTCTGGAGGGTGGTGGCACGGAGAAGCTGACAAGCGCTCATGTGGCCAAGTTTGGCGGTGTCAACACCAAGACTCTGACGGTCAAGAACGTGACCGAGGCTGATGCAGGATTTTATTACTGCATGGTTCATGCCAATGGATATGCGATGATCTCAGGCGATCACCGTCTGGTGGTGCTGCCAGCGCCGGCCTCGAAGATTGTTGCCGCCGGAGGAAGCACGGAACTGGAGGTCATGCCTGTCGGAGCCAGCCCCACCATCATCGGCCAGATGACTTATCAGTGGAAAAAAGGTTCCGCCGCGATTGGCGGAGCAACCGGGAAAACCCTTCCTTTCGTCAATGTGACGACGGCCGACGTGGCCGACTACACCTGTGTTGTCACGCTCACCGGACTGGCGTCTGTCAGCGCTCCAAAGGCCAGGGTGGACGTCGTCAACAGCAGCGAGGAGGTCTATCTTTCCACCCTGGGCCAGAAGTCAGCCAAGATGAAAGTGACCGCATCCGCCGCACTTGGGCGCACCTATCAATGGTTTGACACCCTGGGCGCTCCTCTGGTCAACGGTCCTCGCCATGCAGGTGTCACCACTGACACGCTTGAAGTCAAAAACGTCCAGCTCAGCGACGCCGGCGCCTATTTCTGCCGCGTCACAAGCTATGGCATTTCCATCGATTCCGGATTTTTGAGGCTCATCGTGGTGCCCTCGCCGAGTTCAAAACTGGTCAGGGTTGGTGATCCTTACCAGCTCACCTTCAGCCCCGCCGGGAGCACCCCGGAGGTGAGTTCAAGGTTCAGCTATCTCTGGAAAAAGGGCACGGCTGAGCTCGTTGGTGAAACCGGCACCGTTGTCAACGGCCCTGCCGCCACCGCCTTGACGGATGCGGCCAAGTTCACCTGCACGCTTACATACACACCGGCATCCGGCCTGCCTCTCAAGATCACCTCCCCGACCGGCTACGTCTCTGTTGTCGATCCTTCGGCCAGCAACCTTCTGATCGCTGAAGGCAAGAGCTCGACCTTCGAGCTTTTGACCAAGGGTGACGGCCTGAGCTACCAGTGGTTCTACAATGGAAGCCCGACTCCGGTTGCTGCTTCGGCCAACTATGCGGATGTCACCAAAAACCCGATCAAGATCAACCTTCCCACGATGGCCCAGGGTGGCACCTACGTCTGCCGGGTGAGCGCCTTCGGGCAGACAGTTGACAGCAATCCCTTCAGGCTGGTGGTGCTTTCCCGCCCCGCCAACGTCCTGATTGACGCGGGCGACGAGTTGAATCTCACAATGCTGAGTTCAGGTGAGGCTTCCCCGGGAGATCTTTCCTATCAATGGTTCAAGGGAACGGCTGCCATTGGCGGCGCCACCTCCGCGACCTACAACGTTCCTGTCACACAAATTACTGACGCCGCGAAATACAAGTGCCTGGTCACCTACACGGGCGGGCTCACCGCGACGCCGGCGCCGACGGAAGTCAGTGTCGTGGACACCTCGGAAGCGAAGCTGCTTGGCCTCGCGGGCTCGAAGATTTCCCTTGCGGTCACCACCAAGGGCGGCGGCTTCACCTACAAGTGGTATCGTGGCAACGACACGGTTCCCATTGCCGAAACCCTTGGCAAATACAAGGGTGCAACCAAGTCCGTCCTGGAGATTTCAGCCCTGGCGAACGCCGACAGCGGTGAATATCGCTGCGAAGCCACCGCCTTCGGCCGCCTGGTGCAGATCGGTTTCAGGACCTTGGAAATCGTCACCACGCCTGGCCACCAGCTGGTCGCCACGGGTTCTCCGGTGACTCTTGAGGCGGCGACGACAGGTGTCATCACCCCGCTGAACTACCAGTGGAGGAAAGGCACGGCGGCCGTCGCTGGAGCCACGGGATCTCAGCTGACCATTCCCTCCGCCGCCCTGACCGATGCTGCTGAATATGTCTGCGTCGTGACCGTTCCAGGCGGAGTGAGCCTGACAACCGGCAAGGCGGCCCTGTCTGTGGCCACGCTGGGATCCTTCAACGTGAACGTCGCCAATGGTGCCGACGCCAAGATCAAGGTGCCTGCTGCAGGCAAAAACCTGAGCTATGCCTGGAGCCGTCTCGACGGGCCGACCAAGACTCCCCTGGCTGAAGGCGCCAAGAACGTCGGTGTCACGAAGCAGGAGGTGAAGATCACCGGCTGTGCCGCGCCGGACGCAGGGACTTATGTCTGCGACATCAGCATGGCCGGAACCGGCACCACGCTGACCACAAGTCCGATTTCGCTCTCGGTCGTGCTTTCCTACATGAGCGGCAATTTTACTGGCCTGCTTGACCGCACTTCGTTGCTGGGAGCGGACAATGGCGGACGTGTTGATCTGACCGTGGCCACCACAGGTGCCGTCACAGGCAAGGTCCTGATCGGTGCCGAGACGCTGCCCTTCACGGGTGTGCTTGCCGGCACCAATCCGACCACAGGCACGGCAAGCGCCTCCATCCCCGTGACCCGCGTTGGCGGCAACCTCACGCTTGGCTTCACGCTTGAGACGAACAACCTCCTCACCGGCGGCACGCTGAGCAACGGAGCGGACACCATCAACTTCAACGGCTGGCGCAACACCTTCCTCGCCACCTCCAGCGCCACCGCCTACGCCGGCCTTCACAACCTTGGTCTCGGACTTCCGGTGGGTTCTGCGGCGATTGGTGACCTCGACATTCCCCAGGGCAGCTCCTTCGCCTCCTTCACTGTCTCCACCAAGGGTGAATTCGCCATGGCTGGCAAGACGGCTGACGGACAGGGGATCACCAGCGCCGGCTTTGTCGGACCTTCCGGCGAGGGTCTCTTCTTTGATGTCCTCTACGATGCCGTCGGGCCTGCCAGCATCCTCGGCAGCTTCAGCATCGACTCCAAGGGCAACCCCACACCTTCCGACAACACCCTTGGCGGGACGGCTTCCTGGAACAGGCCTTTTGATGGCAGCGCTCTGCAGAGGACCTACAAGGCCGGCTTTGAGCCAGTCGCCCTGGCGGTTGAAGGCAGCTTCTATGCGGCTCCCGTCGCACCCCTGGTGTTTCTTGATCTGACCCCCTCCACTTCGGAGAATGCACGCCTCCTCTTCGCGGGCGGCAGCATTGAAACGGCCAGCTCGATCACGCTCAATGCGCTGACACCCAGAAACTTCAGGGTTGGATCCCTGAGCGCCATCACAATACCTGCGGCAGGCGTGCCTGCGGCGGTCAAGCTTTCGGTGACGGCCTCCAAGGGCGAGTTCAAGGGTGAATTCATCCTCAAGGATGGTTCTGTCGAGAGGCCCAAGTCTCTTTATGAGGGCCGAGTTTACAGGAAGGGCGCCAATCTTGTCGGCGCAGGCTACTTCCTGCACGACCGCGGTGCCGCCTTCAACATCCTTTCGGGTGCGGTGTTCATGGAAAAGCTGTAGCCTTCCTGCTCTGCCGTCAGTGCGTTTCGCACTGCGAGAGTTTTAAGACTTCTTTGAACCAAGGCCTCCGGGCCTTGG
>JBIIRD010000157.1:0-3592 GCA_044341745.1 Prosthecobacter sp. | reverse complement strand
CAAGGCCCCACTTGCCGATGAGCGCGGTCTGGTAGCCCGCTTTTTTCAAAACGTCCGCCACAGTGACGTCGCCGGCTTTCAAGGCCTGCGCGGCCGGGTTGGTCTTGCCGGCGTTGCCGCGGATGCGTGTGTGCCCATGATGCAGGCCGGTCATGAGCACGCTGCGCGACGGGGCGCAGACCGTGGCGCCGGAATAGAAATGCGTGAAGCGCAGACCCTCCTTCGCCATGCGGTCGACGCTGGGCGTTTGAATGACCTTCTGGCCGTAGCAGCCGAGGTCGCCGTAGCCGAGGTCGTCCGCCATGATCCAGATCAGGTTGGGCTGCGCCCCCTGGACGGCCAGGGAAACGGCGAACAACGAAAGAACAGCAAGCAGACGGAACAGGTTCATGGAGCCTTTGAAAACGCGCGGCATGCGCCTGCTTATCTCTCTTTTCACTTCTCTGGAGCCTCCTCATGGCAGCCAACCCGCCTGGCCTGACATTCTTTGCAGGCCCGTCACATCTGCCGGGTCCAGGGCTCAAAGTCGGCCGGAATGGGTGCCTCGAAACTCAGGGGCTGGTCGTGGATGGGATGATGCAGGCTCAACCTCCAGGCATGCAGCATGAGGCGTCCGACCGTGACCATCTGCCGCTTCGGATTGCCGTAAATGGGGTCGCCCAGGATGGGATGCCCAAGGTTTTCACGCATGTGAACACGAATCTGATGCGTGCGACCGGTGAGCAATCGGCAGCGGATCAAGGCGCTGCCCTGATGGACCGTGACCTGCTCCCACTCCGTCACAGCCTCCTTGCCCGAACCATCGTAAAGCACGGTCATGCGTTTGCGGTCCACCGGATGACGCCCGATCATGTTCTGCACCCGGCCTGACGACTCCTTGGGGAGACCGTTGATGGCGGCCAGGTAAATCTTGCCCAGACGGCGCTCGGCAAACGCCTCGGTCAGCCTTCGATGAGCGATGTCGTTCTTGGCGACCACCATGCAGCCGGAGGTGTCCTTGTCGAGGCGATGAACGATCCCGGGACGCATCTCCCCACCGATGCCGCTCAGGTCGTCGCAGTGGTGCAGCAGGGCGTTGACCAGGGTGCCGTCCGGGTTCCCGGCCGCCGGATGCACCACCAGGCCCGGGGGCTTGTTCAGGACCAGGATGTCACGGTCTTCAAACAGCACCTCGATGGGAATGTCCTGCGCCACGACTTCCGTGGGGGTGGGGTCCGGAACATGCATGGAAAGCCTGTCCCCGGGCTTGAGCGTCGCACTCGCCTTGGCAGGACGGTCGTTCAAGGTCACATGCCCCTCCCGGATCAGGTCCTGGACCCTGGACCGCGACAGGTCGGAAAAACGTTGGGTGAGGTGTTTGTCAAGACGAGTGCCAACATCGGCTGGCTCGGAGATGCTCCAGTCCACAGTAGATAGTCCAGTTTCGAATTAATTTAGCAATCTGTAATTTCTGGCATAAGGCAAGCGTGAACAATGTGTCGCTTGAACAGTCCAAAGACCGTCTCTCTGTCACCTGCCCTGTAGAAGAACTCAAACATTTTCCCCAAGACCTCAAGCCCTGCTGGCTTGATCAACTCTCCCGTGTTTCCCGTCCCTGAACAGTCCTATTTAAGCACCTGCCCGGTCTGCCAGAACCAGATCGACGTCACTTCTTTGGACCCGTTCACCAAGCTGAAGTGCCCGTTTTGCGGGCAGATGGTCCGTGTGCGGCGGAAATTCGACCACTTCATGATCGTCCGGCAGATCGGCGAAGGGGGGATGAGCCGGGTGTTTGAAGCCGAGGACGAAACCCTGGGTCGGCGGGTGGCCCTCAAGATCCTCAACCAGCGCTACAGCCGTGACGCCACCCGGGTGGAGCAGTTCCGCCAGGAGGCGCTGATCACCGCCAACGTCAACCACCCCAACGTGATCAAGCTCTACTCGGTCGGCTATGACCAGGGCTACTTTTACATCGCCATGGAGCTGGTGACCGGAGGCAGCCTGGAACAGCGCATCCGCAAGGAGGGGCGTCTGAAGGAAAGCGAGTCCCTCCGCATCGGTCTGGAAGTTGCCGAAGGCCTGCGGGCAGCTCAGCAGATGGGGCTGATCCACCGGGACGTCAAACCCGCCAACATCCTGTTCACCGAAACGGGAACCGCCAAAGTCGTGGACTTTGGCCTGGCCCTCTTTGTCGACCGGGGCGGCGATCACTCCGGCGAAATCTGGGCCACCCCCTACTACGTCGCGCCCGAGAAGGTGCTCGACAACCGGGAGGATTATCGGAGCGACATCTTCAGCCTGGGAGCCTCCCTTTACCATGCCCTGACCGGCAGGCCGCCGCACAAGGCGGACACCGACAGCATCGAGCAGCTGCGCATGATCAAGTGCCGCCGTGTGGCCCTTGAGGACAGCGGCATGCGTTTCGCCCCCAGGACGCTGCATGCCATCAACCGCATGCTGGCCTTCCGCCCTCAGGAACGCTGCGCCAATTACGACGAAACCGTGGACGAGCTCCGCCTCGCCGAAGGCCTGCTAAACCAGGGTTACGCCGCGCGCTGGAGGCTCACCAGCAGGCGTGTCCGCTGGGGGCTCGCCGCCGCCGCCGTCCTATGCCTGACCTTCCTCGTGGGCTGGATGATCCAGTTTGCCAACGCCCGCAAGTCCGCCTCGGTCACGCAGAAGATCGACACCAGCCGCCAGGATTTGAACGGCGAGGGAGTCATCGTCCAGTCCGACGACAAGCGCACCGTGGCCGAACGCTTCATCGCCGCCCGTGAGATCATGCTTAACCGGCGTCAGTTTGCCGAAGCACGGCATCAGTTTGAGCGGCTGATCAGCAGTGACCTCCGCCAGCCAACTCTCAACTGGGCCCGCATCAACGCATCCATCTGCGCGATCATGCTTGGCAGGAAGGACGATGCCGCCAGGCACCTCCACATGCTGGCCCAGGATTCCATCACCAGCAGCACGCCGCTGCTCTCGCCCGCCCTGCTGGACTTCTTCAAGTCCCTGGGAACGAGCTTTGAAAAACGGTTTCCACCCGGCACGCCCCTCAGTCAGATGAACTATGTCACCTCCAGCGAGTCCCTGCTTGGCTACCTGGTGCATGGGCTGGCCGAGTGGCAGTTCGGCGACCCAAGACTGGGCGCACAGGCTATGCTTCACTTCCAGGAGCACCTCGGTGACTTGCGGGACGACGACAGCCCCATCTCCCTCGACTGGATCCCCGCCTATGCCACCGGACTGGTCAAACCCCTGGAACCCCGTCTTCACATGGCTCTCAGCCTTGGTCCGCCAGCAAGCTCGACATCGCTGGCTGAGGCCCGGAATGTTCTCGCCACCCTGCAAAAGCAGCGCAATGAACTCGATGACGCACCTCAGCTCAGGGCACAGGTGGATGCCTGGATGACCCAGGCTCGCCGCGATCTCACCCGTCTGACCATGGAGGAAAAGCGCACCCAGATGGCCCGTGATCGTGAACTGCGGGATCGTGACCTCGCGCAATGGTCCGAAATCACCGCCACCCTGCCCGGGCTCATCGATGGCTACGACAACACCCGCGTGCTCGACCTGCTGCACGGCATGATCTTCGACTCCCCCGAGGTTCAGGCCG
>JBIIRD010000014.1:0-82730 GCA_044341745.1 Prosthecobacter sp. | reverse complement strand
TCCAAGCTTCATCGCCAGTTCCGCCATGCGCTCCACTTTGCTGTTCATCCCCAGTGGTTTAGCTCATCAAAACGACATGAAAAGTCTTTTCTACAGAGCATCTTCGGGTCTCGGTCGACATCCATCACCGCGTGAATCTTCCCATCGGGTGAGAGCGACTTCGGCACCTCAGGAATCTCCGCCACTGCAATAGCCGTGAACGCCAAGAGAGTGAGTAGTGCGAATCTCATATTTTGCAGAACAGGTGATTTATCGACAGAAGCGTTGTTTTGTCAGCAGCTTTATCTCCGACAGATTTGTTGCTTTATGACGGGTCTTCAAACTCATGCTGTCGTTTTAGCGGCGCATTTGAGTGCAAAGCAACAAAATTGCAGGTTCTTGCTCCAATGAGCGGGGAAAAAGCATGTATGAATATTCCACCCACCCAACCATCGGGCGCTCAAACGCTTCACCAACTGGCAACTGTTTCGAGAACCTGCCATAATCGCTCTTTAAATGCCTTTTCAGTTTTTTCATGCCTGTAAAAGAAAACGGACATCTTAAGATTGTCCAATTTCTTAAGACCAAATGCCAACCTTAATTCTAGTCACCTGCTAAATACCCCTGGTTAACGACATAACAAAAGCACTGGCGTCACACATCACCCGTACGCGGTCGTTTTTCAGAGGTTTCCAGCGTTTCGGGGGAGCGTGGTCCTTGAGGATGCAGCGGAAGTGTTCCCGCTCGTAATGCATGTGAAGCAGGAAGGCCGGGGTTGACCAGATTTCCCCGTTTTCGTGGATTTTGTCCGCTGGGATCTTGCTCCAAAGGCCAATCCGCTTGGCTCCTCCCTGATGCTGCATTTTCGCCGTTTCCCATTGCAGCCTCGTCACCTTCCAGTTTGCCGCCTTCATTCGCTCCGCCCATCTTTTCCATCGGCTCGCCTCCACATCCTTTTGCACCTTCTTTCTGGCGATCCTCTGGAGCCGAACGGCCAGCTTGGGAGGAATGGCCAGGGTTCGCGGATTCACCTCCGGAAGCCTGGGGACGTTGATTTTCCCCCAATAACGGCCGCTGAAATTGCCCGGCATGGTCTGATCCTCCTTGCTCAGATACTTCACCAAGTAGGCCGCCGCGCCTCCCACGCATTTGATGAGCTCGACCTTGGTCGCATACTTGCCGCCGTGTACGTCCTCCTTGTGAGCGATCCCGGCCCAGGTTGCCGTGACCCAGTCGCGCACTTCGTGGAAGTGATCCCGCAGACCGAAGAGCATGAGGTGATAATGCGCCGCCCCACGCTTCTGAAACTCGAGCTTCCAAATGCCGGACGCCTGGGGCCAGCGCCTCAGGAGGTAGGTACAGAACTTCTTGAGGTGATACTTGTAAACCTCGTGATCCTCCGGGGCCGGGAAGTCCTGGGGATAGGTCAGCGTGACAATCAGGGCACGGCCCATTTCCTCGCGCAGCAGCGTGGACAGGAAGCGCTTCAGGTTGAGACGGCTGGACTCACTCCAAACCGTGATCCTGCCGCGCTTTTTCTGCTTCCTTTCACGGGCGGGCACACGCTCCCTGGGGCAGTTGATGTCCACCAGGGAGGCGCCGGGATACCAGGTCAATGTCGGAGGCGGTGGAGGCTGGCATGTGTCCTCTGTTCTATTATGCACCTTAGACAAGCCCGGTGCATCGGCTCCGCCGTCCGGGGCGGCGCGCTGGCGCGGGCGCGCCTTCGCCCCGCCCGGCGGAGCCGAGCGGTTCAATTCAGCAAACGAGAAAACGGCCTGGGCTGCTTCCAACATCACCCCTGCCCTCCTTGCTTCCAGGCTTTCACCATGGCGACGATGGCCGCACGCAGAGGGGCGGGCAGTTCAGGCCAGACCTGGGCGACCCGGGCAAGGTCCGGGCAAGTTTGAGCCGTATTTTGAGCGGCACCCGCGCCGGAGCCCTTATTTTTCAAGGGTTGCTTGCAGGTTCGAACCCTGCACCGCGCACCATCGTCACCTTTCGCCACGTCGCGACATTCCGGGACAATGGGTTCATTTTGAGGGTTTCGTTAGCCTCCCTTTTGACGCCGGAGTCCGGAGACGAGTTCATCCCAGCTGATCATCACCCCGGGGTTTTCCTCAGCTTCAAGCATCCGGTTCAACACCTCTTCATCCCGCACTGCGTGGTGCGGGGATTTCGATCTGTTCGACAAACCGGTCGCCAGCGCTGCGGGTTCGGCTTCCGGCAGCCTGGACGCTTCGACGGTGGAATGCTTCGGCTTCATGAGTCTTCCCAAAGTCATGCCAAGACCGTAACCGTCCAGGTATTTTGCCGCCCTTGAGGATGCCCTACCCCATGAGGCATCCTGGCTGGCAAGCCGTCAATCCACGCAGCCAGCCGCCTTCACTGGCCGTCACTCATTGCAGGTTCAGCATGCGAAGATGGAGCTTCAAGATACGGCGCATTTCCTCGATGGCCTCGGGTCTTTCATGCACGCTGTGATCCGATTTCACGAGGAGCTCCGACTCGACACCGTCCAGGTGCGCGCTGGAATAGGGCACAAATCCATCCGAGCATTTGGGATCGGTGGTCGGACGGCCATCCTTGTTGCCAATGATGGAATGCAGGTGCACGCCGGGGCGGAACGGCAGGGTGGTGGCGATCCGCACGTACGGCGATGACGGAGACAGATTGTCCACGCTGGTCGGCATGCCCCTGGCCAGGAGCTGGCCTAACGACTGATTGCGTTCGGCCAGCCCCTGCAGGATGTCGAAGGTGCTGCCGAAGGTCTGGCCCGGCAGCTTGACAAGCCTGCGGCCAAAACGGGCCAGCCTGCTGTCCGCCACATCGCTGCCGCGATGAGGCGTGGCGGCGAAGATGACGCGGCCGATGTGCGGGTTCGGGTTGAACTCCAGATAGCGGCGCAGGGATTCGAGCTCCTCCTTTTTAAGACCCAGTTCCTGCGGGCCCTTGCCCAGGATGGTGACCCAGAAGCGGTCGCCGCTGTCCTGAACCTGCGCCTTGCTCACCAGCCCGCCCATGCTGTGCCCGATGAGCACCATGTTGGCGCAGCGACGTCCCGCCCCGCTGCGGGAGAGGATGTCATGCAGCTGCGCCAGGTTTTCACGCAGCTTCTCCGAGCTGTAGATGATCGGAACTCCGGATGGATAACGAAAAAGATACACCTGATAATGACGCTGGATGTCCATGTCCGTGCCGAACTCGTTGATCACATTCTCCCAGGTCGCAGGACGTGACATCAGGCCATGCACCAGAATGAGGGGGATGCGGTCCTTCGCCGGCGGCTCAAGGGCGATCAGTCCCAGCTTGTCCATGTGGCTTGAGCTGCGCAGCAGCGCCTTGATTCCCCCCATCCTCGCCGCCTCCATCGAAAGCAGGTATTCACCGTAGGACGTCAGGTCGGCCGCCAGCGGCATTTCATGTCCCCCCAGCCGAACCGTCTGCGTCACCCGTGAATCATGGAGAACCAGCGAAACCACCCGTCTGCCCGCAGACTTCCTGAAGTCCAGGGTCGCCGTGACCGGGCACAGATAGCCGCCATCCGACATGAAGGCCTCACGGGCCTTGCGCTCCGGTGTGTGGTGCCAATGGGCGACCATGGGCGTCCCCACGCCATCCCGGGTCATGCGATGCTTCAAATGACGGCTGCGGATGGTGTTGGACGGAATGAGTTCATCAAAACGGAGCCCGCGAGGAATCTGCGGCACGATGCGAAAGCCGCCGTCCACGTCCATCGCCGCCGATCTGGCCGAGGCATCGGACAAGGCCAGCCAAAGCGCCACCACCCGGCCGACCTGGGTGGCATAAGCCTGACGCCGCTCCTGCGTGCTGAGCCCCTCCTGCATTGCCTTGTTGGCGTCGGCAAGCGCCCCGGCGAGCTCCGTGACGCTGGCGCCTTGAAGGCTGGTCTTTGCCTGCGGCCTTCCTTTCAGTCCGGGCAAAACGGAACTGCACGCCGGAAGTCCGGACAGAAGCAGGGTGACGGCGAGAAATTTGAGGTGCGTGTTCATGGCTGTTGGCGGGTGGAAGGGTTGAACCAAGAGTCAGAATCTCATTTCAGCGGGCCGGGCAGCAGGCGGTCCTGCACCTTGAAGCCCCGGCCTTCGAGCTCCTGACGGAGCCTGGGTGACATGACACCGGTGAGGACCACCGTGACCGTGGGCGGCTTTGCCCCTTCCACCTGAATCGACTGCAGCGCGTTGGCAAAACGCTCGGATCCCGGAGACCACATGGCATAGTCCCAGTGCAGCGCCACCATGAAGCCTCCATCAGCGGTCAGGCAGACGGGAAAGCCATCCATCTCAATGAGCCTGGACACAGCGATGCCATGCGTGTGGGCATGGGCGATGAGGCGAGCCGTCTGTTCATAAAACACGGCGTCCGCCTCGCTGTTGGAAGTGCGGGCGGCGTCGCGCACATAGAGGTTCCGTCCGTCAACGCCAGCCAGCTGCTGCAGGGCGCCCACCAGGCGGGTTTGATGCCAGGGAGAAAAGGAGGCGTTGGAAAGAAAGGCCTCGGCAACCTCCGGCGGCACGTTCATGGCCTGCAGTCTCGAGAGATTGGTCTTCCGAAGATCCAGCGGTGACTGCTCATACACCAGGCTTGAGGTCAGCTCGACGGTGGAAAGCGCGGACAACGCGGCTCCGGCCGCGCCGCTGATCGGCAGGGTGGCGGCGGTGAAGGTCATGTCACCGGCAAAGGCCGCCCAGGCGACGCGGTCCATCTCCTCCTGCAGGATCTCGTTCGAGCTGTAGGGGTTC
The DNA here is from genome assembly GCA_044341745.1 of Prosthecobacter sp. Classification (GTDB taxonomy): domain Bacteria; phylum Verrucomicrobiota; class Verrucomicrobiia; order Verrucomicrobiales; family Verrucomicrobiaceae; genus Prosthecobacter. The sequence continues at coordinate 77,988 of JBIIRD010000014.1, read as the reverse complement.
ACCGCCAGCCTGGCGCTCAGTTCACGCTTCGTCCTGGAAACGCCTGCCACACTTTTGATCAGGCCGTCCTCGCCCTGGCCGCGCTCACGTCCACCGGCGGCCTCCTTGACTCCGCGGCCCATGCGGCCCAGAAACTTGCCCACCCCCTTCGGCACGGTGGCAATGGTTTCGCCCGGGGCTTGGACGATGTCCCCCACCACTTCGAAGGGTGCCTTGGAGGCGCGCTTCAACGCCTGGACATACTCCTCGCTGGACGACATCTCGCGCAGCCTTGCCAGGGCCAGGATCTCGACGACACGGCTCTGCAGCATCAGGTTTCCGTGCGCGACAAAGGTGCCGAAGGGCGAATCGATCACAAAATGGTTCAGCCCGTTGTAGGTCTTCACCTCCTCGCGGACAAGATGGTGAGGCCCTGTGAGCCAGACCGGCTGAAGAATGTCGCCCGCCTTGAAGCCGGGGCTGGAATCATAGGTGTCATCAGCGGCAAGGGCGGCGTGGGCAAGGAATGTGGTCAGAAAAAAGGTTAGGCAGGGCTTCATGTCGGTGATGATGATGCGCCCGCGGCCAGGACCGGTCTATTGGCCCTAGGTCCAACATGAGCGCGCCGCCTGTCAGAACGTCAGCCCCATCCTCAGGCCCGCCACCACCACCCAGCCCTGGCCTCCGGCGACCTCATCACCCACCACCAGCTGGACATCGGGAGTGATGAGAAGGGAGCGCCCGGCCTGCCTGCGATAAAAGAACTCCAGCACTCCCTGCCAGCGCTCATCCTTGATGGCCCTGCCAGCCGCCATCGCCACACCGACACGATCCACTCGGCTCAGGTCATGCGCCGCTCCGACGGCGGCGAAATGTCTCGTCGTTGCGGCCTCACCGTCCGACCAGGCATACTTGATGAACGCACGTGTCGATTTGGTGAAAGGGTGCTCCAGCGTCAGGCTCACGCCCCTTCCCGGCTCCAGGCCGGCCTGCGACGAGGCGTCGGCCCTCCAGACCAGCATCTGCACCCTCGACATCCTGCCAGGAACCCAGGTGAAGTCGCGGGCCAGCTGAACGGCTTGAAACATGGCGTCTCCCGTCAACCGCCAGTCAGCGGTTTCACGGAGGTTCGAACCTGTGAGGCTCGACAATGCCATGGCAAGCTCCCAGCCTTTCCTGCCCTGCCAGCGCGCGATGAAACCCAGGTCCGCTCCCGGAAACCCGACAGCAGGGCTGGAAGAAAAGGCCTGGTTCATGAACGAACGCTTGGCGCTGCGCAGCTCATGACCGTCAAGCAGGTCGTCGATGGTCATCTGGCCGTATCTCAGGGTCAGCCGCCTGTCGAACAGCAGATCCTCAAGATACAGTTCAGGCACCTGGAAACCGGCGGCCGTGAAACCGTCCACATGGCCCCAGAGCGCCTGGGTCTGCGACTTGAGAGCGGACGGAGGTGAGTCATCATAGGCATGGCGATGCCTGGCGCGCACGTTCAAGGACAGGGGCGAACGGCTGTCGGCATCATTGATGTGCCAGTGCATGTTCAGGGTCGCATCTCCCGAGGCCGATCCCCAGCCTTCGCCGGATGTGAGCGCCCCCAGCGCCAGGGAATCGTAGGTGAAGGCCAGATCCAAGCCGATGGATTGCATCCACTCGGCACCCGGGACGGAAGGCAGCTCTGATCCGCCCGCCTTCCAAAACGGATGATTGCGAAAGTGGATGGCCGCCTGCACGCCATCCTCGCTTCGTTTCTCATGCCTCAGCCCCTGCACTTCCTCGGAGCGCATGGCCGCACAGGTCAGCAGGCATGCGGCCAGGCTGATGGAGAAGCGCAGGGAGGGCAGGCTGAACATCGCACCCGGCGGTTATCGGCGCGTTCCCCTCGCCGCAGGCTTGGACTTTGATGAACTGCTTTTTGAGCGTGTGCTCGCAGAGCGCTGGGAACCTGCACGATCGCGGGAATAGGAATCGCGGCTGAGCTTGGACGCAGTGGGCTGCGTGCTCTTGTAGCCGTGCTGCATCCTGCCGCCGGATGCCTGCGGAGGCTGCGAGGGGTTTTTCTTCACCGTTGGTTCGGCACGGCCAGGGCCGGTCCTTGGCCCCGGGCCAGGCCCCTTGTTGTCGCCCGCAGGCCCGCCCTTGGCGTTGGCCGGCAGGTTGGAGGGCCTGCCTGAAGGTTTCGTCTCCGGCCTCGGTCCGGCCCCGGGTCCCTGCGGTCCCGAGGGACGATGAGGGGAGTCCGGCACCGACGGTTCATGCACCCAGCCACCGTCATGACGCTTCTGCCAGCCATCCTCCGCATCCCGTTTGTAAATGTTACCATCCTTGCCGACGTAAACGTCGCCGCCCGCCGTCTTCGCCACGAAGGCGTCCGAGCCAAACCGGCGGTTGACTCCGACCACGCTGCCGCCGCGTGAAGTCTGCACTCCGCCGACTGTGCGGCTGAAGTTGGAATGATGCGCCGCGCGGATCCACTCATCATCACGCACAACGGCGGAATGTCCCCAGGAGCCATAGGGTGTCTTTACGGTCACGCGACCGGCCGCCGTGTCCGTCCATGGGTTGTAGGCAGACCTCGCGACCACGGCGCCCCTGGGACCATAGGCATAGGCTGAGCGGGTGTAGATTCCCGTCGCCGGGTGATACACGGCGCCATAACCCGCACCGCCGTATGGTCCGTAATAATGAACGGGCCTCCTGCAGTAGCCATGACCGTGGTAATACACGGCACCGCAGCCATAACCGTACCAGCAGGGGCGCGGATAATAATGATGATGCCAGTGATCCTCAGCCAGCTCATGCCCCAGCCACATGCCCAGTCCGAAGACCAGCAGCCCTCTTGCGACATAGGCCCCGGAATAACCAGAAGTCACGCCCACATGCACCACCTGCGGCGTGGAGTCATAAACATACACATAGGTGACGTGATGCTTGGGGCTGGACGCAGGGATCGTGTAGATCACCTGCGGCACGAGATCACAAACCACCCAGCGGCCCGTGGCGGCGGGCGCCTGGAACCAGACCCCCTGATGGCAGCAGTAATATTTCCCGGCCACCAGGAAGACGTCATTGGAAGTGTTGACCGCATATTGCACGGCGGTTGCGCCGCTCACGGTCTTGAACTGCGGCTCGCCTTCATAAGCAACCTCCACCGAGGCGGTCGCCCGATCGACCGTCGCTGTCTGAGGAATGGAGGCCTGGATGACCGCCTCGTCCGCCGCAGGCGTCCCTCGCACGGAGACCAGCACATGGCCCTTTGGATGGGATTCCGGGATTTTGGCAAAGTCCCCAGGGAGGTCGTCCATGGCGGAACCCCAGGGACCTTCAAGGGACCTGGCGCTGAACCAGCGGCCCGCAGTCAGCAGATAATAAAGGTTCGACGATGGCTGAAGGAAGAGGTCGCTCTCCGTGTTGGCGACATACATCAGCGAGGTGCCCGAAATCGGAACCATCTGCGGCCTGCCATTCGTGATAATGATCTCCGCAGGACGGTTCGACGCAAAGACACGAGGAGCATGGGAATCATCCAGCGGTGCTTCCAGGCTGGCCTTCACATCCGACCAGTTCGAGTCGTCAGGCAGATTCTTGAAGGAGGCAGGAAGACTCTTCGCCGGAGCCCACGGGCCCTTCATCGCATCGTCCGCCACCAGCCATTGTCCGTCGGCCAGCAGGTAAAACCGCCCGCCCTCCGCCAGCACATCCCAGTTGGTGTTCACGGCAAACATCAGGGAGGCGTCATCCGCCTTCACAGGCTCAAGCCTTGGCTCCCCGACAAAGGTCAGCAAAACCGCCGGTGAACTGCTGTAAAAAATCGGGGGCGGGTCAAAGCTCACCTCCGTCTCCTTCAGGCTGACGCCGTCGCGCTCCATGGCTGCGGTCACGGCGGCAAGCGGAAGCTCCATGGGTGCCTCCGGCGTGAGCACGCTTCTCACCATCTTCTCCGCACTGTCCGAGGCCTTCTCGTCCAGTTCGGGAAAGCGAAGACCGGTGAAGCTGCGCTTGCCAAACTGCACGGTTCCGCGATCAAAATCTGCCACCGTGTCGGCGTCGATCATGACCGCGCCAAATGAAACCTCCTCCCTGCCCTCCAGCTTGACGCCAACGGCCGAGGTGCCCTTCATGTGCCGGAAGTCAGGCCATTCGAGAATCTGCGGCATGTAGATGGCGACCTCCCCGCCTTTCACCTCATAAACTCTCGGCCAGGCCTCGGGATCCAGAAAGGAATCAGAGGCCGCGTCGGCGGCCTGAAAAGAAAAGGCAAAAACCACCGAGGAAACCAGGGCGGCTGTGGGACGGATGATGGAACTCAGGCTCATATGGTGGACTGCGGGCTGTTGAAGATTCAAGGTTGTCGGGAAATTCGGATGGCGATGGATTCCGTGGTTCGAAACACAACCTGTTCGCCGACGCGGTGACGGGTCATGCTGACATCAGGCCGCACATGAAAGACCTGCCTGCGACCGTCGGGAAAGCGCACGGTGGCGGTCCTTTTGAGCAGGTTGATGGATTGAATGGTGCCGGTGTGCTGGCTCGTGCTCATCACCAGCATTCTTGGACGCGCGCCCGGAGGAGCGACGGTCACCTTAAAATCCTCACCTTCTGGCAAGGGCGTGTTCTGCGATCTGACAAAACTGAGGTACTGACGGGTCAGTTCCACTTTCAGCCGGTCTCCGGCCTCGATCTGGGCGAAATTCCTGACTTCAGGACCGGCCTTGAAACAGCTCTCCACACCGTCCTGCCCCTTGATGGTGAGGATTCTTCCCTCACGATCGACCGCGACAACCTGCGCAACCTTTTCGTAGGTTTCCACAAGAAGCCCGCCTGGCTCTCCATGGGTGATGCGCACCTCCGTGCGCTTTTCCGGATCCCAGGCAGGCAAAGGAAGAATGAACGCGCCCATAAGGGCTGCGAGGAGGGGGACGGACCCTCCTCGCAACCAGCTGCAAGAAGCCACGCCTGCCGGGGGATGTTGCATCATGGACGGATCATGGTTGGGAAAGGCGCCTTCAACCTTGCGATGAACGGCAGAGCGTTCACCAAGGCTTCAGGGTGACGCGGCTGCTGCGCTTGATGACCCGGTCGGGCTGGGTGTTGAGAAGCTCGGCGAACTCGGTCGCCCAGTCTTTGATGTTCGTCTCAGCGCCGTGATACCAGGTGTATTGGCCAAGGTTCACAGGAGCCACCTTGTCCGTGCGACGATCTTTGAAGGTGGCGATCGTGGCGTTGTTCCCGCCATCTTTGGCACGGCCTTCGATGGCGATGCTGCCGCGGCCTGCCATGGAAAGGTAGCCGGCACCGGGGATGGCAAAACCAGCCGCGGAAGCCGCCGCATTCCAGAAGGCCTTCGAGGGCACCAACTCCACCAAGGCCAGCTCCACAACCAGCACGCCAGGCCCAGGCGCGGAGGCGAGCTTCAGCTTGTGATTCGGATGCTTTGCCACGGCGTTCATGAACTCATGCCGGAGATCCGCCGCCACCTTCTTCGTGTCCTGGGCCAGATCGCTCTGACGCAGAGGCGTCTGCTGCTGCCACCAGCTCTGCTTCGCCATGTAATCCGTGTTCACCGGCGCAAAGTGGACCGCGTTGAAACGCTGGCTGATCGGAGTGCCCGCATACTTGGAATCAATCCAGGATTCCTGAAGGAAATGCGCGCGTGTTTGAGAGTTGCCGCCATGGGTGGCAAAGCCCGAGTCTGGAGCCTTGCGCGTCTCAAGCATCTTGCAGCTGACGAGGCTGATGGACAGGAGTCCGGCGAAACAACGAATCGATGAGATATTCATGAGAATGATGATGTTTAAAATCAGGACCTGAAGGGCCTGGATGAGGGTTGCACCATGGGGCAGGACGGCCTTTGTAGGCTATTGGACCTTGGGCCAATGCCCGGCCTGCTTCAGAGCCCGGACGAAGAGTTGTCGGTCCTGGCGGAAGCATCCTGAAAGCCCGGCCTGCCACGGCGGATCTGCACGTCGAAGTCGGGTGAAAAGCCCGCTTTCTCCGCAGCGTCATTGATCAGCGCACGCTTGCGCAGCTCGCCGAACGACAGGCCGTCCGTGACGATCAGCCCCCGTTCATAAAGCAGTTCGTCCGCCTTGCCATTGACGATCATCCGCCAGTCCCAGGCATGACGTTTTCCCGCAGGATGCTGGCCGCGAATCGCCGTGGTGCAGTTCGTTGCCAGGGCGTGATACCACCTTGGATGATCCCGCAGTGAATTGACGGACCTCACATACTCCATGAAGCGTTCACGCGCCCGTTCGGCCGGCATGCGGGTCCGATACAGGTAGGAAGTCTCACCCTCCCGGACACAGGCCCGCAGCCGGACCACGTCGCGCTCCTCGGCCACGACATAGTAGAGCTCAAACTGACGGTAGAAGCCGCCGATGGCGGAGTAGCTTTCCCCAAGCTCCTTGCGGGTCTCAATGGAAAAACAAACCGGCCTCTCTCCCGCAATCTGGAAACTCACGACCGGATGCGCCATCCAGGGCGACCCCCAGTAATTGACGAACAGGTCAACGCCCGTGATCTTCGAAAGACGCACCGTGCGTTTCTCCCAGCGCGGCGTGTATTCGGAAGAGGTGCGGCAGTCAAAATCGCGCACGTTGTACAGGGTGATTTCATCACCTTGAATGTCAGCCCAGGGAAGTTCCGCCACATCCGGCTGCCAGAAACGGTCACTCCTGGGTTGCAAGGTGCACCACCAGGCAAGGACAGCGAAGCATGGCAAGACTGCAAAAAGCAGCTTTCTCCAAGCACCCCGAACCAGGACAACCGGGCACAGCACGCCCAGTGCGAAGGCTGGCAAAACAACGACCCGGAACGCCTGAAGATCATAGTGCAACGCCCCATAAGACCAGATCGCGAAAGCGGAGGCAGCCAACCCTGCCACCATCAGAAGCAGCACCGATCCCAGCCGCCTTGTGAGACTCGCTGTCTTCTTGCCAGACATTCCTTGCTGAGAATCCGCCGTGTGATTTTGCCCATTTTCCATGGCTGCCATCTTTCTGATTGAATGCTTCGGCAGGCTGATGCCGCGGCCTGAGGGTGACTTCGAAAGCAGCAGCCTCGATTGATTTTTGCCGTGATGGCCAACCCGGTCTCCCCTCCGATGTCAGCATCGTGAACGCCGCCTTTCCCGAAGCCGTTTGAAAAGGTTCTCAACTTGACCTCAGTCAGCCTTTGTTTGCCACCCGCATGACGAACCGGGAGGAAACGAAGTCCGGGTCCGGGGACCTTTCCTTCGTTTCCTCCATGAGTCGTTCACTTCGAATCGTCGTGGATGTCCCTTTCGCCAATGCCTTCATCGGTGATGGAATGACCATGACCCGCTTCTGCGGCCGGCTTCTTCCCGTCTTCAGAGGCCATGTTCGGCTTGCCATGGGCAAGGCCGACGCTCGCGACATACATCAGGGCGAGCGGCTTGGCGGACTCTTTCCCCAGCTCGTTGAGGCGTTCCTGCATGGCATGCACTTTGAGCGGATGCTTGGAGGCGACGTTGTTCTGCTCGTAGGGATCCTCGGCGAGGTTGTAAAGGTCAACGCTGGTCGGGATCAGGGTGCGCCAGATCAGCTTCCAATCCCCCTGACGCACGGCGCCGCGGAAGGGTTCGACGTTGTAAACGATCTCGCTCCTGGGCGATGCCTTGCCTTCCGCGATGGTGTCCCAGACATTGACTCCGTCGAGCGGCTTGCACTTGGCGGTGGAGGCGCCGGCGAGGGCGGCGAGGGTCGGGTAGATGTCCACGGCATGAATGATGCCATCAACGGTCTGCGGCTTGATGCGGCCGGGCCAGCTGGCGCAGGCCGCGACACGGCTGCCGCCCTCGAAGAGCGAGCCCTTGCCGTCACGATAGGGACCGTTGTCACAGGGCAGCTTGACCTTGGAGAGGTCGGTCATCTGACCGGCGAACATGGCGTTCTTCGTGCCGCCGTTGTCACTGTGGAAGAGGATGAGCGTGTTTTCGCGCAGTCCTTTTTTCTCCAGGGCGTCAACGACGCGGCCGACCTCGTCGTCCATGCAGGTCACCATGCCTGCGTAGATGCGGCGGGTGGGCTCCTCGATGTTCTTGTAACGGTCGATGTATTCCTGCGGCGCCTGGTAGGGCGTGTGCGGGGCGTTGAAGGTGAGGTAGAGGTAGAACGGCTTGTCGGCGTCCTGCTCGCTGATGTACTTCACCGCATCGTTGCCGATGAGCTGGGTGGTGTAGCCCTTCTCCTTCACGGGCTTGTTGTTGCGGAACCAGTCCAGCACGCCGGCGTCGCTGTGCGTGTAGTAGTCCAGCTCGCCGATCATGGCGCCGTACTGATAGTCAAAACCGCGCTGTTTCGGCCAGTATTTGATGTCCGCGTGGCCGAGGTGCCACTTGCCGATGATGGCGGTGGTGTAGCCGGCCTCCTTGAGGCACTGGGGGAGCAGGTGTTCGGTGGTGTCGAGACCGTAGCCGGCCGGTCCCGGAATGACGATGGTCTGAAGGCCGTAGCGGAACGGATAACGTCCGGTCATGAGCGCGGCACGGGTGGGCGTGCACATCGGCTGGGTGTAAAACTGGGAGAACTTCGCCCCGCCGGCGGCGAGTGCGTCGATGTTCGGCGTCTTGATGTCGGTGGCGCCGTTGAAGCCGACATCCTTCCAGCCCAGGTCGTCCGAGATGATGTGGACGATGTTGGGCTTGGATGCGGCGTTCAGGGGTGCCAGGCCGGCGATCGCCAGGCCGATGGCGAGAGTCAGCAGATGCTTGGGTGTGTTCATGAGGATGCGATTGCGGGTGAGAGGGACCTTCTGTCGTTGTTTCAGTAAACCGGGTTGATGCGCGTGATCTTCGATCCCTGGAGCCCGAGCCCGCCCATCAGGCCCTGCTGGTTGAAGAACATGGCGTACATGCTTTTCTGGAGGGTGTTGGTGCTGAGCGACGCGGACATGCCCTGGTCGAGAACCACAAGGCTGGGCGCGCTGCCAACCTCCCAGCCCTGGCTGTTGTTGAGGGAGGCGAAGGCCCTGTCATCCATGAGAAAAAGGGCGTAACCATAAGTCTGGACACCTGCCTGCATCCCGTAGGACAGCCCTGCGGTCTGGTAGAAGTCATGAATCGCTCCGTTGCGCCGGATGAGCGCGCCGTTGCCGCCCATCGCCCCGACCATGAAGCCTCCCTTGATGATGCTCGGGAAGACCAGGACGGCCTTGGCGCGGGAGCCGAGCCAGCGGGCCTTGGGATTGGCGGCATAAAGCTGGTTCAGCGCGGCCCGTGAGGACGCGGCTATCTCCGCCTTGCTGGAGCTGGCCGCATTGGCCTGGGTGAGCGGCCCGTTGGCGCAGCTGGTCAGGGATGCGGGCCCGCAGATGGCGGCCAGGCTGAGGGTGAGGGCGGCGATTGAATTTCTCATGATGTCTTGTGATGGGGGTTACCAGAATTTTTTGGCGATGTTCAGGCCGAAGGACTGGCCCTGGAAGCGGTCCCGCGCGGAGAACTCGTTGAGGTAGCGGAAGTTGACCGAGAGCATCCAGGGCACGTAGGTCAGGCCGACCTGGCAGCCGACCGCGTGCACTTCGTCATGCACGCCGGGATTGGCCGCGTCAGACCCTTTGTCGTCGGTGACCTGCCAGCTGCTGTAGCCCATGGGGCCGACCTCCAGCAGGAGCTTCTGGCTTTTGGTCAGCGGCAGATACTGGCTGATGCCCCAGTTGAAGGTGAGGTTGTCACCCGGGGTGAAGTCGAAGTCCTGCTTCTCGCCATGGGTTTCATAGGTCAGGACGCCGGAAACCGCCATGCGCTTGTCCTCCCAGGGATACCAGTTCACAGCTCCCTGGAACTGGTTTGTCCAAAAGCCCAGGCCGATGTTGTCGAGCGCTTCCGTGCGGAAGGTTCCGACGACCGGCAGCGTCACGTTCTCCGTGTCATAGCGGCCGGTCGGGGCATAGAATCCGTAGCCCAGCGCAAAGTCGAAGTGCTTCTTGTTCCAGCCCAGCCACACAGGCTGCACAAAGAGGTCGCCGAGCCCCATGTCAGACTCATGCGTGGCCGCCCTGCCGCGGCCTCTGGCCGTGGAGACGGATCCACTGATGGAGGCGTTGGCAAAGCTGGGGGCTGCATAGGCGGCGTAGTTCGCCCCGAGGACCTTCCAGTCCGACACCCAGATGAAGGTTGGGGAGATCGCATAGATCTCGACATCAATCTCAGGCTTCAACGTCAGGCCTGGGCCGGGGCCCGGGCTGATGGTGACGCTGCCCAGGCGGTTGCCGCCGGCGTCATTCATCTGGTCGGCGGAATACCAGTAGTTCATGAGCGCGGTGTAGAAGCCGGGCTCGGGCACGACATAGTCGCGGATGCTGGGCACGCCGGGCATGAAGTGGCCGACTTCGCCGGCATGAAGACCGGCGGAAGCCAGGGCCAGGATGCCGGCGACACCGGCTGACATGAGGTGATGAATGCGTGTTGGTTTCATGGAGGATGGTGTGTTTGCGGAAATCCAGTTTCAGACGACCTGCTCCTTGAGCGCCCAGCGGACGGCATCGAGCAGGGCCTGGGTGTCCACCGGCTTGCGGAAGTAGCCTTCAGCGCCGGCCTCATGGGCCGCCCCGCGGGCCTCGGTGGTGTCATGGGCGGTGAGGAAGATCACCGGCAGCCGCGACTGCACGGCGTTCAGCGCCTGCTTCAGCTCAAGGCCGCTGAGGCCGGGAAGGGTCATGTCTGCGACAATGCAGCCGTGCCCGGACGGACGGGGTTCGGCGAGAAAGGCGTCCGCCGATTCATAGGCCTGGTAGTCCAGCCCGGCCGAGGTCATGACGCGGCCAAGGGCGCGTCGAACGCTGGCGTCGTCGTCAATGATGAAAATGGTCGGCCGTCGTTGTGGCATTACCCCGCCATCATGATGACGGCGCGCGGATGCCGCTATTGGACCTTGGGCCAATAGCCTTCAGGGCTCAGCTGGCCGCCGAACCAGAAGTTGCGGCGTCAAAGCCGGCCAGGCTGCAGAGCCTGACCAGCTCGGCGACGGACTGGGCCTGCATCTTCTCCAGGACGCGCGCACGATGAACCTTCACGGTCTTCTCGACGATGTCGAGCTCGGCCGCAATCTGCTTGTTGAGGGCCCCCGTGATGATCCAGGACATGACCTGCAGCTCGCGCTCCGTGAGCGCCGCCATCCGGTCGCGCACCTGTGTCACCTGCCTGCTCGCGGAGAGTTCGTCACGATGCCTTTCCAGGGCCTCTCCGATCGCACGCAGCAGGTCGGCGTTGTCAAAGGGCTTGGTCAGGAAGGTGACCGCCCCGTGCTTCATCGCCCGGACGGTGGAGGGAATGTCCCCGTTGCCGCTGATGAAGATCATGGGACAGCGGGCGGGCGCCGCCTGCAGGTGCTGCTGGAGCTCCAGCCCGCCGATGCCGGGCATCTGCAGGTCCACCACCAGGCAGGCAGGACGTGCAAACGGCGCCTTCTGCGCCTCGATGAACGCCTCGGCCGAACCATAACTGTGTCCTTCAAGGCCGGACTGACGCACCAGCCTGAGCAGGCTGCGGCAGATGGACGGGTCATCGTCCACGATAAACACGACTGGGCTGGATGGACTCACGAAATCCAAATGGGTTACCCCATCCTTCAACCAGGTCACCGGGACGCACAACCAGAGACTGAGCCGGGCAACGCCTTCAGCGGCTGATCCTGCCGACGGTGCTGCGCATGCCGATGCGCCGCCCGTTCAGCGGCTGCAGCGGCCGGCTTGTCGGACCCAGCACCCTGGCAAAGGTTTCCAGCTGTTCGGCGCTTGCGGAGATCGGGTCGCGGAACACCAGCCACTCCACGTTCTCCGAGCAGGGAGGCGTGGTCAGCGACCCCATGTAGCTGTAGGAGGCGTTTGTGGGCGGCAGGTGAAAGGCCAGCTCAAGCCGGACATCGGCCAGGTCGGCGGACCCGCCCTTCACCTTCGGCAGATGAGGGATGATCTTCGCGAGGTTTTCATTCTCCGGCCCAAATTGATAAAGGGCGGCGACCACGGCAAACCTGCCCTCGGTGTCCTGATGAACAAAATGCACCTCCATGGGAAAGCGGCTGCCGTCGATGGCATGCTCGCTGGGGGTGTGAAAATGAAACTGCTTCAGCGTGTAGATGCCGCGATCCGTCGTCAGCCTGCTGCCTTCATCCACCGTCACCTGGATGGTGTGTCCGTTGTCCACGATGTTGGTGACATGCTCATGGTGGGCGATCTTCAGTGACGTGCTTCGGTAGTCAATCTGCCAGGTCCCCGCGCTGCCCGAGGCGTTCTGGACGATGTTGACCGGCGACTGGCTTCCTCCCTGGCCGCAGGCCGCATAGGCAGGACTGAGCCGGGGCCAGTATTCAGGCCCTCCCTCGCCTTCGTAACCCCAGTGCGCGTCCACCGTGTGCGTCGGGTGGGCTTCAGAAGGCTCCGGCAGGGGCTTCCGGCAGGAGGCAAGGCATGCAAGCAGTGGAAGGAAGAGAAGGCAGGGCTTCATTCCGCGATCCTCCCCGCGGACATTCGGCCCCGCCATTGGACCTTGGCCCAACAAAAAGGACGGATGACGAGGGGACGGCCGGAGGGCTTCACCGCATGACCGGCAGCTTCAGCCGAAACAGCGCCCCGCCTCCAGGAGGATTCTCACCGCTCAGCTCACCGTCAAAGCGCCTGAGGATGCCATGGCTGATCGCCAGGCCCAGGCCCAGGCCGCCAGGCTTGGTCGTGGCAAAGGCTTCAAACAGTCGCTGCTTCATTTCCACGGGAATGCCGGGGCCGTTGTCACGCACGCTGAGGATGACATGACCGGGAACGCTGCGCGTGCTGAGATGGATCCTGGCATCACGGCTGCCCGCCGCCTTCATGGCATCCAGGCTGTTCAGGATCAGATTGATCAGCACCTGCTGAATTTCGACGCGGCCGGCCATGACCAGGGGCAGGGCCTCCTCGAGCTCAAGCTCGACCCTCGCCTTCTTGACCACCACCTCGCTGTGCAGCAGGCCGCAGACCTGCGTGACAGCCTCGTTCAGATCCACGGGCTGCACTTCCATCACCGCGTCCTTTTTAAACATGGCCCTCATGCCATGGATGATGCCGCCCGCCCTCTTCGCGTCGGCCGCCACGTCCTCAAGGATGGCGCCGATCTCGCCAATGTCCGGCCTGCCCTCCCTGATCATGCTGTGCCCGACCTGCGAGTTGCTGAGGATGGCGGCCAGAGGCTGGTTCAGCTCATGGGCGATGGTGCCCGCCAGCTCACCGAGCATGCTGACCCTGGAGAGATGGGTGAGATCCTGCCGCTGCTGCGCCAGCTCCTGCTCAAACTGCTTGCGGCTGGTGATGTCCATGGAAACGCCGCGCAGCAGCAAGGGCGCGCCAGCCAGGTCTCGTTGAAGCTTGCCGGCGGCGGCGATCCAGCGCTCCGTGCCGTCAGGCAGTACCACCCGGTATTCCGCGGCAAACGGAACATTGTCCGTCAGAGTGCGCTCAACTTCGGCGGCCACCGTCGGACGGTCGTCGGGATGCACGGTTTCCGTAAACCTCGGGAAGTCGACCTCCTCATCCGGAGGGATGCCATAGAGCCGTCGTCCGTCGGCGCTGGTCCAGATCTGGTTGGTGCCGATGTTCCACTCCCAGGGCGCCAGCTGCGCCGCCGTGGCGGCCAGCTCAAGCCGCTGCTCGCTGGCCTGCAGGCTGCGCGCCAGATGCGCCGCACGCAAAACATCACGGCTGAGCTCGAACCCCATGACGATGAGCAGGAGCAGAAAGGTCATGGTCACGGCAACAGGCAGCGCGATCACCTGAGCGACCACCAGGGATGCCTGCGTCAAACCTGCGGTCACGATAAGCACGATTCCTGCACCGATCGTGACCACACGCCTGCGCCCTTCCCTCCCCCCCACCTGCCACAGCCGCCAGGAGGCATCAATGAAATACCCCGTCCAGACCAGCGCCGCCAGATGCTCGACCCAAAGCCAGCGCCCGATTTCGCCCATGGGAGCTGAGACGGTCTCGCCCAGAAACTCGATCTTTCGCAGGCTGGTGACAGATTCAAAAAAGAGCCCGTGGGGGCAGAGCAGGTTCACCCCCAGGGCCAGGGCGCGTGTCACCAGCGAGGTCACAAGCAGCCACCGCCGCCCGGTTCCGAAGTAGGAATGCACCAGCAGAAGCACGGACGCAATGGTCAGGGAGATCGGCAAAAGGGCCCAGCGCGCCGCCACGCCAAAGGCATCCGGACTGTCCGCCCGCATCATCGCCAGGTCGAAAAATGGATAGGCCGACATGCTGAACGCCGCGAGCGAAAACCAGAGCTCGGCCCGCACCTTCCTGTCGGACAGCCAGACCATGCCGTGGATCACCGCGAGCGAAAGCGAGGCGGCGGCGGCCATGGACCAGAGGACGGTGATGAGGCTCATGAGCACCGTTCAAGCATCCGCCGCAGGATCTCACAACGATTATTTGCTCCGGTCAGGGCACGTCCCCCGGCGTTTCAACGACTCTTGTTCGGCTGACGAGAAAATACGCGTTCATCCCATGGCCTGGAATGTCGTCCTTGAAGCCTTGACACACCCGTCAACCCCCGTGCAAGGCTTGCCGCTCAAGGATGCTGACACGTACCCTGCTTCTCTTTCTGCCCCTGCTGGCCGTTTCCTGCATCCATGTGCCGAAGGCGCCCGGGGTGAAGGAGCCGTTCTGGTCCTGGAACAGGCTGACCGAACGTCGGGTCGCCCAGGAGCTTAAACGGGCTGCGGAGGCCTGGGACGCCCTGAGGTCAGACACGCCGGGCAGACGGCGGCGAGCCGAACTGGAAAACCGCTATGAAGCCGCCGTGGCGGGCGTCATCAGCACCTGGGGCGGCGCCCAGCTTCCACGCACCTGGCAAAACGGCACTGAGGTGCGGATGAACGGGCACGGGTTCGTCATCCATCTCGACCCTCACTCCACGCAGCTGGGCAGCATCTCACCCAGGCAGCTCGACCAGCTGATCCTGGCCTCCAAAGTGACGGTCAACCATGGCCAGGCCCGTGTCGTGACCGAAGGACTGGGCGTCCCCGTTGTAGGCCATGTTCTCAGCGACCAGGAACCGGTCAATGGCCATGCTTCCCTGCCTCCCAACGGCGCGTTTCTGTCCCTGACCGCCGTGATTGAATTTGATCCACCGGCAGCTTCTCCGGAGGCCTCCCGCACAGCCAGGCTGCACCTTTGGGATCCTCTGCACCAGGCCGCGATGCATGGACCCGCGCCCGCCTTTCCACAGCCCCTGGCGGCGGATTACACGGCGGCCAGGCAGCTGGCGCTCGACCGGGGTTTCCTCAAAGGCTTCTCGCTGTCAGGCCTTTTCTATCCGGACAAGGTGCTGGAGGAAAGCAGGCTCTACCAGCTTGAACCCTATGACCCGAAGAGAATCCCGGTGGTCTTTGTCCACGGGCTCATGAGCGATCCGCACATCTGGTTCAACTGTGTCAACGCCATCTACGCGGATCCGGAGCTGCGCGCCCGCTACCAGCCCTGGTATTTCCTTTATCCCACCGGCCTGGCCGTGCCCTCCACGGCGGCCCGCCTGCGTGAAAGCCTGAACGAGATGCGCAACCGCCTCGACCCCGACCACAACGACCCTGGGATGAACCGGATGGTCCTTGTCGGTCACAGCATGGGCGGCCTGCTCAGCCGGCTGCAGACCACCGATTCCGGCGATGCCTTCTGGAACGCCTACTTCCAAAAGAAACCGGAGGATCTTCTGCTTTCCGACGACAGCCGCGCAAGCCTGGTGAGCAGGCTGAAGTTTCAACGGCAGACTTATGTCAGCAGGCTGATCTTCATCGCCGTCCCGCACCGGGGTAGCGAACTTGCCGACAAAGGACTGGTCATGCGCCTGGCCAAGCTGATCCGGCTTCCCATCGACACGCTTCTGATCGCCACCGAGCTCATGTCCGGCAACGTGAACGCTCTCAATCCGCAGATCCGAGACTGGGGCGCCTATGCCTTCCTGAGCCTCGGCACGCTGTCACCGCGTCACCCTTATCTGACCGCCATGAACTCAAGGCCCGTTGCCGTGCCTCATCACAGCATCATTGGCAAGGTCGGCGATGGCCCCCTGAAGGACAGCAGCGACCGCGTGGTGCCCTACAGCAGCTCGCACCTGCCGACAGGCTCCGAAAAAATCGTCTCGTGGTGGCACGGCTGCGTGGAGCATCCGGACGTGGTGGCCGAAGTCACCCGAAGGCTGCACGAACATCTCGCTTCAAGCGGACGAAAATGAGGTGTCAGGAGCGGGCTTTGCTGCCATGGTGAAGCCCACGCACCTCATGTTTTCCACCGGCCAGAAAGTCGTCTGCATCAATGATCAGTTTGAACCCTGGGTCTATGACCTGTACCGCGCCCTGCCCAAGAAGGACAAGGTTTACACGGTGCGCGCCATCGCCCCCGGCCGTTCACAGCCCAAGTTCAGCCTGGATGACGACGCCAATATGCAGCTGACCGACGCGGAGTTCGACATCCTGCTGCTTCTGCAGGAGCTGAAGAATCCCGACGACCCGCATTCCAGCGTCAAGCAGGAGCTGGGTTTCCGTTCCGAGCGCTTTGCCCCGCTGGAGGAGGACGAGGAGGAGATCGAAGCCTATGCGGAGGACGGCGCCACCGAGGAAGAAGAAGAGCTGGCCACGCTTCCCCGGTGATCGTCCGCTCGAAGGCTACTTCTTCGCCAGCGCCTCAAGATAGTCGAGCAGGCTGGCGAACTCCTTCACCGTGAAGTTCATCATCAGGCCGGGAGGCATCATGCTCATGGGCAGCTTCTGGCGATCCTTGATGTCACCTGTCTTGAAGGTGAACTCCTGAGAGGCGATGTTGCGAAGCTTGACCTCGGTCGCGCTTTCGAGAGTGATGAAACCCATCTGCTGCGTGCCGTCCTTGAGCGTGATCAGCTCGCTGGCAAAGCCCTGGGCGATGGTCTTGTTCGGGTCGAGGATGTTTTGCGCCAGATCGGGCCGCTTGTAGGTCTGGGCGATGTTGCCGAGATAGGGGCCCTTTTGCGGCTCGGACTCCTTCACGGTGTGACAGGCCACGCAGGTGGCCTTGGTGAAAACCTGCTCGCCAAGCGCCAAGTCGCCTTTTTCCTTCAACACAGCCGCCAGGGCCTCCTCGGGCTTCAAGGTCATGATCTTGGGCGTTTTGTCCTCGATCTTGGTTAGACGCATGGACTTCGCGGCACGTTCGGCAGCGCCTTTGACCTGCGCATCGGGATCATCCAGCGCGGCGAGAACCTTCGAGGCGCTCGGCATGTGCTTGCTGGCGCTGATGGCGTCGATGATGAGCTTGCGATGCTTCGGATCGGCCCAGCCCTTGTCGAGCGCCTTCTGGGATAGCTGGATGGACTCCGGGCTTCCCGTCTTGCGGTTCGCGAGATTCAGCAGGGCGGCATAGGCATACATCGAATGCGCCCACTCGGCTTTTTCCGCGATCTGCTCGACGAGCTGATGGTGGTTTTCGAGCTTCGGGGCGTTCAAGAAGGCGGCCAAAGCGGCCTCGTAGTCCTTGCCGGAGTCCGGGAGTTTTTTGAGAGGCTCCAGCGCGGCGAGGGTGGCCTGCACAGCATCGGCGCTGTCGGTTTTCGAGAGAGCGGTGATGGCTTGGGAGAGCGTCGTCGGTCCGACGGGTCCGACCTGTCGGACGAGTCCGACGAGCAGCGGCACGGCCTCCGCCGGAATCTCCTCCGCTCCAGCAAGCTGCGCCGCCAGCTCCGGCAGCACCTTCGGGTCCTGCTTCGCCAGGGCGAGGATGCGCTGCTGCGCTTCGTTGAACTGGATGCGGTTGCGGTTCAGCTCCTTCACCAAGAAGGCGGCTTCCTCCGGCGTGGCCTTCGCCAACGTGTCCTTCAGCGCCACGGCGATCTTCGGCGTCTCGCTCCAGGCCTCCGGCTGGTAATACGGCCCCCGAGTGTCCGGCCGCGTGCCCCACGAATCGCCCTTCCACTCGCCTTCCCGGAAATGCAGGCGGCACAGCGCCGCGAGGATGCCCTGGCGCAAGGCGGGATCGGTGGCCTTGCCGAGACGCTCGATGAGACCGGAGACGACTTCATGGGTGTGAATGGCTCTGGCTATACCGAGCAACGCAAGCTGAGTCCGCAGCTCATTGCTGTTAGCATCAAATGCAGTGATAAGCCGCTTTCCACCTTCCTCGAAAGGCTCCGAACGACGAGCTGCATGAGCAAGAACCAAATCATCACTCATCATGGCATTCACGAAGAGCTTTAACTCTTTTTCATCCATTGGAACGCCACGCGCTTCTGGATAGCGAACAGCTACTTCATTCATCGCACGAAGCGCTGCGACCTTTGCGCTTAGTGAGCCTTCTTCGAGAACTGCCAAAGCCAGAACCATAGTGCCGGTTGGGTTGTCGATCTGCTCCATTGATCTTAAAGCTGTGCTCCAAAGCTCGGGATGTTTCCAAAGAGCCTCAATGGAGAGGTCTTGTTCTTCAAGGTTTGGAAGCAATATGACAGCAGCAGCGCGTGAAGATAAGGACTTTGACTTGTCGGTCCAAATCTGGGCAAGATCACCAACACGAGATCTAGCAGGCTTCCTCCTCACCAGCTCCCTCTGCGCCTCCATCCTCCGGCGGTTGCTCTGTGACTCCAGCACCTTCACCAACTCCTCATCCTTCGCCTTCGCGAAATCCGGCAGCGGCTCGGCTTTGAAGCCTTTGGGCTTCACTTGCACAATGTAACCGACATCGGGGCCGGCCCAGCCGAAGGTGGCGCCTTTCCAACTGGCGCAATAGACGCGGCTCAGGCCATCGACATCGGCATCCGTGGGGCGGGTCATTTTGATGAAGGGCTCGGGCTTGCGGGTTTCTTCAAAGGTGGCGCCTTTGGGCTTCACCTGATGATGCCAGAGGGCACCAGTGCCCCAGTCACAGGTGAAGGGAGCGTTGTTCCAAGCGCCGAAGCCGGGTTCGTCGATGTAAACGGCGCCGGTGCCGCTGCCGCCGCCGTAGTCGGCGAGGGGCTGGATGGCCTCGTCGTTGAAGTTTTTGTAGAGGCGCGGGTAGCCGTGGTCGTCGAGGCCGGTGAAGTGGTGGAAACGCACGTTCCAGCCGCCGCCGTCGTTCGTGTTGTCGCGGGCGAACATGTCCATCAGCGGGCTGATGGCGACTTCGAGGATGTTGCGCGTGCCGGTGGAGTAGATTTCGAGGCCGGTGCCGTCGGGGCGCACGCGGATGACGCCGCCGCCGCGATGCTGCAGCGTCTTGCCATCGGTGCCGGTGGCCTTCAGGAAACCGAAGTCGCCGCCCGCGATGTAAAGCCAGCCGTCGATCCCGAGGCTGAGGCCGTTCGTGGTGTGATCGGCGGGGCGGTCTTTGAAATCGAAGGCGATGCCTTTGACGAGGATGTTCTGCTTCTCCGCGACACCGTCATGATCGGCATCGATGAACTCGCTGAGGTGCGGCGGATGCACGAGGTAGAGGCGGTCATGGTCCCACACGAGGCCGCGCGGGCTGTCCACCTCGCAGAAGACCTTCGTTTCATCGGCACGGCCATCGCCATCGAGATCGCGCAGGCGGATGATGCGGCCACGGTTGGGTTTGCGCTCCACGGAGCCGTTGCCGTCGCTGCTGACGTAAAGCGTGCCATCCGGCTCCGCCGCGACGAAGACGGGATAGTTCGCCGCGGCGCTGTTGGCGAAAAGGGAGACCTCGAAGCCCTCGGCGACCTTCACGTCCTTCAAAATGGCCGCTTCTTCCTCCGGCGTGAGTTTGACGATCTTCGGCACGACATTGCCGCCGTCTTTGCGTGGGTCCGTGGCCTGGTTGTATTCCTTCTTTTGGTCAGCGCTGAGCTTCGGTGTGATGGCTTTGATGCCCGGCCCTTTCAGCCGCACCTCGCGGATGCTGGCCCAGCCGCCGCTCTTTTTGCTGAGGGCATGCACCTTCACAAAGCGGATGCCATCCACCCTGGCGAAGTCATTCGAGTAAGGCGCGTTCTTCTCGTTCGCACCGCCATCCACAAGAGTGATCCAGGCCTTGCCATCGGTGCTGCCCTCGACCTTGAACTGATACACGCCGTTGTTTTCCCAGGTGGTCTCGATGCCGGTGAGCGTCTGCGGCTTCTCCAGCTCCAGCTGCAACCACTGCGGATAGGCCGGGCTGCTTGCGCACCAGCGGGTGCTTTCGTCATTGTCCACGGCACGCCAGGCAAAGTTGTTCTTGCCCTTCTCCTCGCTGCTCGCGGTCGCCTTGATGCCCGTGGCATCTTTCGGCACTGGCGGAGGCTTCGGAGCCTCGACGGGCTTGGCGGGCACGAAGGAGATCTTGTTCTGCCCTTTGAATGGGGTCAGAAATTCCGGCGTGAGCTTGTCACAGGCCCAAAGCAGGCCGCGCGTGATCAAGTCGAGGTAGCGCGCATCGGCGACGGTCTCCGTGTTATGGCCGATGGTCGTACTGAAGCTGCGAGCACCGTCTTTTTCATTCGTCCAGGCCACGATGTATTCCACGTCCTTCGTCGTGCCGTCCTTGTTTTTCACGGTCTGCCTGCCCATGGCGAGCGGATGGGCGTCGAAGAGGTTCACGTTGTTGTAGAGCTCCTCCTTGATCGTGGTCCAGTCAGCCAGCGGAGTAAGGGGGGCATTCTTGCCCCCTTCAGACTGGGAAGAAATGCCCCGGCTACGACCCGAGACAATCGGGTGCTCCTTGTCCACAAAGGTGATCGCGATGGGCTCCTGCGGGCCGTGCGAATTCGACTGCAGGCCGAGCCGCCTGAACCAACGGTCCTCGCCCGTGCGGAAGCTGTGCATCGCGCAGTGAAGCTGGATGCTGGGGATCCTCTTGTGGGCGTCGAGGATGCGCGTGAGCGTCTCCTTGCTGTTCATGCTCGCAGCGCACTCATCATGGATGATGATGTCGTAGCCTGCAGCCCAGTCCGCCTTGTCATAAACGGGCAGAGGCGGGTTGGTGGACTTGTCATCGGTCCAGATGACATCCACCTGCACGTTCGCCCGGCTCTGGATGCCCTGGGAGATCACCACATGCTGCTTCGCATAATCATGGCAGCAGCCGCCGGTGATGAGCAGCGCCTTCAGAGGCTTGGGTTCAGCATGGGCGGAGGAGAGGAATGAGCCGAGGCTCAGCAGCAGGACAAGGGCACGGGATCGCATGGACGGATGAGGGCGCAGAAGCCGCACAAAAGGCAGGGTTTCTATCAGAAAAGTAGCAGGACGAATCTGCCAGACTTTTCAGAACCGAGGCATCCGGGCAACCCAAAGCGTGTCCGCAGGCCATGCGGTGGCAGGTCAGACCGCCACCACCTGACGGGTCTTCTGGCTTTCCAGCGCGGCGGCGAAAATCTCCTGGGTGGCGACCGCCTCCTCGGGCGTGGCGCAGCCGAACCGTCCGTCCAGCCTGCCTTCACGCTCCATCAGATAAGCGGCCCACATCTGCTGCATCAGGTCGGGGAAGCCTGGCTCAAAGATGCCGCCGGTCACAGTCTTAAAGGGCATGGCGAAGCCGAGGTCGGTCTGCTTCCAGAACTGCTCCTTGCCGCCTTCGAACAGCCAAAGCGTCTTCGGCTCCTTGGTGGAGTAGCGGGCGCCGCCCTCGGTGCCGAGAACTTCCAGGAACCAGGTGTTGGTCTCTCCGGGGGCCAGGCGCTTCATTTCCAGACGCATCGGCACCTCCTGGCCGTCGATTCGGGTCCAGCAATGCAGCAGGGCGTTGTCCCAGGTGTCGCAGTCCGCCATGCCGCCCTTGCCGTCCGGCCGCTGCGGGAAGCCTTTCTGAAGCTGGGCGAACAGATGGCTGGGCCGCCACCCGCAGCGCAGCGGGATGTGGCAGGCGTGCATGCCGAGGTCACCGAGCACGCCGATTTCGCCGCAGGTTCGGGAGAAGCGCTTCCAGTTGGCGGCCTTGGTGGCGTCAAGGTCGCTGCTGTGATGGAAGCCGGAGCGGATTTCCAGGATGCGGCCGATCTTTCCGGAGGTGGCGGCGGCGATGACGCGTTGGGCGCCGGGGAAGAAGGGAAACTCCGAGGAGCAGCGTACGAAGCGGCCCGACTTGCGGCAGGCCTCCAGGATGTTGCGGGCCGAAGCGAGGTCGATGCCGAAGGGCTTCTCGGCAAGGAGGTCCTTGCCGGCGGCGAGCACGTCCAGGTAGATCTTTTCGTGCAGGTTGTGAGGGACGGCCACATACACGACCTCCACATCCGGATTGGCCAGGAGCTCGTGGTAGTCGGCCGTGAACTGCGTGCATCCCGGGATGCGGCGGAACCACTCACGCACCGGCTCCACCAAGTCGGCCACGGCGACGAGCTCAGGCTGGACGTCCACGTCCGTGAGGGCGCACCAGCGCATGAAGGCGCTTGCCATTTCCCGGCCCATGAGGCCGCCGCCGATGATTCCGATGCCGACTTTTTTCATGCTGTACAATGGTTGGTTAAGGGGAGGAGCACAGGAGAGAGCCACGCCCGCGAGGCAACCCGAAAAAGCCTGAGGCGGTTCAGTCCGCCTCACGACGCTTCACCGTGAAACGCTCGATCCCCTTGCGCATGACCGGCACGTTGAAGTTCACCAGCAGGCCGGCCTTCAGTCCGCCCAGGCGCAGCAGCGTCTCCATCTTCTGCCGTTCGGAGGCGGACACCACCTCGGCGGACAGCACCTGGACCAGCAGCGTGTCCTCGATGACCAGGTCAAGCCGGGCCGCGTTTCTGACGACCTGGCCCTGGTAGTCAAAGCTCAACGGCTCCCCGCGGCGCACTGACAGCTCCAGGCTGCGCAGTTCCAGGACCAGGCACTCCTCATAGGCCTCACGCAGAAGCCCGGGACCTAACGAACGATGCACGTTCATGCAGGCCCCGGCGACCAGGTGTGGCAGGTCGTCGGTGATCATGGCCTGTGGGGCCGGCGGCGAGACAGCAGGCAGAGCGAAGACAGCCCCAGGAGCAGGACCGCCGACGGTTCGGGCACGGCCTGGAAGAAGTTCGCGTAAATGTAGCCGCCCACATCCTCGCCGAGGATGGCGCCGTCGATGTTGTCACTCATCCAGTGGATGCCGCCATAGACCCGGCTCATGCCCGCCTCATCGGCGGCCTCGCTGAAGCTGTTGAAGCTGCGCGTTGTTCCGGAGGCCAGGAACGGGGACTCCGAGTCCGTGGTGAAGGCGATGTCGTCGGTTCCAAAGAAGGCCGCCAGGACGGTGGCGCCGGCCATGCTGAAGGCGCTGTGGCCGCTGGTGTAGGAGCCGAAGGAGGGCGTGGGTATCAAGGGGGTCCACATGGCATCCACAAGGGTGTCCGGATTGCCGTCCGTGTCCGCCGTGTTGATCGCCAGCATCGGGCGCCAGTTGTCAAAGAACACCTTGGCCTCCCAGGTCGCGATCCCCACATCCGCCTCCGCCAGATTGAGCAGGGCGAACAGGCGGGCGTTGTCCTCGACACCGAGCCCCATGGACATGGAGATGGACTGGGCGATGCGGTTCCAGTGCCCCGGGGGTGAGGCGGTTCCGGGACCGTCCACCCAGAAATAGGCGATCTGGGTCTGGTCGGCCGTCCTTGTGGCGCTGCTGGCTCCCCCCAGGGACTTCACCTGGTTAAACTCCTCAGTGTAGGCGTTGCTTTGCACCCAGGCCTGGTAGTTGCCGTTAAATGGAACGTAGCTCACCGAGCGATCCATGCTGGTCCCCATGTTCATGCCGGCAGGCCGGAACTGGCTGGTTGATGTCAAGCCGAAGGGAGTCAGATCCGACCACTGTGACTTCACAAACGTCCCTGTTGATGATCCCCAGGCCCCCGCGCTGTCACCTGGCTGCCAGCGGCCAACGGTACCCAGCGGCTGGGGCGAGTAGGTCGGAAAGTCATTCCAGCCATCTCCACTGCGAAAATTGATCATGGCTGTGGCCGACGCCATCCCCACCTCCATGCCACGGGTCTTGGCGGCACTGTCGGCGATGCCTGCCATCTGGCTGTTGTAGAGGTTGGTGAAACCTGCCAGGTAGCTGTTTCCAGCCCCATAATAATCCGTGTAAACACTGGTCAGCACATTGTAGGCAGCCGTGGCCGCAGCCGCTGAAACATCAACCCCGGCTCCGGCCGTCGTCGGATCGAAATAGCCCAGGTAGGAACTGTAGTTGCGATTGACTGAGTTCACAGCGTCAAACACGGCCCCGCCCAGCATGCCCATCGTCCTGGAGTTACAGGGTGGTGTCGCAGAATTACCTTCAGCCGCAAATGTCTGACGCAGCATCTGATTCCACTCGAGGACAACATCAGCCCTGAGGGAGCCCCAGCAGACTGCCAGAAGCAGGGCCCAGACAAAGTGACGGATGAGGTTAGGAACAAGATTCATGGCCCCGGTTTTACAAATATTGTTATAAACATAATATTTTGCAATGAATTTTTAACTTTTACAAATAATCAGCCCATCCCCCCATGATGTGCCCGGCCTAAATCCGGTATCAACCCAAGGCAAAGAATGCTTGCCGCGATGCGTAGTCCTCACTCAGAATTTTCAACCCTATGGAAAAAAACCCCGCCAATTCGTCGCGCCGCGATTTCATCAAGACCGCCACCCAGGCCACCGCAGGTTTGTCCGTCCTCTCGGGCATCCACATCCCCTATGTCCATGCCCAGGGCGATGACACCATCAATGTCGCCCTCGTCGGCTGCGGCGGTCGTGGCACGGGAGCCGCCAGCAACATGATGGGCGTCAAGCAGCGCACCCGCCTCATTGCCATGGCGGACGTCCAGGAAAACCGCCTTGAAGCCAGCTTCAACGGCCTGAGCGCCAAGCACCCCGACCGTTTCTCCGTTTCCGCCGACGCCAAGTTCATCGGTTTCGACGCCTACAAGAAGGCGATCGACATGCTGCGTCCGAACGACATCGTCATCATGGCCACGCCACCCGCCTTCCGCTGGGTGCAGTTCCAGTATGCCATTGAAAAGGGCGTCAACGTCTTCATGGAAAAGCCGATCTGCGTCGACGCCCCCAGCGGCAGGCGCATGCTTGAGCTCGGCAAAAAGGCCGCCGAGAAGAACCTGAAGGTCGGCGTCGGCCTCATGTGCCGCCACTGCCGTGTTCGCGGAGAGCTCTTTGACCGTATCCAGCAGGGTGAGATCGGCGACATCATCCTCGGCCGTGCCTACCGTCTCCAGGGCCCTGTCGGCACCTGCTTCACCAAGCCCCGTGACGCCAGCACGGATCCCAATGAGCTGATCTACCAGATCAAGAACTTCCACAGCTTCCTGTGGGCCTCAGGCGGCGCGTTCAGCGACTTCAACATCCACAACATCGACGAGATCTGCTGGATGAAGAACGACTTCCCGATCGAGGCCAAGGCCACTGGCGGCCGTACCGAGCGCGGCGACTACGTGGACCAGAACTTTGACCATTACAGCGTCGAGTACACCTTCCGTGACGGCAGCAAGTTCTGGCTGGAAGGCCGCAATGCCATGAAGACCCACAACGAGTTCGCCAGCTACGTGCATGGCAGCAAGGGCATGGCCATCATCTCCACCGCCGGTCACTTCCCTTCCAAGGCCATGACCTTCAAGGGCCAGAACAAGAGCGCCAAGGACATCATCTGGCGCGGCAAGCAGCCCGAGCCGAATCCGTATGATCTCGAGTGGCAGGATCTTGTGGACGCCATCCACAACAACAAGCCCTACAGCGAGGTCGAGCGCGGCGCGATGGCCAGCCTTGTCACCGTCATGGGCCGCATGAGCGCCCACACCGGCCAGCTTGTCACCTTTGACCAGCTCATGGCGCACGATCATGAGTTCGCCCCGAACGTGGACAAGCTGTCCCTGGATGGCGCCGCCCCTCTGGTGGCCGACAAGAACGGCAAGTATCCCATCCCCTATCCGGGCGCCCACGGCCTCTACGAATACGTCGTGGACAAGGCCTGATCCGCTCACTTCCCCGCCCCGAACCACTGGCTCATGGAGCGACCGGAATAACCGGTCATCTCCAGATAACCCAGGCCTGTGACGGGGCGGTCAGCCACCGAGCCTTCATAGTTCACCGCGCCTTCCCAATAGCCCAGACCGGGTGTGGAGGACGCGGTGAATTCTTGTCCGTCCATGGCGGCACGACAGAGGAGGTGGATTCCTTGACCCGGCATTTCGATGCGCCATTCCACAGGGTAGGAGGCACCCGTCGGCGATTTCCAGGCCCTGCCGGGAACCAGGGTGAAATCGGTGCTCGAAAGCGGCAGCACGCTTCCGTCCGGCCTGATCAACGTTCCCGCATTCGAGCCTGGCGCCGCCCCCCGGAGCTGGAAGAGCATCAGCTCGCTGCCATCGCTCAGCTGGGCGCTGAACCAGTCCCAGCCCTGCGTGCCCTCTTCCAGGAAGCTCGTGCCGAACTCATGATCCATCCAGCTTTCGCCACTGAGGGAGAACTCCTTCCCGCCAAGGATGATCCTCCCGCTCGTCGGCATTCGCACCAGAGAGTAATAATGGCTGGCGTTGCCCTGTGTCACCCCTTTCTGGCTGATGCCCTCCCGGCCATGAACCACGGCCGGACCTCCGGGCTGCAGAGCCAGATCGATCGAGAATTCACGATCGGAGGCCTGAAGCCGCATGGCGCCATCGGCAGCCATCGTCACCTGCCAGTCCTCATTCCAGACGCGCTCCCGGGTGGCTCCGGCCAAGCCAGGACCGGCACGGTTCAGGCGGTCGGCATGAAGATACGAGCCGCCATCCACCTCACTGACCGCGAAGTGGGCCATCCAGACATCACGCAGGGCCCAGGGTGATTCATTGGCAGGGCGTGAAACCGCGCCTATGCGAAAGAAGGTAAGCTGATAGCCAAAGCGGCGCTGCTCCACATCCGTCAGGTTGCCAGTGAAGTACCACCACTCGACCTTGTGCTCAGGATGCTGCCCGTGATCCCGGGGGAATTCATAGCGATAGCCGGGCTGCGCAGCCTTCCATTCGTCCTCGGCTGCGGCACTGGGAAGCCACGCGCAGGTGAGCATCGCCGCCGCCACCAGCGCCTGCCGACGAGTCACCCTCCACGCCGGCCAGAGACCCGCCAGCATGGTTGAAACCAGGGTGAGGATCGTTGAGCCGACCAGAAACCACCAGGGAGCATGAAACCGGATGCTCCAGCCGAAGCTCTGCGGGTTGATCACCCAGATGAGAACCAGCGAGAGTAGCACGCCAACCGCAAGACCCAGCACCTGGCTGACCAGGCCAAGCAGACCCGACTCGATGACAATCGTACGCCTGACCTGGCCCGCGTCCGCCCCGGCGATGCGCAGCAGCCGGATCTCATCCTGACGTTCGAGGACCAGGGTCAGCATCGTTGCCGCCACACCCGCCATGGCGACCAGCACCGCAATGATCTCCAGCGCCCAGGTGATGGCGAAGGTGCTGTCAAAGATCCTCAGGATCTCGGCACGCAGTCCGCTGTTGGTGAACAGGGAGACCAGGCTCCTGCCTTCGAGCATCCGAAGCATTTCCACCCGTGTCTTTTCGGGATCAAAACCCGGCTTCAAGTGCACGGCCAGATGGGTAGGCCGGCTGCTGCCGAACCCTTTTTCAAACTCCTCCCGGTCCATCATGATCGTGCCACCATCACTGGAATAGTCGTAGAACTGCGCGGCGATGGCAAACTCACGCGGACCCCGGGGTGTCGTGAGCTTCAGCACACCGCCCTCCCTGACTCCGAAGCGAAGTGCGAAACTTTCCGAAACCAGCACCTGCCCCCCGTCACGGGCCTTTTGCAGGATCTTTGTGACATCTCCCTCCGTCTTGAAGGCCATCCTGGCGTCACGCATCCGCTGATTGAAATCGACGGTCACCAGCTTCACCAGGCGGCCTTCATGGGGCAGGTCCAGCGAGCTGTGGCCGTCCAGGGAAAGCACGGCCGGATGCGAGCGCAGAATGTCCAGGGTCTCCTCCGAAAACGTTGGCGCGTTCCTGCTGCGGGGCGGTGTTCCAGGCCTGGCGTAAAGATCCGCGCCCATCGTCTCCTCGACCCAGGTGACCACGGTCTGACGAAAGCTGCCCACCATGACCGCGATGGCCGCCGTCAGCGCCAGGGCCACCGTGAGCGCCGCGACGGAGATCGAGAGCCGTCCCGTGGAAGCCCGGATCTGGGATGCCGCCAGCCTGCCCTCGATGCCCAGCCAACGTCCTAACCATGGACGCATCACACCCGAGGTCCATCGAAGCGCCGCAGGCACCGCCAGCGCTGCGGCAAGGATGGCGCAGAGGGAGGAGAAATGACCCCACAGAGGCAGGCCGTTGACCGGCGGCTGCAGGGCCGCAAGCCAGCCTGCGGCAAGACAGGCAAGGGATGCCATCAGCAGCCTCCATGCTTTTCCGCCACCGGAGGTTCCTGATCCCATGGGTTCCCGGACCTGTCCGCGGATCGCCTCCACAGGCGACACCCGCGCCGCCTCGGACGCAGGCAGGGCGGCCGCCCCCAGCGAGAGCGGCACGGCGATGCCCAGCGCCGCCAGCCAGTGCCAGGGGGCGAGCGGCGGCACGGTTGCGGCGGTGGCGACATACAGCGTGTCCACCGTGGCCGAAGTCAGCGCGATGGCTGCCTCGGCCAGCATCCTGGCCACAGGCACTCCCAGCAGCGCGCCCAAGCCCCCAAGGAGGAAAGCCTCTCCGATAAACAACATCAACACCTGCCGACGTGTCACCCCCAGGGTGCGCATCATGCCGATCTCCGGGCGGCGGGTCATGACTGAAACCGAGATCGTGTTGTAAATCAGAAAAAGACCGACCACGAGGGCGATGCCTGAAAGCATGGCCAGGTTGAAGTGAAACGCGGCAAGCATCTTCTCCACGGCTGCAGTCCGGCGCTGCGGTCTCTGCACGCTCAAACCGTCCGGCAGACGGCGGCGCACCGCCGACTCCGCAACCTCCGCCGACACCCCGTCATGCAAACGCAGCTCCAGGCGGTCGATCCTTCCTGCACGATCCAAAAGCGTCTGGGCGTGACCGATGTCCATCACCGCGAGCGACTGGCGGGCAAGAGACCTGGCATCCTCCTTGGCGGCTCCCAGCACCGCGGCAACCTTCACCTGCCGGCGTCGATCCCCGACAAGGACCTCGAAACCGTCCCCCTGCTTCAGCCCGTTTCTATCCGCCAGCGCCTGGGTGATGATCAACGCCCCTGCCTCACCCAGGAATTTCATCAGATCCAGACCGGACGACATGGTCGAATCATTCGTCAGAGCATAATCTCTCAAGGCTGGATCACGCAGGGCATCGATGCCGATGAGCCTCAGCGTCTCCTGTCCGGCCGGGCTTACCGCAACCACATC
The DNA here is from genome assembly GCA_044341745.1 of Prosthecobacter sp. Taxonomy (GTDB): domain Bacteria; phylum Verrucomicrobiota; class Verrucomicrobiia; order Verrucomicrobiales; family Verrucomicrobiaceae; genus Prosthecobacter. The sequence continues at coordinate 48,786 of JBIIRD010000014.1, read as the reverse complement.
CGCCTCCATCAAGGGTGCCGCGATGCCGTATTCGCGCAGCCAGGCCAGCGAGGGAAGCAGCTCTTCGTCAATGCCCAGAGGCGCGCACTGGATTTCCAGCGCCGCCTTTCCCGAAACCGCGTCCAAGGCGGCGCTGAAGCCGCGAATCGCCCCCTGGTTGGCAAGCTGGATCGCCAGCATGACCGCAATGCCCAGCGTTACTCCAAGCATGGTGACCAGCGAACGCAGCCGCTGCTTGAGCATGGGGCGGAGGATGAGACGGCGGAAAAGCATGACCTCAGGCGGGATCCACCATCCTCCCGTCCTTCATGGCCAGGATTCTTCCCGCCGCCGCCGCAACTCCGGCATCATGGGTGGCCATGAGCACCGCCACACCAAGATCCCGGTTCAAATCCCGCAGCAAGTCCAGCACGCGGCCGCCATTGGTGCTGTCCAGACTGCCCGTGGGCTCGTCCGCGATCAGCAGCCCTGGCTTGTGAATCACCGCCCGGGCCAGGGCCGCACGCTGTGCCTCCCCTCCAGAAATCTGTCCGGGCAGATGATCCAGGCGATGCACGATGCCTACCCGCTCAGCAAGCTGAGCCGCACGCTCAAAGGCCTCAGGCTCCGGAACCTTCGCGAGAAGCAGGGGCATGGCGATGTTTTCGCGCACGCTCAGGGTCGGCAGAAGGTTGAAGAACTGAAAGACAAAGCCGATTTTCTCCCGTCGCAGCCGGGTCAGGGCCGCATCGTCCAGAGACCTCACCTCCAGCCCGTCCAGCCGGAGTTCACCGCCATCAGCGCGGTCCATGGCGCCGCAGATCTGCAGCAGCGTGGACTTGCCACAGCCGGAAGGTCCCGTCAGGGCGATGAAATCCCCTCGTTCCACCTTCAGGCTGACACCACGCAGGGCCGCCACCGGAGCGGCATCGAGTTGATAGTTGCGGGTGATGTCGGAGGCTTCGAGCAAGAACACGTGCAATTATACGGCCACCGTCGCGACACGGAAGCATTCAGTCCAAGGTGGCTGCCAAACTTCGCCTCAGGCCAGCCCCAGAAAACGATCCCTGCCCCTCGCCAGAGCCTCGATCTTGCGGTCGGCGACGCTGCGTTTCAGCATCCAGAAGCCGCAGTCCGGATGAATGAACTTCACCCGGCCCGCGCCCAGCACCTGCTCGGCCGTTTCAATGCGGCGAGCGATCTCATCCGCCGTCTCAACATGGTTCACCTTGATGTCCACCACGCCGATGCCCGCGCCGATCCGTGGATCCAGATCCTTCAAGGCGTCCAGGTCCGCCGCCGGCCGGTGGGCCAGCTCCAGCACCAGATGATCGGCATGCAGGCTGTTCAGGAACTCGACCAGCACCGACCACTCGCCACGTTGAATGGTCTGCCCGCCATAATTGCCAAAGCAGAAATGCACCGCCTTCGTCCCCTTCACGGCATCCAGCACGCGGTTGATCGCACGCGCGGCCAGCGGTGCGTCCGCCGGATTGCCGGGAATGTTCGCCTCATCCACTTGAACGCAGGCGCAGTCCAGACAGGCAGCCTGGGCCGCCAGAGCATCAGCCACGGCCAGGGTCAGCGCTTCAAAATCATGGTAGTGCTCGTCCAGCAGCGTGCGGGCCAGCATGTAAGGGCTGGTGAGAGTGAACTTGAAATCGCCCCCGGCCACCTTCGCCGCCCGCGCACAGTCCTCGGGCAGGTTGAGCACGCCTTCCGTCACAGCTCCCCTCACCACGGCGGCAGGCTTCGCGCGGAAGCCCATTTCCTGACGGGCCCGAAAGCGGGCCGTGTCCGCCCGGCCGACCCTGGCGTCGCATCCGCCCAGCTTGTGGACGAAGTATTCAATCATGCCGTTCGTGTCCGGGTGATTGACATCAAAACGGTAAAGCTCGCCATCCGTGGGCAGGTCAACGCCCGCCTGCCGCTGGGTGGAAAAAATCATGCGCGTGGCATCAACCACCGCCTGCTCGCTCGGCAGGGCGGCAAGCCAGTCGGGAACGGGATAGGAGCCAACCGTGGTGGTGAGGATGCTGGGCTTGGACATGCCTGTTGTTAAATCATTCAGGCATTCCATGGCGAGCCTGTGCGCCGATTTTCCAAAGCCGGGGTGGCTTGCTGCAAGCAGCCAGAAGCACCTGCAAGCGGGTCACTCCGCCGCCGCCCCGCACTGGCCAGCTTTGACATCATCCTCCAGCCCTCCAACCTGGGGCCATGTCCGACGCCACCGCCCCCCTCCTCCGCACACCTCTTCACGAAGCCCATCTCGCCCTCGGTGCCCGCATGGTTCCCTTCGCCGGCTGGGAGATGCCGGTTCAGTATTCGGGAATCGTCCAGGAGCACCAGGCGGTGCGCAAGGCGGCAGGCGTCTTCGACATCTCGCACATGGGGCAGTTCATCGTCAGCGGCCACGGCGCCGCGGCTTTTCTCAATCGCGCCCTGACCAATGATGTGACCCGGCTCGAGGTCGGCCAGGGCCAGTATTCCCTGATGCTCAACGACGAAGGCGGGGTCATCGACGACCTGATACTCTACCGCACCAGCGCACGGGAATACTTTCTGGTCGTCAATGCCTCCATGATCAGCGTGGACTGGGCTCACCTGCAGGGCCTGCTTTCCCCGGACGATGACGTGCAGATGGCCGACCTGAGCGCCCGGACTGCCGGACTGGCCATCCAGGGGCCGCGCAGCAGGGCCGTTTTTGAAAAGGTCTTCGGCCTCGACTCCCCCTTCCCGCCCCATAACCGCATCTTTGTCTCCGCCGACTCCGGCGGCTTCATGTGGCTCTGCGGCACCGGCTACACGGGCGAGGAAGGCTTCGAGCTCTTCCTGCCCAACGACAAGGCCGCCGCCTATTTCGAGCAGTTTGTGGCCGTCGTTCGTGAAGAGGGTGGCAATGTCTGCGGCCTGGGCGCCCGCGACACCCTGCGCCTGGAAATGGGCTACCCGCTGAACGGCAACGATCTCGCCCCCGACAAGACCCCGCTGCAGGCCGGGCTGGGCTTCTTCGTGGCCATGGACAAGCCGGACTTCGTCGGCAAGGCCGTGCTCGAGGCCCAGAAGGCCTCCGGCCTGCCAAGCAGGCTCGCCGGATTCAGAATGATCGGCACAACCCCGCCTCCACGTCCACACTACCCGGTGCTCTTCAACGGCACCGTTGTCAGCGAAGTCGCCAGCGGCACCCAGTCCCCCAGCCTCGGCATTGGCATCGGCATGGCCTATGTCCCCACGGAAGCCAGCAAACCCGGCAGCCAGCTGGAAATCGAAATCCGTGGCCGTCGCTTCCCGGCAGAAGTCGTGAAGAAACCCTTCTACCACCACGAAGGCTGAAGCCTTCACCTCAGGCAGAAGCCATTCATCAGCCCATCTGCGTCATCTGCGGATCCTATGTCACCTCCCCTTTCAATCCTGCTGTTTCTGACACTTCTCGTTGGAACCGTTGTCGCCGAACCCGAGTTTCCGCTCACCGCCGACTCCCTGCCCCAGGCCGGAGTTCCCAAGGGCACGATGACCAAGGACAGCTTCAAGGCGGCGCAGGACAGCGTGTTTCCAGGCACCGAAAGAGAGTACCAGATCTATATCCCCCATGGGCATGACAAGTCGAAGCCCGCCGCCTTCATGGTCTTCCAGGATGGCGTGATCTACCAGGCCCCCGTCGTCTTTGACAACCTCATCGCCAGACAGGACATTCCGCCCCTTGTCGGCATCTTCATCAAGCCGGGCGTGGTGCCGGCGGCCGGTGAAAACAGCCTGCCCAGGTTCAATCGCAGCCATGAGTACGACAGCATCACCCCCGCCTACTCTGGTTTCCTGATCGACGAGTTCCTTCCAGCCATCGAGGCGAGACATGGCCTGCGGTTGAGCCAGGATCCCAACCAGGCCGCCATCGCCGGCAACAGCAGCGGTGGCATTTGCGCCTTCATGACCGCCTGGCACCGGCCCGACCGCTTTCGCCGGGTCTTCACCGGCGTCGGCACCTACGTCGGCATCCACGGCGCGGACCGCCTGCCCGTGCTGGTCCGCAAAATGGAGCCGAAGCCGCTGCGCATCTTTCTCCAGAGCGGCACCGGCGACAACAACCTCTACTGCGGCGACTGGTGGATGGCGAACCAGACGATGGAACGCAGCCTCGCCTGGGCCGGCTATGACGTGAACCATGCCTGGGGTGAGGGCGGGCATAACCAAAAGCACGCTTCACAGATCTTCCCGGAAGTCATGCGCTGGCTGTGGCGGGACTGGCGGACCACGATGGAGGTGAGGGCAAATCCACAGGGAGCCTCGAAGTGGCGGGGGTATGAAGTGCTGGGCGAAGGCGGGTGGGAAAAGGTGCTGCACGAGCCGGTCAACCCTGGCCTTGGCACCAGCCCCCTGATGAATCGAATGGCCGCCTGCGCCGATGGCACGCTGTTCATCGAGAAGCATTCGCTGGAAAAGGACATCGTGTTGTTTGTCCGGATCGATGCCTCGGGAGCAAGGCAGGAGGTCAAAGTGCGGGCTCAAGGCATGCTCAACGGCTTTCGGGCCGGACCGGGCGGCGGTCTGCGCCTCTTTTTCAGCGCGTTGCCCTCCCAAAATGAGGCCCGGATTTTGAATGTCACACCGGACGGCCAGGTCGTGGATGAAATCCGCTTTGGCGACAAGAGCGGCAAGTACGACTCTCCTTTCTCCAACCATGCCTGCCTGAGCTGTGACAGCCTTGGCCGGCTCTACTTTGCCGGGTGCAATGATGCGTTGATCGGCAGGGTGGATCCTGCGGGCAGCTATGAGTTCCTGCATGGTCAAAGCCTCCAGTCTGAAGTCCTGGTCACCTCCGGAGGCAGCCTCTGCCTGTCGCCGGACCAGACACTGCTCTACATCAGCGCCCCGGATGGCTGGATTGACAGCGTGCAGCTCCGCCCCTCGCCTCCCCTGTTTCAGCATGCCCAGCCTTTTTTTCAAAGGGAACCGTCCTGGGGTCCAAGGCAGGAACAGTCGCTTCAGGCAGCGATGTGTGTGGACAGCCATGGCTGGCTCTATGTCGCCAGCAGCCTCGGCATTCAGGTCTGCGACCAGGCTGGCAGGGTCAATTTCATCATCCCCACCCCCAAACCGGCCAAAGACCTGTGCTTTGGCGGCAGGGATCTCAGCGAGCTCTACATTTCCTGCGGAGACACCGTCTATAAACGGCAGACAAAGGCCAGAGGGGTTGTCAGCGGACAGCAGCCCCCAGTCAAACCGCCGCCGCCCAAACTGTAAGGCGGTCGCCACCGGACAGAACTGCTGAACTCACGGCTTTTCACCAGCCGCCCCCCATGCCATGTCTTGCCCGTGGCCTCCCCGTTTTTCACCTTCGACCAGCTTCACGCCTTTCCCGTCCTCACCCCACCCGCACGACTGGCGGTGATTGGCGACCCCATCGCCCACTCCAAGTCGCCTCAGATGCACAATCCCGCCCTGATGGCGAGGGGCATTGAAGCGCAGTATGTCAGAGTCCAGGTGCCCGTGGGCCATGTGAAGGAGGCCTTCGAGCTTTTTGCCCGGCAGGGATTCATCGGGGTCAACATCACCATCCCGCACAAGTTTGAAGCGCTCGACGCCGTCGATGTCATCGACCCCCTGGCCGCCCGGCTTGGAGCCGTCAACACTTTGGCGATCCGCGACGGCCGCCTCTGGGGTTATAACACCGACGGACCCGGCTTCCTTCGCAGCGTCAGGGAGGCATTTGGGAAGGAAGTCGAGGATCTGCGAGTGCTGATCCTCGGTGCGGGAGGTGGTGCTGGACGGGCCGTTGCGGTGCAGTGCGTTCTCGCAGGCTGCCGCCATCTGCTTCTGGCCAACCGCACGGAATCCAAGCTTTCCCCACTGCTGAATGAACTCAGGTCACTCACCACCGAAGCTGTCCTGCTGCAGACATGCAGCCTTGATCACGAGCATCTGGCGGCGCGCCTTGCCGAGACCGACCTTGTCGTCAACGCCACCTCTGTCGGCATGAAGGCCGGAGACGATCCACTGCTTCCTCCGGGCTGCCTTGAAAGCCGACACCTCGTCCATGACATGGTCTATCGCGCCGACGGCCCGACCGATCTCATCCGGCAGGCGGCCAGGGTTGGCGCCAGGCATGCCGACGGCATGAGCCTGCTGCTGCATCAGGGCGCCATTTCATTTGAACATTGGTTTGGCGGAGAAGCCCCCCTGGAGGCCATGCGAACCGGCCTGCTGAAGGCACAGGTCCCCATTGCCTGAGCAGCAGCTGCAGAAGCGTTCGCACGAACAAAGCCAGGCGGGCGCGGCTCCTTAACCGCACCGCTAAAGCCTTAGATAAACGTCTGAATTTCAGCTTGCCTAATCAATCCTGCGTTTTATTGTCTGAACTTCCTTTCCCGGGCCTTGTTTGTTTTGTCGTGAGAGTGGGGTGCGCCCCGCTCTCTTTTTGTCTGGGGACGGAGCGATTTTTATGACCTCGGAACTTAAAGCATTATTCGACTACTACGAGAGGGAGAAGGGCATTGACCGCGACCGCATGGTCGAGGTGCTCTCCCAGGCCCTCCTCGCGGCCTCGAAGAAAAGCATCGGCCCCGCGCGCGAGCTGCGCATCGACATCGATCCTGACAAGGGCACCATCCGCGCCTTTGCCAAGCTCATCGCCGTCGAGAAGGTGACCAATCCCTTCGAGGAAATCCCCCTGGACAAGGCCCTGAAGCGCAAGAAGGACGCCCAGCTCGGCGACGAGATCGAGCTTGAAGTGACGCCGCAGAACATGGGCCGCATCGCCGCCCAGACCGCCAAGCAGACCATGATGCAGCGCGTGCGCATGGCGGAGAAGGAGAACCTTTACGACGAGTTCAAGGATCGCACCGGCGACATCGTCAACGGCACCATCCGCCGCTTCGACAAGAGCGACGTCGTCGTGGACCTCGGCAAGTTCGAGGGCGTCATGCCCAACAAGGAGCGAGTCTCCACCGAAGAATACACCATTGGCGACCGCATGCGGTTCTATGTCAAGGCGGTGGAGAAGGAAGGAGCCCGTGGACCAGAGATCGTCCTCAGCCGCGCCCACGTGAACTTTGTGCGCCGCCTGTTTGAATTTGAGGTGGCCGAGATCGGCGACCGGACCGTGGAAATCTCCAGCATCGCGCGTGAACCCGGCTACCGGACCAAGGTTGCCGTGCACAGCGCCGACAGCAAGGTCGACCCGGTGGGCGCCTGCGTGGGGCTGAAGGGCAACCGCGTCAAAAACATCGTCCGCGAACTGAACAACGAGAAGGTGGACATCATCCGCTGGTATGCGGATCCCGTCGAATTCATCAAGGAGGCCCTGAAGCCGGTCAAGGTGCTCAGCATCCAGCTCTCCCCGGACAAGAAGGCGGCCCGCCTCACCGTGCGTGAGGACGAGCTTTCCAAGGCCATCGGCCGTCGCGGCCAGAACGCCCGCCTGACCTCACGCCTTGTCGGCATGGAGCTTCAGATCGAGCGTGACGAGCACGCCGAGGAAGTCTTTGAAGGACAGATGGATCACGCCGCTCAGGATCTTGTGAAGACCCTCGGCCTCAACCTCGAGACCGCACGCAAGCTAGTCATGGGCGGCATGGGAGACCTTCAGGTCCTCCGTCAGGTTGACGTCGAGGACGTCATTGACGCCCTCGCCGGTGATGAACAGCTGGCCCGTCAGGTCTTCGAACGCATCCAGTCTTACAACCCCACCTCAGGAGAGTAGCCATGAGCCTCTCCTCAAACAGTCTCCACCCCGCCTTTACGCCAGCCCCTTCAGCAGCTCGCACGACGCTTTTTCATCCTCATGCCTCCTCGTTCCTCCTCATCAAAAACCAGCAAAGCCAGCCCCGACAGCGAGACCGCTGAAGTGGAAGAGCTTGAGAGCACCACCCTGGCCAAGAAAACGGCCAAGAAAAAGGAGGTGCTTTCACTGATTGATGAGGAAAAGCCCAAGTCCAAGGCAGTCACGAGAAAGACGGCAAGCGCCCTGCCCGCCCTCGGAGCCAAGCCCGCCCCGGTGGCGGCACCTGAGCCCCAAAATGCTGAGTCCGAAGCCTCGGAACCCGCCAAAAAGACGGTCGATGACCAGAAGAAGGAGGCGCTGAACCTTTTCGAAGAGGATGAGAAGCCCAAGGTCAGACGCGCGCGACCTGTAGAAGCCGCCACCACCACGGCCCTGCCCCCCATCTCACGCCTGAAGGAGGCCGGACCGGTCACGGGTCCTGTTGCCGCACCCGTTGTTGCGCCAGCCGCCCCCAAACCCGCCCCCGTGGAGGCGGCCCAGCCCGAATACGAGACCAACGAGGCCGGCGAGAAGATCATCCATCTCAAGCCGCCGATCATCGTCAAGGACCTGGCCGAAAAGATGGGCCTGCGCCCTTTCAAGGTCATCGCCGACCTCATCAACCTGAAGGTTTTCGTCGCCAACGCCGACAAGGCCATCGAGCTCGACGTGGCGGAAAAGGTCTGCGAAAAGCATGGCTTCCATCTAGAACGCGAGAAGCGTGAAAAGGGCGCCGGCGTCCACAAGGTCGAGGAGATCATTGTCGAGCCCCCCGCGCAGGTGGTGGAGGAGATCGCCGAGGAAAAGCTTGAGCTGCGCGCCCCGATCATCACGTTCATGGGGCACGTCGACCACGGCAAGACCTCCCTTCTTGACGCCATCCGCAAAACCCAGGTCACGCAGGCCGAGGCCGGCGGCATCACCCAGCACATCGGCGCCTACTCCGTCTTTCATGAGGGCAAACCGATCACCTTCATCGACACCCCCGGTCACGCCGCCTTCTCGGGCATGCGCGCCCGCGGCGCGAATGTCACCGACATCGTCGTCCTTATCATCGCCGCCGACGACGGCATCATGCCGCAGACGCGCGAGGCCCTGAATCATGCCAAGGCCGCCGACGTGCAGCTCATGATCGCCATCAACAAGTGCGACCTGCCTGCTGCGAACGTGATGCGCGTGAAGTCGCAGCTCCAGGAACTCGGCCTCATGCCGGTGGACTGGGGTGGCGACATTGAATGCATGGAGGTCTCCGCCAAGACCGGCCAGGGCATCGACAACCTTCTCGAAACCATGGCCCTGCAGGCCGAGGTGCTGGAACTCAAGGCGGATCCCAAGGCCCCGCCGCGTGCGACGGTCATCGAGGCCAGCATGGTGCCGGGCAAGGGCCCCGTGGCCACCGTCATCGTACGCCAGGGCAGCCTCAAGGTCGGGCAGCCCTTCATCTGCGGCCCGCACTGGGGCAAGACCAAGGCTCTGATGAACGACCGAGGCCAGCCGATCAAGGAGGTGCGTCCAGGCATGCCCGTCGAGGTCGTCGGTTTCAGCGACATGCCACGCGTGGGCGACGAAGTCGTCGTCATGGACAGCGAGCGCGCCGTCAAGAAGCTCAGCGAGGAACGTCTTGAAGAAGCACGCCAGGCCAAGCTGGTCACCCGCCGCCGGGCCACCATGGAGGACCTCTTTGCCAACATTGAGGAGGGCCAGAAGAAGGTCTTCAAGGTCGTGCTCAAGACCGACGTTCACGGTTCGCTGGAGGCCATCACCAAGTGCCTCACCGACATCGAGAGCGCGAAGATCAACCTGCGCATCCTGCACAGCGACGTCGGCCCCATCACCGAATCCGACGTGCTGCTGGCCTCTGGCTCGGACGCCGTCATCATCGGCTTCAACACCAAGGTCGAGAACAAGGCCCTCAGCACCGCCCGGCGCGAAGGCGTCCAGATCAAGCTCTACTCCATCATCTACGAGCTCATCGACCAGGTGAAGGAGGCCATGACCGGCATGCTCGACCCGCTGACGCGCGAGAAGATCCTCGGCCACGCCAAAGTCAAGCAGGTGTTCAAGGTGCAGAAGGGCTGGGTGGGCGGATCCCAGGTCATCGACGGCCGCATCGACCGAAAGCAGCGCGCCCGCGTGCTGCGTGACGGCCAGGCGGTCTATGACGGCAGCATCGAGACGCTGCGCCGCTTCCAGGACGAGGTGCCCGAGGTCCGCAACGGCCTCGAATGCGGCATCAAGCTCCAGGGCTTCAGCGACTACGAGGAAAACGACATCATCGAGTGCTACGAGCTTGAGAAGATCCCGCAGGCCCTCTGACCTGCGCCACAGGACACTTCTTCACCCTCATCTTTATACCCGCGATGTCCCAGCGCCTCGACCGAGTGAACGAACTCATGAAACGCGAGCTCAGCACCGTGCTGGAGCGCGGCTATCGTTTTGAAGGCGTTGTCCTCACCATCCATGAGGTCGTCACCGCCCCGGACCTGCGCCAGGCCAGCGTCTGGGTCGGCGTGCTCGGCAGGGCGCATGACGAGGCCGGCCTGATTGAAAAGCTCAACAAGGAGAAGGGCAACATCCAGCGTGAGCTCTACAAGCGCGTGAAGCTGAAGCACAGCCCACAGCTTCTCTTCCGGCTCGACAAGAGCATCGAGCGCGCCGTCAGCCTCATCAACACACTCGACAACCTGCCGCCTCCGCTGCCGGATGAAGCACAGCCGCCTTCGGAGCCCGCCTGACCTCAGGGACCCGGGGCTTCCAGGCTTGAATCCCGCCCATGCCGGGCCAGACTTGAAACTTCCATGGTGCGCAAGCTAGGCAGCCTCACTCTTTCCCTCATCCGGGGGGCGGGTGACTTTGCCTTGTTCACGCTCACCTCGTTCCGCAGCGCCTTCGCCACGCGCAGGCTGGTCCACCGGGTGCTCAGGGCCATGTTTGAACAAGGGGTCCGCTGCCTGCCTGTCATCCTCATCGTCGGCATGTTCACCGGCCTCGTGCTCGGGCTTCAGGGCTATCATGTGCTCAACCGCTTCGGCTCCGAGAGCCTCCTGGGCGCGCTGGTTTCGCTCAGCCTGGTCCGTGAGCTCGGCCCCGTGCTTGCCGCACTGATGCTGGTCGGCCAGGCGGGGTCGGCCCTGGCGGCCGAGCTTGGCATCCAACGCAACTCCGAGCAGATCGCCGCCCTGGAGACCATGGGCGTCAGCACCCACGGATACCTCGTCACGCCCCGCCTGCTTGGAGCTCTTCTGATCTTCCCCATGCAGACAGCGCTGTTCGTCAGCGTCGGCCTCTGGGGCGGCTGGCTTTCAGGATCCATGATGCTGGGCCTTGAACCAGGCGTCTACTGGTCCTCCGTGGAACGGGCGGTCGAGCCCGACGATGTCCAGGAATGCTTCACGAAGGCCGCCGTCTTCGGACTGCTGACGGTGGCGCTGTGCTGCTATTACGGCTTCAACGCCCACCGTTGCAGTTCGGCCACCGGAGCACGGGCGGTCAGCGCCTCCACCACCCGCGCCGTCGTGCTGTCCTGCATCACCGTGCTTGCCGCCGACTATGTGATCACCTCCTTCCTGCTGTGAGCGAAGCCCGTCCATCCCTGCTGCTCGACGTACGCGGCGTGAAGAAGCGCTACGGATCCCTAGAGGTGCTCAAGGGCGCCAGCCTGGAGGTCCCCCGCGCCAGCGTGGTCACCGTGCTCGGACGCAGCGGCACCGGCAAGTCCGTCTTCCTCAAGTGCCTGGCGGGCATCGAACGCCCGGACGAGGGGGTGATCGCCTTCGACGGCAGCCCCCTGGATGCCGATATTCCTTCCGCACGTGCCGAATTCCGCCGCCGCTGCAGCTTCCTTTTCCAAAGCAACGCGCTCTTTGATTCACTCACCGCCCTGGAAAACGTGATCCTGCCCCTTGAGCAGACCACCACGCTCAGCTCCTCCGTGATTCGCCAGCGCAGCCTGGAAGCCCTGCAGCAGCTTGAGCTGGATGCATTCTCCGACAAATATCCCGGCCAGCTTTCCGGAGGCATGCAGAAGCGGCTGGCGCTGGCCCGCGCCATCGTCACCCGGCCGGAGCTGGTGTTGTTTGACGAACCCACGGCAGGCCTCGACCCGCTCAGGCGCAACGCTGTCTTTGCCATGATCGTCAAATACCAGCGCCAGTTCGGCTTCACGGCGGTCATCGTCACCCATGACGTCGCCGAGGTCCTGGTGATCAGCGACCATGTGGCCCTGCTCGATTCCGGCACCATGCGTTTTGCAGGCAGCCCGGCCGCCTTTTCCGCCTCCACCGACCCGGTCGTGTGCGATTTTCGTGACAGCACCACGGCCCTTCACAAGGCTGTGAACGCCCTGCGCTCAGGCCATCTCCCATCCTTCTCCGAACCATGAATGCCTCCAGACTGGAATTTTTTGTCGGCCTTTTCGTCCTTCTCGGCCTCGCCGCCGTGACCTGGCTTACCGCCAAGGTGGGAGCCGGATCGCTCCTCAGCGGCCCCACCTACCTGGTGGAAGCCCGCTTCTCCAATGCAGGAGGCCTGAACACCGGCAGCAGCGTGCTGGTTGCTGGCGTCACTGTCGGCCGGGTGGAGTCCATCCGCATCGATCCCCTGGACTACAGCGCCATCGCCAGCCTGCGAGTCATGGAAGGCCTCAAGCTGCCCACGGACACGATGGCCTCCATCAAGACCACCGGCCTGATCGGTGACAAATATGTCGCCCTGGCACCTGGAGCCGACGAGACCTACCTCCAGCCCGGAACGCAGATCACCATGACAGAATCCTCGGTTGATCTTGAATCCTTGATTGGCAAAATGGCTTTCGGCAGTGTAAGCAATAATTCTGAAAATTCAGCGAACGAGTCCGGAAAATCCCCCGCTCCATGAAACGCCGTTCCTTTCTCCCCATTCTCTTAGTCTTCCCAGCTGCGGGATTTTCTGCCTCAGCCACCAGTGCCGCCGAAGCCAGGCTGCGCGCAGCCATCGGTGAAGTCCTGGCTGTCGCGGACCGCGTGGCCAGCCGAAGCGCCCTGGCGACCGCCGCCCGGCCGATACTTCAACGCCACATCAGCTTCGAAACCATGACCCGACGGGCCGTTGGAGTCGGCTGGCGCCAGTTCAACACCGCTCAGCAAAAGCGGGCGATCGAACTGTTCACCACCCTCATCATTCGTACTTACAGCGATAAGTTCACCCCGGGTGAGCACCCGGTCATCAATTACAAGAATGCCGTCGCTCCAGCAGCCGGACGTGTGGATGTCCCAACCACACTGGTTTACAAGGGCAGCAACTACGACGTCACCTACCGGATGGAGGAGACTGGTGGCTGGAAGATCGCCGACGTGATCATCGAAGGTGTCAGCCTTGTCGCCAACTACCGCTCCCAGCTCGACTCGACCTTCAAGCAGGGCGGTGCCGCCGCTGTCATTCGTTCACTCGAACAATCTGTCGCCCGACCTTCATGAAAAAGCCAGCTTCCCTCCTGTTCACGGCGCTGCTGATCACCTCCTGCGCCACCCAACACTCCACTTCCGCACCAGAAGGCCCGGCTGCCACGGATGCCCTGGATGATTACGCAGACGCGGCCGAGGTCTCCGACCCCGTTGAGCCACTGAACCGGGTCACGTTTGCCTTCAATGACAGGCTTTACAGCTGGGTCTTTACGCCCATCTCCAAGACCTACACCACCGTGCTCCCTTCGCCGGTGCGACAGGGTATCGACAACGCCTACGAAAACATCAAGTTCCCTGTCCGATTCGTCAACAGCGGCCTCCAGGGCAACTTCAGTCGAGCCGGCCAGGAGTTGCAGAAATTTGGCGTGAACACCTTCGCGGGCTTCGGGGGTCTCATCAAGCAGTCCGACCGCATTCCCTCCCTGAAGGATGTCCCTCTGGAAGATTCCGGCCAGACCCTGGCCACATGGGGCATGGGACATGGTCCCTACATCGTGCTTCCCATCCTCGGCCCCTGCACCGCACGTGAAACTCTTGGCCTGGTCGGCGATTATGCCCTGAACCCCGTCAACTGGACCTTTGCCCTCGGCGACAATGCCGACAAATGGGCCTGGATCCCTTCGACTGGAAACACCGTCCGCAGCCTGCCGGACCAGCTGTCCAAATACAAAGATTCCAAAGCCAACGCCATTGACCCCTACACCGCCGTCAGGAGCACCTACATCCAGAACAGGAACAACGCCGCCAAAGAATAGCGAAGGCAGCTCCAACCTTCTCAGGGTGTCCAGAATAAAAAAAACTCGGGAGGCTTTCGCTCTACCTTGCCTGCCAGACTGGCAGGTTGTTCACAAAAAGTTAAGGGATGTGAATTAATGGCTTGTCGCCTGTTCCAATTCTTGTCAGGCTTCCGAAGAACCGTGAGCTATTCACAAAAATTAGAACGTGGAAAAGCACACTTGGCACGCTACCAGCGCCAGGAGAGGACTGTGCCCCTCAAGCCACGGATCAACGCTTTTCCACGGCAAGGCATCCAACCCTGACAACCATGGACCGAGACGACCAAACCGCCACAGCCCCGACGATCATCAATCCCCTCGAACTTGGCTCCCCCGTCTCCTCCAGCTTTCGCCCCCAGCCACGCCCCCCCCGAAAGCGCAAATCAGTGACCAGTCATCGCCACTCCCCCACCTCGGTCGGCACCAAGACCTTCATTCTGGACACCAATGTCCTGCTGCACGACCCGGGCTGCATCAACAAGTTCGCCGAACACCATGTCAGCATCCCCGTGGACGTTCTGAGCGAACTTGACCGTTTCAAGAACGAAATGACGGAGAGGGGGGCAAACGCCCGTGAAGTGCACCGGGCCCTCATGAAGGTCTTTTCCAGCCCTGACGCCTCCATCATGGAGGGCGTCAAAACCCCCGGTGGCGGGCTCCTGAAGCTGGTCACCTACGACCCCGAGTCCGCCCGTCAGGTCCCCAGCGTACGTGAATTTGAACGCATCTTCCCAGGCAGCGAAAAGACCGATCACCGCATCATCGCCTGCGTTCTTCAGCAGCGTGAAATCCTTCAGCCACCGGTCATTCTGGTGAGCAAGGACATCAACATGCAGCTCAAGGCACGCGCTGTCGGCATCGAGTGCGAAGATTACCTGAATGACAAGGTCGAGCCCCGGGAGGTCTCCAATTTCGAAATCGCCCGGATCGAAGTCAGCAGTCATGAACTTCAGCGTTTCGCCAGCAGCGGTCGCTTGAATCTCGCCTCCGCCAGGCTCGGCGACCTGATGGCCAATGACTATGTGCTTCTCATCGCCGGAGAGAAGGCCTCCATGCCAGCCAAGATGAACGCCCAGGGCGAGCTCGTGCGCCTCCTGCACACCCCGGAGTCCATCAAGGTCGGCCAGGGACGCGCCGTAAAGCCCATGAACCTGGGCCAGACCTGCCTGCTTGATGCCCTCCTGGACCCGGAAATCAGCCTGGTCACCTGCTATGGCCAGGCTGGCACAGGAAAGACCCTGCTGGCCGTGGCGGCCGGACTGTCCCAGGTGTTTGGCCGCACCTACAACGGCCTCACCGTCAGCCGCCCCATCGTGGCCATGGGACAAACGGTCGGTTTCCTGCCAGGCTCTCTTCAGGAAAAAATGCGCCCCTGGTTGCAGCCAGTCTATGACGCCCTCGACCTGCTCATGCGGCCCGTGGACAACAACCAGGGCCCGCAGCGCAAAAAGAACCGCTTCCTGCCCGACACCCCAGCCTCCGCTGAAGCTGCCGCCCCCTACGATCCCCTCATTCAGCAGGGGGTCATCGAAATCGAAGCCTTGTGCTACATCCGCGGACGCAGCATTCCGGACCGCTTCTTCGTGCTGGATGAAGCCCAGCAGCTCACACCGCTGGAGGCCAAAACCGTGGTCACCCGCATGTCACGCGGCTCCAAGCTGGTCCTTGTCGGTGATCCGGCTCAGATCGACAACCCCTACGTGGACAGCCGCAGCAACGGCCTTGTTTACACACGTCAACGCATGCGTGGCCAGCCGTTTGCCGCCCATGTGCCTCTCAACAAGGGCGAGCGCAGCCCGCTCGCTGAAGCTGCCGCCAGGCTGCTGTAAAAAGCGAAAGCGCGGCGGTCAAAAAACCGCCGCGCCTGCAAAAGTCGCGATCCTGAAAAAATCCCTGAGGACTATTCCTCAGCGGTGATGGTCAGCACCTGACGGCCTTTGTAATAGCCGCAGGAAGGGCAGGCCACATGACCTGGAACCGACGTACCGCACTCAGGGCAGGTCTTCAGGACAGGAGCACGCCAGCGGTTGGCTCCCTGGCGGAGACGTTGACGGGCTTTGGATTGACGGCGTTTCGGGTTGGCCATGTTGGGAAGGGGGGATTAGTTCTTCAATTGATCAAGGGCATCCCAAACTCCCTTGTCAGCGCCGGGCGTTTCATCAGCTGCAGCAGGACTGGCAGCCTCGAAACGGCCTTCGGCGGGACAATCGCGCAGATCAACGTTGCCATCTTCACAGCGCGGAAAGTTCGGAAGGGCCAGCAGGATGTCCTCCCTGACTACCTCTGTCAAGTCCGTCGTTCCCTCCTTTTCGATGGGAATTTCCTCGGTAAAAGGATCCAGGACGACGCGCTGGCGGAATCTTTCCAGACAGCGCCCGCATTCCAGACTGAATTCCGCCTCCAAACGGCCGGTCAGAACCAGATCTTCCCCGTCCCGCAGGACGACAAGCTCATACTTCAGGGGGGATTCGGGACGCACCGGATCATCCTCAGCCAGGGCAAAGAAGGCCGGCGGCAGAACACCCGAAAGCTGCCTGCCCTCTGGCGGAAGGTGACGAGGATCAATTTGGAAGGGATTCATGACTGGCTGACAGGAAGCACGTTCATGGGCGCACGGCAACCCCGGTCATTGGTCCCAGGCCCCCGTCTCCCAGTTCAACACCTCCAGCCCCTGGAACTGCTTTTTGTAGTCGTATGCGCTTGGCTCACGGGTGGCATAACCTGGATAATAACAGGAACAGCCCCGGCTTCGGCTGAACTCAATCTCCAGCAGCATCGTGTAGATCCCCAGGCTGCGCCTCGAATGCACCGGCTCAAACATGCCGTAAACCGACGAAGTCGCACGCTCCCCAAGATCCAGGTAACTCAGGGCCACCAGTTCGGTGCCTTCAAACACCCGGCACTCCAGACATTCGCAGGGAACGGTCCCCGGCCTTGCTGAAAGAAAGGTCTCCAGTTCATCCGGCACATTCTCCTTAAATCGTCCCTTGTGACGATGAAACATGGCACAAGCCTCGTGGCTGAGCGAGGCAGGCACAAATTCATGCCGGAGATCCCTGTTGCGGTTCAGCACGCGACGCTGGCTTTTGCTTGGGCGGAAGTCTTCCAGATTCAGGCGAAGCGGCGTGATCTGCTTCACGCCTTCTTCATCCATGCTGACGTTGTAACGGAAGAATGACTCGCCAAAATGCCTCCAGCCAGCCGCCCATAGCCGGTCCATCATCTCCGGCGGCACGGATTCACAGGAAAAGGCCTGGTTCAAAAGGGCGGTCATCATGCAAGGGCCGCGGCTTGCCACCGCGAACACCTCTCATGTATAAGCAGCCACGTTTTTGTCACCCCCATTGTCCATGCCCCCCGCCCTTCAGGAACTCATCGACTTTTTCGAGCACCTGCCAGAGTCCGAGCGCCGGGACAACCTGATCAGCATGGCGGAAACCGTGAATGCTTATGCGCCCCGGCCCGGTCAGGCCTATGAGGTCGAAGAGGTCCGCAAGGATCCCGAATGCTCCGACACCGTCGGCGTCTTTCTGCAGCGGGAGGACGGCCGCCATGTTCATTTTGCCGTCACCTTCGGCCCCAAGGTGCAGACACTCACCCGTGCCCTCGCCGCCATTCTCTGCCGGGGTCTCAACGGCTGCACGGCGCCGGAAATCCTCGCCATCTCACCGGACTTCATCCGGCGCATCGTCGGTTCCGAACTGATCCGCCTTCGCAGCCAGACGGTTTATTATGTCCTGGAGCGCATGAAGCAGGCGGCGGGAAATGCCATCATGAAGGCGTGATTCTCAATGCAGGAGCGGCATGGAAAACCAATAGAATCAACCTCATGAACCGTTTCCTTGAGGCATGACTTCGAAGAAGTTCGTTATTCCGCTCCTTGCCTCCACCCTCGCCGCCTCCCCTTCCCTGGCCGGAATCGAGTTCAACCGCGACGTACGGCCGATCCTCTCGGACAAGTGCTTCCACTGCCATGGAGCGGATGCCGGAAAACGCGAAGGCGGCCTCCGGCTCGACATCCGCGAGGAGGCGATGAAGCCCGCCGAGTCCGGCGCAACCGCCCTCGTGCCCGGAAACCCCGAAAAAAGCCACCTCCTCGACCGGGTGCTGCTGGCCCAGGATGATGACGATGTCATGCCGCCGGAGAAAAGCGGCAAACCCCTCACGTCGGCCGAAAAGTCCGTGCTCAGGCAATGGATCGCGGAAGGCGCTAAATATCAGGGCCACTGGGCCTTCATGCCGGTCGTGCGCAACGAACCGCCACAGGTCGGGAACCTGAAGCACCCGGTGGACCGCTTCCTCGCGGAACGTCTGGAAAAGGAAGGCCTGCGAATGCAGCCGCCTGCGGATCCGGCCACGCAGATGCGGCGCGTGGCGCTGGATCTCACCGGACTGCCTCCGTCCTTGTCAGACCTCTCCAGCCTTTCCTCCTGGTCAGACACCGCCTACGAAGCCTATGTGGACCGGCTGCTCGCCTCCCCCGCCTATGGTGAGCGGATGGCCATGCAATGGCTGGACTTCGCACGCTACGCCGACTCCAACGGCTTCCAGACCGACAGCAGCCGCCAGATGTGGCCGTGGCGTGACTGGGTGATCCACGCCTTCAACAGCAACCTGCCCTTTGATCAGTTCACCGTGGAGCAGATCGCCGGCGACCTTCTTCCGAACGCGCGGCGCGACCAGGTCGTCGCCACCGGCTTCAACCGCAACCACCGCATCAACGGCGAGGGCGGCATCATTGCGGAGGAATGGCGCATCGAGAACATCATGGACCGCGTGGAGACCACCAGCGCCACCTGGCTGGGCCTGACCATGAACTGCTGCCGCTGCCACGACCATAAGTATGACCCGTTCACCATGAAGGACTTCTACTCCTTCTTCGCCTTCTTCAACAACGTGCCCGAAAGCGGCACGATCCAGGGCGCCTCCAACCGCAGCGGTGGCAACAGCCAGCCCGTCATCACCGTGCCCACACCGGAGCAGGAGCAGAAGCTCGCGCAGCTTGACTCAGAACTGAAGCAGGCCAGGTCGAAGGTCGCCGACCTTGCCAGGCAGCTTCCAAAGCTAGCCGCCGAATGGGAGCCGAAGGCGCAGGAGACCATGCTCAGCCTGAAGACGGTGTGGGCGCCGCTGAGCCCGGTCCACGTGGAGTCCAAGGCCGGCACTCCGCTGGTCAGGCAGACCGACGGCAGCTACCTCGCCACCGGGACGAACCCGGCCAAGGACGTCTATGTCTTCGACGCACCGCTTCCCGAACAGGGCGCATCCGCCTTCCTGCTCGAATGCTTCACCGACCCCAGCCTGCCCGGCGGCGGTCCCGGACGCTACAGCAACAGCAACTTCGCCCTCAGCGCCTTTGACGTGTATGTGAAACGCGGAAGCGGCAAGCCCGAGCTGCTCAAGCTCGCCAGGGCCGAGGCCGACTACTCGCAGAAGGGCTATGAAATCGCCGGCGTGATTGATGACGCCGCACGCAAGGGCCGCCGCAGCTCCTGGGCCGTTGACGGCCCGACTCGCAAGGAAAACCGTCGTGCCATGTTTGTCCTCCAGGAGGCGATCCCGCCCTCCGGCAACACCCGGCTGCTTCTTCGTGTGCGCATGGAGGCCATCAACGGTCATAACATCGGGCGCTTCCGCCTCTCCGCCTCCAGCCTGCCGGCCAATGCCGTGAAACTGAGCGGCGAAGCCTTTTCACCAACGCTGAAGCTCGCCCTCGAGACAAGCCCCGCCCAGCGCAATGCCGCACAGAAAAAGGACATCCAGAACTTCTTCAGGACCAGCGTGGACAGTCCGCTCAGGCAGGCGGACCTGGCCCTCGCCCGGGCCCAGCGCGCCTACGACGACTTCGACCGCTCGCTGCCCAACGTCATGGTCATGCAGGAGGGCCCCGTGCGCGACACCTTCATCCTGAAACGCGGCGAGTATGACAAGCCCGGCGGCAAGGTCGGCATGGCCACGCCCGCCATCCTGCCACCGATGCCGAAAGGCTCGCCCGTGAACCGGCTCGGCCTCGCCCGATGGCTTGTCGATCCCGCCAATCCGCTCACCGCCCGTGTCTGGATCAACCGCACCTGGGAGAAGTTCTTCGGCCATGGCATCAGCAGGACGACGGAGAACCTCGGCTCCCAGGCCGAATATCCCATGCATCCGGAACTGCTCGACTGGCTCGCCAGCGAGTTTATCCGCAGCGGCTGGGACATGAAGAAGATGCAGAAGCTCATCGTCATGAGCGCCGCCTACCGCCAGGACAGCAGTGTCACGCCCGCCCTGCTGGAAAAGGATCCTGACAACCGCCTGCTGGCACGCGGCCCCAGGTTCAGGCTCGGCGGTGAAATAGTGCGCGACCAGGCGCTCGCCATCGCCGGCCTGCTCGCACCCAGGGTCGGCGGTCCCAGCGTGAGGCCCTACATGCCCGAAGGCGTCTGGGATGAAACCAGCAAGTATGGCGACCTGCGCGGTTACAAGGCCGACGCCGGTGAAGGACTCTACCGCCGCAGCTTCTACACCATCTGGAAGCGCACCGCCGCCCCGCCCACCATGCTCCTCTTTGACGCCCCAAGCCGCGAGGTCTGCACCGTCAGACGCAGCCGCACCAACACCCCGCTCCAGGCCCTGTCGCTGCTCAACGAGATCACCTTTGTCGAGGCCGCGCGCGGCCTGGCTCAACAAATGATGCTTCACGGCGGGGACACGCCCGCCCGGCGCATCGCCTACGGCTACCGGAGGGCCACCGCCCGCACAATCGACGAGGGTTCGCTGAAAACCCTCGTCACCGGCTTCCAGGAACGCCTTGCCGCCTTCACCTCAAGGCCTGACGACGCCAGGGCGCTCCTCTCCCAGGGCATGTCCAGGCCGGATCCCGCTCTCCACGCCGCCGAACTCGCCGCCTACACCACCACGGCGTCCGTCCTTCTCAACCTCGACCGTGTCGTCACCCGCGACTGACCTCATGAAAGCCCAATCCTTCCAGCTTCAAGACGCCCTGAACCGGCGCGTGTTCCTGCGCAATTCCGCCTCCGTGGCAGGTGCGGCCGCCCTCGGCCAGCTCCTGGGAGCCCCGGCCTTCCCCAACCATGCCCCCAAGGCCAGGCGCATCATCTACCTCTTTCAAAGCGGCGCACCTTCGCAGATGGACCTCTTTGATCCGAAGCCGCAGATGGCCAAGCACCGCGGCCATGACCTTCCGGAATCCATCCGCCAGGGCCAGCGCCTCACCACCATGACCTCGGGGCAGAAGTCCTTCCCCGTCGCCCCCTCCATGTTCAAGTTCGCCAGGCATGGCAGGTCCGGCATGGAGCTCAGCGAGCTCATTCCAGGGATTGGCGGCGTGGCCGATGAAATCTGCCTGATCCGCTCGATGTTCACCGAGGCCATCAACCACGATCCGGCGATCACCTTCTGCCAGACCGGCTCGCAGCTCGCCGGGCGTCCCAGCATCGGCGCCTGGCTCAGCTATGGCCTTGGCAGCATGAACCGTGACCTGCCCGCCTACGTCGTCATGACCTCCTTCGGCACCGGCCGGCGCGATGACCAGCCGCTCTACGACCGACTCTGGGGCAGCGGCTTCCTGCCCACCCAGCACCAGGGCGTGCGCTTCCGCAACTCCGGCGACCCCGTCCTCTACCTGTCCAATCCTTCAGGCGTGGACCGAGGCATGCGCCGACAGATGCTCGACGAACTTGCCGCCCTTAACCAAAAGGATTTCCAGACTTTCGGCGACCCGGAGACCGCCGCGCGCATCGCCCAGTACGAGATGGCCTTCCGCATGCAGACCAGCGTGCCCGACCTCGTCGACGTCTCCAGGGAGCCGAAGCATGTCCTCGACATGTACGGACCGGATGTCAGCAAACCCGGCACCTACGCCGCAAACTGCCTGCTCGCCCGACGCCTTGCCGAGCGCGACGTCCGCTGCATCCAGCTCTTTCACATGGGCTGGGACCATCACGGCGGGCTGCCGAACGCCATCCGGGGCCAGTGCCAGGACACCGACCGCGCCACCGCCGCCCTCATCAGGGACCTCGGGCAGCGCGGACTGCTCGATGACACACTCGTCGTCTGGGGCGGCGAGTTTGGCCGGACCATCTATTCGCAGGGCACCCTCACCGAGACCAACTACGGACGCGACCACCACCCGCGCTGCTACAGCCTCTTCCTCGCCGGGGCCGGCGTGAAAAAAGGCCATGTTCACGGGGAGACCGACGACTACAGCTACAACATCGTCCGCGACGGCGTGCATGTTCATGACCTCAACGCGACCCTCCTGCATCTCCTCGGCATCCACCACGAGCGCCTCAACTTCAAACACCAGGGCCTCGACATGAGGCTCACCGGCGTCGCCGGCAACCTGGTCAGGGACATCCTGGCTTGAACCTCCGCCACTCTTCAGATCCCATGCGCAAAAGCCTTCTGTTTCTCACCCTGGCGTCACTGGCATCCGCCGCCGAACCGCCGGTTCCAGCCAGGATCGAATTCAACCGCGATGTGCGCCCCATCCTGAGCGACAACTGCTTCTACTGCCACGGCCCCGACAAGGGCCACCGCGAGGCTGACCTCAGGCTGGACCTGCGCGACGAAGCCCTGAAGGCCGGCGCCATCACTCCTGGCAAGATTGCCGACAGCGATCTCGTCGCCCGCATCCTCACCGATGACGAGGATGACCTCATGCCGCCGCCGGACTCCCACAAGAAGCTGACGCCCAGGCAGAAGGAGATCCTGAAAAAATGGATCGAACAGGGCGCCGCCTACCAGCGGCACTGGGCCTATGAAAAACCCGTGAAGGCGGCCATTCCCTCAGGGAAGAACCCCGTGGACCACCTCGTGCAAAAGCGCCTCGCCGAGATCGGCCTCAAGCCTTCACCAGAGGCCGATGCACGCACCCTGGTGCGACGTCTGCATCTGGACCTGCTCGGCCTGCCGCCAAAGCCTTCGGACATAGCGACCTGGCACGACCTCTCAGGCAGGAACTATGATGATCTTGTCAGCTCCCTGCTGAAAAGCCCGCACTACGGCGAACGCATGGCCGTCGCCTGGCTCGACCAGGTCCGCTACGCCGACACCATCGGCTATCACAGCGACAATCCGCACAACGTCTGGCCCTACCGCGACTACGTCATCCGGTCATTCAACAGCAACAAACCGTTCGACCGCTTCACGATCGAGCAGATCGCCGGTGATCTGATGCCGGGCGCGAACCAGGAGACACGCGTCGGCTCGGCTTTCAACCGCCTGCTGCTCAGCACGGAGGAGGGAGGCGCCCAGGCCAGGGACTACGAGCAGCGCATGCTCACCGACCGAGTCCGCGCCGTCGGCAACGCCTGGATGGGCCAGACCACCGGCTGCGCCCAGTGTCACGACCACAAGTTCGATCCCATCACCATGCGCGACTTCTATCAGCTCGGCGCCTTCTTCGCCGACATCAAGGAACCGATCCTCGGCCGCCGCGAACAGGGCATGCTTGTGCTTGATGCCGAGGGCGAAAGGAAACAGGCGGAAATCGCCGGACGCCTGGCGTCCTTGCAGGCTGAGTTTGCCAGACCTCGTCCTGAACTCGCCGCGGCGCAGTCCGCCTGGGAAAGAAGGGCCCTCGAAGCCATCACCAACAGCAGTGCATGGCGGCCCTTGAAGCCGCTCACCGCCGTCTCCGTGAAAAAAAACGTGACGTTGAAGGCGGACAAGGACGGCATCGTGCGCGGCGTGATCGACAAGAAGCGCGACGAGCGAAAGCAGAACGACGGAACGGACACCTACATCATCACGACGAAGCTGCCCCGGGGCGCCACTGGCATCCGCCTGGATGCCCTGAAGGAAAAATCGCCCGGCATCGGCCTTGCCTCGAACGGCAACTTCGCCCTCAGCGAGGTCACCCTGAGCATCGGACGCAACCAGAAGCAGGAGGAGCTCCCCGTCGCGCATGCCAGCGCCACCTTTGAGCAGAAGAACTTCCCCGCGAAGAACACCATCGACGGCATCGCCGATCAAAAGCTCAACGGCTGGGCCGTGCTCGGCGCCACCGGCGCTGACCAGTCGCTCTATCTTGAACTCGCCCGGCCGCATGCCGAGGCGGAGGCCGTCGTCACGTTCACGCTGAGCTTTGCCCATGACGGCAATCACGAGATCGCCAACCTGCGCCTCAACACGACCACCGCTCCACCCCCCATTCGCGCCCCCGGCATCGCCTTGCCTGCCAGGGACATCGCGGACGTCCTCAAGGCACCCTCAGACAAACGCAGTGCGGCGCAGAAGCAAAAGCTCGTCGATGCCTACAGGCAGATCGCACCCGAACTCGCCGATCTGCGCGCCAGGCTCGCCACGACGGAGAAGGAAAAGGCGGACTTTGAGGCCGCCGCGCCGAAGTGCATTGTCTCCATCAGCGACACCCACAAGCGCACCGTGCGCATCCTGCCGCGCGGCAACTGGATGGATGAAAGCGGCGAAGTCGTGAAGGCCGCCCTGCCCGGCTACCTGCCAAGGCCGAAAGTCGAAGGCCGCGATCTCACAAGGCTCGACCTCGCCCAGTGGCTCGTCTCCAAAGACAATCCGCTCACGGCTCGCAACGTCATGAACCGCCTGTGGAAACAGTTCTTCGGCACCGGACTCGGCAAGGTGCTCGACGACCTCGGGGCCCAGGGCGAGCCGCCGGTGAACCCGGCCCTGCTCGACTGGCTGGCCTGCGAGTTCATGGACAGCGGCTGGGACCTCCAGCACATGATCCGGCTCATCGTCACCAGCCACACCTACCGGCAGGTCAGCACCTCCACCAGTCAGCTCACCGCAGCCGATCCCTACAACCGCGAATGCGCACGCCAGAGCGCCTTCCGTCTTGACGCAGAGCTGGTTCGCGACAACGCCCTCGCCATCTCCGGCCTGCTCGTGCCTAAGGTCGGAGGGCCGAGCGTCAAGCCCTACCAGCCGGGAAAATACTGGGAGAACCTCAACTTCCCCCCTCGCGAATGGCAGAACGACAGCGGCGAGGGGCTTTACCGGCGCGGACTTTACACCTGGTGGCAGCGCACCTTCCTGCACCCGAGCCTGCTTGCCTTCGACGCACCCAGCCGCGAGGAATGCACGGCCGAGCGCAACCGCTCCAACATCCCCCAGCAGGCCTTGGTGCTGCTCAACGACCCCGCCTATGTCGAAGCCGCACGCGTCTTCGCCGCACGCATCGTCAGCGAATGCCAGGGCGATGCCGCCGAACGCATCACGTGGGCCATGCAGCAGGCTCTCCAGCGAAAACCCACTGCAGAAGAATCGACGACCCTGTCCTCCCTCCTCACGAAACAACTCACCGACTATCAGAAGGACCCTGCAGCAGCTGAAGCCCTTCTCAAAGCCGGAGCCGCGCCTGTCGCAGCGGACTTGAACAAGCCTGAGCTCGCCGCCTGGACCCATGTCGCGCGAGTCCTCCTGAACCTGCACGAAACCATCACACGTTCCTGATCCATGTTCTCCGCCGAAACCCGACGTGCCATCCTGGGACGCACAGCCTGCGGGCTTGGCGGCGTTGCCCTGGCCTCGCTGGTGGACCCGGGGCTCCTCCGTGCCGCATCACGAGGCGTGCTTGGAACGCTGCCGCTGCCGCAGAAGGCGAAGCGCGTCATTTGGCTCACCATGGCGGGCGGACCGTCGCAGCTGGAGCTGTTTGATCACAAACCGAAGCTCGCGGAGATGGATGGCCGGCCGATGCCGGAGTCGTTCACGAAGGGACAGCAGCTCGCGCAGCTTCAGGGGCAGAAACTGGTGTGCAAAGGGCCCATGTTTCGTTTCCAAAAGCATGGGCAGAGCCAGATGGAGCTCTCCGAACTGCTGCCACACCTCGGCAGCGTGGCGGATGACATCTGCCTCGTGCGCTCGATGACCACGGACGCGATCAACCACGACCCTGCGCACATGTTCATGAACACCGGCGCCCAGATCGCAGGCCGGCCGAGCATGGGCGCATGGGTGACCTATGGGCTCGGCAGCGAGGCGGAGGATCTGCCGGGTTTTGTCGTGATGATGTCCACCGGCAAGGGACGCACGCCGCAGCCCATCGCCGCGCGGCAGTGGAGCAGCGGTTTCCTGCCCTCGAAGCATCAGGGTGTGCAGCTCCGCTCGCAAGGCGATCCCGTTTTGTATCTTACCAGCCCGAACGGCGTCACGCGTGAGCGTCAAGGAGCGGACGTGGCGGCGATCAACGCACTCAACAAACAACACGCCGCCCTCTGCGACGATCCGGAGATCGCCACACGAATCGCCCAGTATGAAATGGCTTTTCAGATGCAGGCCAGCGTGCCGAGGCTGATGGACATCCGCGCCGAAGGCCCGAAAACCCTCGAGCTCTACGGCTGCACGCCAGGCGACGGATCCTTCGCGTCCAACTGCCTGCTTGCGCGCCGTCTCGCCGAGCGCGGCACACGCTTCATCCAGCTCTACCATCGCGACTGGGACCATCACAGCCTCCTGCGGGAGGAATTGCCGTTGCGGGCCAAGGAAGTCGATCGCGCCTGCATGGCGCTCATCACCGACCTCAAGCAGCGCGGCCTGCTGGACGACACGCTCCTCGTTTTCAGCGGCGAATTCGGCCGCACGCCGATGGCGCAGGGCAACAAAGGGCCCGTCGGCCGAGATCATCACAACAAGGCCATGTCCATGTGGCTCGCCGGCGCTGGCATTCAGCGCGGCATGACCTTCGGCGCCACCGACGACCTCGGCTACGCCGCCGTGGAAAATGTTGTCAACGTGCATGACCTGCATGCCACCATGCTCCATCAGCTCGGAATCCAGCACGACGCCTTCAGCTTCAAGTTCCAGGGCCTGGATGCGAGACTGACCGGCGTCGAAGGTGCCCGTGTGATCCGGAAGATCCTTGCGTAAGCAGGCGGTCCTGAAGCCCCTCAGGAAACGAGAATTCCAGGCTGACACAGGCCTGGATGTGTTATGCTAACACCATGGCTCGCCAGGAAACGCCCACGCTCAAGGACATCGCCCGGACCACCGGGGTCTCGATCATGACGGTGTCCCGCGTGCTTCGAGGAGCCCCGAAGGTCTCCCCGGAAAAACGCGAGATCGTGCTGAAGGAGGCTCGCCGCATCGGTTATCAGCCCGACCCGCACCTGATGCGCATGATGCAGGCGGTGCGCGGCCGCAAGCAGAAGCACATGAGGGCCGTCATCGCCGTCATCCGCGAGCATGTCCCCCAGGACGGCCTGCTCGGCCCCTCTTACCAGTACGTGCCTGTCGAGGACATCCGGCGGCGCGCCCACGGCCATGGTTATGCGGTTGAGGAGTTCTTCCTCGGCAGGGACGGACTGACGCCCCGGCGGCTGCAGAAGATCCTGCACGCCCGGGGCATCGAGGGAGTGATTGTGTCCCCCCAGAGCATGCAGCTTCCGTGCAGCCGCCTGGACTACTCGCCCTTCGCCTCCGTCACCTTTGGTTATGCCATGAGCAGCCCGGCCCTGCACATGTGCGGCGGCAACATGACGCTCGGCATCCAGGAGGCGGCGGAGCAGCTGCACGCACGCGGGTACCGTCGCATCGGCGTCGCCGTGACCCGCTGGATCGTCAACCGATCCCTGTTCGGCTACAGCGGCGGCCTCTTCCACTGGCAGCAGGGACTGCCCGAGCCGAACCGCATTCCGCTTCTGCTTTTTCCAAGCAACGACATCAGCCAGGGCTTCGACCCCTTTGCCCGCTGGATGAGTGACCATCGTCCGGATGCCCTCATCACCTTTGACACCCATGTTCCAGGCTGGCTGCGCCGGCTCGGCCTGCGATTTCCTGAGGACATCGGCTACGTGGTGCATGACTGGACGCCGAAGATGACCGGGCTCGCCGGCATCTACCAGCAGCGCGACCACCTCGCCGCAGCCGCCGTGGACCTGATTGTCACCCAGCTCTCCCAGCATGAGCACGGCATCCCCGAAGTGCCCAGGCAGATCATGATTCCGCCCCGCTGGGTGGACGGCCCAAGCATCCGGGCGTCATAAATCGCCGTGCTCAATCCCGAAGGCAGGAAATGCCGCTCTGGCTGCGTTTATGCCATCCCTACATGCGCCCATACGCCCGTCGATTTTTTGCCATTGCCTTCTGCTCCACCTTCACCCATGCCGCTGATCCCCTGCCGGGTCACTCCGCACACGGAGAAGCCTTCAACGAAGGGCCGCGCCAGGCCGCCAGAATCATCCCCGGCTGCGGCAAGGTTGACTTCAGGATCACCACCCCCAAGCCCGAGGCCCGCAAATTCTTCAACCAGGGCGTCGGCCAGCTTCATGGCTTCTGGTACTTTGAGGCCGAGCGCTCCTTCCGCCAGGTGGCCCAGATCGACAAGGACTGCGCCATGGCCTACTGGGGCATGGCGATGGCCAACGTCAACAACGACGCCCGCGCCAGGCAGTTCACCCGCAAGGCCGTGGCCCTGAAGGACAAGGCCGGGCCGCGTGAAAAACTCTGGATCGCCACCCTTGAAAACTTTTACAGGGAGGACAAGCGCGACAGGAAGCAGCGCGCCCTCGATTACATCCGCGACCTGGAGACCCTCGTCCAGGAGCATCCGGACGATGTTGAGGCCAAGGCCTTCCTGGCTTGGAAAATCTGGCATGCCAACGGCGAGGCACCCATCACCAGCCATCAGGCTGTCAATGCACTGCTGGATCAGGTTTTCGCAGCCAATCCGGAGCACCCGGCCCACCACTATCGCATCCACCTCTGGGACCAGCGCAAGCCCGCCATGGCCCTGAAGTCCGCCGCCATGAACGGCCAGGCCTCGCCTGGCATCGCCCACATGTGGCACATGCCCGGCCACACCTATTCCAAGCTGCGTCGATTTGACGACGCTGTCTGGCAGCAGGAGGCCAGCACACGCGTCGATCACGCCTACATGAGGGCCAACTGGGTGCATCCCGACCAGATCCACAACTACGCCCACAATGAAGAATGGCTGGTGCGCAACTACAACGAACTGGGCCGTGCCTCCGACGCCATCGGCCTGGCCACGGCGCTCATCCGCCATCCCCAGCATCCGGCCAACAACACCCTCGACAAGGACAACACCAGCATCGGCTATGGCCGCACCCGCCTGCTGGAAACGCTCGTGCGCTGGGAGCGCTGGGATGAACTGCTGAAGGTCACCGACGGTCCGCTCTTTCCCGTGGTGAAGCAGCACGGCCATGAAGCCCGGCGTCTTCACGCCCGCGGCCTGGCCAGCTTTGCCAAAGGCGATGCCGCTGCACTGGCCGGCAGCATCGCCAGCCTGGAAAAGGTCAGCGCCCAGGCAAAGGCCGCCACGAAAAAGGACGATGACAGAAAGGACGGCGCTCCCAAACAGCCGGCCAAAAATGACGACCCGGCAATAGCCAAGGACAGCGTCGCCAAGGACAGCCCGGCCAAAAAAGACGCCCCCAAAGACGAAAGCCCGAAGGCGTCCCCTTCCACGTCGCCTGAAAACAAACCTGAAGCCAAAAAGCCGGAACCGGCCAAGCCTGACACCATCAGCCGGCAGCTCAGTGAACTTCTCGCCCTTCACGCCGTGCTGACCCAGGCAAAAAACGCCGCCGACCTCATCAGCAAGGCCGAGGACCTGCCCAAGCCCCTGGCCGCCAGCCTTTGGCTGAAGCTGGGTGAAAAGAAGAAGGCCGAGGACCTGCTGAAAAACTACCCACAGGACCTCGCCGGACTCGCCGCCAAGGCTGAAATGCAGCAGGCGCTCGGCAAGACCGACGATGCCAGGAAGACCTTCGAGGAGGTGCGCAAGCTGGCCTTTGCCCTCCAGCCTGACCTGCCGGTGAAGAAGCGCCTCGACGCCCTTGCGGGAACCCTGGGGATCAAGGGCGAATGGCGCGCGGCCCCGCCCAAGCGGACCGATGTTGGCGTGCGTCCACCTCTGAAAGAACTTGGCCCCCTTTACTGGTCCCCCCCCAAGGCCCCGGACTGGCAGGCCCTGACCCTGGATGGCAAGGAGTTCAGCAGCCGCACGCTGGCCGGCAAACCGCATGTGCTGCTCTTCTATCTAGGCGCCGCCTGCACTCATTGCATGGAACAGGTGAACGCCTTTGCCAAGGCCGCCCCCGACTACGAAAAGGCAGGCGTCTCACTCTGTGCCATCACCCTGGAGCCGCTGTCCCTGGCCGGTCGTGTGGCCGAACAAATGACGTCGAAAAAGCTGCCCCCCTTCCCCGTCCTGGCCGACCCTTCACGCGAAGCCTTCAAGACCTTCCGGGCCTACGACGACTTCGAGGAGGAGGCCCTGCATGCCGCCGTCTTTATCGACGCCCAGGGCAGGCTGCGCTGGATCGACATCAGCTGGCAGCCCTTCACCGACACAGCCTTCCTGCTGGGCGAGGCCCAGCGCCTGATGAAGCTCGACTGATCTTCCAACCACAGCCCGCACGGCTCATTCCAGAGCGCCGCCCCAGTCACTGGGCATGCGCCAGTCACCGCGCGGCGACAGCGCCACGGAACCGACCTTGGGGCCGTCGGGCATTGAGGATCGCTTGAACTGGTTCTGTGCGAACCGGCGCAGGAACACCGCCAGCCAGCGGTCGATCACCTCGCCCGCGTATTTGCCAGCAAACGCGATGCCTGCCAGATACCGGATTTTTTCCGCCGGACATCCGTGGCGAACAAAATGGAAGAGGAAGAAATCGTGAAGCTCATAGGGGCCGACGGTGTCCTCCGTCTTCTGCTCGATCTGTCCGTCGGCTCCAACTGGCAGCAACTCGGGTGAAATCGGCGTGTCGATGATGTCATGCAGCACCTCCCCGGCCTCCGCCGCATGGCGTTCCGTCGCTGACCATTCGATCAGGTACTTCACCAGCGTTTTGGGCACGCCGGCGTTGACATGATACATGCTCATGTGGTCGCCATTGAACGTGCACCAGCCCAGGGCCGCCTCGGAAAGGTCGCCCGTGCCGATGACCAGGCCGCCTGTCTGGTTGGCGACATCCATCAGCACCTGGGTCCGCTCACGGGCCTGGGCGTTTTCATAAGTGATGTCGTGCAGGCCCGGCGGATGGCCGATGTCCGCGAAATGCTGTTCCACCGCCGCCTTGATGCTGATCGTCCGCAGAGAGACGCCCAGGGCCTCGGCAAGCTTTTCCGCATTGCCCTTGGTGCGGGCCGTCGTGCCGAAGCCGGGCATGGTGACAATGACCGCCGCACTGCGAGGCATTCCGGCCAGCTTCAACGCCTCGATCAACACCAGCAGCGCCAGCGTGGAATCCAGTCCGCCGGAAAGCCCCAGCACCGCCGACTTGCTCCTGGTCTGCCGCAGCCGACGTGCCAGACCGGTCGCCTGGATGGCGAAGATTTCTTCGCACACCGCCCTGCGGTCCGCTCCGGCGGATGGCACAAAGGGCTGGGCGGGCAGAGGTCGCAGCAGACCCTCCCCCTCCCTGCTTGAGCCGCCCAGGGTGAAGCACACCTTTCGGAAAACCGGCCGGGTCTCGTCATCCCTGAAGGCCGCGCTTTTAAAACGCTCATGCTGCAGGCGCTGAAGATCCACGTCCGCCACCGCCGTCTGGGTTTCAAAGGAAAACCGCCGCGTCTCGGCCAGCTGCACGCCGTTCTCCGCCACCAGCCCATGTCCGGAATAAACCACGTCCATGCTCGATTCACCGGCACCGGCTCCCGCATAGACATAAGCCGCCAGGCAGCGTGCCGACTGCTGCGCCACCAGCCCGCGACGATATGGGGCCTTGCCCAATACCTCATCGCTCGCCGAGGGGTTCGCCAGCAAGGTCGCCCCGGCCAGAGCCGCATGGCTGCTGGGCGGAATCACCGTCCAAAGATCCTCACAGATC
Source organism: Prosthecobacter sp. (assembly GCA_044341745.1). GTDB lineage: Bacteria > Verrucomicrobiota > Verrucomicrobiia > Verrucomicrobiales > Verrucomicrobiaceae > Prosthecobacter. The sequence continues at coordinate 17,057 of JBIIRD010000014.1, read as the reverse complement.
TCCAGCCCCAGCACAAAACCCGGCAGGTCAGTGGCGCTGAACAGAAGGTCCACACCGATCGGCACACCGTCGACATCCGTCTCCGTCAAGGTCGACGCCGGAGAAAACCAGCGCCGCTCGTAAAACTCACCTGAATTGGGCAGGAAGCTCTTCGGCACATGGCCCAGCACCTTGCCATCCGCCAGCACCGCCGCCACGTTGTAAAGGCGGCTCTCCACAACCAGCGGCAACCCCACAATCACCACGCAGCCAAGTCCGGCTGTGCTTTCCGCCAATTCTCCCAGGGCCTGCCTGGCCTTGTTCAGCAGGGCCGCGTGATGGAAAAGATCCGCACAGGAATAGCCGGTCAGGCTCAGTTCAGGGAAAACGATCAACCGGACTCCGGCCGCAGCCAGTGCTGCAGTTTCACGCTTCAAAATGGCCAGATTGGCGGCGACATCCCCCAGGAGGAGTTCCGGTGACACCGCCGCCACACGCAGAAATCCGTGGCGTTCTCGTAAGCTGTCTGGTGTGGGCTGGTCAGGCATGAATGTTGAAAATAGCACGGTTGCCACGATTCAAAAGACCGGTTTATGACCAGACAGTCACCTGTAAGTTCTTTGCCTGAAGATGATAAAACCTTGCAGCCCGGTTTATAATTACTATAATACAACAACTTTTTCGCCATGCTCAAGCGCCTCATCCTCTGGTCCCTCTTCGCCGGGCTCTCCCTGGCAGGTGGACTGATGGCGCATCAAAAGGGAATCTGGCGCACTTTTGCCCTGATCCTATCCGAGCGGCTCAGCGGCGAAAGCCGAAGTTATTCCACGATGAGCTTCCGGGTCGATCTCGTGGACCGGCTGAATTACGCGCGCATCGCCGCGAAAATGCCCGATCTCAAGATCGACCCTGATCTCGACGAATGGATGTCCAGAAATTTCCCCACTCTGGCCCTCGACGACATGGATGCGGTAACCCGCAAAATTCAGGAGGCGCTGCCACGCTATTATCATCTCTCCATCTGCACTGCCAGCGGCCCCACCCTGAAGTCGCTGCTTGCGGAATTTCAGGAATTTGCCTCGAAGACAGGCCCCGGCATGACCCACCTGGGCTTTGCCATCCGCGAGACCATGGGAGGGCTCAGCCAGCAGGCTCTCGTCGTCGTCGGCCAGCGACTGCTCGACTTCAGCCCTGAAATCCTCAGCGAATCCCGCCAGGAGGCCTACTTCAGCCGCTGCCTGCACTGCAAGCACCCTCACATCGTCCGTGTCTCGCTCAATCAGCACAGCCTCGGACTCGAGTGCCCCCAGTGTCGGCGCACTTATGCCGTCGTCGCCGCCGATCAGAAGAAGAAGTTCCGCTATGTGAACGAGTTCCTCACCGGCTATGCGCCCCCGGCGGTTTTTTCCAAGGACATCGCCCGGATCAACGAACTCTTCACCATCTGCGGCGCCGTGCATGGCAACTGCATCTACACTCGGGATCCCGGCCAGCGCAAGGAGGCCACGGACGCCTGGCAGACCAGCCTGGAGACCCAGCAGATCGGCCAGGGCGACTGCGAGGACTCGGCCATCTACCTCTGCGACTGGCTGCTGACACGCGGCTATCAGGCACGCGTGGCGCTGGGCCGCTATGGCGACCTCGGAGGCCATGCCTGGGTCGTCGTCAGGATGAACAATGTCGAGTACCTGCTCGAATCCACCGAAGCCACCCCGGACATCAACGACCCACCCATCGCCAGCAAGGCTGGCAGCCGCTATGTGCCCGAGGTCATGTTCGACCGCTTCGCCCTTTACGTGCGGTCCACACCCGGCCAGAGCTGGCGCAGCGAGGCGGACAGCTACTTCTCCAACAAGACCTGGACGCGCATCGAGCCTCGTGAGCTCAACCCCGGCAGCGAACCCCTGACAAGGAAGAGCACGGCGGAGTCCGCCCCGATCCCTCCCGAAAAACTGGCTCGCACCTCCGCCCCCAATCCGGCCGCCGCCCCCTTCATGGAGCTGGAGGAAATTCCTCGCGATGCCGCCGTCTGGCGCATGCCCCTCCCCGCCCAGGGCAAGAAGGGCAAATAAGAACCGTCGGAGAGTTCAAGCCTGCGAAAGGCGTTTGGATCGCCTGTCCGGTTTCTCACCATCCGTGGGGATGCCTGACGAACTTTGCGACATGAAACGCCTCAGCCTCCTTCTTCTCACCCTTCTCGGCCCCCGACTGCCCTGCCCGGCCCAGCTCCCGCTGGAGATCAAGCCGGGCGCCCGCATCGCCCTCGTCGGCAACTCGCTCTTCGACCGCATGCGCGACGACGGCCAGTTCGAGGCCCTGCTGCACCAGCGCTTTGCCCGGGAGAAGCTCGTCGTCCGCAACCTCTCCTGGTCCGCCGATGAAGTGGCCCTCCGCCCCCGTCCCGACGGCTTTGGCGACCTCAACCAGCACCTCGCCGAGCACAAGGCCGACCTCATCCTCGCCGCCTTCGGCTTCAACGAAAGCTTCAAGGGCGAAAAGGGCGTGGGTGAGTTCGCCAGCCTTCTCAAGTCCTTCCTCATCGAGCTGAAAAGCCACCGCTACAACGGCACGTCGGAGCCGAGGATCATCCTTGTCAGCCCCACCCCCGCCGAAAAGCCTCATGAGCACCTGAACGCGCAGATCAAGCCCTATGCCGACGCCATGCGCGAGGTCGCTGCCGAACAAAAAGTCGGGTTTGCCGATGTCTTCGACATCGCGCCTTCGGAGTTTCGCGGCCCGCACTCCATCAACGGCGTTCATCTCAACCAGGAAGGCTACCGCGTCTTCGCCGAACGCCTCTACAACCAGCTCACCCAGGAAACGCCGCCGAAGCTCAACGAAGCCGTCCGTGCCGCCGTCGTCGAAAAGGAGGACAAGTTCTTCCAGTACTACCGCCCGCTGAACTACTACTACATCAAGGGCGGCCGTGCCGAACCCTACGGCGTCGTCAACTTCCCCGGCGAACTTGCCAAGCTCCTCCGGATGGTCGAGGCCCGTGACAGCCTGATCCACTCACTCTCATCCGCAGATGGCGCGGATGCCGACAAGCAAGCTTCGAAGAACAAGGCCGCTCCATCCGCAAAGCCCCCTTCAGCAGATCGGCAGGCCAGTCCCGGCATTCAGTCATCCCTGTCATCTGTGAAATCTGCGGATGAAACGCCTCTTCCGGTGATCACCGGGGACCGTCCGGTCAACGAATGGCTGTCTCCAGCCGATGAACTCAAGGCCTTCAAGATCGATCCTCGTTTCGAGGTCAGCCTCTTCGCCAGTGAAGAGGATTTCCCGGAGCTTTTTGTGAAGCCCATCGCCATCCGTTTCGACGGCAAAGGCCGCCTGTGGGTCAGCACGAGCACCACCTATCCGCAAATCATGCCCGGCGAGGCCCCGCAGGATCGCATCCTCATCCTTGAGGACAGCAACGGCGACCACCGTGCGGACAAATGCAGCGTGTGGGCCGACAAGCTTGCCATCCCGCTCAGCTTTGAGTTTGGCAGCGGCGGCGTCTTCGTCTCCGACCAGCCGCACCTCACCTTCCTGAAGGACAGCGATGGCGACGGCAAGGCCGACCATCGTGAGAAGCTGCTCACCGGCTTCGGCACCGAGGACAGCCACCACGCTCTGCACGACTTCGCCTGGAGTCCTGAAGGCGACCTCATTTTCCGCGAAAGCATCTTTCATCACAGCCAGGTCGAGACCCCCTACGGCCCCGTCAGAGCCCGCGAGAGCAGCTTCTTCCGCTACACACCCGCCACCGGACGCCTGCTCGCCTTTGGCGGCTACCTCAGCACCAACCCCTGGGGCATCACCTTTGACGACTGGGGCTTTCACGTCGGCAGCCATCCCGTCTTCGCCAGCGCCGTGCACGCGTTGAACGCGCCCTATCCGGACATCCACGTGCCCGCCGGCAATTACTTCCCCGCCTACAGCGGCACCTGCGGCCAGGAATTCCTCAGCAGCAGCCACTGGCCCAAGGAGCTGCGCGACAAAAAGCACTTCATGCGCGTTCGCTACAAGCCCACCAACGAGGTCGAGCTGCACGAGTGGGTGGAGCACGACACACACTTCGAGGAAAAGAAAGCTGGCATCGTGTTCCAAAGCACGAATCTGAGCTTCATCCCCGTGGACATCCAGCAGGGCCCCGACGGCGCGATGTATGTGGCCGACTGGTACAATCCCGTCAAAGGCCACATGCAGTACTCGCTGCGCGACACCCGCCGCGACAAAAAGAGCGGTCGCATCTGGCGCATCACCGCCAAAGGCCGGCCGCTGGAGCCAGCGCCAAAAATCGCCGGAGCGAGCATCCCCGAGCTGCTCGACCTGCTGAAGAGCGAGAACTACCGAACAAGGTATCGGGCGAAGGTGGAGCTGAGGGAGAGGGAGCCCAAAGAAATAGTCTCGCTAATCAGAGACTCAAGGCCGCCTCTTTTGACGGGGAGCCTGCGCAATCACTCTCACAACATCGAATTGGACTGGGTTCTCAATAGCATTGGTGCCTGGCGAAATTCATCACTACTTTCGGAGCAGGATGCTAGAGACCTGAAATTCGGAATCCTTGGTTTAGCCCTCGCTGATGAAGACCCAAAAATAAGAGCGGCATCAGTGAGGCATCTGCGTTGGGCTCCACAGTTCAACAATTTCAAAGTTGATTCATCTCTGCGGACCGCCCTCAAGATCGCTGCCAACGACCCCAGCGGCCTTGTCCGCCTCGAGGCGGCCATTGGGGCAAGTTACATCGGCACGCCCGAGGCCTTGGAGGCAGCACTCGACCTGCTGAAGCACCCGATGGACCCTTACCTCACCTACGCGCTGCGCACCTCGCTCGACAGCCACACGCTGCAGCCGCTTTGGAAGGGCAACGCCACCTTCCTGGCGAAGCATCCCGAACTCGAAAAGTTCCTCAAAGACAGCGAGCCGACCAAACCCGCCCTCATGGCGAAAAAGAAGAAGCCCGAGCCGCCGAACCCCTTCGACGCGCAGCCCGGCCTGCAAACCATCACCATCAAGACCATCCCCGAGCGACTGCTCTACGATGTGCGCGAGTTCAAGGTGAAGGCCGGCCAGCCGGTGAAGCTCATCTTTGAAAATCCGGACGTCACCCCGCACAATCTCCTCATCGTCCGGCCCGGCGCGGCGGACGAAGTCGGCATGGCGGGCAACGAGATGGCCAAGAGCACCGACGGCTTCACCAAGGGCTTCATCCCCGACAGCCCGAAGATCCTGCACAAGACGAAGCTGCTGCCCCAGAACGAACGCGAAATCCTCCGGTTCAAGGCACCGGTGAAACCTGGCGTCTACCCCTATATCTGCACCTTCCCTGGACACTGGCTGGTCATGAAGGGCGAGATGATCGTGCAGTGATTGCAGTCCCGGGCATCAGCCCGCACCGACATCCCCCCCCACACGCCTCGCACACAGGCCAAACTCTCACGGGCTGAAGCCCATGACTACATTCCAAGGCGGCCGCACTACTTTTCCAAACCCGGGCCGAAGACCTGCCTTCTTGCCTGCATGAAGGCAGGCAGTTCTGAACGGGGCTGCTGGCGCAGATAAGTGCGCCAGAAGGCCGCAAGCACGCCCGGCTTCGGACTCACCTTGAAGCGTGCAAAGTTTCGATGCAGCGCCCGCAGATCCCGAAGAACCCGGTCGGGTCGCGGCAGCAACTGAACACGAATGCCCTCCATGTCGATGAACCAGAGACGTCCCCGCCCGTCCTCGAGCAGGTTCTCACAACGCAGGTCCCGGTGACGCAGTCCGCTGGCATGCAGACGACCGATCATCCGCCCCAGCGTCCTCGCGTGGTTGACATCGCCTCCCGCCTCAAAGAACGGCCGGTAAGTGCCCGCATCACACACACGTTCCATCACCAGGTAGCTCGGCCGCACCGGGCCTCGCCAGGGCGCATAAGCCGCCGCGAGGGCTCGTGCGACGGGCAGCCCGGCCTCTTCCAAAAGCCTGGCCTTGCGAAAGGCGAACGTCGCCTTGGAGGGACGGAGCAAATCCAGCAGGGCATCTGAGGGCTTGCGGGCGTTGTAACGCTTCACGACCAGACGGTCATGATAGGCAAAGTCCGACTTGTTACGGAACAGCCCCTGGCGGCGGCTGCGTATGTCATTCTCCGGTTCGGCCAGGATGGCCTCAAGCTCCGGATATTCCGATTCAGCCGCCGGATGGATCGTCCAGCACGTTCCACCTGCCCGAACACGCCTGGAGGCCAGTCCCAGACCGGTGCAGAGCCGGAGGCAGTAGGAAATCACTCGTGAACCAGACTGAAGCAGCATCTGCTTTGCCTTAAATGATCAGGACACACGAAACAACCCTTTCTTCAACGTCGGATGTTTTCCGCTCGTCAGAGTGCCCGGACCACCCCATAATCTGTTGAAGCTTATGCGTGCCGCAGCCCTATGCCTCTTCATGCTTTCCATGGCCGCCCAGGTTCTGGGCCAGCCGGCGAAGAGATCCACACGCTACCGTGACTGTGACGCGCTCTGCGCTGACTTGAACGCCGCCATCCAGCGCCACCCAGGACGTCTTGGCATGTGGCTGGAGGACGCGCTGGTGATTCATGAATCCTGCGCGGCGGAAATCGTTGCAGCCGCCATCGACGCCGTGGGCAACCAGCCCGAGCTCGTCCGCGCCATCCTGGAAACCGCCGTCCATGTCGCCCCCAGGCGCGAACAACAGATTCGTCTGGCCGCCCGGCGCTTCAAGATCCCCGCCGCCGCAGAGTGGCTTGAGCCAAAGCCGCAGGAGGTCGTCGAGGTCAGGCGCGCGCTGGCTGCGGACAAGGCCGAACCCACTCCGCTGGAGGAGGTCCGCCGTGCCGTCGTTCCGGTGACGGCCTCCGCAAGCCTGCCCGAGGCTGACCGGAAATAAGTCCGCTCAAGCTTCCAGCCCGGCCAGTCTGCGCGCGTAGTCCAGGGTGTCGATCTCCTCCACTCCCTTGTCCCTGCGAATGGCCTTGATGCGTGGAAAGCGCAACGCCAGCCCGCTGTCATGCCGCGAACTGGCCTGGATGGAGTCAAACGCCACCTCAAGCACGATGTCAGGCACCACGGTGCGCACACGCCCCTTCTGCTCCAGGGTGCCGGCGACGAAATGCTCGGTCAGCTCCTCGATCTCCACATCGGTCAGGCCGCTGTAGGCCTTGCCGATCACACGCAGACCGCCAGCTGAATCACGCACGGCAAACGTGTAGTCACTGAGCACCTGGGCGCGCCTGCCATGCCCCTGCTCGGCCTTCACCACCACCACGTCCAGGGTGGCAAAGGCCTTCTTCAGCTTGAGCCAGGACCTGCCCCGTCGGCCTGGCGTGTAGGCACTGGCAGCGTCCTTGATGATCAATCCTTCGTTGCCCCGCCTGCGGGCCGCCATGAAAAAGGCTTCGACCTCCTCCGCCGATGACGCCTTCTCCACCTGGATCAACGAAACCCCTTCAGCAGGAAATCTCAGCGCTTCCAGCGCCTCGCGACGCAGCGCCAAAGGCCGGTCAAGAAACGAGCTTCCATTCAGCCACAAGAGGTCAAAGACCACATACTTCACGCTCACGTCACTTGGCAGGAACAGGTCGGCCTGATCCCGGCGGCCAAGCCGCTTTTGCAGGTCGAAAAAGGTCAGCTTCTTCCCTTCGGCATGAGCGATGATCTCGCCGTCCAGAATAACCTCCGCCTCCAGGGAGCTCATGGCTTTCAAGATTTCAGGAAACTGCAGCCCGACCGGCTTCAGGTCGCGGGTGAAAATCTCCACACGTTCCCCGCATCGGTGCACCTGGGCGCGGATGCCGTCGAACTTGTCCTCCACCCACAGTTCCAGGCCTACCCCAGTTTCTGAACCGGCTGGATTCATACGGGCCCAGATGTCCTCCGCCGACTCCTCCGGGGATGCCAGCATGACCTTGATCGGCACGAAGGGCTGCGGACGGACATCCTCCAGGCACCCGTTTCGGGCCAGCACCGCAGAACGTCCCAGGTCGCCGCAAAGCATCGCCGCCTCACGGACGTGATCGGCGCACTGGCCGAAGGCGGCGGCCACGGCCTCCTCAATCAGCCCCTCCTTCGAGCCCATGCGCAGCTCACCCGTTAACAACCGCACGAGCCAGGAGCCCGTGTGAGCCGAAAGCCGGGTGAACGTTTCGCGCAGAAGCTGAATCCTACCCATCTGCCCTTCCGCCCGGCGCAGCCGCTCGAAAAGTCCAGCCAGCTCCAGCAGGCTCATCGCCGTGGGTTGCAAACTTGCCCGTTGCAGCACCAGGAAGGCCGTGCGTCCCGCGTCCGCCTGACTGCGTGAGATGGCGCGGTATTCCACATCCGAAACACCGCTCACCTCCTGCAACGCCCTGCGGATCAGCGCCCAGCCGGTGTTGAGCGGCGCCTCGCCCGCCGAAGGATCGCCGGTCAAACCGGCGCAGTAACGAACGGCCAGGACGAGTTCATCAGCATCCAGGCCTTTCAAGAAGCCGGCCAGGATTTCCACCTTGCGCAGCCTTGACGACTCCCCGGCCGTGCGGGCGCAAACGGCGGCCCACGTGGCAAACCCCTGCCCGGCATCCGGCGGTGTTTCCTCAATCGTCGACGCCTTCTCCATCGGCGTCACAGGAGCAGCCGTGAAAAGCGGCATCTCGAGCTGGTCGGCCCTGTCCAGCGTCCAGGCCTCAAAGCCGCGTGCCCTGAGGTCGGCGGCGAATTCCCGGGTATAACCATGAACGAGATAAACCCGCCGGGGCTTCACCTGCTCCACCGTCTCCACAAGCTCCGGATAATCGGCGTGGTCGCTGAGCGGGAAAATCTCGTCCACCTGATGCCGGAACCTGGCCCCGGGCTGCAGCGCCCAGCCTGTCAGCATCGCCGTCCGGCAGACCTTCAGCTTCTTCAGGACGGTCGACCTGCCGTTGCCGGGAGGAAACACCAGCACATGGCCGCGGGCCTCTGCCGGATCAAACAACCGGTACTCAGGCAGCACTCCAAGCACCGGCTTCACGGCCTCGGTCATCTCCCAGACGGACTTGTGCAGCATCACCGGAAAACCGGCGCCCCCCAGGGCGCACAGGATCTCCTGCGCCTTGCCCAGCGAATAGCCGAGCAGCACCGGGATGCCGCCGTCCTCGATCGTTTCCCGGACAAACTTGAGCACCTCGGCGATGACCTCGCCCGTCGGCGGGAACCGGAACATCGGCAGGCCGAAGGTGGTCTCCATGATGAGGGTGTCGGCGGCGACGAGCTCGCACTTCTCCGAGCTCAGCCCCTGGCGCAGCTTGTAGTCCCCCGTGTAGAGCAGCGAGGCACCGTCGCTCTGGCGCGTCAGATGCAGCATGGCCGAACCAACGATGTGACCCGCCGGAAGCAGGCGCATCTGCCAGCCCTCCCATTCAAACGGCCGCCGCAGCGGCAGCGCATGGAACAGGCCGTCCCTGCTGCGACCGTAGCGCTCACCCATCAGGTGCATCGTCAGCTCGGAGCAGAAGGTCGTGCGGTGACGCGCCACATGATCCGCATGGGCATGGGAGATGAAGGCGCGGTCCACGCCAAAGTGCGGGTCCAGCCACAGGTCCGCCTCAGGCAGATGGATGCCCCGGCGGTGCGTGACGGCAAGGAGGGGCGGCGGCATGGTGGAGTGCAGGGATACGAACGGACGGCGGTGGCGAAAAACTGAGTTTTCGGTTTGAGCGCCCGGACACTTCCCTCCTACTCTGCCTGATTCCATGCCCGAACTCATTTTTGCCACCTCAAACGCCCACAAGGTCCAGGAAGTCGCCGCCATGCTCGGAGCCCCCTGGCAGGTCCAGGGTCTGCGCGGCCACCCCCATGTCCAGCTTCCCGAGGAAACCGGCAGCACCTTTGAAGCCAACGCCATCCTCAAGGCCGAGGCAGCCAGCGCCGCGCTTCCGGGATGCTATGTGATCGCCGACGACTCCGGCCTGGAGGTGGATGCCCTGGACGGTGAACCCGGGGTTTATTCCGCCCGCTATGCCGGCCCGTCGGCCACGGACGCGGACAACCGGACGCGGTTGAAAACCGAGCTGGGCCGTCTGCCGCCGTCCACGTTCCAGGGACGCTTCCGCTGCTGCCTTGCCATGGCGGTGGATGGCAGGACCCTGCAGGTCACCCATGGCACCGTCGAGGGCATCCTGCGCCTCGCCGAACAGGGTGAAGGCGGCTTCGGCTATGACCCGCTTTTTCAGCCCGACGGATATGAGGACACTTTCGGCGTGCTGCCGCCGGAAGTGAAGAACCAGCTCAGCCACCGTGCCCGGGCCCTCGGACAGATGAAGGCGTGGATGGAACAAAATCTGGCCTGAACCGGCCCTGTTCCCGCCGTTTCCTGGACCTTCCACCACCATGCACATCCCGACCCTCATCGAACACAAGCGCGATGGAGGGGAGCTGTCCCCGGATGAAATCCACAAGGTCATCCAGGCCTTCACGGTCGGAGACATGCCGGACTACCAGATGAGTGCGCTGGCCATGGCCATCCTGCTGCGGGGCATGACCACTCAGGAAACCGCCGCCCTGACGGAAGCCATGCTGCACAGCGGCAGCAGCCTGCAATGGGCGGCCGACGCTCCCATGCGCGTTGACAAGCACAGCACCGGCGGCATTGGCGACAAGACCAGCCTGATCATCGCCCCGCTGCTGGCCTGCGACGGAGCCTGGGTGCCGATGATCTCCGGACGCGGCCTCGGCATCACCGGCGGCACGCTGGACAAGCTCGAGTCCATCCCAGGCTTCCGCACCCAGCTTAGCGAACCAGAAATCCACCGGGTCATCCAAAAAACAGGCTGCGTCATGGTCGGCCAGACTGCGGACATCTGCCCGGCTGACAAAAAGCTGTATGCCCTGCGTGACGTCACCGGCACCGTTCCCAGCGTGCCCTTGATCACCGCGAGCATCCTCAGCAAAAAGCTCGCGGAAGGGCTCAACCGACTCGTCCTTGATGTCAAGTTCGGCACCGGTGCCTTCATGAAATCGGAGGCGGAGGCCCATGAGCTTGCCCAGAGCATGGTGCAGACCGGGCGCGCCCTCGGCCTGCGCGCCGGAGTTCGGCTCAGCCGCATGGACGAGCCTACAGGTGAAGCCGCCGGAAACGCCCTTGAAGTCGCCGAAGCCGTCCATTGCCTCCAGGGTTACGGACCTCCTGACCTGGAGGAGATCGTCCTCGACCTCTGCGCCGCCGTTTCCATCTCCTCCCGGGAACACCTGCAACAGCTCCTTCACAGCGGCGCAGCCTGGGAACGCTTTCAGCAGATGGTTTCCGCCCAGGGCGGCAGGCCGGCCGACCTCGCGCGCATCACCGAAATCCATCGCGCGCCGGTCATCCGCGAGCTCAAGGCCGACCGCAGCGGCAGGCTCACACGGATGGATGCCCGAATCATTGGCCAGGCCATCCTGGAACTCGGCGCCGGACGGGCCAGGTCGAGTGACAGCATCGACTACGCCGTCGGTTGCGACCAGTTGGCCAAGACCGGCCAGAGCATCGCCTTGGGTGAAGTACTGCTGCGAATCCACGCCCGCAGCAACACCGCTGCAGAAGCTGCGGAATCCAGCATCCGCCAGGCCATCCTCATCGAGTGATCACCCGCCCCTTTTTCCTGTTTGACGCCTGCCAGCCTGCATCCACCATCACGCCCGCCATGCCCAAAGCCAGCCTTTCCAAAGACGAAGTCAAAACCATGCTCCTGCTCGCCTGCGAGCGCATCATCGCCGCAGAGCCCCAGCTTTCCGAAGCAGACCGCAACCTCGGTGACGGCGATCACGGACTCGGCATGCAGCGCGGCATGACCGCCGCCAGGGAAAAGCTGGAGGCAGGCGAGGCCGAATCCATCGACAAAAGCTTCTCCGCCGTCGGCATGGCGATGATGAGCAGCATGGGCGGAGCCTCGGGAGCCATCTTCGGCACTTTCTTCCGCAATGGCGGCAAGGCCCTGGCTGGCAAGGAAACCTTCGACGCCGCAGGTCTCGCCGCATTCCTCCAGGCGGGAGTGGATGGTGTAAAACAGCGCGGCGGAGCCGCTGTCGGCGATAAAACGGTCGTCGATGCCATGCAACCCGCTGCAGAAAAGGCCGCCGAAGTCGCAGGCCAGCCCCTGCCCGAAGCCATCGCCGCCGTCAACAAGGCCGCTCTGAATGGCATGGAGGCGAGCAAGGCCATGGTCGCCAAGTTTGGACGCGCAAAAACTCTTGGTGACGCCTGCATCGGATTCCCGGACGCAGGTGCCATGTCGGTCACCGTCATCATCGGTGCCTTTGCGGATTACATCTGCGAATGAGGCCAAAATCCCGAACGGGAACCCACCAGCATCCGTCAGGCCCCCCAAATATGCATGCCTCCATGGCATGTGTTCTTAACTGACACTCAGATCGCGTAACCCCTGCTTCAGCTGTCCTTGTTGACCTGATCGAGGACGACCGTGCACAGAACTTAGACGGCCATCCTCCAGAGCGACCATCGCTGAGACCTTGGTAAAATCCTGATTACCAGCCTTTTCTAGCAATGCGCCAATGATGCCTAGTGGGCATCCGATTAAATAAATTTAACAATTTCAACACTTAATACATAACGCAAAACTATAGATCAAGGCTAGCTTACCTATTTAATGTCTTAAGCTTAATGAATTTTTGCTTACACTTTTTACCTTCTATTTTATCATATTTATGGATTTATTTATTTATGATGTTAAATCTAAAAATAAAATCCAACTCCCCCTGCTCCACCCGCATCTTCTGGTGGCTTCTTCTCGTCAGCTTGCTTCTCCCAGGAAACAAGCTTTCCGCACAAACTGTGATTTCATCGCCGGGTTTTTTTGACCCGGACTTCACAGCCCGACGCCCGGGCTCCGGTTCGTTGCTCAGCCTGACGGTGGACACCACCCCGTTCACCCCCGCCGATCAGGCTGCCGGAAATGTGACCTGGACGCATACCGCCGCCGGCTTGGTGCAGGCTGGAACAACGGTTCCCCTGATCGGCACAGTCGATGTTCAGCTGGCAGCCTACACTCAGACCCTGGGTGACAGTCTCATCTTTGGGCGTGAATTGGAAACCACCACCACGGGTTTGGTCGGTAGTCTTGGTGCCACGATCACCAGCCTTACCGACCAGGTTGTCGGGGCCAGCGCCATCAATGCCTGGATCGGCTCTTCCACCGTCACAGGACTTGGCCTCACCCAGGGACAGACTTATTCGGTGACATTCGATGTCAACGCAGGAGCTGGCATCAATCTCAATGGGCTCAACTCGGCCAGCTTCAGCTTGTTCAATGGTGGCATTCCCATTGAAAGCCTGAATGCAACGCAAACTCTGAATGTCCTCGACCTTGTGCAACTGGGCGGCGGACTTGCCACCATCAGCTTCGACTTCGTGGCTCAGGATCCTTACGACGAACTCACCTTCCGCTTTGCCGCCGACACCATCTCTGATGTGAACCTGCTCGGCTCGATCACAGGCAACCAGACCGTTCTAGAGTTCTCCAACTTCTCGCTGGCCCCTGTGCCTGAAGCCGGATCATTGATCTTGCTTGTCATGGGGATGCTGATCCCGTCTCGGCGCAGGCGTGCAATGTCCCGTAGCGAAGGCTGCCAAGTCAAGCCACACTCTGTTTCGGTATAAAATTTTCAGCCAGCAGGCCGCCGTGCACGGGAAAAGCTTGTCTCCCTTCCCGGTCTGCCGAACACATGGCGGATGACACGCAAGGAGGCATGGATCGCACTCAACCTGATTCCTCAGGTGGGACCGGTGCGTGTCCAAAGGCTGCTGGCTCGGCTGGGTTCCCCTGAACGCATCCTCAAAGCAAGGACTGATGAACTGCTGGAGGCGGAAGGCATCGGCAGGACTCAGGCCGACCTGATCACAGGCTGGGAGTCACAGGTGGACCTCGCCCAGGAGTTGCGCAAAATCCAGGAACGCGGTCTGACCATCCTCAGCCAGGACGACGAGCTCTATCCTCCCCTGTTAAAAGCCATCCATGACCCGCCGCTGGTTCTTTATGTCTGGGGTGAGGTGACCCCGAAGGACCATCATGCCATCGGGGTGGTCGGCAGCAGGCATGCCACACCCTACGGCCTGAATGCCACCAAGAAAATGAGCTTTCAGCTCGCCTACAGCGGTTACACCGTCATCAGCGGGCTGGCACGAGGCATCGACACTGCCGCTCATGAAGCAGCGCTCGCCGCCAAAGGACGTACGATTGCCGTCATCGGCGCGGGCATCGGCAAGCTTTATCCCCCTGAAAACATGGCCCTGGCCGAGCGAATCGCCCAAAACGGAGCTGTGATCAGCGAGTATGCGGTCGACCGCAGCGCGGACAAGCAGACCTTTCCTTATCGGAACCGTGTGGTCGCCGGCTGGAGCAGCGGCCTGCTGGTGACCGAGGCCCCGTTGAAAAGCGGGTCCCTGATCACCGCCCAGCAGGCCGTGGATCAGGGTCGGACCGTCTATGCCGTGCCCGGCCCCGTCGACAAACCGACCTCGGCAGGCTGTAACCGGCTGATTCAACAAGGTGCCAAGCTCGTCATGAACGGCGATGACATCCTGGATGATTTGACGGACCTCTTTCCTACGGCGCCAGCAGCGCCAAAGCTCGAAACGCCCAGGCCAGCGATCACGTTCACGCTGGATGAAGAGATTCTCTACAAGGCCATCGACCGGGAGGAACGACACATTGATGAACTCATCAGCCGTTCCGGCCTGACGGCGGCCACCGTCAACGTGACCCTGATGCGGCTTGAGATGAAGCGGCTTATCCGCGCCCTCCCGGGCCGACGCTACCTCCGCCTGATCTGATCAGGCCACTATCCGGATCTCCGTCACCTGGGGCTTCAAGAGATCCGCCACCAACCGGGCAAAATCCCCCGGCAACGCCGCACCCACCTGGGACCGGGTCGCCAGCGACCATTCCAGCCTCAGATATTCGGAAACGACGTTTGTCAGGCTGAGCTGAAAAAAATGCGCCACCGCCGCCCAGACCGTCAAAAAATGTCCGGGCGACCGCCCGGATTCACAGGCCTGCCGATAATGTCCCAGGATGCCCTGATAACGCGCCTGCCGGGTGGCTTTAAAAAGCAGCCGCCCCGCTTCACCACTGGCCCCGGCCTCGAATCTGGCAAGTCTTCCGCCCAGCGTCCCGTCAACATGCAGCAGCGCCTCAAGATCGTTGTGCGAGACCGCCTGCCAGGCCCTCATCAGATGCGGTGTCAGCACCTCTTGAAGAGGCTGTGACGCAAACACATCCCAGGCTGCCTTGGTTTTCACCATCGACCCGGCCGCGGATGGCTGAAAATGAAGATGGTCAAGACGACGGCGGACGCCTGAAAGCAGCCACTGCACCCAGTCCAGGCCGCGCGACCAGTCCTCCAGAGCCTGCAATTCCGACTCATCGGCGTCCGCAAGAAGCGTGAGCGAAGGCAAAGTCCTGCGTTTCGGCGCAGGCATGGGCTCCCGGCCCGCAGGAAGCCGCGGTTCAGTGTCATCCATGCGTTGCAGGAGCCGGAACATCCGGCAAGTATGGATGGCACGCCTGCATCCTGCGAATTGAAAAGTTTCCATGTCAGAACACGCTGAACTTGACACATTTCCCCCGTCCACCACCCGCACCCAGTACCAGTGCATGAGGTGCGGCAACTGCTGCCGCTGGCCTGGAGACGTCAACGTCACCGCCGAGGAAGTGACCGCCATCGCTGCTCACCTCGGCATGAACGAAGAGGACTTCATCGCCGGCTGCACCAGGCTCAACGCCAACCGCACAGGTCTCTCCATCATCGACAAGCCGAATGGGGAATGCCTCTTTCTCGAAGGGGTGAACATCTGCCGAATCCAGGCCGTCAAACCGGTTCAATGCTCGGGCTTTCCCAATGTCTGGAACTTCCCCGGCTGGCGTGACCAATGCGAAGCCGTCGAGCTTCCGCACTCCGCCGGGTGAAAAGCACATGCGTTTTGCCAGCTTCAGGCTAGTGCTGACCTTTTCCGCCCGCCCTCCAATGCCAACCCCCGGCCGCCTGTTCCGCCTTGCCCTCGTCCTCTTCCCGCTTGGACTCATCCTCACCAGCATCGCATCTTTCGGCTTCTGGTGGCACAAGCGTCAGCAGGTGGAGGAACGCAGCTTTGCCCATGCCAGCGCACTCAGACGCGACCTGAATGAGGCAGCCCTTCTACGCCACTCACAGATCTTGCGGGAGGTACTGAGCAGCCCCGCCCCCCGCCAGCTGGCCGCCGTGGCCAGTTACATCGACTCCTCCATGAGCCCGGAAAACATGGGCTACTCCCCGCTTCGTGACCGCTTTTTCCACCAGGGCGAAGAGGTTTCCAACGTCGAGGCTGAACTGACGGGAAGGCAGCGCCCCAGGGAGGTTCACCTCGTGTTGACCCTCTATGGCGACCCCACCCGTCAGTCCGGCGAAATCCAGGCCCTTGCAGGCATGTTGGGACTCGGCCATTCCCTGGCAGGAGACCGGCGTGATCACACCCTCAGGTTCGCAGCCGTCCCCCTGGGCGTTCAGGATCCAAGCGGTGTCAGCGCCCTCCACAGGCTTGCAGCGTCCAGCCTCAACCGCCAGGAAAGACTGGTCAGGATCATCGTCCTAGGAGGCATCAGTGAAGACAATCGGAACCAGGTACGCCAAGCCTTCCGTGTCGAGCGAACCGGCGCCATTGTGGACTTTCAGAATGCCACCGAAGATCCCGCCTCAACCCTGGCGCAGATGATCCGTCTGAAAGGCCAGCTTTAAGGAGCCGCTTCAATCCAACAGCGACAGGACAGGTCAGGTCAACGCCTGACCACCACATGACCATCCACAAAGTGCAGCAGCCGGTTTTTCAGGCCGCTCTTCGTCTGACGATGAATGAACACCGGCGTGTTCTCGATGCTGTATTGCTGCTCCATGGGAGCCACCATTTGTGATACCCAGTCGAGATACCACCAAGATGACCCTGCCTTCTCGCCCTCGACACAGCGCACATATTCCAGAGACAAAAGCTCCCCTGGATGGCGCGATGACTCTTCTCGCTCCTTCTGTCGCAGATAGTGAGCGAAATCCTTGGTATAAATGATGCCACAGGGGTGGCGCTTCATCTCCAGTGCCATGACAAGTTTGAGG
>JBIIRD010000061.1:0-33192 GCA_044341745.1 Prosthecobacter sp. | reverse complement strand
GTCCTTGCCGCCGACGAAGTCGCTGCCCTTGAAGACGCCGCTGGTGTTGGTGGTGCAGAAGTTGAAGCGCTCCAGCTTCATGCCCGCGCCATCGGGCTTCGGCAGGTAGCCGAAGACGACGTTGCGTCCGGTTTCACAGCTCAGGAGCAGGCCGTTCCACTTGTCGCCCAGCGCGCCGTTTTCATAAAACGCCATGCCCGTGGGAGCACCGCCGCCATAGACGTCGCCGGCCGGGAGGCTGCCGGGATCATCCTGGCGCCATTCGGCGGTGGGGATGTCCTGGCCGGGGCGCTTGTCGGCGCGCCACTGGCGTTTGCCATCGGCGGAGAAGAAGCCGAAGAAGCCGCCCTCGATGAGGTGGCTGACGCGGCAGGCGGGCGGATCATCGTTGTCGTTGAGATACATGTCGCCGAAGGAGTTGCGCACGCCTTCAAAGCTGTTGCGGTAGCCGTGGCCGAGGATGCGGGCGCCGTGGCCGCTGGGATCAATGCTCGCGGTGAAACCGCCGACATAAACATGGCCGTCGTCGCTCTTCGCGCCGGTGTAGGGGTTGTTGAGGTAGGCGCCGCCGATGCGGAAGGTGCCGCCGCTTTTGTCGCTGAAAAGCGCGCCGCAGTTGCCGTTGCTGAAATACCAGCGGCCGTCGGGGCCGGCGTAGACGCTGTGCAGGCTGTGGTCGTGCTGCTGCTGCTCAAAGCCGCTCAGGAAGACCTCGCGGGTGTCCACGGCCGGGTCGAACTTCAGGTCGCGGTTCACGTCGACGTACTTGATGAGGTTCGGCGTGTTGGAGACGAGGACGACGTTGTCAAAGACGGCGACGCCCATGGGGCACTCGAGCTCCTTCTCCCGGACGAACACATGGCTGCTGTCGGCGCTGCCGTCACCGTCGGTGTCCTGCAGGACGCGGATGGCGTCGCCCTCGCGGCTGCGGCCGCTGTGACGGCGGTAGTTGATGCCCTCGGCGACCCAGATGCGGCCCTGGGCGTCAACGTCCATGTTGGCGGGGTTGAAGAGCATCGGCGAGGTCGCCCAGACCTTGATCTCGAGTCCTTCGGGAAGGTGGAACATGCTGACGTCCAGGTGCTCTGGGGCGGTTTTCGCCGGGTCGAAGGCGGGCTGGTTGTAGTCCGGGGCGAAGGCCGGCTTGCCGACGACGTAGTTGGACTTCTTGTTCGGCTTGTCAGGCTTTTCGCCGGCGGCGAGGACGGCTGAGGCAAGACCGGCGGCGAGGGCGATCAGGGTGAGTGGCTGGCGTGGCATGAAAGGCTATTGAAGTCGGGGGTCGGCGGCCGGGCAAGGGCGAGATGAGGCGTCCCTGGCGGGCGGCCAGGATCCGGAGGGATGCTCTAAACAGGCGCTGGCGCCGGTTTTTGTCATCCTTTCGCCGTCAGGTGAGGGTGCTGACGGCTGCGTCCTGGCGCAGCTCTCGTGGAAGGCTGTGTTAGTCAAATGAGGGATGGAAAGATTTCAGTGGAGGGAGGGGCGCCTGGGAAAATTGAGCTGCCTCCCTTTGCATGGAGCGACTTGAAGGAGATGAAGGAGATCAAGCGCAGGATACCAGGAGGCTGGTCATGGGTGCAGGCATAAGCGCTCGTAAGGGATGGGTGTGGTGAAAGGATCGCAGTGAGAGCCCCCCGGAAGCAATTGTAAACGTCGCGCGATGCCTTCACCGAGCGCTGGAAGGCCGCGGGAAATGAGCCGAAGACCTGCGGGAGGTTGTGGGCCATCGTGTCCTTCTCGTCCCTGCGGGGTGCTCTCCGGGGGGCACCCCATTCATTCAGTGGTTCTCGCTCGCCGAGCCTCGCCTCACCACCGGCTTGTCTCTATCGAGCCTCCGGATCGACTCCATGAACCCGGAGGGTGACTGCACGTTGGGTCGTTGGCTAGACTGCTGCAGGGCTCCTTCCCGACTTGGTGCATCCGGCCCCATGAAGGAGTGCCGGAGAGTCTGGCTTTCCGGGTGAGCTTCATGGGCATTTGTCGTGCCGGATGGTTCGCTGGGCAGCGACCCCGTGCCGGGGTCGAGTTTCAGTGCGGGCCGGGTTTCCAGCCGGGGCCGCGCAGGATGTGGCCGATCCGTCTCCAGAGGGGCAGGGGGCTGTTCCAGAAGTCGCGCAGCATGTCCTTCCATTCGTGGAAGACGATGTTCACGGGACCGCGGCTGGGAAGCTGCTTGGTCAGGCCGTAGCGGGGCGGGTCGGTGTCGTCCTCGGCCTGGAAGGTGCCGAACAGCCTGTCCCAGAGGATCAGGCACATGCCCATGTTCTTGTCCAGGTAGCGCGGATTGGAGGCGTGGTGGACGCGGTGGTGCGAGGGAGTGACGAGAACAAGCTCAAGCCAGCCGAGCCTGCGGATTTGTTCCGTGTGAATGAGGCTGCCGTAAATCTGGGTGGCGGCATACATGAACAGGACGTCGAGCGGTTCAAAGCCCAGCCAGGCGATGGGGGCGAAGTAGGCGGTGCGATAGACCGGCTGGAACACGGAGGAGCGGAAGCCGGTGGTGAGGTTGAACTCGGGCGAGGAATGATGGGTGACATGCACGGCCCAGAACAGGCGGCAGTGATGATCGACGAAGTGCAGGGCGTAGTAGGCGAAGTCTTCGAGGACAAACAGGGCAAGCCAGTAAGCCCAGCCCTTTTCCCAGGAGACCAGGCTGTGCTGCCAGCAGAAGACCAGGATGGGCAGGACGACCGTGGCGCGCAGCAGGATGTCAAGGCTGCCGTTGAGGGCCGCGAGATAGAAGTTGGTCAGGGTTTCCCGCCACGTGAAGGCGCGGATGTGGCGGAAATGCGTCACCGCCACCTCGATCAGGATGGCGAGGAGGATCAGCGGCACGCTGAAGAGCATCAGGCGTTGTTCGTGAAAGGCTTCCATGAAAAGAATCGAAAGTGTCACAAAACTGCAAAGCATGGGTGTGTCCAGAAAGGAAACGCAGAAGCCTAATCTGGGCGTGCCTTGTTTCGCCAGATGGGACACAGGATTGCAGGATTGGCATGATTGACAGGACCGGTAAAAGCTCTGGTTTTCCTGACAAATCTGGGAGCCCTGTCTTTGGAGATCATGAACCTTCAGAGACTCTCGAAATCAGGAGTGAGTTCTGCAGGACAAGGGCGTGGGTTTCCCAGAATGGCATTCTGGAAACGCAAAAAGCCCGATCCCTGGCGGGGGATCGGGCCCTGATGAATTGAGGGTCAGCGGCTTACAGGCCGGCTTCGATCAGCTTCTCGAGCTTCACGATGTCCTTGCCAAAGTTGCGGATGCCTTCGGCGGTCTTTTCGGTGGCCATGGCGTCTTCATTGAAGAGCCAGCGGAAGGTCTTCTCATCGCCGCCGATGCGTTCGATCTTCATCGACTGGGCGGCGGAGGCGTCGAGCTTCTTCACAAGCGTTTCTTCGCTGGACTGGAGCTCGGCGAGAAGGCCGGGGGAGATGGTGAGCAGGTCGCAGCCGGCGAGTTCGGTGATCTCGCCCTTGTTGCGGAAGCTGGCGCCCATGACCTCGGTCTTGTAGCCGAAGTGCTTGTAGTAGTTGTAGATGGCGGTCACGGACTGAACGCCGGGATCTTCGGCGGGGCCGTAATCCTTGCCGGTGCTCTTCTTGAACCAGTCAAGAATGCGGCCGACGAAGGGGGAGATGAGCTTGATGCCGCCTTCGGCGCAGGCCACGGCCTGGGCGAGGCTGAACAGGAGGGTCAGGTTGCAGTTGATGCCTTCCTTTTGCAGGATTTCGGCGGCCTTGATGCCCTCCCAGGTGGAGGCGATCTTGATGAGGACGCGCTCGCGCGGGATGCCGGCCTTTTCGTACATGCCGATCAGGTGGCGGGCCTTGTCCACGTTGCCCTGGATGTCAAAGGACAGGCGGGCGTCCACTTCCGTGGAGACGCGGCCGGGGACGATTTTGAGGATCTCCAGACCGAAGAGGATCAGGATGCGGTCCATGACGGCCTCGACCTTCGCGGCTCCGGAGAGGGTGCCGTTTTTGTACTCGGCGATGGCCTGGTCGACCAGGGTCTTGTACTCCGCCTTCTGGGAGGCCTGGAGGATGAGGGAGGGGTTGGTGGTGGCGTCCTGGGGCTTGTAGGCCTTCATGGCCTCGAAGTCGCCGGTGTCGGCCACGACGGTGGTGAATTGCTTGAGCTGGTCGAGCTGTGTCATGTTCTTGGATTTCAGGGGCCGCGAGAGTAAGGGCGCGCCGCCGGGATGCAAGCGGTAGTCTGGCCCGCCCCCCCTGGGAGATCATGAGACTTTCTGCGGATTGCCAAACAAGCTTTTCATGACGTGACAGGTGGCGAGGGCTTGCTTCGTTGATGCCGGACCTCCAACCCATTCTTCAACCATGACCGCCCTCAACCGCCGTTCCTTCCTGCGTGACGCCGCCCTGGCCACGACCGCCCTTTCCGCCTCCCGCGTGCTCGGGGCCAATGAAACCATCCGCATCGCCAGCATCGGCCTTGGAGGGCAGGGCATGGGCAACGCCGGACGCATGGCCAAGGTGCCGGGCGTGGAGATTGCCTGCCTGTGCGACGCCGACACCGCAGCTCTAGAAAAGGCGAAGCTGAAGTTCCCCAACGCCAGGACGACCCAGGACCTGCGCAAGGTCATGGAGGACCCCACCATTGACGCCGTGGTGGTTTCCACCGGCAATCACTGGCACGTGCTGGCCTCGATCTGGGCCATCCAGGCGGGCAAGGATGTCTATGTGGAAAAGCCGGTCTCCCACAACATCTGGGAGGGCCGCCAGCTCGTGAAGGCGGCGCGCAAGCACAACCGCATCGTCCAGGGCGGCACGCAGCAGCGCAGCGACCCCTTCCATCAGGAGCTGAAGGCCTACCTCGACTCGGGCGCGCTGGGCAAGATCAAGCATGTACGCTGCAACCACTACGGCATGCGGGCCAGCATCGGCCGCCGTGACACGCCGATCACCCCGCCAACCACGGTGGACTACAACCTATGGCTG
The DNA here is from genome assembly GCA_044341745.1 of Prosthecobacter sp. Taxonomy (GTDB): domain Bacteria; phylum Verrucomicrobiota; class Verrucomicrobiia; order Verrucomicrobiales; family Verrucomicrobiaceae; genus Prosthecobacter. The sequence continues at coordinate 28,237 of JBIIRD010000061.1, read as the reverse complement.
GGCCCGGCCCAGGACATTCCGATCCTGCGCGAGAAGTTCCACTACGACTGGCACTGGAACTGGAACACCGGCAACGGCGAGCTGGGCAACTGGGGGCCGCACATTCTCGACGACCTGCGCAACGTCGTCTTCCGCGACAAGATCCCGCTGCCGAAGCGCGTGCTGGCGGGCGGTGGTCGCTTCGGCTGGAATGACGCGGGCGAGACTCCGAACACCCATTTTGTTTACTTCGACACCGGTGACGTGCCGGTGGTGATGGACGTCCACAACCTGCCGCGCAAGACGGGCATGAAGGCGTCGGACGTCTATCTTCGCCGGCGCACCAGCGCCTTCCTCGTCATCGAATGTGAAAACGGCTACTATGCCGGCGGTCGCGGCGGCGGCTCCGTGCATGACCTGTCGGGCAAGGTGATCCAGAAGTTCAAGGGAGACGGCGGTGCCAAGCATGCGGCGAACTTCATCGCGGCGATCCGCAGCCGTAAGCCGGAGGATCTGAACGGCGAGATCGAGAAGATCCATTATTCCAGCGCCTGGTGCCATCTGGGCAACATGTCCTGGCAGCTTGGCAAGGGCGGCGATTACGAGCAGGCGAAGGCCCAGCTCAAGGACTTCGAGCCCTGGCAGCAGGTGATCGATGACACGCCGGCGCATCTGGCGGCGAACGACATCACGCTGAAGCCCGGTGACCTGCGGGTGGGCTCCCTGCTGGAGATCGATTCGGAGAAGGAAACCCTGGTCGGACCGACGGCGACTCCCGAGGCTCTTGCGCTTCTTCGCCGTGAATATCGCGCAGGCTTTGAAGTGCCGGAGATCAGCTGACCGGATCTTCAGCACCGCATTCTTTCTTTCCTTTCCATTCCTTGAGTGGCCCTGCCGTGCGGGCAGGGCCGGGGTGTGTGCAGGAAGATGAAAGAAGATGAACCACCTGCCGCCTGCCGGGCGGCAAACGTTCTTGCAGTTCAGGCCAGGGCTTCCTATGACGGACGAGCCGTCCTCGAACGCCTTCAATCCCTGCATGACCCGCCGCCTTTTTCACCTGCTCAGACTCGCCTGTGCGGCCGTGCTGCTGGGCTGGGTGCTGCACCGGCTGCGCTGGGAGGAGGTGGTGAAGTTTGACTGGCGCAAGGTGGAGCTCAGGTGGGTGGGGGTGTCGCTGCTGCTGGGCGGGCTTTCGCTGCTGGGCTGGGCGGGAAGGTGGTGGTGGTTCCTTCGGGTGTATGACCTGCGGGTGCCGTTTCGCGAGCTGCTGCGGCTGACGATGTTTGCCGACTTTTTCAATCTCTACTTTCTCGGGCCCCTGGGAGCCGACGGCGTCCGGCTGCTGAACCTGTCACGGCGGCTGCCGGATCAGCGCGGAGCGATCATCGGCTCGCTGGTGCTGGATCATGTCGGCGGGCTGTTTGGCGGCATCGCGCTGTATGCCCTGTTTTCGCGGAGCGGCGCCTTGCCGCAAGGGCTGGTTGCCATCATCGACCCGGTGGTGCTGCCGGCCATTGCTCTCACCGTGCTGGGCCTGGGGGTGATCATGGAGCCGCCGATCCAGCGCCTGTTTGCCAGGCTGCCCGGGCTGCGTCGTGTGGCCGGCTGGATGTCACCGCTGTTTGCCGGCACGTTTCGTCATCCCTGGCTGTTCAGCGGCTTTGCGCTGTCCTGTCTGAGCACGGCCTGCGCTTTTGGCGCCTTCTGGGCGTCGGCCCTTGCCGTGGCCCTGCCGGTGGATCTGCCCTTGATGCTTGGCCTGATGCCAGCGGTGGATTTCGTGGCCTCGCTGCCGGTTTCGGTCAGCGGGCTGGGGGTGAGGGAGGGGCTGCTGCTCAACCTGCTCGAGGCGCGTCCGGGCTGTCCTCCCGTGGACGTGCTGGCGGCCTCGCTGCTGGGCTTCGCGGCCATCGGGCTCTGGGGGTTGGTCGGAGGCTTGTGGCTGGTTCTCGGGCGCGGGCGGGGCGGCGAGGCAACTCCCCCTTGACCATCGGGAGGGGATGAACCAATCTCCGCGCCCCATATCAGACCCTAACCAAAACACATGCCCGCGAAAATCTACACTGAAAAGGACGCCAGCCTGGCTCCGCTGAAAGGCAAAACCTGCGCCGTCATCGGCTTCGGCTCCCAGGGCCACGCCCACGCCCTGAACCTCAAGGAGAGCGGCGTGAAGGTCATCATCGGCCTGTATCCAGGCTCCAAGAGCCGCAAGGTGGCTGAAGAAAAGGGCCTGAAGGTCCTCGACACGGCTGAAGCGGTGAAGGCCGCCGACGTCATCTTCGTCGCCGTGCCGGACACGAAGATCGGCGGCGTGTACAAAAATGACATCGCCCCCAACCTGACCAAGGGAAAGACGCTGCTGTTCTCCCACGGCTTTGCCATTCACTACAAGACCGTCGTCCCGCCGAAGGATGTGAACGTGATCATGGTCGCCCCGAAAGGCCCCGGCCACATCGTCCGCCGCCAGTACACTGAAGGCAAAGGCGTGCCTTCCCTCATCGCCATCTACCAGAACGCTGACAAGCAGGCCAAGAAGATCGCCCTGGCCTGGGCCCACGGCATCGGCGGCACCCGCGGCGGTGTGCTTGAGACCACCTTCAAGGAAGAAACCGAAACCGACCTCTTCGGCGAGCAGACCGTCCTTTGCGGCGGCACCAGCGCCCTTGTGCAGGCTGGTTTTGAAGTGCTGGTGGAAGCCGGCTACGCTCCTGAAATGGCCTACTTCGAGTGCCTGCATGAGCTGAAGCTGATCGTTGACCTCATGAACGAGTCCGGCATCGCCGGCATGCGCTTCTCCATCTCCGAAACCGCCAAGTGGGGCGATGTGAAGGTCGGCCCGATGATCATCGACAAGTCGGTGAAGACCCGCATGAAGAAGGCGCTGAAGGACATCCAGACCGGCAAGTTTGCCAAGGAATGGATCAAGGAGACCGAAACCGGCTACAAGAACTTCAACAAGCTCCTCAAGGAAGGCGAGAAGCACCCGATCGAGAAGACCGGCGCCAAGCTTCGCGCTCTCATGCCGTGGATCAAGAAGCGTGACATCAAGGGCCAGCAGGCCAGCTACGCGTGATCCTGCCCGGAGCAATCCGGACATGATTCCCGGGCGCGAACCTTCACGGGTTCGCGCCCTTTTCTTTGTCTCGAAGCTTCAGGAGGACTGCTTGGGGCATGAGTGGAATGACCAAGGACCAAGGAGGCATGGGGTTGGAAGGTGGTTCTCGCGTTGTCAGATTGCGACAGCGGGTTTTTCAGGCACCCTGACGGCATGACACCTGATCCCAACAGGCTTCGTGAGCAGGCCGAGACCCTGCTGCCGCAGATGCTCGGCTGGCTTCGCCGGATGGTGGAGATCAACAGCTTCACCACCCATGCCGAAGGCGTGCGGCGCGTGGGTGAACTGACGGCGGAATGCTTCGCCGAACTTGGGTTTGAAGCAGAATTTGTTCGGCCCTCCGACCCGGATCACGGCTGTCATTTGTTCCTCCGGCGCGGACCGTCGAACCAGCGGCCCGTCCTGCTGGTGACGCATCTCGACACGGTGTTTCCACCCGAGGAGGAGATCGCGAACGGCTTTCGCTGGCAGGAGGAGGGAGGTCGCATCTACGGCCCCGGGACGGTGGACAACAAGGGCGGCACGGCCCTGATCTGGCTGATGCTGCATCTGCTGAGGTCGGGCTGGCCGGAGCTGTTTGAAGCCACTGCATGGATGGTTGCCGCAAGCTCGGCGGAGGAGGTGATCAGCGACGACTTCGCCGGTCAGGCCAGGCGGCTCTGCCCGGAAGGGGCGAGGGCGGTGCTGGTGTTCGAAGGCGGCCCTCATGATGACGAAGGCTGGCATCTGGTCACTGCGCGCAAGGGCAGGGCCGAGTTCCGGCTGGTGTGCCGGGGCCGGGCCGCCCATGCGGGCAGCGGCCATGCCTCGGGCATCAACGCGGTGGTCGAGCTGTCACGGGTGCTGCCCGGTTTGGCCGCGCTGACGGATCCCGCCCGGGAGCTGACGGTCAACGTGGCGACCGTTCAGGGCGGAGGCATTCTCAACCGGGTGCCTCATGAGGCCCTGGCCGAGCTGGAGATGCGCGCCTACGAGCCGGAGGTGCTGGCCCGTGCCGAACAAACTTTGATGAAGCTGGCCGGACCGACGCCCGGGGGCGCGGTGATCGAGGTGGAGCGGCTGGGGGCGACCGCCGCCTGGCCTGGAGGTGCGCAGACCGAAGTCCTTTACTGGATCTGGCGGGAGTGCGGCCTCCGGCTTGGCATGGACATGCTGCCGCGACGCCGCGGTGGGCTGAGCGACGCGAACTACCTGTGCTCGCTCGGCCCCACGCTGGACGCCCTGGGGCCTGCGGGGGGGAACGCCCATTGTTCGGAGCGCAGCGCCGACGGCTCCAAGATGCCGGAGTATGTCGAGGCGGACAGCTTCGTGCCCAAGGCGCTGGTCAACGCCATGGCGGTCGCCCGGGCCTGCGCCTACTTCTGACACTTCGGGCAGAAGAAGGTGGAGCGGTTGCTCATCACGATGCGCCGGACCCTCGTGCCGCATTTCCGGCAGGGCTCGCCTTCGCGGTCATACACCCGCAGCGTCTGCTGGAAGTAGCCGGGCTCGCCCTTTTCATTGACGAAGTCCCGCAGGGTGGTGCCGCCGAGTTCGATGCTGGCGGCCAGCACTTCCTTGATCGCGGCCACCAGCGCTGCAAGACGGGGCAGGGGCACCTTGCCAGCCGGCTTGTCGGGCCGGATGCCGGCCATGAAGAGGGCTTCGCAGGCGTAGATGTTGCCGACGCCGACGACATTGTGCGAATCCATGATGACCGCCTTGATCGGCGCGCTGCGGCCCTGGCAGGCGGACTTCAGGACCTCGGGGGTGAAGGCCTCGTCCAAAGGTTCGACACCCAGCTCGCGCAGCAGGGGATGCTCCGCCGGATCGCCCTCGACCCAAAGGGCCGCGCCAAAGCGGCGCGGGTCATGGAGGCGGACCTGCCGGCCCTGGGCCGTGGTCAGCGCCAGATGATCGTGTTTTTTCCAGGGGGCGGACGGATCGGAGACACGCAGGCTTCCCGACATGCCGAGATGCAGGAGCAGCGTGCCACGCGGGCTGCCGAACAAAAGATACTTTCCTCGTCTGGTGCCGCTGGTGATGCGGAGGCCCTCCAGATCATGAATGCAGTCAGGCACGGGCCAGCGCAGGCGCCTGTCGCGGACGATCACCTCGCGCACGACCTTGCCCACCAGGTGGGGGGAGACGCCACGCAGGGTGGTCTCGACCTCGGGGAGCTCAGGCATGGCCGCCGGACTGGGATTGCTGCAGGGCCTGCTCGACGGCGCGCCAGGCGAGGGTGGCGCACTTCACACGCTGGGGGAATTTTTGCACGCCCTCCAGCAGGGTGAGCTCGCCCAGGGCATCCTCGTCCTGCACCTGGCCCTCGCCGGTGACCACGGCGCGAAAATCCTGCATCAGGGTCTTCAGCCTGGCGGCGTCGGCCCCCTTCATCTTGACGGTCATCATGCTGGCGCTGGCCTGGCTGATGGCGCAGCCCTGGCCTTCGAACTTGATGTCCTCGACCTGGCCCTCGGGGCCAAGCTTCACCCAAACATCGATCTCATCGCCGCAGGTCGGATTGTCGCCGTGAACGTGTAGGCATCCATGGCCTTCCAGGCGGCCGTGGTTGCGGGGGCTGCGCGAGTGGTCGAGGATGACCTGCTGGTACAGGTCGCGGAGGTCGTCGGAGAGGGCCATGGTCAGGAGAAGAAGGAGATGGCCTGGCGGAGGATGTCGATCATCCGGTCCACTTCGGCCTGGGTGTTGTAGAAGTAGAAGCTGGCGCGGCTGGTGCCGGGGGCCTTGAAGCGCTTCATGAGCGGCTGGGTGCAGTGATGGCCGCCGCGCAGGGCCAGGCCCTGGGTGTTGGCGAACTCCACCAGGTCGTGGGTGTGGGCGCAGGCGAGCGTGAAGGCGGCGAGAGAGGCGCGGTCGGCCGGAGGCGGCGGGCCGAGGAGGCGCAGGCCGGGAAGCTCAACCAATTTTGCGAGTGCGTAGGCCGTCAGCTCGTGGCCGTGGGCCTGGATGTTTTCCAGGCCGACGGCCTCCAGGTAGTCGATGGCCGCGCCGAGGCCGATCACGCCTGCGATGTCGGGAGTTCCGGCCTCAAAGCGTGCGGGGGCCGCCTTGTAGGTGCTCTGCTCCAGGGTGACGCTTTCGATCATCTCGCCGCCGCCATGCCAGGGGGGCAGGTCATTGAGCAGGCTCAGCCTGCCATATAGAACGCCGATTCCGGTGGGGGCGCACATCTTGTGGCCGGAGAAGACATAAAAGTCGGCGCCGATGTCCTGGACGTTGACCGGCACATGGCCGACCGCCTGGGCGCCGTCGACCAGGGTGGTGATGCCGAGAGCCCTGGCCCGGGTGCAGATGTCGCGGACGGGATTGAGGGTGCCTAGGGAGTTGGAGATGTGCACGCAGGCCAGCAGTTTGACCGGGCCGCCGGTGAGCAGGCGTTCCAGTTCCTCGAGGTCGAGCGTGCCGTCATCGAGCACGGGGACATGCTTCAGAACGGCGCCGCTGCGCTGGGCGGCGAGCTGCCAGGGCACCAGGTTGCTGTGATGCTCCATACCCGTGACGATGATGACGTCATCCTTGTGCAGGAACCGCTGGGTCCAGGCATGGGCAACGAGGTTGATGCCCTCGGTCGTGCCGCGGGTGAAGATGACCTCGTCGGCCCGCGCGGCCCCGATGAAGCGGGCGACCCTGGCCCGGACGGCTTCAAAGTTGGCCGTGGAGCGGTTGCTGAGCTCGTGAAGGCCGCGGTGGACGTTGGCGTTGTCCCTTTCGTAGTAGTGTACGAGGGCGTTGATGACCTGCCGGGGTTTCTGGCTGCTTGCGGCGCTGTCGAAGTAGATGAGCGGGTGCTCACCCACCTGCTGGTGCAGGATGGGGAAGTCAGCGCGCAGATGGGAAAGGTCGGGCATGGGGGGCGTGAGTATCATCGTGCATACGTCTGCGCAAGGACGGGCGGACGGGTGGTGAGGCGGTCCGGGTTCCAGGGTGGCTGGCAGGGGCTGGGGGAGGGAATGTGAATAAGTTTTGCTCGACCTGCCATCACGCATTTGACAACGGGATGTGTCCGGGTAGTCTCGCCGCCCCTGTTTCCAGGGCGGCCATGTTTTGTGAGCATGACGCTGTCCTTCAAACTGGTGACCGTCCTCCGACTCCCCCTACCTTTATGCCCAAAAGAACCTATCAAGCCTCCAAGCGCACCCGCAAGAAGCAGTTCGGCTTCCGCGCCCGCATGAAGACCGAAAATGGCCGCGACATCCTTCGTCGCCGCCGTCGTGCCGGCCGCAAACGTCTCGTGCCGAAGGGCGTTGAGGTTCACTTCAAGCGCCACGTCCAGCAGCACACCTAAGGCGTCGGGTCACGGCGTTTCTTCCGCCCATGCGCCTTCCTTCCCGCCTTCATCTGAAGGAATCCCGTGATTTTGCGGTGATCAAGGCGCAGGGGCAAAGCCAGTCGGGCCGGTACTTTGTACTGGCCCTTCTTCGTGATGAGGGGCTGGAGGATTTTCGGTTTGGGCTGGTGACCGGCAGGAAGCTGGGAGGTGCCGTGGTGAGGAACCGCCTGCGCCGCCAGATGCGGGAGATCATTCGCGACAACCGGGCGCAGATCGTGCCGGGCGTCCGCTTTGTCACCATCGCCCGCTGGCGCGCGCCCCAGGCGGAATTCGCTGAAATGCGCAAGGACTGGCTCCATGTCGCCCGGCGGCTTGGACTGCTCTTGAAACCCGCCGCTTCCGCGCCATGAAGCAGATCGTCCGTTTTTTCATCCGTGGTTATCAGCGCTTCATCTCCCCGGTTTTGCATTTCGTCGGCGGTCCGGGGTCGGGCTGCCGGTTCACGCCGACCTGTTCCGAATACTTCCTGCAGGCGGTTGAAAAACATGGTGTTCTTCCAGGAGCCTGGCTTGGAACGCGCCGCATACTCCGCTGCCATCCCTGGGGAGGGCAAGGACACGACCCGGTGCCTGAACGTCCCTGCGGCCACCGGCATTCCCGTTGATTTATAACCCTCCGAACCCCCGAACAATTTCTCATGGATCGCAAAGCCTGGATCGTCGTCATCTTGTGCAGTGTTGGCATCGCCTTCAACGCCTGGTATTCCGCAAAGCACGCCCCGCCGCCTCCGCCGGCATCCGTGGCTGCGGAGAAAAAAGCCGGTGCTGACGCCAAGGCTGCGAGTGCAGCTCCCGCAAGCGCGTTGACACCTGCCGCAGCTGACCGCTCCCCGGCCCCTTCGGCAGCCGTGTTTCCTGAGGAAACACATGTTCTGACCCGTGGCAGCGTCAGCTGGCATTTCACCACCCGGGGAGGCGGCATCAGCAAGGTTGTGCTTGCCGGCACGGACCAGCTCACGCTCAACGAGCACGGCAAGGAGCCCATCGGCGCCCTTCGTCGTGAGGCCGCAGGCAATGATCCGGTGGCTTACAGGATCCTTTCGAAGACCGACAAGGGCATCACCTTCGAGGGGGTCAGCCCGGAAGGCATCCAGGTGCGCAAGGCATTTTCCCTGCATGAGGGCAGCCCGACTGACGAGCATCTGATCAAGCTTTCACTGACCCTGACGAACCAGGGGACGGCGCCGCACAAGTCCGAGGAATATTACCTTTATGCCGGGGCGGCGAACTCGATGAGCCCTGATGAGGCCCTGAAGCCCAGCTTCTTCTGGAATGACGCCGGCAACGCCGATCAGGTTCACACCTCCTCCTTTGAAGGCGGCTGGTTTTCGACCGAGCAGGCCGAGATGCGCTCCAGCCATGCCCGGCTGCGCTACGGCGGCGTGATGAGCCGATTCTACGTGCAGATCCTGAGCCACGAGAGCAAGACGGACAGGCCGGGGAAGATCTGGGCGTCGCGGGTTCACATCGACCACAGCCAGGACAAGTTCAAGGGCAGCTCGGGTGCCGACAAGGATCATGCCATCCAGGCGGCCGTGGGACTGCCGCCCGTGGAGCTCGCCCCGGCGGCGTCAGTGACGGAGGAATACAGCCTGTATGCCGGGCCGAAGGAGTATGAACGTCTTTCAAAGCTGGAGGGGCAGCGCGACTTTGTGATGTTCTACGGCATGTGGGGCTTCATCAGCCGCCCGCTCAACACCCTGATGCGCTGGATGCATGACCTCACCGGGAACTGGGGCTTCGCCATCATCCTGATGACGATCATCATCCGCACCATCCTCTGGCCTCTTCAGGCCAAGGCGCAGTATTCGATGAAGCGCATGGGCAAGCTGGCCCCGCTCATGAAGGAGCTTCAGGAAAAGCACAAGGACAACCCCACCCAGCAGCAGATGGAGGTGATGAAGCTCTACAAGGAGTACGGCGTCAACCCTGTCGGCGGCTGCCTGCCCATGCTGCTCCAGATCCCGATTTTCTTCGCCTTCTACGGCGTGCTGCAGAACGCCGCCGAGCTGCGCGGCCAGGGCTGGTTCTGGGTGAAGGACCTCTCCATCTCCGACACCATCGGCCAGTTCATGGGAATCGACATCAACCCGCTGCCGCTGATCATGGGTGTGACCATGATCGCCCAGATGAAGCTGACGCCCCAGCCGGCGACCATGGACAAGAGCCAGAAGATGATGATGAACATCATGCCCTTCTTCTTCCTTTGGATCTGCTACAACTTCGCCTCCGCGCTCGCCCTCTACTGGGCGGTCACCAACATCTACGCGATCGTGCAGAGCTGGATCATGAAGCTCTACATGCCCGAGCCCGAGTTGAAGAAGGTCGAGCACGCGCCGCGCGGTCCTGCGCCGGTGAATCCGTTCTTTAATCCCGCCAATCCGCAGCACAAGGAGAAGAAGAGCAAGCCGCGTTCGCCGAAGCTGGGTGGTTAGGCCGGAGTTGTTCCGCAGCCGTGCCGAAGCGCGGATTTCCAAATCCGCAGCGTGGGACAGATGCGCGTGAAACTCGCCTTCCACCTGCTTGAACCCGAGGAATTGGCCGCAAGGCCTTCGCCGGAATGAAGGATGGCCGGACGTGGCGGGCGTTTGAGCCGGCCGGGGCGCGGCTCATCCCCACGGAGCTGGATGGCTTGTCCCGGCATTTTCCGCAGCCCTTCTGCAGCAATGAAGTCAGCGCGGTGGCGCTGGCCGCTGACACGAGCGGACTCGCAAGGGGCGTGAGCAGACTGCCCTGGCGCCTCCAAATGCGGCATCGGTGACCAAGCTCGAAAGACCTGGTGATTTCCGATGCGTTTTCGGCGAAGGTCTGGCTGCTGCGCTCACTTCCCAAGCCTCACCAGCAGGTCCTTGCTCTCGACGCTTTCTCCGATCTTGATGCAAATCTCGGTGACGGTGCCGGCTGCGGGGGAGGCGACGGCGGCGAACATCTTCATGGCTTCAAGGGTGAGGAGGGTCTCGCCTTCCTTGACCTTTTGGCCGACGCTGACGGCGATGCTGGCGACCATGCCGGGCATGGGGGCGCCGACCTGGGTGGCGTCGGCGGGATCCGCCTTGGCCTTGGAGATGCTGTTCTTGGCAAGGGCCTTGTTGGTGACCGTGGTGTGGCGCGGGTAGCCGTTGAGCTCGAAGATGGCGGTCTGCTGGCCGTTGGCGTCCGGCTCGGTCATGTTGAGCAGGCGGACGAAGAGGGTCTTGCCCTCCTCGAGATGGACGTTGATCTCCTCCTTGTCGCGCAGGCCGTAATAATAGGCGGAGGTGGGCAGCACGGAGACGTCGCCATGGGCCTTGCGGAAGTCGGCGAACTTAAGGAACACGTCCGGATACATGAGGTAGCTCCAGACGTCGTCCTCGGTGGGGTCCTTCTTGAGCTTGCCCTTCAGCTCGGCGCGCACGTCGGCGAGGTTGATCTTGGCGGCATGGATGCCGGGGCGGCCCTTGATGCGCCTGCCGTCCTTGCCGACGATGGCGTCGGCGAGTTTGTTCCACTTCTTGCGGCTGTCGGCGGCCTTGGCGGATTCCATGCCATAGAAGGGCTCGCCCAGCCAGCCTTCGAACATGCTGGTGACGTCCTTGCTCCACTTGGTGCCCTGGAGGTTGAAGATGTCGGAGGGCTTCACGCCGCGGGCCACGCACTCGATGGCGAGGTCGCCGACGACCTTGGAGGAGGGAGTCACCTTGACGATGTCGCCGCAGAGCTGGTTCACCTCGGCGTAGGCGTGGGCGATTTCCGGCCAGCGATGGGCCATGCCCATGCCGGTGGCCTGCTCCTTGAGGTTGGTGTACTGGCCGCCGGGCATTTCATGCAGATAGACCTCGGCGGTGCCGTAGGGTTCGGCGGTGTCGAAGGGCTTGTAGAAGGCGCGCACGGCGGCCCAGTAGTCGCTGAACTCCTGCAGCGCCTCGGGGTCGAGGCCGGTGTCGCGCGGCGTGTGCTGCATGGCGGCGACGAGGGAGTTCAGGTTCGGCTGCGAGGTGCCGCCGGACAGGGAGGAGATGGCGGCGTCGACGACATCCACGCCGGCGATGGCGGCTTCCAGGTAGCTGGAGGCGTTGAGGCCGCTGGTGTCGTGGGTGTGGAAGTGGATGGGGATGCCGACTTCATCCTTGAGGGCCTTCACCAGCTTCTTGGCGGCGAAGGGGCGGACCAGGCCGGCCATGTCCTTGATGCAGAGCATGTGGGCGCCCATCTTTTCCAGCTCCTTGGCGAGGCGGACGTAGTACTTGAGGTCGTACTTGTCGCGCTTCGGATCGAGGATGTCGCCGGTGTAGCAGAGGGTGCCTTCGCAGATGCTGCCGGTCTCCTCGCGCACAGCATCCATGGCGGCGGTGAGGTTGGGCAGGTAGTTGAGCGAGTCAAAGATGCGGAAGATGTCCATGCCGTTTTGGGCGGCATGCTTGATGAAACCCTTCACGACATTGTCCGGATAGTTGGTGTAACCGACGGCGTTGGAGCCGCGGAACAGCATCTGGAGGAGGATGTTCGGCACCTTGGCGCGGATCTGACGCAGACGCTCCCAGGGATCCTCACGCAGGAATCGCATGGACACGTCGAAGGTCGCGCCGCCCCACATTTCGAGCGAGAAGAGGTTGGGTGTGCGGCGGGCGACGGCGTCGGCCACGGCGAGCATGTCAAAGGTGCGCATGCGGGTGGCGAGCAGCGACTGGTGGGCGTCGCGCATCGTGGTGTCGGTGATGAGCAGGCGCTTCTGCTTCGCAACCCAGTCCTTGCAGAACTTCTCCGCGCCCAGTTCGGTCAGCAGGTCCTTGGTGCCTTTGGCCGGAGCGACACGGTGGTCGTATTTCGGGATGGGGGGCACGGTGAAGACGCCGGAGGGCTTGTGGCCCTTGGCGAAGGGGTTGCCGTTGACGATGGTGTCGGCGAGGTAGCTGAGCAGCTTGGTGGCTCGGTCCTTGCGGGCGGCGAACTGGAGCAGCTGCGGGTTGTTGTCGATGAAGCGCGTGGTGGCCTGGCCGGCGCGGAAGTCGGCGTGATGCACCACGTTCATGAGGAACGGGATGTTGGTCTTCACGCCGCGGATGCGGAACTCGCGCAGGCCGCGGTCCATGCGGTCGAGGGCCTGCTCATAGGTGCGGGCGAAGACGGTCATCTTCACCAGCATGGAGTCGTAGTAGGGGGTGACGACCGCGTTGGTGGCGCCGAGCGCGCCGTCGAGGCGGATGCCGAAGCCGCCGGCGCTGCGGTAGGTGAGGATCTTGCCAAAGTCGGGCGTGAAACCGTTCTCGGGATCCTCGGTGGTGATGCGGCACTGGATGGCATAGCCACTCTTCTCGATCCTGTCCTGGGCGGGCAGGGCGAGCGGCTCGTCATGCATGCGGTGGCCCTGGGCGATGAGGATCTGGCTGCGGACGATGTCGATGCCGGTGATCTCCTCCGTGACGGTGTGCTCCACCTGGATGCGGGGGTTCATCTCGATGAAGTACCACTCGCCGCTCTCGTGATCGACGAGGAACTCGACGGTGCCGGCGTGGGTGTAGCCGACCTCCTTCGCGAGCTTCACGGCGGCATCGCAGAGGCCGTCGATGATCTCCTGCTTCACGCCGTAGCTGGGCGCCTGCTCGATGACCTTCTGGTGGCGGCGCTGCACGGAGCAGTCGCGCTCATGGAGGTGCAGGACGTTGCCATGCTTGTCGGCGAGGATCTGCACCTCGATGTGCTTGGCCTTGCCCACAAACTTTTCGAGGAAGACCGCGCCGTTGCCGAAGGCGCGCGCGGCCTCGGTCTGGGCCTCGTCGAGCAGCTTCTCGAGGTCCTTCGCCTCGCGGACGATGCGCATGCCGCGTCCGCCGCCGCCGAAGGCCGCCTTGATGATGAGGGGGAAGCCGATCTTCTTGGCGATGGTCAGGGCCTCCTTGCGGTCGCTGACCGGTTCGTCGGTGCCTTCCAGGATGGGCACGCGCAGCTTGCGGGCGACGCTGCGGGCGGCGGTCTTGTCGCCCATCATCGTGAGGATCTTCGGATTTGGGCCGACGAAGATGATGCCGGCCTTTTCACAGGCGCGGGCGAAGTCCGGGTTTTCGGAAAGGAAGCCGTAGCCGGGGTGGATGGCGTCCACGCCCTTTTCCCTGGCCAGCGTGACGATGCCGTCGATGTCGAGGTAGGCGCCAAGGGGTCCCTTGTCCTTGTTCAGCTCGTAGGCTTCGTCAGCCTTGAAGCGGTGGGGGCAGAAGCGGTCCTCCTGGGCGTAGATGCCGACGGTGCGGATTCCGAGCTCGGTGGCCGCCCGCATGACGCGGATGGCGATTTCAGAGCGGTTCGCGACCATGAGCTTCCGGATCGGGCGGATCGAGGAGGCGGCGGCGATTTCAGCTTTGGCAGAGGCGGACTTCTTGGGCATGGCGGGGGTGGTTGGGGGAACGGGGCGGGCGCCGGGTGAACCGGCGCGCGATTGTCCACGGCGGACGTGTCTTTGCAAGGCGTGGAGAGGCCTTGCGGCAAGATTCAGGGCAGGCGGGAGGGGCTGGGAATCAGGTCAAGCCCTTGCCCTTGGTCTCCGGGGCGGCCCAGACGATGAAGATGCCGACGAGGTAGATGCCGCAGAGGATGGTGTAGGCGCTGGCGGCCTTGGCGAAGGCCGGGGTGTCGGCGGTGCCGAACAGACCCACCAGGTTGGCAATCTGCAGGCCGCCGACGGCGGCGATGATGCGGCCAACGTTGAAGCAGAAGCCCTGGCCGGTGGCGCGGACGCTGGTGGGGAAGAGCTCGGGCAGGTAGAGCGGGAAGAAGCCGTAGAAGGTGGCGGTGAGGCCGCCCATGAAGAAGGCGGCGACGTAGAAGGTGGTGTCGATGGTGTGGCAGAACTGGTAGAAGGCCACGGCGGACAGGCCGGCGAGGGCGCAGCAGATGCTGTAGGTGAGGCGGCGGCCGAGGAGGTCGCCGATGATCGGGGTGATGAGGGTGAAGATGATGGCGCCGACGGAGGTGGTCATCTGGACGTATTCCTTGGGATGGGCGCTGAGCTTGCCAGTGGCGTTGTTCAGGTCGATGGCCCACTTGGGGGCCTGCTGGGCGGCGCCCCAGGTGCCGAGGAGGGCCACGCCCGCGAGGCTGGCGCCGATGAGCAGGTGACGCATGATCAGGGCGCTGTCCGCGCTTTGCATGGATCCGGCGATGCCGGCGCGGCGGAGGTAGCTTTTCACAGGGAAGACGTAACCCCAGAAGACCACGCCAAGGCCGGTGAAGGTGATGATGGCGGCGTAGGTCGGCGTGATGCCGTATTGCGGGCCGAGGGGGGACCACGAGAAGATGATGACCAGGGCCGTCAGGCCGCCGGCGAGCACGCCGAGCATGTCGCTGTTGCTCCAGTGGCTGGTGGCGCCGCTGGCCTTCTCCTCCTCCCATTTGTGGCTTTCCGGGACGAAGATCTGGATGAGGAAGATGAGCAGGGCGGGCAGGGCGCCGGTGATCATCAGGAAACGCCAGCCGCCGTTGGAGAACCAGGAGTCGGCAAGCTGCTGGCCCATGCCACAGGCGATGAAGATGTCCTTCACCTCGGCGATGAAGCTGACGAGGGAGAGGCTGAGCAGGGCGACCAACAGGTAGCCGACGTTGGCGGCGGCGCCGATCATGCCGGCGATGAAGGCGCGGTTGCCCTTGGTCCAGAGTTCGTTGACCAGGGCCACGCCGAGGGCCCATTCACCGCCCATGCCGAGGGAGGCGATGAAGCGCAGGCCGGCGATGTGCCAGGCCTCGGTCGCCAGGCCGCAGAGACCGGTGAAAATGGCATAGGTGAAGATGGAGAGGCTCATCGCACGGACGCGGCCGATGCGGTCGCCCAGCCAGCCGAAGAGCACGCCGCCCGTGGCGGCCCCAACCAAAAACGTGGCAAGGATGACATTGAACCAGTTGAGCACCACAGGGTTGCTCGGCTCCACCTTCAGCAGGTCCGCCAGCGCCGGGCTGCCGATGAGGGGGAAGAGGCCCATTTCGAAACCGTCGAAGAGCCAGCCCAGAAAGGCGGCGGTGAGGGCCATGTTGCGGCCGGAGTTGGAGGGAGCTTTGGACATGAGGGGCGTAGGGAACGGGCCTGGGGTTTCGATGCTTTCAGGTCTGAATTTTTACACGGGAAGGGGCGGTTATGGCACCGCCACCCCGCCGAGGCAAGGCTGGTGCGCATTTGATGATGGACAGGGCGATGCCGCCTCGTTCATGGTCGCCCTCATGAAGTCCCTTTTCCTGTCCGTCCCGCTGCTCCTGGTTCTCGCCGCTTGCGGAGAAAAACCTGCCCCGGTTGAAGCCTCCAAGCCAGCTGACGCTGCCGCGCCCGCCCCTGCCGCTCCGGCTGCCGTGACTGCCGCGCCTGTGGAAAAGCCGGCGGTTCCGAAGAAGACCTTCTGGACGGCGGAGATGCTGCACACGGAGATCAAGTTTCACAATCCCGGCTACGATGGCAGCGGCGAGTTCAACATGCAGGAGGGCGAGCCCGTGGCGTTGAGTCTGCGCGGTGCGAAGGTGTCCAGCCTGGAGTTTCTCACGCGCTTTTCGCCGCTGGCCCTCGATCTCAGCGGCACGCCGATCAAGGACATCCGTCCGCTCAAGGGCATGAAGCTGGTGGAGCTTTATCTGGAGGACAGCCCGGTGACCGACCTTTCGCCGCTGCGTGGCATGCCGCTGGAAAAGATCTACCTCAGCCGCACGCCGGTCAGTGATCTCAGCGCTCTCGAAGGTGCGCCCCTGGTCGAGGTGAACATTGTGGACACCCGGGTGAGCGACATCGCTCCTCTGGCAAAGTCGCCGATCCAGATGCTCTGGCTGACCGGCACCCCGGTCACCAGCATTGCCGCCTTGAAGGGCATGCCGCTGGTGAGCCTGACCTTGCACAAGACGAAGGTCACGGACCTGTCCCCGCTCAGCGGCAGCGCGTTGCAGCGTCTGCACATCGGCGAAACGCCGGTCACCGACCTGACACCGCTGAAGGGCCTGTCGCTGACGCGTCTGGTTTTCACGCCAGCGAGCATCAAGACGGGATTGGACGTGGCCCGCAGTCTGCCTGTGCAGGAGATCGGCACGAAGTTTGACGAGGAGGGGCGTGACCTCATGCCGCCTGATGCCTTCTGGGCGCAGCAGGGCAAGTGAGTCTGGGGGCGAAGCCTTTGGACTGCGGCAGCCTGCTCTGAGCTTTATTGAAGCCAGCCCTGCTGGCGGGAAGGTCGTGAGGTGTTGGAGCAGGCGGGAGGCTGCGCAGGCGCGGAGCGGTTTGGGTGAGGAGGTGAGTCTGGGGTGGTGGACGGCAGCAGGGCTGCCTCAGTCCATGCCCCTTCAAGACTATTCGCGGCGGATGGATTCCAGCAGCCTGCCCCGTACGGCCGAGGCCACGGCCAGCCAGCAGGTGAGCAGACCGCAAATCAGCACGCCGGACAGCAGCGCAGCAAGAAAGCGGATCGGCAGGTCGCCGCCGCCCTGGCTGACGCCGGGCCAGACGGCGATCAGGGCGCAGACGACGCCAAGCAGCATGCCGGCGACGAGCAGGAAGACGTGTTCGCCAAGCACCAGGCGTCGAAGGGCGGCGGGCAGGAAACCGAGCGCCTGCATCAGGCCAAGTTCACCGCGACGTTCGAGCACATGACGGGCGACGAGCACGCCGAGGCCGGCGGTGCCAAGCAGCACGCCCAGACCACCGAGGATGGTGAAGATGCCGATGTAGGTGTTTTGCACGGCGAGGAAGGTTTCGAGACGGCGGCCCGCTGGCTCAAGGGCAAGGCCGCGCTGCTCAAGCTGGCGCGTCAGATGACTGCTGACTTCCTCAAGCCTGGAGGCCGGGCAGTCGATGAGGAAGAAGCGGTAGCCAGCCGCATCGGGGTAGGCCTGCAGGAAGGCCGCCTCGCTGGCAATCATCTTGCCCTGGAGCACGGAACCGCCGAGAAGGCCGGCCAGTTCAATGGCAACGGTTTCCCCGGCAGCGTTTGTATAGGCCAGGGTGTCACCCACACCTTTTCCCAGCCCCCACATGGCAGTGGCTTGGTCGGCGATGGCGTTTGGGTGTGCGGAGCCGGTCTGAGAATGGAGGGATGACCAGTCTGTGCCGCCTGCAAACCGGAAGCGCCCTGTGAGCAGGTCAGGGTTTACGCCGACCAGCATCGGCTTCTGGGCGCGGTTGAGGTTGAGACAGCTGGCGTCGTCGCCTTCACGAACACGGAAGGGGATGACCTTCACCTGCTTCATGAGCTCCTCGTCCAGCCCAAAGGCCTCGATGCCGGCCTTGGAGTTCAGGTCCTCGTAGATGGGCAGGGAGGATTCGCCGATGAGAGCAAAGCCGCCGGTGCCGGAGTCATGCTTGGTCACGTCACCGGCGTTCATGCGGAAGGCGTTCACCGCGGTGACGAGGAAGATGCCGCCTGCCATCATGCCGATGACCGCCAGACTGCGTGAGGGGCGTCGTGAGATGTTGCGCATGCCGATCTGGACGAGCGACTGTGCCAGCGAGCTGCGGTCACGCCGCATCCAGGCTCCGGCAAAGAGCAGGCCGGCGATCATGAGCATCATGCCGCTGCCGAAGAACATGACCGCGACGACCTCGGGCGCCTTGGCCGACCTGGCTCCGAAAACGAGGCCGATGGCGAGGAAGGTGAGCAGCCAGGGAAGAGCCCGGCGGAAGGCGGACAAGGCATGGGCCGGGCCTTGCAGCGACGATTGATCGCCGCTCCAGAGTTCACGCGGGGTTTTGCTGAACATCTTCCGGCTTGCCCACCACAGGGTTCCTAGGACGATCAGGACCGAACCTGCGGCGGCGCCAACCTGGGCGGCAGGGCTGGCCGAGTAGATGAGCGGCAGCCCCTGGGCGGCTCCGGACCAGGCGCCGCGCAGCCCGGCAAGGGCCGCCTGGGTGTAAATCACGCCGCCAGCCAAACCAACGATGCTTCCAAGCAGGGCGATCACACCCGCCTCGCCCAGCAGGGCGCGTCGGACCCGGGATCGCGTCCAGCCGAGCGCGAGCAGCAGGCCGACCTGCGAGGCCCGGCGTTCCAGGGTGAAGAGGAAGAGCAGGGCGGCGAACACCAGGGCGGCGGCGATGAGGAACATGCTCAGACCGATGAACAGCCCGCCGAAATCCACGCTGCCCTTCGCTGCGGCGTCCGCATCCTTTTTAAACTCACGCGGAGTCAGGCCGATGTCGGAGAGGCGCAGGCTGGCGAGAAGCTCGGTCCTCAGCTTCGCCTCGTCCTCTCCCTTGTCTGGAAAGCGCACGGCGGTGAGGCTGCCAAAGCGGTTGGCCCACAGCTTTTGTCCGGCGGCGAGGCTGATGAAGCCCTTGGGCGTGCCTTTGTAATCATCCCAGTACTTCTCGTCCTTGTCGCGGATGGCCTTCATGTCCATCGGGATGCCCGGCTCCCAGTCGCGGCAGTTGTCGACGTCGGACACGCCCGGAAACTCCGGCGTCCAGGCCCGGGTGACCTCAGGGTCCGTCATCGGCAGAATGCCGCGCACCTTGAACTTCGCCGACTGCTGCTTCAGCTCGCGTCCGAGACCGACGACAAAGTAAAAGACCTCCACCTCATCACCGACGGCCAGATTCTGGTCCTCGGCGAGCCATTGGGAGATGGTGATGCCGTCACCCTCGCCGCCGATGCGGTCCACGGCGGTGATCATCGAGTAGGGGGTGCCACCCCTGGCGGACTTCAGGCCGTTCACGAGGTAGGTGAGCGCTCCATAGGCGGCATCCCTTTTGAGCAGGCTGGAGGCAAGGCTGGAATCCATGAAGACACGGCCGGTGCTGACCTCCCACTCCTTCCGGCCACCGGCGACCCGAGTGAGCTTGAGCCCAAGGTCATCCAGGGTTTTGGCCTCTTCGAAGGCGTTGGCTGAGAGGGTGGCCTGGGGGCTCAGGGCCGCGTTGACCTTGCCGTCCATCTCCAGCTGGACCTGCAGATCCTCAAGCCCGACAAAGACCGTGTCAGGGGTGATCTGGGAAGCGGTGAGCTGGAAGGCTCCGAAATCCTCTGCCGTCACAATGCCGGCCACCTTGCGGCGCAGGGAGACGTCCTGGTTGGTGGAACCGGATAGAGGGGCGTCCCGTGAGATGGCGCTGGGGCGTTCCAGGCGGACGATGACGGTGTCGCCGGCCTGGATGCCGAGCTTGCGGGCCAGCGGTTCGTTCACGAGCACCTCGCTGCGGGCAAAGTTCTGCTCTTTGCCGCGGGTGGAGAGTTTCCAGAAGCCGGGGTCCACCCCGAGGACCTGGGTGCCGTTGACGCGGGCCTTGCCACTGGCGCTGGCGGTGGAGCCGACGGCAATGATGACCGGCTCGGCACCGGATTTTTTCACCAGGGCAGCGGTGAACCAGCGGTCGCCGCCAAGCAGGCCGGACTGGACCTTGCCGAGGCGCAGTTCGGCAACCCGGCGGAGGCTGGCCCGGACAGAGTCGCCGACCAGGAGCGATCCGCTGAGGATGGCGGAGGCCAGGAAGGCGCCGAGCAGCAGGCCCAGGTGGCCGCGCCAGTAGTGCCTGGCGGAGGCGAGGATGAAATGAAAAAAGGTCATGGTGGCAGTTACGCACACCATGACCAGGGGGAATCATGAAGCAACGGGGCTTGCCCGGCTTCGATAGAAAACAAGGTGGGTTATTCCTTCGCGACGCCGTTGTTCCAGGCGGCGAACATTTCCTCGACCGTCGGGATCTCGAGCGGGCGTACGATGCGGAAGCCGAGCCAGGTGGCGTCGGTCAGGTACCAGATCGATTTGGGGAGCTGGGGGTCCTGCTGCTTCCAGCCGGGCTCGGAGGCACGGCGGGCGGCGCTGCGGCACATTTCAGGATCATCATCGTAGTGACCGCCGCGGGCGACGTGCGGGTAGGGGGTCTTGGAGGGGATCCACTTGTCACCGCCGAGGGAGGCGATGGTCTTGAAGCTGTCGGGCAGATACTGGTCGAGCGTCCATTCACAGACATTGCCGTAGATGTCGTGCAGGCCCCAGGGGTTGGGCTTGAGCTTGCCGACGAGGCTGTACTGGAAGTTGGGGGCGTTTTCGAAGAACCAGGCGTATTCCTTCAGCTTGGAGGCGTCATCGCCGAAGAAGTAGGCGGTCTTGGTGCCTGCACGGGCGGCGTATTCCCATTCAGCCTCGGTGGGCAGGCGGTAGAAGTGGCCGGTCTGGGCGGACAGCCACTGGCAATATTTGTTCGCGGCATGCTGGGTCATGCAGATGGCGGGGAAGCCGTTGCGGCCCATGCCAAAGTCCATCGGCTGGTAGGGAGGGGTGGGCTGGGAGATGAGGTCCTCGGGTTTGTCTGTGGCGGCCCAGACCTTGCGGCTGCCGTCCTTGTTGCGGCCTTCGCTGGTGAGCTGGAAGGGTTCATACTCATCCCAGGTGACCTCGAACTTGCCCATCCAGAAGGGCTTGATCTTGACATTCACCTGCGGGCCTTCGTCATCGGCGCGGCCGGCTTCGGCGGCAGGGCTGCCGAGCATGAACTCGCCGCCCTTGATGGCGACCATGGAGTAGGGGGCGCCGGTCTTGGGAACCTTGGTGTCGTAGTTCTTCATCTCCGACTCCTGCTTTTCCTTGGAGGTCTGGACGATGAAGGAGTGGATCTTCTTCACCAGCTCCATCGTGTCGGGGTTGTTGGTGGCGACGGCGGTCTTTTCCTTGGCGACTAGCTTGATGTCGGCAGGCCAGACGGCGCCCTGCTCGATCCAGCCTTTGAGCATGGCGATCTCCTCTTTCTTGAGGGGGCCGCCGCTTTTCTTCGGAGGCATGAGGTCATCTTCATCCTCGGCCAGGGTGGTGAGGTGGTAGATGGCGCTCATCTCGAGGTTGAAGGGGACGATGTTGGGGGCGTTTTCGCCGGTTTCAAAGGCCTGCTTGCGGGTGCTGAGAATCCAGTCGCCCTTGTCCTTTTCGGGGTTGTGACAGCTGACACAGTTCTGCTCCAGGATGGGCTGGATGTGCTTGACGAAGTCGATGCGCGGCTTGACGGCCAGCGTCACTCCGGCGGGCCAGACGGCACCCTGTTCGACCCAGGCCTTGATGACCTCGATCTGGGACTTGTCGAGCAGGCCTTCCTTTTCCGGGGGCATGACCATGTCATCGTCATGGGGCAGGATCAGGGTGGTGTAGATGGCGCTTTTTTTGAGGTCGCCAGGGGTGAGGCCCGGGCCGTTTTCATTGCCCTTGATCATGTCCTCCTTGGTGTGCAGGCGGAAGTCGCCCTTGTCCTTTTCCGCACCATGGCAGTGGGTGCAGGCGGCTTCGAGGATGGGCTTCACCTGGGTGTTGAAGTCCACTTTGTCAGCCGCGGCTGCCGGCAGGGCGAGGGCGGCGATCAGGAACGAGGAGCGGGGATTGAGCATGGCAGGAGGTGGGGGCAGGCTCTTTAGACGGCTGAAGGACTCTGAAAACTAAAAAATGCGGGCTTCCAAGGCCGCCGTGAACCCTCAGTCTGCGGCTTCGGGTTTCAAAAAAACACCCAGGCAGCGATGATCACGCTCAAAATTGCGCAGACCAGCACGGCTCCGGCGGCGGCATCCTTGGCCCGGCGGATGTGTTCGTCGGGTTCGGTGGTGATGCGGTCGCAGAGGATTTCCAGGGCGGTGTTGAAGAGTTCTGCGCACCAGACCAGGGCGATGGAGCCAAGAATGGCGCACCATTCCCAGGCGGCGAGGTGGTCGATCAGTCCCAGGGATATGACGCCGAGAGTGGCGGCGGCGTGGATGCGCAGATTGGCCTGGGTCCGCAAGGCCCAGCCGATGCCCGAGAAGGCACAGCGGAAGCTGCGGAGAAGCCTGCGCATGATCAGTTGGTGCCAGGGTTGTCCGCAGCGCTGGTGGCCGGAACGGCGGAGGATTCATTCACCAGGGTGCGCAATTCGGCGACCCATTTGGGGGCGTCGGCGTGGCCTGGGAACTCCTTGATCACCTTGAGCATGTCGCCCATGGCCTGGACGGGGGAGCTGCCATTTTTATAGAGGTAGATGGCGCGGTCCCAGCGCAGTGCTGGGAATTCATTTTGCAGCCAGAGGGCGTATTCGGGAGCGGGCATCTGCTCCTTGCGGAAAGCGGCCTCGGAATTGATCCGGCTGTCGAACAGGGCTGGCAGCGAATCCTGGGCCTGCTCTTCTTTCGCGATGTAGAACAGGGTTTGCTGGTAAATGCTGCCGAAGTCCACCGGGCTGCGGCTCCAATGCGGGCTGTTCAGAAAGCGGTCCAACTGGAAGGCTTCGACCACGGGGCTGCCATTGCCACCGACACGGAGGAGGTTGTTCATGGCGCGTCCCTTGAGCTTGGGGGCGGAGGCGACCAGGTCCTGGATGTAGGCCTGGAGCTTGGGGGCCATTTTCTTGAATTCCTCATCCTTGGCCTCATGGGCCTCGAGCGTGAGGATAAGGTAGCGAAGGCCAAGGCGAAGGGCCAGGCCCATTTCACCTTCGTCGTCGCCGGCGCCACCACCGCCGCCACCCTTGGCCTTGCTGCGGTCCATGGCACGTTCGATCTGCTCGGCTCGCTGGCGTGCCTCGGCCTTGGTGCCCTCCTTGCGTTCGCTGTTCACCAGCACGTCGCAGTCGGTGTAGAACTTGACGGCGGCCTGGTCACTGGAGATGGCGTCGTTGAGCTTGGCGAGGATGGAGGAAAGATTGCTGTTGCGCTGGGCCAGAATGCTTTTTTCAAGCTCCTGAAGCTGACTGAGGACATTCGATACCTGGGCTTCGGTCAATTTTGCCGGGGCGGGGGACGGGGCGGTGGAAGGGCTGGCGTTTTGCGCCTGCAGGAGGGGGGTGCAGGCGAGAAGCGGGAGCAGGAGGACGGGTTTCATGGTGATCACGGGATGTTTCTTAACGAACCAGGCTTGATTTCATGAGGGTGAATTTGCCAGGGCGAGCTTTGAAACGGCCGCCGACGCTCGATCAATCAGGGACTAGCTGGCGTCTTTCCAACCCCAGGCGGCCTCGTCGGTCTCGGCGCAGCCGCAGGTTTTCACGGACCAGGCCGTCCATGCCGGGCGTGCCGTATTCGACGGTGACGGCGATGAGCTGGGGCATGGCGTCGAGCATGACGACCCGGAACACGGGCTCGCGCTTGCTGCGAAAGAAGGCGTGAAGGGGCATGTGGGGGTGGGCGGCGTTCCAGAGCCAGCGTGCTGGAGCGAAGTCCTCCACTTCGGAAAGGGCCTGCAGAACCTCGCGGATCAGGGCTTCCTCATGCTTGCGAAGGAGCTTGGAGGCGGCCCGCCGGCTGAGCACCTGTTCCATGAAGGCCGCCACCGGGTTGAGGTGGTCCTCCTGCATTTCGTCGATGATCTCCTCGGCGCATTCCGCCATGCGTGCGCGGAACTCCTCGCGGGTGATGCGGCCCGAGTCGAGCATTTGGAAAAGCTGCCGCGGGCTGGTGGGAGTCCTCATGCCGGGAAGAGGGCGGCTGGGCGTGGGGTCAATGTTTCGCGGGTTCGGCGGTCGCAGGCTTGTGGGCTGTGCCGCCACCGGTGTTCGAGGGGGCGTATTTGGCGACCAGGAAAGCGCCTCCGACGGCCAGGATGCAACCGGCGATGAAGGGCATGGGGATGGACTTCAGGCCGCCTTCGGGCGGATGGATGAGCATGGCGGTGATGGTGTTCACCACGGGGGCGCCGGCAAAAACAATAGGCATGACGGCGGCGGCCGCCGCTCCCTTGTAAATCGGGGACGCGGCGCCGAGAGCCAGAACGAGCGTGAGCGCACCAAGGGCGCCCGCCACGCCGGCCACCAGGCTCCAGGAGATGCCTGTGCTGGTGAAGGACCAGTTGGAGCCGCGGGCTTTCAGCACCAGGGCGGAGACGATGCCGATCAGGGCGTAGGCGATGCAGACAAAGAGGAAGGCCTTCAGCCCTGCGTGCGGGGTTTCGGGGCCCATCGGCATGTAGCCGCGGCCTTTGTGGAGGATGACGCCATAGACGCCCCAGGAGAGCACGGTGAGGAGGGCAAAGGTAAGCCAGGTCATGTTGGATTTTTTGGGTGAGGGATTCACGACAAAGGAGAACGTTCGGGGAGGCTGAATGATGCGGAAAAGAGCCGACGGCAATCAGTTTGTGCCAACGCGGACGGAACTGCGCCGTTCGGCTGGTGGAGGCGCTGTCCGGAGGTCAAAGAAAGCCCGCCTTGAAACCGGGAGTGGAAACCTCGCCCGCCGTGGATGGCGTGAGCAGCCCCTCGATCAGCAGCTGGCAGTCATCCAGGAAGGCCTGCCCGGCACGGCGGAGAAAATCCGCCTCCTCAGCCCGGACGTGAAGGATGACGAGGGTGCATTCGCCCCGGTAGATGACCAGGGCATGGCAGCTGTCGAAGCCGAACCAAAAGGTGTGCGCCAGGCGGTCGCCGCCGCTGCTGAAATGATCCCGGAGGTCGTGGGTGGCCAGGAGCAGCTTTTCGGCGCGGAATTCTTCAAAGGGCAGGGCGTTGATGAGCACCTGCCGCCTCCAGCCCAGGAGGATGCCATTGACGGCTCCACCGTTGCGAAGGCGTTCCAGGGCGGAGCGCAGGGAGGGGGTGATGTTGGCGGGCATGGGCGGACGGGGCGGGAATCAACCGGGCTGCGTGGTGACCTGGGTCAGCAGTTCGTAAAGCAGGGTCTTGCGGGTGGTCAGCGCTCCTGCTCCAGGGTCGTTGGGACCGGTGCCCTCGCCGAAATATGCAAAGGCCACGGTGAGGTCGTCCTCCTGCAGCATGCCCGACCATGGGGGCTCAAACCCGAGCGCCTCCCCGATTTTACCGCCGAAATGCCTCAGGCCCTGAAAATCCGCCGCGAAGGCATCGACCAGCACCTGGTCTGCCGAACTTTCGACCAGGCCGTCCTTGAGGGTGAAAAAGGTAGGTTGGGCAGGTTGAGGGACGCTCATGAAGATTTCGTCTCAAAAAGCCCCTTTGCTGGCAAGCCTAATCCTCCCGGAGGGGATGAGCTTTCCTCATGTTTTTTCATGCACCAGGGCGTTGAAGGCGCCGCCGGCCCCCTCGGGATCAACCATCGGGCCCTCGGCTCCTGGATGGTGAAGCCGGATGAAGTCCGCCTGGCCGCCAAAAAACGCCTCCTTCATGCCGCACTCGGCAGCCCAGGCCCGATAGTCCGTGAAGTTGATGTCGGCGGTGATGTCCTGGCGGCCGACGTTTTCATAGACGGCAGGTCCTTCCAGCCGCTGGTGCATCAGGTAGGCTCTGACCGTGCCTCGTGGACGTCGATGGTAGAGGGAGGGAAGCAGGTCGCCATAGTCGACGGTCAGCATCGCTCCCTCCGTCCAGTGCGGTGCCCAGGTGCGCAACCAGTCCAGGACGGAAGCATGAAGCTCGACTCTCTGGCCTTCGCGGAAGCCGGCGTGTTTGAGGGAGGAGAAGCTGCTGCTTTCCTCCAAGCTCAGCTCCAGCGGCCGAAGGCATTCGCGGGTGATGCCGTTTTCGTGACGGAGGAAAACCTCCTGCCAGCCGTCCTCCTGCTTTTGCACGAGGCGGGCGGGGAAGGCGTCGAGCAGTTCGTTGTGATAGATGAAGGCCTGCCCCTGGCATGACTGCAGCGCGGCTTCGAGGGACGTGTGCCAGAGGACGCGACCTCCCAGCCGTTGCCTTTGTTGTTCGCGAAGAGGCAGGGAGGTTTCGACAATGTTCCAGGTGAGCCGACGCCTAAGCCACCAGCCGAGGCTTTGCCGGACGGTCTGCATGAGCATGCCGTTGCCTGCACCCACTTCGATGACCTGCCGCACTTTCGGCATGCAGGCCTGCGCCTTTTTCAACCAGGCGGCGACAGCCTGGCCAAGGACCGGTGAAAGGGTGGCGGCGGTGGCGAAGTCACCCCTGTTGCCGCCAATGCCGCGGGTTCTGCGCGCATAATAGCCCCGCTCTGGGTCATGCAGAGCCCTTGCCATGAAGGCGGCAAAGGATTCCTCCGGCATTTCAATTTCCAGGCTGGCGGCTTACTTCAGCTCCTTGATGCGCAGGTTGCGGAACTTGTAGGTCGCTCCCTTTTCGCCGTGGTGCTGGATGGCGATGACGCCGCTGGCGTCCGTGGCATCCTCGACGTCGGTGGTGACGACGCCGTTGACCTCGATCTTCAGCCGTTTGCCCTGGCAGGTGATGCGGTAGGTGTTCCAGTCGTTGCGCTTGAAGGCTTCGCCGGCCCGGGCGCGGAAGGCGGCCTCGCTTTCCTTGTCGCCCTTGACGGGGCTGATGAACCACATGCGGCGGCCTTCGTCGTAGAGACCGCCTGACCATTTGCGGTTTTCGTCGCCGTCCACCTCGGCCTGGTAGCCGAAAACTTTGTTGGGCTGCACATGGGCGCGGAACATGAAGCCGCTGTTGGCCTTGCCGGGAGGCAGCAGGATGTCGCCCTCAAAAACAAAGTCACCGTAGGTCTTCTCGGTGACAACGAAGAACTTTTTCTCGCCCGTGAGGTGGATCTCTCCGTTCACGACCTGGATGGTGCCCCACTCATAGGGGTTCTTCCAGCCGTTCATGGTCTTGCCGTCAAAGAGGGGGGTGAAGCCGTCGTCGGCGGCGAAGGCAAGGCTGGCGGCCAGGGAGAGCAGGCAGGAGAGGGCACGGATTTTCATGGAAGGCCCGTCACTACCTGGAAGCCGGCCGGGTGCAATGAAAAAGGCCGGTGCGCACGCAACGCACCGGCCTCTGGATTTTTTGGTTAGGCGAACCGGGGCCTGCCCGGCGTCTCCTCAGTGCTCGTAGCCGGACTCGCCATGCTCGGCAAGGTCCAGGCCGCTCACCTCGACCTCCGTGCTCGGACGCAGACCCACCACCAGCTTCACCACGATCGTGATCACAACCGTCGCCACCACGCTCCACACGATCGTCAGCGCCACCGCTTTCAGCTGGTTCATCAGCAGCCCTTCCTTCAGGCCCTCCACGATGCTGTTGGCCTCAGGGCTCGCAAACACGCCCGTCAGGATCGCTCCCAGCGTTCCGCCCACCCCGTGCACCCCGAAGGTGTCCAGCGCGTCGTCATAACCCAGAATCTTCTTCAGGTAGGCCACCGCGATGAACGGCACCACGCCCGCCAGCACCCCGATGATCACCGAAGAGGTCGCCGTCACGAAGCCCGCTCCCGGCGTGATCACCACCAGGCCCGCCACGATGCCCGAGCAGAAGCCCAGCACCGAGGGCTTGCCACGCGTGATCCACTCCAGCAGCGCCCACACAAAGCCTGCGGTCGCCGCCGCCAGCGTCGTCGTCATGAACGCGTTGGAGGCGATGCCGTCAGCGCCCAGGGCCGAGCCCGCGTTGAAGCCATACCAGCCCACCCACAGCATGCCGGTGCCGATCGCGCAGAGCACCATGCTGTGCGGCGCCATCGGCTCCTTGCCGTAGCCCTTGCGCTTGCCCAGCAGGATGCACAGCACCAGGGCCGACCAGCCCGAGGTCATGTGCACCACCGTGCCGCCGGCGAAGTCGATCGCCTTGATCGTGGCGTTGGGGTTGAGCGGACCGCACATGAAGCCGGTCGTGCTCCACACCATGTGGGCGAAGGGGAAGTAAACCAGGAACATCCAGGCGGCGACGAACACCATCACGGAGATGAACTTCATGCGCTCGGCGATGGCGCCGATGATGAGGGCCGGGGTGATGATGGCGAAGGTGAGCTGGAACATGCACCACATGGCGTCGCTGATCCACCAGTAGCCCGCGCCGGAGGCGTAGGGGGAGACGCCCTCAAGGAACTTGAAGGAGAGGTCGCCGATGAAGGGGGCGGTGGCGCCGGCGCCGCCGCCGAAGCTGAGGCTGTAGCCGCAGGCCCACCAGAGGATGGTGACCAGGCCGGCGATGCCCATGCACTGGGCGATGACGGAGAGGACGTTCTTTTTGCGCACCAGGCCGCCGTAGAAGAGGAAGAG
>JBIIRD010000156.1:0-3658 GCA_044341745.1 Prosthecobacter sp. | reverse complement strand
GCACCTTGCGGGGCCGGGCGTGAAGGAAAGTTTTGAGGCTTTCAGCGGATGCCGGTCATTCTCCTCCGTCGGAGCTTTCCTGCTTGCCGACGAAGGCCTCCTTCATGGCGGCGGCCGCGTAGTCGCGGTTGAGCTTGGTGATCCAGCGGACGCTGATCTCCTTGGGGCAGGAGGCCTCGCACTCGTACTGGTTGGTGCAGTTGCCGAAGCCCTCCTTGTCCATCTGACGGACCATGGCCAGGGTGCGGCGGTCCTTTTCGGGCTGGCCCTGGGGCAGGGAGTTGAGCTGGCCGGCCTTGGCGGAGACGAAAAGCATGGCGCTGGCGTTTTTACAGGCGGCCACGCAGGCTCCGCAGCCGATGCAGGCGGCGGCGTCCATGGCGGCATCGGCGACTTCCTTGCCGATCAGAATGGCGTTGGCGTCGGGGGCGGCGCCGGTGCGGACGGTGACGAAGCCGCCGGCCTGCTGGACGCGGTCAAAGGCGCCACGATCCACCATGAGGTCCTTGATGACCGGGAAGGCGGTGGCGCGGAAGGGTTCGATCCAGATCGTGTCGCCGGTGCGGAACTTGCGCATGTGCAACTGGCAGGTGGTGGTGGCCTTTTCAGGGCCGTGCGGGATGCCGTTGATCTGCATGGAGCACATGCCGCAGATGCCTTCGCGGCAGTCATGGTCAAAGGCCACGGGATCCTGTCCGGACTGGATGAGGCGTTCGTTGACGATGTCCATCATCTCCAGGAAGGAGGCGTGGTCGGGGATGTCCTTGGCTTCGATGTCCTGAAAGTGGCCGGGCTGACCACGGTTCTGACGCCAGACTTTGAGATGAAGATTGAGGAGGGACATGGGAGGGCGTTGGGATGAATGAAAGGAATCAGGAGGCCAGAATGAGATGATCGATCTCCTCGCTGGCCTGGCGAAGGTTCAGATGAATCCAGCGGGTGTCGCCGACGTAATAGTCAAGGGCCTCCACGGCACGTTTTTGCAGTTCCGGCGTGGTGAAATATCGATGCCTTGCGAGGTCCCTGATGTCCTGCTGGTCGATCTGGGTGAAACGCGAAAGCTTGGAGACGGCAAGATCGACCGGGCAGAACACACGCAGGTGAATCAGGCGCTGTTCGTTGCCGATGCCCTGCCATTCGACGGAGTCTTCCCGATGGTCGGGGTGAAGCAGGGCGAAGGTGTCGTTGTAGGTGGGGTCGAGATAAATGGATGACCGGGTCTGATCCTCCCGGAGGTACTCGACAACAAGCTCCTTGTAAGGGAGCAGCAGGCGATGAGAAAAGCTGGCGTCCACATCCTCAGTGTAGCGGGTGCCGCAGTGATAATGGACCGCCATTCCACCCGCGAGATACATCTGCAAAGGCTCACCGGAATAACCGCCATCCCGGAGGATGGCATCCAGTTTGTCCATCAGCATGCCCATGGCCTGTGTCAGTTCAGGATGAAGGTCATGCATGGCCAAGCCTCCTTTTGAGCAGGTTGGAGAAGCGTGCGCAGTCAAAGCTGATGCTGCTGACGAGCTGGGAGAAGGTCATGCCATGCTCCTTCACCAGCCTGCTGCCCAGATTCACGAGTTGCTGACGATGACCGAACCAGTCGACTCCCCCCAGGAACAGGCAGGCTGCGGCGAGTTCAGCCCGTGCAGCCGGCGGGGAATTCAGCCAGGACTCCTCCTGAAACGCGCCGTACTGGCGCGCACAAAAGTCAAGCAGCCTGGCTTCTTCGTCGCGGGTCATGGAGTGCTCTGGGGATGGCAAGGTTACTTGTAGCTGCGCACGGCGAGGTGGACTTCCTCGAAGTTGAGTTGTTCCTTGTTCAGGTTCGGCTTGGCGAGGTCGCCGGTGTATTCCCAGGCGGCGGCGTAGCAGAAGTTTTCGTCATCACGCTTGGCCTCGCCGTCCGGATACTGATGCTCGGTGCGGAAATGGCCGCCGCAGCTTTCCTCGCGGTGCAGGGCATCCTGGCAGAGCAGTTCGGCGAACTCCATGAAGTCGGCGACGCGGCCGGCCTTCTCGAGTTCGGGATTGGCGGCTTCGCCGGAGCCCGGCACAAGCACGTTCTGCCAGAATTCCTCGCGCAGTTCGGGAATGCGCTTGATGGCCTCGGCGAGGCCGGCCTTGTCACGGGCCATGCCGCACTTGTCCCAGACCAGCAGGCCGAGTTCACGGTGAAAGCTGTCGACGCTGCGCTTGCCCTTGTTGTTGAGGAACCTGTGGGTGCGTGCGCGGGATTCTTCGAGCGCCTTTTTGAACTCGGGATGATCGGTGGTGATGCTGCCGGGCTTCTGGGTGACGAGGTAGGGGGCGATGGTGGTCGGGATGACGAAGTAGCCGTCGGCCAGACCCTGCATCAGGGCGGAGGCGCCGAGGCGGTTGGCGCCGTGGTCGGAGAAGTTGGCCTCGCCCAGCACGTGCAGACCTGGCAGGTTGCTCATGAGGTTGTAGTCCACCCAGAGGCCGCCCATGGTGTAGTGAACGGCAGGGTAGATGCGCATCGGCTGCTTGTAGGCGCTTTCGCCGGTGATGCGCTCGTACATGTCAAACAGGTTGCCGTAGCGTTCAGCAATCGTCTTCTGGCCGAACTGCTGGATGGCCTCCGCGAAGTCTAGGTAAACGCCGCGTCCGCCGGGGCCGACGCCGCGTCCGTCATCGCAGGCTTCCTTGGCGGCGCGGGAGGAGATGTCACGCGGGGCAAGGTTGCCGAAGCTTGGGTATTTGCGCTCGAGATAATAGTCACGAGCCTCCTCGGGGATCTGGTGGGGCGCCTTGCCGCAGTCGGCGGCGTTCTTGGGCACCCAGACGCGTCCGTCATTGCGCAGGGACTCCGACATGAGGGTCAGCTTGCTCTGATAGTCGCCGCTGACAGGAATGCAGGTCGGGTGGATCTGGGTGTAGCAGGGGTTGGCGAAGTAGGCCCCCTTCTTGTGGGCGCGCCACGTCGCGGTGACGTTGCAGCCCATGGCGTTGGTGGAGAGGTAGAAGACGTTGCCGTAGCCGCCGGTGCAGAGTAGCACGGCATCGCCGGCATGGGCCTCGATCTTGCCGGTGACAAGGTCGCGCGTGATGATGCCCTTGGCGTGGCCGTCCACGACCACGACGTCGAGCATCTCGGTGCGTGGATACATCTTCACGCCACCGCGGTTGATCTCCTTGTTAAGGGCGGAGTAGGCGCCGAGAAGGAGCTGCTGGCCGGTCTGGCCGCGGGCATAAAAGGTTCGGCTGACCTGGGCGCCGCCAAAGCTGCGGTTGGCAAGGCCTCCGCCATATTCGCGGGCGAAGGGCACGCCCTGGGCCACGCACTGGTCGATGATGTTGACGCTGACCTCGGCGAGGCGGTGGACGTTGGCCTCACGGGCGCGGAAGTCACCGCCCTTGACGGTGTCATAGAAGAGGCGATGCACGCTGTCCCCGTCGTTCTGGTAGTTTTTGGCGGCGTTGATGCCCCCCTGGGCGGCGATGGAATGCGCGCGGCGGGCGCTGTCCTGGAAGCAGAAGCACTTCACCTGGTAGCCGAGTTCCGAGAGCGTGGCGGCGGCCGAGGAGCCGGCAAGGCCGCTGCCCACGACGAGGACGGTGTACTTGCGCTTGTTCTTCGGATTGATCAGCTTCGAGTCCTGCTTGTGCTTGGACCACTTCATGGCCATCGGGCCGGAGGGAA
>JBIIRD010000114.1:0-11999 GCA_044341745.1 Prosthecobacter sp. | reverse complement strand
CTGCTGCCACTTGCCCTCGGGGTTCGCTTTGACGAGCCATTTCACGAACTGCAACGAGCGCTCCATCATGCCATCCGGCTTCGGGATGTTCACCAGCGGACTGTGATCCTCGCCCGTGGCGGCTTCGAGGCGGATATTGCCCAACACGGTGCCGGAGCCGTCCTCGTATTGGGCTTTGGTGATGCCAGCGAACCAGCCGTTCGAGTAGTGCGGCTGGATGCCGTGATAGCCGTAACTGGAGATGCGCTCGAACAACCCTTGATTGTGCCCCATGAGCCAGATCACGAGTTTGCCCTGCGAAGGCACACGGGTATCCACAACGGCATGTTGAAGGTCGGCGGGTTTCCCCTTGTCATCGGTGAAGGTGAACTTGATCTCCGGGTGCTCCTTCGCACGCGGATCGATCTCGCTGGCCCGCTTCGAGAGGTCAAAACGCTGGCTCTCGGCGGCGTGGAGGTGGGTGACGAGGAGGAAGGTGAGAAGGAGGGGGTTCATGCGGCTGTGGAGTGATTGAAGGCAGAAGAATGACCGGAATAAGGCTGCCCCCATTCTACTGCCTGCTAACGCTGTGCTAAACGAACGGGCAACGCAGGCTGAGTCTTCAGCGTGAGGCGCACATCGTCCGCATAAAGTGAGTCGAGCACCGCGGGGCGGATGTTGGGCCTGGCGGCGAGCTGGATGACGGCGAAATCGGCCTCCGAGGGCATGAACACTCTCGTTGATGCAAGTCTCCAACGCCCGGCGTCACCACCGGGCGTGGTCAGCAGCGAGGCTCCACTGGCGAGTGATTCCGGCGCGGCGAAGGGCCACTGTGCATGCATGTCGGACGGATCACCGCTGAAGAGAAAAATCTGCGCGGTGAAGGTCACCGAGGGTTTCGTGTTAGCCGGCCTGTCATCGAGAAACCGCGCGCTGAGCTCGAGAAACACATCTGCAGCTTCAACCAGTCCGGCGCGAAGCGGACGCAGGTCAACCATCTGAAAAACGTCACACGAGATGGCGCGACCAGCGGGGTCCGCTTCATCGGCCCCAGGGTTCACAAATCTCAACACTTTCCGTCCATCGCCCGTCTTGCGCTCGACGATGTCCGCCTCGTCGCCGCTCCAGACGCCGGTTTGACTTGGAAAACCACGCCCGGCGGCCCTTTGCTCAAAACTGCCGTCCACCAATGACGAAAGCCGCTCGGTGGTCGCCTTGGGCGATGAGATGGCCCACACGAAGGAGGCGCTGAACAGGCCGATGGAGAGCCCGGCGGCCATCGCGGCCATGGGACGGGTGATCCATGACAAAAGCTTCTTTTCCGGTTTGCGGCCGAGACTGCGGCAAGTTTGAAACACCTCCTGACGGAAATGCTCGTGCAGAGCCATGGATCGCAGCTGAGCCTCGGCAAAGAGCTGGCGACGAGACGCATCGTCACGCATCACTGCCTCGAAGGCGGTGTTCTCATCCAGTGTCAGCGTGCCGTCTTGATGACGCATGAGCAGGGCGAGGAAATCGATGTCGTTCACGAGGAGGATTCAGCTTGGAGGCGGCCGCGAATGCAGTCGCCGAGGGATTTGTGCAGGCGGGCGAGAGCCTGGTAGACTGTTTCGATCTTGCGCCCCATGATCGCGGCCACATCGACGCATTTCCGATTTTCGAAGTAGCGCAGGCGCATCAGCTCGCGGTTGTGCGGAGTGATATGCGAGAGGCAGTGGTCGAGCGCCTGCTGCATTGCGCCGGCGTGCGGCTTGTCCGGCCATTCATCGGCCAGCAATGCCAGCATTTCATCGCTGAGACCGACGTAGCGGCCATCGCGGGCGCGGAGAATGTCGATGGCGCGGTTTTTTCCGGTCCTTCGCGCCCAGTTCAAAAGATGCTCTGCAGACTCAAAATGTTCCACACGTGCAACCGCCTTCACGCAAATCTCCTGAAAGACATCCTCCGCGAGGTGAAAATCTCTCGTCACGCCCGCAAGGAACGCCGTGAGCGGCATTCGCCCGGCAAGCAGGATGGCGGCGGCAGATTCGGAAGACAGCATGTTCACCGGAACTACGGCGGGAGTCGACGAATCTCGACATCACAGCGCATTCTCAGACACATTTAAGGACTTGGATAGCCGAGTGCAGACCGTCATTACTCATGCTTTTCCTGTGCTGACAACGTGCATGTCCACCCTGGACATGCATAGAATCGACCACCGAATGAAACCCTTTTTTCTGCTTCTTCTCACCTGCCTCACAACCTTCGCCGCCGAGCTGAAAATCACGAACGGCGGCATCGAGGTGGCCGCAGGCAGCCTGGGCGGCTTCACGCTGACCTACCCGGAGTTTGAGCCGTCGCACAAGATCATCGAGGTGAAGGCGGCCGGGACGCAGGCGACGGTCAGGTATCAGGATGGCGCGGAGTGTCTGGTCTCGGTGGAGAAGGATGCGGTGGGCGTGAGTTTTCGCGGAACGCCCGCCGACGTGAAATCGTGGAAGATGACGACGCTGATCGACATTGGCTTCGCAAAGGGCGGATCGTGGCAGATCGCGGACAAGCAGGGGGAGTTTCCGGCGGATAAGGCCTCACCACCACATCTCGCGAGTTTGAATGGGACGACATTTTCGATCAAAAACGCCCAGGGGCAGAGCCTTGCGTTCACGACGCCGGAGTTCGCGTTTCAGCAGCTCACGGACAACCGGGAGTGGAACTGGGCGGTGTATCACTGGCAGTTCATCGTGCCGTGGATGCCGGACCGTGCGTCGGCGAAGATCCAGGTGACCTCGGACCTCACATCCGTGACGAAGCTGATCGATCCGTTTGGCCAGAGCCTGAAGGATGTGTTTCCGAACAAGCTGAAGTCGCTCGATGAGCTGAGAGCCGACGTGGAGGCGGACAAGGCCTACTACGCCGGCATCCAGGCCCCGGGGCTGGACCGCTTCGGCGGCCTGCCGGGCAGCGGGGACAAGCTGGGGCTGAAGAAGACCGGCTTCTTTCATGTGGAGCAGAAGGACGGCAGGTCATGGCTTGTCGATCCGGACGGCAACGCGTTCTTCCACCTCGGCGTCTGCGGCTTCGCGCCTAACGATGATTACACCTACGTGAAGGGCCGCGAGGGCATTTATGAGTGGCTGCCGAGAAGCGGGGGCGAGTTTGCCAGCGCCTTCCGCGAGTCGAACCCGGACCATTTTTCATTCTATATCGCGAACGTGATCCGGAAGTTCGGCGCACCACATGACTACGACACCCATGCCGCGAGGATGATCGGCCGTGTCAGAAAGTGGGGCTTCAACAGCATCGGCGCCTTCAGCCCGGTGCCGCCTTCGGCGCATGTGAAGGCGGACTTCCCCTATGTGACGCACCTGCCGGTCAACGAGTGGGAGGGTGTGCCGCGCATCCCGGGCGCCCACGAGGTCTGGGACCCGTTTGACAACGCCACGGCGGCGAAGATCGCCGAAAACATCGCCCGCGAGGTGCCGGCACGCGCGAACGACCCGCTGCTCATCGGCTGGTTCATCGTCAACGAGCCGCGCTACGACGAGCTGCCGAGCGTGATCCCGTCGCTCGACGGCAGGCACGCCTGCAAACGCGAGCTTGTGACCTCATTGAGGGCGAGATACGGCACGGTCCAGGCCTTCAACACCGCCTGGCAGGCCGGGGCGGCTTCGTGGGATGAGCTTCAGAACGCCGGTCTCGCCGTGGTCACGGAGGCGGCGAAGGCCGACGTGAAGGCCTTCGTCGGCACCTTCCTGGAGACCTGCTTCTCCCAGGTGGAGAATGCCTTTCGCCAGCATGACCCCAACCATCTTTTGATCGGCAATCGCCTTCAGCCCATTACCATCGAAGACGAGCAGCTCTGCCGGATCATGGGCCGGCATCTCGACGTGGTGAGCTACAACTACTACACCTTCGGCGTCGATGCGGCCGCGCTGAAACGCTACCACGAATGGACCGGCGGCAGGCCGATGATGCTCAGCGAGTTCTTCTGGGCCTCGCCGAAGGACAGCGGGCTCGTCGGCGGACGCGAGGTGAGGACGCAGCAGGAGCGCGGGCTTGCCTACCGCAACTATGTCGAGCAGGCGGCGGCGCTCGGCTTTGTCATCGGCATCGAATGGTTCACGCTGGTGGACCAGGCGACGACGGGGCGCTGGTTCAGCAGGTACAACGGCGAGAGCTACAACACCGGCCTGCTCAGCGTGGCCGACCGTCCGTGGAAGGAGATGCTGGCGGAGATGATGAAGACGAACCACACGATCTACGACCTGCTGCTCGGCAGACGTCCGCCGTTCGCGTGGGAGGACGAGCGTTTCCGCGTGAAGTAAGCCGGCCGCGGGCGGAGACGGACTGGGAACGTCTGAAGGATCGTCCGTGACCGGACGTTCCTCCCTTGCCATGAAGCATTTTTGGTTCGCCACCCTCCTCCTTCTCTCGACAGCCTCCGCCCAGGATCTGGCCGCCCAGAAGCAGCGCGCCCTGGAGGCCGCCGCGAAGTCGGGGGTCGAGGCACGTCCCGACCAGCCCTACGCCGGCGAAGCCAACCCGAAGCAGAGGGTGGACGTGTATCTGCCGAAGAAGCGGAACAGCGAGAAGCCGCTGCCGGTGGTGGCCCTGATTCATGGAGGCGGCTGGGTCAACGGCGACCGGCTGGGCTATGCCGCCCAGGCCATCCAGCTGGCCAGGACCGGCGATTATGCCGCCGTCACCGTGGGCTACCGCCTGACCGGGGAGGCGTCCTGGCCGGCGCAGGTGCATGACTGCAAGGCCGCCATCCGCTGGATCCGCGCCCAGGCCGCCGAACTGCGGCTCGACCCCGAAAAAATCGCCGTGTGGGGCAGCTCGGCAGGCGGGCACCTGTCCTCCCTGCTTGGCACGAGCGGAGGCGTGAAGGAGCTGGAGGGCGGCCTCGGGCCTAACACCCAGTTCAGCAGCCGTGTCCAGTGCGTGGTGAACCTCTGCGGCCCCGAGGACTTCACCCAGGCGCTCATGTTCGACAAGGAGGGCCGGCCCATCTGGAAGGACGACGCCGTCAGCGGCCTGCTTGGCGGCAGCGCCTTGGAAAGGCACGCCGAGGCCGTCGCCGCCTCGCCGGTAACTTATGTCAGCAAGGACGACCCGCCCTTCATCACCTTCCACGGCACCCAGGACAAGCGCGTGGCCTGGCTTCATGCCGAGGCCATCCACGCCGCCCTGCAAAAGGCGGGCGTGACCTCGCTGCTGGTGCCCATCACCGGCGGCGGTCACAGCTCCGTCAGTCATCCTGAGGTGAAGGTCCGCGGACAGCAGTTCACCGACAAGGTGCTGCGCGGCATCGGGGCCGTCATCGACACCACGGCGCTGGAGGCCCCGCCGGAAGCGCCGAACAAGAAGTGATGTCGGGAAGGAGACGTCGGGCGGCGGCGTATTCCGCCCATGCGCATCCTGCCTGCCACCCTTCTCGCCATCAATCTGGCCGCCGCCCAGACGCCCGCCAAAAAGCCCAGGCCCGAGTTTCAATACCAGTCCGGTGACATCCGGGTCAGCCTTCCTGCGGCGGACGAGCCGCGAGTGAAGGCCTTTGGCCCGGATTCCGTGAAGGCAGCGCTGAAATACCTGGAGGATGGCGCGACCTGCTGGGTGCGTGAAAAGACCTGCGTGAACTGCCACACCACCGGGCCCTACCTGAGCGAGCGCACGGCCTGGACGGCGCAGTTTGGCAAGCCGAGCGAGGAGGTGCTGGCGGACTTCATCGAGTCCGTGCCGAAGGACGTCAGGGAGGTGAAGGAGGCCACGACCAAGAGCGGTCATAAGCACTATCCGGCGGCCTTCACCAGCGTCTGGCGCAGCCTGGGGCTGGCCGAGTGGGACCGGCATGTCACCGGCGAGACCTCGGAACACACCGACCGTTCCATCCGCGACATGTTTGAGCGCCAGTCGGACAACGGCGCCTTTGTCAGCCATGGCGAGGTCGAAATTCCGCACATCACGACGGATTTCGAGCTGAGTCTGCAGGCAGCACGCACCATCACCGCCGCCCCCGGCTGGCTGACGGGACTGAAGGATGAGCGGCTGCGGGCCAGAGTGGAGAAGCTGAAGGGCTGGCTGCGCACGGCTCCGCCGAAAAACGACTTCGACCGCATCCTGCGTCTGCAGCTTGCCCATTACCTGCCGGAGCTGGTCACGCAGCCGGAACGCGACGCGGCGCTGGCGCTGCTGAGCTCGAAGCAGCATGCGGACGGCGGCTGGAGCACGCGTGACATGTCGGCGCTCCAGGACTGGCACTTTGAAATGAGCGAGACGGTGGTCCGGCTCATTGAGGGGCTGCCGGATGCCGGCCGGCCGGAAAGCGACACCTACATGACCGCGCTGGCCGTCATCCTGATGCGCCAGAACGGTGTGCCGGTGGATGACAGGCGCGTGCAGGAAGGCCTGGCCTGGCTGAAGCGGGAGCAGCGGGAATCCGGCCGCTGGTGGATGCATTCGTTGTACCGCGGCAACTATCACTACATCACCTACATCGCGACCTGCCAGGCCCTCAAGGCGCTGGCGCTTTGTGATCAGCTGCCTGCCTCCGGGGCTGAGTGATCAACCCCGAAGGCAGGACAGTTCCGATTATTCACGAACTTGCTACGCACTGCGGCCCAGCCACCGTGATAACTGGGTCCGGCAGAGACGACGGGAAGGCCGGGAACAATATGCATTACCGTAAAAACCCATTTCCGTTACGCGGCTGGCAATTATTACCTTATCGCAATAAGTCTGGTTGTTGATCATCAACTCCTTAGAAGCTGCACGAATTTTTTCGACGCTCGATTTTCTGGGGTTGGCGGAGACGATTGAGCCCGGCTGGATGAGGTGTGCGGGCACCTTTTGCCTGCGAAGGCCGGGGGGAAAGCGCCCATCCGGATTCAGGTGCCGGAGCCGTTGACTTTTTTGTCAGCAGGCTTGGCTGGCAGCCAGGCTTCAGGGGCGCCTGCCCTGGTCAGGACGTCACGCAGGGTGACAAGCTTGCCGTTCTGCTTTTTGCTCTCCTGGGCGGCCTCCATGAAGGCGTAGATCTCCAGCGTCTCTCTTGCGGTCAGCGGAGCTTGCTTGGTCTGGAAAAACTTGATGATTTCGCGCAGCAGGGGCGTGTAATCCCCCTGGCTTGCCTGTTCGGTGATCTTTTCCTGGCCGAAGCGGATGATTTTATAATCCGTTGAGCCCATGGGCAGGGTGTGCAGGGCGTAAAGGGTGCCGAGGCGGCCGCCTTCCCAGAGGCCGGTGATGACGGAGACATCCGGGGCCGAGGTGCGCTCGACGCTGAGGCAGCCGGGTCCCATCACGGTGAACAAGGCCTCGGCGCTGTGAATGCCGTAGAAGAACAAATCCGGGTGATGCGGCAGCAGGGGCGCGGGTCCATAGGACAAGGCGGCGCGGGCGGGCAGCTTCTCTGAATTCGCCACCTCGGTCACCCCGGGCCACCAGCGCGTGGCGGAGGCGCTGAACATGGGGATCTTCGCGGCTTCGGCGAGCTTGTAGATCTCCACGGCATCCTTGAGGCTGGCGGCGACGGGCTTGTCGAGAAAGAAGGGCTTGCCACCGGCAATGACCTGCTTGGCCTGGTCGAGGTGGGGCCGGCCGTCGACGCTGAGGATCATCACGGCATCGGTCGCCGCGCAGACCTCGGCGATGCTGCCGAGCATCTTGACGCCAAACTTGTCACGCAGCGTGGTGGTGAAGCCGTCGATGCGAGAGGCGCTTTCCGGCAGGTCCGGGCTGGCGCAGGGGAAGGCGGCCACGACGCGGGCGCCGGGCACATGGTTGGGGTTTGCCGGGTCGTTGAGCCGGAGCGTGAACTGCTCGGAATGGGAGGTGTCCAGCCCGATGAGGCCGATGCGGAGGTTGTCAGCCATGGCGGAGGCAGCGAACGAAATCGCGAGGGCGGGCAGGAGGAGGCGTTGGAATCTCAGGACGCGCATGGGCTTCTCAGACGAAGCGGTGGAGGTGTCAA
This sequence comes from Prosthecobacter sp., assembly GCA_044341745.1. Classification (GTDB taxonomy): domain Bacteria; phylum Verrucomicrobiota; class Verrucomicrobiia; order Verrucomicrobiales; family Verrucomicrobiaceae; genus Prosthecobacter. Next base: position 4,066 of record JBIIRD010000114.1, on the reverse strand, counting down.
TTCAGCGGCTTCAGCTCGGGCAGGGTGAATTTGCCGTCCTTGCGGATGAGCCTGCCGTCGAACCAGATTTCGCCGCCGCCGTAGTCGGGGCGCTGGATGCAGACGAGGTCCCAGTGGACCTGGCTGCGGTTGCCGTTGTCGGCAGGGCCTTCGTAGGCCTGGCCGGGGGTGAAGTGGAAGCTGCCGGCGATCTTTTCATCGAACAGGATGTCCCGCATCGGCTCGCGGATCTCGCGGTTGAAGCCGATGGCGAACTCCCCGATGTAGCGGGCGCCCTCGTCGCTGTCGAAGATCTTGTTGATGGCCTCGGTGTTGTTGGCGGTGGCCTTGACGATGCGGCCCTTGGAGAACTCCAGCTTCACGCTGTCGAAGGCGATGCCCTGGTAGATCGTCGGTGCGTTGTAGCTGATGACGCCCTCGACGCTGTCCTTCACCGGGGCGCTGAAGACCTCGCCGTCGGGGATGTTGTGGCGGCCGCCGCAGGCGATGGCCTTGAGGCCCTTCAGGCTGAAGCGCAGGTCGGTGCCCGGCCCCTTGATGCGGACCTCCCGGGTCTTGTCCATGAGCTTCTTGAGGGCGTTCATGGCCGGGATGAGGGCGGCGTAGTCGAGCAGGCAGACCTTGAAGAAGAAGTCCTCGAAGGCCTGGGTGCTCATGCCCGCCTGTTGCGCCATGGCGGAGGTGGGCCAGCGCAGCACGCACCAGCGGGTGTTGTTCACGCGCTCATTCTGGAACGGCCTCAGCCTGGACATGACCAGCTTCATCTTCTCGGCCGGCACGTCGCTGTTCTCGGTGATGTTGTGGCTGCCGCGCACGGCGATGTAGCAGTCCATCTGCTTCATCAGCTCCAGGTTGTGGCGGGCGATGACCTCATACTGCGCGTCAGCGGCGTGCATCATCATCTCGCGGGTCACGGTGGTGTCATGCAGGTGCACCAGCGGATGGGCCTTGGCCTCGACGACGGCGCGGATCAGGGCCTGGGCGACGCAGGCCGGCACGTCAAAGCAGTCGATCCAGACGAAGTCGCCTTTTTTGACCTGGGTGGAGTAGCGGACGAGGGTGCGGGCAAGCTGGTCAATGCGTGGGTCGTGCATGGATGCTTATAACGAACGATGCCCGGGCAGGTAAACAGCATTTTTCGTCAATGCACCCACTCGCCCGTCCGCTGGCGGACGAGACGGGGAAACGGCAGAGGCAGGACCGGGTCAGCCGGCGATGACGGCGGCGCGGGCGTTCTCCTCGGCGCCGGTCTTCTCCAGGTAGTAGTCATAGCCGCCGGAGTAGGGCGTGACCTGGCCGGCGTTGATGTGCAGCACCTTGGTGGCGAGACTGCGGATGAAGTGCACGTCGTGGGAGATGAAGACCAGGGTGCCCTCAAACTTCTGCAGCGCCAGGATCAGGCCTTCGATGGCCCAGATGTCCAGGTGCGTCGTCGGCTCGTCCATCAAAAGAAGGTTCGGCGGATCGACGAGGAACTTCACGAGGTTCAGGCGGCTTTTTTCACCCCCGGAGAGCACCTTGCACTTCTTGTAGACGTCCTCGCGCTTGAACAGGAAGCTGCCCAGGATGCTGCGGGCGTCGTCCTCGCGAATCTCGGGGGCGCAGCGCTTGATCTCCTCCAGCACGCTGCACTCGGGGTCGAGCGTGTCGGCCCGGTGCTGGCTGAAGTAGCCCATCCGGACGTTGGTGCCAAACTTGCGCTCGCCCTTCTGGAAGGGCACCACGCCGGCCATGATCTTGATCAGGGTGGACTTGCCGGCGCCGTTCGGGCCGACCAGCACGGTGCGCTCGCCCTTTTCGACCTCAAGGTCGAGGCCCTGGTAGATCTTCTTCTCGCCGTAGGCCTGGTGGATGTTAAGGAGCTGGATGACACGCTGGCCGCTGCGCTGAGGCTGGGGGAAGTTGAAGCGGAAGGCCTTCTTGAGCGGCCGCGGCCGGTCCAGCTTCTCCATCTTTTCCAGCTGCCGCTCGCGGCTCTGCGCCTGCGCCGCCTTGGAGGCCACGGAGCGGAAGCGGTCGATGAACTCCTGCATGTCCTCGATCTCCTTCTGCTGGTTCTTCCAGGCCTGGTAAGAACGCTCCCAGGCCTCCTCCTTCTGCTTCAGGAACTCGGAGTAGTTGCCGGTGTAGGCCACCAGCCTGCCCTCGTCGATGTCATAAACGGTCTCGATCAGCTCATCCATGAAGTCGCGGTCGTGGGAGATGAGCAGGATGGCGCCGGGGTAGTTCTTCAGGTAGTTCCGGAACCACATGAGCGACAGAAGGTCGAGGTGGTTCGTCGGCTCGTCGAGCAGGAGCAGGTCGGGCTCGATGACGAGCAGGCGGGCCAGGTGGGCGCGCATGACCCAGCCGCCGGAGTATTCGCGGGCGGGGCGGTTGAAGTCCTCCTCCTTGAAGCCGAAGCCCTTGAGGATTTTTTTGCACTTCGCCTCGGCCTGCGGGTCGTTGAGGGCCTCGTGCTGGGAATGGGCCTGGTTGTATTCAGGGGCGGCCACGTCGCCGCGGGCCTCATAGTCCTTGAGGATGTTCTCCAGCCTCTGCACTTCCCCGGCGCGGCCGGTGGCGATGTCGAGGATGGTCTCCTCTCCCACGGGCTCGCTTTCCTGCGGCAGGAAGCCGAGCGTCGTCCATTCATCCCGGATGATCTCGCCCGAGTCCGGCGTGTCCTGGCCCAGGATCAGCGAGAACAGGGTGGACTTGCCGGCGCCGTTCGGGCCGACCAGGGCCACGCGCTCGGAATAGTTCACGGTCATCTTGGCACCGGTGAAGAGCGGGCGGGCGTTGAAGGACTTGGAGACGTCGCGGAGGGTGAGCATGGGGCGGGGCGTGTAGCAGAAAACGGGCGGTTTGCAGCCTGTTTCTTCGAGGACAGAAAAGACATTGCCCGGGGGCGCGCCTCCGCTTTGAATGCCTCTTCCCATCCCACCCACCATGAAGCGCCTCCTTTTCGCCGCCTCCCTCCTGTCCTTGAGCGCCCTCGCCGCCGACCCTAACTACGCCATCCAGCCGGTCCCTCGCGACGAAGGCTGGATGAAGCGCCACGAGAGCTTCAACGTAATCTCCAAGCAGGGCGAGGCTCCGCTGGTCTTCCTGGGCGACTCCATCACACAGGGCTGGAGCGGCAAGGGCAAGGCCACCTGGGAAAAATTCTACACCCCGCGCAAGGCCGCGAACTTTGGCATCGGCGGGGACCGCACGGAGCACGTCCTCTGGCGTCTGAACCACGGCAACTTCGACGGGCTTTCGCCCAAGTTGATCGTGCTCATGATCGGCACCAACAACACCGGCCACGTCGGCCGCCCGCAGAAGGAGCTGAACGGCGCCACCTACCACTGCAGCGCCGAACAGACCGCCGAGGGCGTGAAGCAGATCCTGGAAACCCTGAAGAAGAAGTGCCCGAAGTCGAAAATCCTGCTTCTAGGCATCTTCCCGCGCGGGGAAAAGCCCTCGGACGCCATGCGTCAGCAGAACGAGGCCACCAATGCCCTCATTGCCAAGTTTGCCGACGGCCAGACGGTGCAGTTTCTCGACATCGGCCAGACCTTCCTACAGCCTGACGGCACGCTGACCCGCGAGATCATGCCCGACCTGCTGCACCTCTCGGAAGCCGGCTACGACAAATGGGCCGCCGCCCTTGAACCCAAGGTGAAGGAGCTGCTCGGCGAGTAAAACTTGTCAGCCTGCAACCTCGTGTGGGGCCGTTGCCTGACCGGCGCGGCCTTTTTTTCGGATTGATGAATACGGCACTTGGAAAGCCCATCCACCCCAACCGGGAGCCGGGTTGATCCTGTGTTTGGTCATCATGCCGGAGGCTCGCGGGAGAGACAAGCTGGTGGTGAAAAGAACGTCGCAAGTGTGAACCACCGGGGCCCGGTTGACGTTCGCCTCACAGGTCCATGAAACAGCGGCGGCGGCAGCCGCCTTGGACTGCGGCAGCCAGCTCTGAGCTTTACCCACAAGTCAGGAGATAGAGATTGTACGTTGTTTGCAGTGGCTATCTTCGTGCGGGTGTCCAACCAACCCCGCCGCCCTGTTCGCGCCATCCGTTCATCCACCGCCGCCGCCA
>JBIIRD010000060.1:0-33548 GCA_044341745.1 Prosthecobacter sp. | reverse complement strand
CGCCGAAGCTGAGGCTGTAGCCGCAGGCCCACCAGAGGATGGTGACCAGGCCGGCGATGCCCATGCACTGGGCGATGACGGAGAGGACGTTCTTTTTGCGCACCAGGCCGCCGTAGAAGAGGAAGAGACCGGGCAGGGTCATGAAGAGGACGAGGGCGGTGCTGGTCATCTGCCAGGCGTTGTGGCCGGGGCCGGGGCCAGCGATGTTGGACTTCCACTCCTTGTCGCCGTCCTTGCCGGCCTGGCCGTTGGTGACGTATTTTTCGAGGTCAAAGATGCGCTGCTCAAGGGTGGGGCCGGCGGGTTCGGCAGGAGCAGCCGCGGGCGCGGGCGCGGCGGCGGGAGCCGGTGCGGCGGCAGCGTCTTGGGAATAAGCCCGGGGCTCCAGAGTGAGTCCCCAGAATGTTGCGGCAGCCACTGCGGCCGCCAGGCATCCACTCCATCTGTTTTTGGTCAGCATATTGGTAGGTTGAGTTATGTTGATGTTTTCGGCGGCTACTGGAACCGGTCGAAACCATGCTAAGCAAAGTGCGTGCCAACCTTGCCTCGGGGCTGCAAGGCGGCGCCCAAAACGCTCCGCACCCCGTGAACTCAAGCCCTCAAATTTGGTTAAACCTTGCGCCAGAGCAGGCCCATGAAGAGTGGGAACTCCTTCCTGGCCCGGTTCTCGGCCCGCGCCCTCGGCCCGGGCTGGCTTTCCTTGTGCGAATGCCATTCCTCGATGCCGCCAAGCAGCAGACCCGAGGCAAACGCCGGCCGTGTCAGCTCCTCCAGGCTGCGGTGGATGCTGACCGTGCTCTCGCTGTCCGCACGACCCGGGTGCATGACGATCGGGATGCTCAGGGTGCTGCTGTAGGCGTCGATGCGGCGGTACTGGATCTTCCGGTCCTCCTCAAAGCCCCAGGACGACTGGCGCGGGATGCGGAAGGCGGGATGGTTCAGCACCCAGAGCATCCTGCCGCCCGGCTTCAGCACGGAAAGCGCCGCCGAACAAACTTTGTCGAGGTGCTCCAGGTTCTGCAGGCAGAGGATCGCGGAGATGCCGTCGAACTCGCCCAGGCCTTCGAGGCTGGCCGCATCACGGTCAAAATAGCGGATCGCCGTGCGCCCCTGGTAGGTCCGGGCCTTCTGGATGAGGGTGCGCGAGGCATCGATGCCGGTGACCCTGGCGCCGGACTCGGCCATGGCGCGGGAAAACACCCCCTGGCCGCAGCCGATGTCGAGCATCTGCTCGCCCCGTGCCGGCCGCAGCAGGTCCAGGGCGCGGGGGATGACGACCTCGCGATAAAGCTCGGAGCCGCGTTCGCCAATGATGCGGTCATACCAGTCGGCCGACTTTTCCCAGGAGGTGCCGCCCAGGCTGCGGTCACCGCCGCCGCCCTGCGCACGTTCGTGCGGACGACCAAAGGCCTTTCGTCCGGAGGTTCGTGAGCCGACAGGTTTGCGGGGGCGTTCAGGATTCATGCAATGCCCGGCAAAGGACGGCAGCATGCTGAAAAATCAAACCCGCATTGCGTCATCGGCCGCCGCCTCCGAACTTGCCAGCCCGCCACTTTCCAGCCACCCGTCACCTTTCCATGAAGAAACCCTGGCTTGTCCTCCTCGCCCTGCTGCCCGTCCTCGTTCTCGGCTTTACAAGGCTGCGCCTGGAGACGGACATCCTGGCGACGCTTCCCGGGGAGGTGCCGGAAGTCCGCGCCCTCAAGCTGCTTCGGGATGGATTCTCCGGCGGCAGCGACCTGATCATCGCCCTTGAAGCGGAGGATGAAGCGGTCTCCGAAGAGCTCACCGCGGCCATTGCAGACGTCCTGGGCAAACACACCGGCCTGGTGAAGGAAGTCCGCTGGGGACAGCCCATGGAGTCCCAGGCCCGCTCCGGAGCAGCCCTGCTGGCCTGGTCCCTGGAAAATGCCGATCCCCGGAAGCTTCAGGAGCTGCGCGGCGCACTGGAGGGCAATGCCGTGAAGGCCCGCCTGCAAAGCTCGCTGCAAGCCGTGTCCACCTCCCTGGATGCCGAAAAGATCCAGCGCTCCTCCTACGACCCCCTGGGGCTTCTCGACAGCCTCGACACATCGGCGGCCGGCGCCCTGGAAGGTTCGCTGTTCGGGCTGGTTTCAGAGGATGGCGCGTTCCGGGTGCTGATGGTCACCCCGGCGGGCTCGGTGGGCAATTACAAGACTGCCGGAGCCTGGCTGACGGAGGTGAAAAACCTCGTCAACAACACGGTGACCGAACACCGGCAAGAACTCGGCATGCCCAGGCTTCGCTACACAGGCGAACCGGCCTTCCAGGCGGAAATAGGCGCGGGGATCGAAAAGGACATGTCCAGCACCATCGGCATGACCGAGGTTCTCATCACCCTGCTGTTCTGGGTCATGTTCCGACGCCTGCGCCCCCTGCTCTGGATTCAAGGACTGGTCATGCTGAGCATGGTGATCACGCTCGGTCTTGGCGGACTGCTGGTCGGCAAGCTCAGCATCATGTCCCTGGGCTTCGCAGCCATCGTGCTTGGCATCATCGTGGACTACGCCGTCCTCATCATCCAGGAGGCGCGGCAGCATCCCGCCATGCGGCCGGGGGAACTCAGAAAGCTCGCCGCGCCAGGAATCGCGGCCGGGGCCTGCACCACGGCGGTGGTGTTTCTGTCCCTGCTTTTCAGCGGCCTGCCAGGCATGGCGGAAATGGGGCTGCTCGTGGCCGTGGGAGTCATCGTCGGCTTTGTCGTCATGGTCTTTTTTGCACCCCGTCTCGCCGCAGGCAGGCAGGCAGGACACGCGGTTTCCACGGCCCCCGCCTGGCATTCCCACGCGGGTCTGGCCAGGCTGGGAACCGCCCTCCTGCTGCTCGCGTCAACCGTGATCCTGGCGATCCGGGGCCTGCCGGCCTTCCACACCGGCGCCGAGGCCCTGCGGCCGACCCAAAGCGAGGCCATGGACACCTTTGAATGGGTTCAGCAACGGCTTGGCCGTGACAATGAATGCAGCGTGCCCGTCCTGATCACCGGCCCTGAGAAGGAGTTGAAGGCACGTTCTGAAGCCCTCCGCCGCACCTTGGACACCGCCAGGGACTCAGGCGCGATCCTGCGTCATGCCCTGCCCACGATGCTGGTGGGCGACCCCGGGGCGCGGCTTGCCAATCGTGCTTTCATCGACTGGCTGCAAAAGGAACAGCCGAGGCTGGAGCAGGAGATCGACGCCGCAGGTTTCACGGAAGCCGCCATGGGCCTGATGCGGGGCATCTGCGAAGTCTGGAAGTCCGGAGGATCCGAGACCGCCGCAGCCTCCATCCTGAACCGGATGATTGCGACCGGCGCCCGCGCCGAGACCGCCGGGATGAAGCAAGGGGACGGAGTCGTCCTGGCCTCGGTCAGCGTGGCGGGCAAACCCGGGCTGCCGGACCGTGAAAAACTGGCCGGACTCCAGAAGCTGCTCACCCCGGAAACGGGGGCCTGGCTGGCGGGCTGGGAAACTCTGGGCGGCGCCCTTTCCACCCTGGTGCGCAAGGACCTTGAGCAGCAGATGCTGCCCATCATTGGACTGATCGTACTGACTCTGTTCATCACCTTCAGACGCTGGCAGGACCTGGTGCTTTCCGTCCTCCTGCTCAGCATTGGCATGACCGCCCTGGCCGCCACCATGAGCCTGCTGGGGGTCGGCTGGAACCTTGCAAGCCTCGCCGCCATTCCCCTGCTGCTTGGCACCGGCATCGATTATGGCATTCACATCCTGCTGTCGCTGCAACGCTGCGACAACGATGTACGGCTTGTCCAGGCCACCACGGGCAGAGCGGTGTTTTTCTCCGGCATGACCACGGTCATCGGCTTTTCCAGCCTGTTCTTTGCGGGCAACCGCGGCATCTCCAGCCTCGGCCTAGCCTGCTGTCTGGGCACGGTTTGGATTCTGATCATCGTCCTCTGGCTGCTTCCGCACTGGCGCAGATGGCTGACTGCTTGCGGCAGCCGCCGAAGGCAGCCTTGACCCGCGTCACCGGGTGGGTGCCAGGGTCATTGGAGCGGCTGGCAGGCCCGGCACATTCGGAGTGATCGGCCTCAGGGTCGGCTGCACTCGAGGGCGAACCACCGCCGCAGGTGTTTCCGAAGCATTCTTCCTGCTGACGACATCGGTGCCGCGACCGCGATCAAGGAGGCGCGTGGACGGTGCTTGTTCAGGCTTTACCCTCGCAACAGCCGCCTTCGCCTCAGGCTTTTTAGCTCGCAAAAACCAAGCATTTTCTGACGAAGGTGCTTTCTTCTCATCTTGCTGCATCGCAGGAGCAGGCCTCGCGTTCCCTTCGTACTTCAGCGCCGCGACGACCGTTGCCTTATCCCCAGGCATCTTTTCGGAATCATCATAGGCAGTGACGAAGGCTGGCGGCTGTTTCTGACTTGTTTTGACCTTCCCCAGTCCAAGGAAACCGAAAGGACCTGAGGCTTGCCGGGATTCGGCAACCCCTGTGATTTCCGGCTTTTCAGCTCGCTGGGCAGCCTGAGGTTCCTGGACCAGGGCGGTCGATGCCAGGCTTTGCAACGGAGCTGGCACAGCTCCTTGCACCGGCGACTCAGGAACGGGCGGCACCCCGAGCGGTCTGAGCGCGACAATCTCGGCATTCTGCTGCACCTCGACCGGGGTGCCATGCGGAATTGCATGAAAGATCCGTTCCGCCATCTTGGCCGGCAGACGAATGCATCCATGCGATGCCGGATAACCGGGGAGATAGCCCTGATGCAGGCCGATCGGACCGTTGAATCTCATGAAATAACGCATTTCCGCCCCGACAAACTTGGTTCCCACCGGGGGTTTGTCTTTCCTCACATCCACATCCTCCACGACGATGAAACCGGATTCATCAACGAAGGCGCCATACCAGGAGGAGCGATGATCCACGTCCTTTTCAGTCACCTTGAAGATGCCGGGATGGGTGTCGTAGCCTTCCCTGCCCGATGAGATGGGCGACAACCCGACCAGTTCCCCGCCCTTCACCACACCGATGTGCTGTTCATCCAGGCTGATGACCAGCTTTGCCGGCCCCTTCGGGTGATCCTCCTTCCAGTAGGTGCCGTCATCCACCACCGGCTCCTTGTCAGGCCTGCTGGCACATTGACACAAAACCATTCCAACGACCAGAAGGGAGCAGAGGCGGATTGTCCGGAGGTGAAGCGGGTGAATCATGATGAGAAAACGATGAAAACCAAAGCGTGAGAACGGCGGATCGTCGAGATGCAATTTCAGGACCAACTGGATCATCCAGACATGATCAGAGCCAAGGCTGACTTTTTTGCCAAGCTTCAAGGCAAAAAAAAATCCCCCGGATGACCGGGGGATTCCAGAGGATCTGAGCCGAGGTTTAAGCGGCCACCGACTGTTCCTGACTGTCTTCGTCGGAGGAGGAATCCGAGCCCTGGGAGCTTCCAATCGGCTTGGCTCCGCTGAGCTGCAGCGGCCGCCCCATGAAATCCTTGCCATGAAGTTCAGCCACCGCGCGGCGGGCTTCATCCACGGAACCCATCGTCACAAACGCGAAACCTTTGGAACGCTGGGTGCGGTTGTTGACCACGACTTCGGCATTGCGAACACTGCCAACGCCGTTGAACAGCTCGAAAAGATCACTCTCGGAAGCGTCATAGGAAAGGTTGCCGACATAAAGCCTTTCGGTGGCGATTTCAGAAGGGGAAGGCGGCGAGACCTCCCGGCGAGGCTTGGCATCGCGATCGCGCGGAGGGCGGCTGCTCTGCCCAGGCTTTCCTGAACTCGATGGAAAGGAACTCGTGCGAACGGCCACCTGGGGCAGCTCGGAAGGCTTGCCAAGAAGGCCGAAACTGATGACGCTGAGGAACTTCTGAAAGCCCGTCTGCTTCACTTCACCGCCACGAGGGGTCGAGGAACGGAAGGTTTTGCCGCCATTGGAGCGAGGACGGCGGCGGCGACGGTTTCCTTGCTTGGATGCATTGTCTGACATGGGTCTTGGTTTCTGGGGCTGGGGTGCTGTTTGTTGGGATCACACCGCTTCCGCAGGCTGATACGTGGGCACGCCCAGGCGGCTTGCCCGGTGCGCAGAGGCTGACAGAGCCCGCCCGGAACCGCCCTTGCGGCTCCATCATACCTTGGAGGGTGTGGCAAACATCCGGGCTGTGAACGATGGAATCCTCGGGCCATGGCCAAAAATTGACCTGGCACAGCCTGCCTGGCGAGGTCATCGCCGGTCCATGAGTAGCATCTGGCGCGTTCAGAGAACTGGAAAGGCGCATTTTGCAGTGGTTTACGGGCTGTGGATACCGAGCACAGGCTCGGACGGGTTGCTTCATAAGGCTAACCGCCGGAAAACCCATGGTCAACCGTTCATTTGCACGCCGCCCTTGATCAGCTAGACAAGGTGCCAAACCGAATTCATCCTCAGCAAAAATCAGAAGACACAACCTGATTAATAAGCGTTTTTTCTATTAACAAAGGTCAGAAACATGATCTGCAGGTCCAGCAGCAAGCTCCAGTTTTCGAGATACCACAGATCACACTTGATGCGTTCGGCAAGATCCGTGTCACCACGCAAGCCCTTGACCTGAGCCCAGCCGGTCATGCCAGGCTTGGCGGCATGGCGGGCGTTGTAGTGCGGGACCTGGTGCTTGAAATCCGAGATCAGCTCCGGGCGCTCAGGACGAGGGCCCACCAGGCTCATCTCACCTTTTAATACGTTCCAAAACTGCGGCACTTCATCAATGTTCCAGCGACGCATGAAGGCCCCGACCCGCAGGCGCCTGGGATCATCCTGAGTACACCATTGAGCACCGGAACTCTCCGCGTTCAGCTTCATCGAACGGATCTTGATGATGTCGAAGGACACGCCGTTCATCCCCCAGCGACGCTGGCGATAGAACACCGGTCCGGGGGATTCCAGGTAAACCAGGGTTCCAAAGATGGCGATCAGAGGCACGCTGATCATCAGACCGACAAGGGCTCCCACAATGTCGAGCATCCTTTTGGCCAGAACGTTGAGGGTGCTGTCCAGGGGCAGGCGGTTGACCCCCAGGACCGGCATCCCGGCGATGGTCTCCAGCGAAAGACCTGACACGAAGATGCGAAAGACCGACGGGGCCAGCTTGAACTGGATCATCTCGCGTTCACAGAGGTTGGCGAGCTCAATCAACTGCTCCCTAGGCAGATCGGCCACGATGATCATGTCCACCTCATGTCTGGCGATAACCCGTTGAATATCCTCAAGATAGCCTACAAAAGGAACCCCGTCCGGCGGCTGATTTTCATCACGCCAGCCGGAGGCGTCCACCCATCCCACCAGATTGAAGGCATGGGCTCGATCTTCGCTCAAGGTCTGCCAAAGCCGCCGGGCATCCTCGTTCCAGCCAACAAAAAGCGTTCGCTGCTGCAACGATTCAATCCTGCCTTTGCAATGCAGCAACCTATCGAAAAACCAGCGCCAGCCCAGCAGGAGAAGCAGCGAGCACGCCCCGTTCAAAGCCACATAAACACGTGAAATCGAAGGCTGGAGCTTCAGAGCCAGAGTGAATGAGAGGAAGCCAAGGGTCCAGATCAGAACTGCACGGGCGATCCGGGAGGCAATCCAACGGCTCCTCAGCAAAGTGCTGCGGTGATAAATGCCCTGCCAGCCAAGGGCCAGGAGAAGGGTGAGCGTCCCGAGCGTCATGTGCCCGGCATACTGCCGCAGTTCCACATTCATCCAGTTGCCATAATCCCGCATGAAGGACTGAAAGCGCAGCCAGTAGGCCAGATGCTCGGCAGCCACCACCATGATCAAATCTCCCAGAATCGACACCAAAACCCACAGATGCGGAGATGGCTCATGCTTCAGACGCAGAGCCCTCCTTGCCTCCAACCGGTCAAGCAAGCCCCCCGTCACTGGCCCGGGAGTGCCAATGAGTATTCGATCAGGATTGGAGTCGTGAGCTGACATGCCTTTGTATTAACAATAATAAAAAAGTATTTTTATTATTTTCAATAAATATAAATAATCAAAATGCACCCAACCATCACTTCGCTGCCGCCACCTCCCTTCATACCTCAAGATCGCCAGCGCCCAGTCCAATACCTCAGAGCTTTTTACCCTCACTTGCGCCCGCGTTTGCCCAGTCAGTGAGGAAAAGCAGTTTTTTGACAGCCAGGCACTTTGATTTTGACATCCCAAAGCTGATTGGACATGCTCTCACCGCATTTATGAAAAAATACTTCGCTTTAGCGATTCTTCCCATCCTTGCGTCCTGCTCCTCCACTGCCTCCAAGTTGAAGCTTTCTGACATCTCCGAGCGTCCCTCGCAGGATGCCGCCAACTACGCTGAGACGAATCTGAACAAGGGAATGAAGTATCCCACGCGTGTGGTTGACCAGAGCGCCACCTCCTCCCTGGATGTCACTGAGGATTCGGCCGGGCTCGTGAGCGGTTTCGGCACCCGTCAGGTTCGTGACTATTCCAACATCGGACTTCGCTCCCTCACCCGCGGCAACAACATCGTCCGCAAGGAAGGCACCCGTTACGCTGAAACGGTCTATGACTTCAACGACAAGGGAACGGACATCCTTCATGATGAGAGCATCGCCTACTCGGGCTTCGTGCACAATGGCTATGAGCGCACCATGAAGGCCGGTGGAACCGCCGTCTGCGGCGTCATGTCCACCTATTCCAACACCATGGAAAGCGCCACCCGCGGCCTGTTCGGAGGCCTCCTGCGCTGCGTCGTCCGTGACACCAAGCCCTACATGGTGGGCAGCCTCAACGACACGGTCGTTGACAACACCATGCCTGGCGCTGGCTGGCGCAAAAAGCTTCCTGACCTTTCCGGCTATGAGCCCGCTCCCGCCGCCACCAGCGGCAAGGGAGTGGTTTACACCTCCTCCAAGTAAGCAGACAGAGCTGCATTCCTCCTTCTGAAGGCGGTCCTCACGGACCGCCTTCTTTGTTTAGCACCCAGCGTCCAGTTGTCTCCGCAGAAGCGGGGTCAAAACCTCCATGGGCAGCCCCATGATGTTTGTCCAGGAGCCTTCATGACCTTCAATGATCATCTCCCCATGTTCCTGGATTCCATAGGCGCCCGCCTTGTCGAGGGGGTTCACCAGAGCATGATACGCCCGGATCCGTTCGTCGCTGAGCTCCCTGAACCGCACCTTCGACAGCACATGCAGCCCCCTGCCCTGCCGACCTGCATCCCAGGCGATGTGAACCCCCGTGCAGACATCATGGGGTCGTCCCGAGAGCTCCCTCAGCATGGCATGGGCCTCCTCCGCCGTTTCCGGCTTTCCCAACGGCCTGTCGTTGAGGTAAACCAGCGTGTCCGCCCCAACCACGACGGCCCCAGGCCTTTGCGCCGCCGCCGCGAGAGCCTTCCGCCTTGCGTTCAGCTCCGTCAGTTCTCCAGGCTGCATCCCGGCCTCATGAACCTCGTCCACATCCGGGGAGAATACCTCAAAATCAAAACCCGCCTCACGCAGGAGCTGAATCCGCCTGGGCGACCTTGACGCCAGCACCAGCGGTGCAGCCTTGCCGACTTGTTCCAGTTTCATCAGGCTAGCTGCCAATGTCCTCGATCATCAGCACCTCGTCCGCACGCAGCAGGGATTCACGGTTCTGATAAGTGTGGTAGCGGTAATAGCCGGTCTTGCTGATGAACCTCGGCTCCCCCTTGCAGAGGAAAACCCTGCCGTCCTTGAGCGTGATCTTGAAGTTCCCGCGCGGGGGGGCCTGGCATCCGCAGGACAGGATGACGACCGCGAGAAGGATGAGTCGGGGGGCGGACATGCGTGCTGAATCAATTGTCTGACAATGGATCCTCCTTCAGACAGCCAAATTTAGCAGGCGTTGAAGTTCTGGCAACAAACTGTGTTGCAAAGGAGGCACGGATTCCGCCTGTTTGGTGACATCCGGAGACCACAAGCCGCCACTCGTCGTTTCCGGCTCATGAATGCGAATATGACGCCCGCAAAAACCGTTTGTTCCAACTCCCATGACCGACCGCTACGCCAGATCCCGTGACCTTTTCGCCCGCGCCCAGAACAGCATCGCCGCAGGAGTCAACAGCGGCATCCGCAGGATGGAGCAGCCCGTACCGCTGTACTTCTCCCATGGCTCCGGACCGCGTGTCTGGGATGTGGACGGCAATGAATACATCGACTTCCAGATCGGCCAGGGAGCCCTGCTCTACGGCCACGCCCCCGCCGGCATGGCGGAGGCCATCGCCGACCAGGCCAGGAAAGGCACCCACTGGGCCGCCCAGTGCGAGCTCGAAATCGAAGTCGCTGAACGCCTCCAGAAGCTCATGCCCGGCGCCGAGCGCATCCGCTTCAACAACAGCGCCACCGAGGTCGTGCTTTCCGCCCTTCGCCTCGCACGCGCCCACACGGGCCGGCCGCTGATCCTGAAGTTCGAGGGCGCCTACCATGGCTGGGCCGATGAAGGCCTCGTCGGCTTCGCTCCTCCGCCGGAAAAATGGGGCGATGATGAAAACCCCTCTCGCCTGCACCCCAGCCAGGGCGTGATTCCCGAGGTGCTTGACACCTTCGTCGTCGCCCGCTGGAACGATCCCGAGCACCTGCGCCGCCAGGTGGACAGGCATCGCGGACAGATCGCCGCCATCATCTTCGAGCCCATCATGTGCAACACCTGCTGCATGGAGCCTGTGCCCGGCCAGATCGAAACCATCCGCGAGCTCTGCGACCGCGACGGCATGCTCATGATCGCCGATGAAACCATCACCGGCCTCCGCTTCGGACCCGGTGGCGCCCAGCAATACCTGGGCTTCACCCCTGACCTCACCATCCTTGGCAAGGCCATCGGCGGCGGCGTGCCCTTCGCCGCCCTTGCCGGCAAGGAGTCCGCCATGAAAAAAATCATCGAGGGCAGCGTCGTTCATGCGGGCACGCTCAATGGCAACCCCCTCTGCCTCGCCGCCTCGAAGTGGTGCCTCGATCATGTGCTGGGCCTTGGCGAAACGCACCCGCAAATTGCCAATGACCTTGGCCGCCAGCTCATGGCCGGGCTTCGTTCCCTCGCCGACAGGCACAACGTCCCGCTGCGACCCCAGGGCCCCGGAGCCGCCTTCCACTCCGTGATGCTGAAACCCGGCGCCGCTGAAGGACCGGTCAAGGACTACCGCGATTATGCCAGGCGCCAGGACGCCCCCCGCTGGGCGCATCTTCGCATCTGCCTGCTCGAGCAGGGCGTGCGTGCCATCGAGCGCGGCCTCTGGTTTGTCAGCCTCGCCCACCGTCAGCAGGACATCGACGAAGCCCTGGTCCGTGCAGAGGCGGCTTTCGCCAGACACGCCGCTGAATGGAAGCCTGCAATCTGAGGATTTGTCCGGATGACGATGCCACCTAACGCCATGCCCGATTCATCCGACGTTCATCAGGCTCCGGCCAAACGCCCAAGGATGTTGATCGCTGGCCTTTTCCATGAAACCCACACCTTCCTGGAAGGCACAACCGGTCTGCAGGACTTCCAGGTCACGCGAGGCCTCGATTTGCTCAAGGCCGAGGGCGACAGCTCACCGCTGGGCGGCGTTCTCGAACTCGCCCGCTCCTGGAACTGGCAGATGCTTCCCACCGTGGACTATCGGGCCCAGCCCGGTGCCATCGTGGAGGATGAGGTCATCGAAGCGTTCTGGAGCGACTTCCTCGCCCATGCCGAACCTTTTTTCGGCGAGCCCGTGGATGCCTTTTACTTCATCCTCCACGGCGCCATGACGGCCCGGTCCATCCAGGATGTCGAAGGCGAGCTTCTGTCCAGAATGCGCCGTCTTCCCGCCCTGGCGGACGTGCCGGTCTTTGGCGTCTTCGACCTTCACGCCACCCTGACACCCGCCATCGCGACGCTCACCAACTGCCTCGTCGGCTACCGTGAAAACCCTCACACCGACGCCCGTGAGGCGGCCTGCATCTCCGCCCGGCTGCTCCAGCGTTGTCTGGAAACCGGCGAGCGCCCGCATCAACGGCTGCATGTCACTGACATCGTCTGGCCGCCCACAGGCACCGCAACCTCCAAGGATCCCATGAAAACCCTGGAGACCATGGCCCGGCGGATGGAAGGCCTTCCGGGCATCTGGTCGCTGAGCATCGTCGCCGGCTTCGCCTTCGCCGACACGGAATTCACAGGTGTCAGCCTGCTGGCCACCGGCACGGACGATTCAGCCATGTCGGCATGCCTGGCGGAGCTCGCCGCCAAGGCCGCCGAGATGAAGCACCTTGGCAATGTCACCGACGCGCCGCTTGCCGAGGTCATGCCTCGGGTCATGGCCGCTTCCGAAGGCCTGACCGTCCTTGTCGAGCCTTCCGACAACATCGGCGGCGGTGCTCCAGGCGACTGCACCGGCCTTCTCCGCGCCCTGCTGGACAACCAAGTTTGCAACAGCGCCATCTGCATCGCCGACCCCACCGCCGTCAGGGCTGCGGAGGCCGCTGGCAAAGGCTCGAAAGTCACCCTCAGCATCGGCGGCAAGGGCAGCCGCATCGACCCCGGCCCCGTTGAACTCGAAGTCGAGGTCCTGGCCTTGAACGATGGTCGCTTCGAACTTGAGGACAGGCAAAGCCACCTCGCCAGCATGTGCGGTGACGTCTTTGACATGGGTCGCTGCGCCGTGGTGCGCCACGAGGGCATCACCCTGCTTCTCACCAGCATCAAGACGCCCCCCTTTGACCTCGGGCAGTGGCGCAGCCAGGGCATCGAACCCACCCGGCTATCCGCCATCTGCGTGAAGGCCGCCGTCGCCCATCGCCGTGCCTATGATCCCATCGCCGCACGGATGTACTGGGTGGACACGCCCGGCCCCTGCAGCAGCAACTTGAAAACCCTCCCCTACAGGCACCTGCGCCGCCCCGTCTACCCGCTCGATTCATGAATCATCCGCTCGTCTCCTACCCCTGCGATCCCGGCACACCCACCTCGCACCTGCCGTTCAGCCCCAGCGTGGTCGTCGGCGACCTCATCTTTGTCTCCGGCCAGGCCAGCGTGGATGAAAAGGGCAGCATCATCAGCGACAGCTTCGAAGGCGAGTTCCGTCGCAGCGTGGACAACCTGCGCAGAGTGCTTGAAGCCGCCGGAAGCGATCTCGCCCACGTGGTGCAGACCAGGAACTATGTCCGCGATCCCGAGGACCTGCCGCTCTACAACCAGCTCTACCGCGAATGCTTCCCGGACCCGAAACCGGCCCGGACCACGATCACCCACTGCCTGCCTCCCAGCCTCCGTTACGAGATCGAGGCGGTGGCCGTCAGAAAACCCTGAACCGATCCTCCGGCGATGCTCATCGACTGCCACAATCACATCGGCGCCGACCTGCTGTTCTATCTGCATGGCGACTTCCCCTACGCCCAGCAGATGGTGGACATGACCCAGGAGGGCGGTGCCCTGGGCATCACCCACTGGATCGCATTTCCCTTTGTCAGCTACGCCGCGATGGACGTCACCAAGTTCCGCAGCGGCGGCCTTGGCTTTGACGCCAACGGGCTCGAGGACATCCCCTACGCCTTTGAAAACCGCCGCCTTCTGGATGAATGCCAGCGGCTCTTTCCCGAGGAGGGCCGGCGCATCCTGCCCTTCATCATGGTGGACCCCATGCGCAGGACCGACGCCCAGGCCGCCGAACTGCTGAAGCTGCGCAACGAATACCGCTTCCACGGCATCAAGATCCAGAGCACCATCATTCAGAGCGACATCAAGCGCCTGGCGCATGAGGGCCGTGTCTTTCTCGACCTGGCCCGCGAATGGGACGTCCCCTTTCTCATCCACAGCAGCGTCGCGAAGGACGACCTCTGGGCACAGGCGCACGACATCCTCGACATCGCCGAGGCCAACCCCGACATCCGCTTCTGCGCCGCCCACTCCTGCCGGTTCGACAAGGAATGCCTCGACCGCATTGCGGCGCTGCCTAACGCCTGGTTCGACAATTCCGCGCACTGCATCCACTGCGTCGGCGCCGTGGATGACCTGGCCTACATCGCCCCGCGAGAGCGGCGCTTTGATTCCGACTACAGCAACCCGGCCCGGGTCATCGCCGACCTCGCCGCTGCCTATCCGGACAAGTTCATGTGGGGCAGCGACTCGCCCTTCTACAGCTACGCCGCCGAGATCAGCGGCAAGGTGGTGAAGCTGATCAGCACCTACACCGAGGAGGTCGCCGCGCTCAAGGCCGCCGGGGACTCCGTCGTGCGCCGCATCGCCTGCACCAACACCCTGAACTACCTGAAGCTTCCTGATGAAAGCATTCTCTCTTGAGGGCCGCGCCGCCCTGGTCACCGGCTCCTCCCAGGGCATCGGCGCAGCCATTGCCGACGGCCTGGCTGAATCCGGTGCCGCCGTGGTCAGGCACGGTCTTCAGCCCGAACACAGCATCACCCCCTACCTGTCCGCTGACCTGACCTCGCCTGAAGCTCCGGCGGACCTCGTTTCCAGAGCCTTCGACATCCAGCCTCAGCTCGATCTGCTGGTCTGCAATGCCGGCAGCTTTTTTGATGTGCCCTTCCTCGAAATGACGACCTCGGAATGGGACAAGACGCTCCAGCTCAACCTGCGCGCCACCTTCTTCCTCGCCCAGGCCTTTGCTCGTCGGCGGGTCGCGCTTGGCGGCGGCGGAGCCATCGTCATCGTCAGCTCCACCAACGGCTTCCAGGCCGAGGCGGACAGCGTCGCCTATGACACCAGCAAGGGCGGCCTCGTCATGATGATCCGTTCGCTGGCGGTCTCCCTCGCCCCGCACGGCATCCGGGTGAACGGCATCGCCCCGGGCCTGATCCGCACGCCCCTGACCCAGACCTGGATGGAGCCGCGCGCCAACGACCTGCTGAAGCATTACGAAAGGAAGATCCTGCTCGGCAAGGTGGGCGCCCCACGCGACTGCGCTGGCGCCGTCGCCTTCCTCTGCTCACCCGCCGCCTCCTACATCACCGGCGACATCATCACCATCGACGGTGGTTTGACCGTCACTCAGATAGGCAGACCATGAGCCAGACACCTTTTCATCTGACCGGACGCGACATCTGGGTCATCGGCGGCGCCGGTTACCTCGGGCAGGCCGTCGTCACCCAGCTCACCCAGCTCGGCGCCAGCGTGCTTTGCGTGGATCTGCCCGGCAGGGCCTCCGCCTCGCCAGGAGTCACCCCGGCGGGCCTTGATGCAGCCGACATTCCCGCCCTAGAAACCTTCATTCAGGAACAGCTCGCCACACGCGGCACACCCCATGGAATGGTGGTCATGACCTACGCCTCCACGGCCAAGCGCTTCGACGACCTCAAGGCCGAGGACTTTGACATGGCCAACCATGGCAACCTCACCGCCACCTTCACCCTGGCGCGTGCCGCCGGCAATGCGATGGCCGCCAATGGCGGCGGCAGCCTGGTGCTGTTCTCCAGCATGTATGGGGCCGTCTCACCCGATCCCTCCATCTACGAAGCGCCGATGAACCCCAACCCGGTGGAATACGGTGTCGGCAAGGCGGGCATCCTGCAGATGACCCGTTATCTGGCCGTTCACTACGGCCCTGCCAACGTGCGCTGCAACGCCGTCAGCCCCGGCCCCTTCCCCAACCCGGCCATCCAGCGCGACCAGCCCGCCTTCGTCGAACGACTCGTCAAAAAAGTCCCGCTCGGCCGTGTCGGCCAGGCCCCTGAAATCGCCGGCGCCGTGGCCTTCCTGCTCAGCGACGCCTCCAGCTACGTCAACGGCCAGAACCTCGCCGTCGACGGCGGCTGGACGGTCTGGTAACCCGCGCCAATCTCATGAAGCAGATCCTAATCTTCCTCCTTCTTGCCGTCACGGTCCGTGGCGAAAACCTGGTCACCCTGAACCTCGATCCCTCGACGGAGCATCCACGCAACTCCGAAGGCTCCTTCGCCACGCTGAAGTCAGGCCGCATTCTTTTTTGTTATTCCCAGTTCTACGGGGGCGCTGCGGACGAAAGCCCCGCGCGCATCGTGAAGATCCATTCGGACGACCAGGGCCGCACCTGGAGCCCGCCGGTGACGGTGGTCGAAAACACCGGCGGCAACAACGTCATGAGCGTCTCCCTGCTCAGGCTGCAAAGCGGAACTCTGGCGATGTTCTACTGCATCAAGAACAGCTGGATCGACTGCCGCCCGCACATCCGCACCTCCACGGACGAGGGTGACACCTGGAGCGAACCACGCCTGATTCAGCAGGCTCCCGGTTACTTCGTGCTCAACAACGACCGGGTCATCCAGACTTCCAAGGGCCGCATCATCGTCCCCCTGGCCTTCCATCGGTCACGCGGCACCGACCCTCACACCAGCCGTTCCTGGGACGCCCGTGCCATCACCACCTGGCTTTACTCCGACGACGACGGCAGGTCCTGGACGGAGTCAGCAAGCTGGTGGGCCATGCCTGTGCCAAGCGGCAGCGGACTGCAGGAACCCGGCATTGTCGAGCTGGCGGACGGCTCGCTCTTCTCCTGGTCACGAACCGACCAGGGCGCCCAATATGGATTCCGTTCCGAGGATGGCGGCAGGACTTTCACTCCGCCGTCCCCGACCGAGTTGAAATCCCCCAACGGCCCCGCCAGCATCAAACGCCTTCCTGGCGGCAGCGACCTGCTTGCGCTCTTCAACGACCACTCCGGCAGGTTCCCTTTTCCTCCCAAAAAGCGAAACCCGCTGGTCGCCGCCATTTCCTCCGATGGAGGCAAAACCTGGCCCAGGCGCAAGCTTGTCGAAAGCGACCCCGACGGCCTCTACCATTACACGGCCGTTCACTTCACGAACGACGCCCTTCTCCTCGCCTACTGCGCCGGTGACAGCAAGGTTGGCGCCCTCAACCGCCTGCGCATCCGTCGCATCACCCTCGACTGGCTCGGCGAACAGTGAATCCTTCCGTGTATTCTGTGTATTCCGTGGTTCCCCTCTAAATCTATGCGCTCCTCCAAAGTCCTCGCCAAGCTCCGCTCCGGCCAGGTCGCCCGCCTCTGCTGCACGGGCTCACCCATCGCCTTCTACCCTGCCGTGGCCGCTCACTTCCACTACGATGGCATCTGGGTTGACGCCGAACATCGAGTCTGGGATCCGCGTGAGGTCGAAACCATGCTCGGCCGTCATCATGCCGCCGACATCGACTGCGTCTGGCGCCCGCCAACCAAGGAGAAAAACGGCCTGTACCGCCTTCTGGAAGACGGTGCGTCAGGGCTGATGATCCCGCATGTCGCCAATGCCTCGGAAGCCGCGGCCCTGGTAAGCGCCATCAAGTTCCCTCCTCTGGGAGATCGTGGCTTCTGCGGCGGTGGTCGCGATGCCAGCTACTGGATCGGCAAACCAGCCGATTATACCGATCAGGCCAACCGTGAAACTTTCCTCGTGGTGCAGATCGAAACCCCTGAGGCTCTGGCGAACGCTGACGCCATCGCCGCCGTCCCCGGAGTCGATGTGCTGTTCCTCGGTCCTGGCGACATGTCCCTGCGCCTCGGCTGCACTCCGGCCGTTGCCGACCCAGTCATGCTGGATGTGCAGAAGCAGCTCGACGCTGCCTGCCGCAGGCATGGCAAGGCCTGGGGCCGCCCGGTCGGCAGCCGCGAGGACATGCAGTACCTGGTCAACCTGGGGGCCAGATTCATCGTCTATGGGGCCGAGTTCAGCGCCGTCTGCGCCCACTTCGCCGGCTGTGCCGCGGACTTCGACACCGTGCTGGGTGCCAGTGCGGAAACACACGCGATTCCTGGCGGCAAACATTACTGATCCCCCTTCACGTTCATGCGCCTCGTCCAACTGCTGTCTCTCGTCCTGCTTTCATGCAGCAACACAAGCGCCCAGCCTTCGTCTTGGATGGAGCCCTTCCCCGCCCACACGATTGCAGGCAATCTTCATTATGTCGGCTCCAAAGATCTGGCCTCCTACCTGGTAAGCACGCCGGAAGGCCACATCCTGATCAACAGCAGCTTCGAGGATTCGGTGCCCCTGATCCGCCAAAGCGTCGAGGACCTGGGGTTCAAGTTCGGCGACATCAAGATTCTGCTCATCAGTCATGCCCATTCCGATCACTGCGCCGGCAGCGCCCGGATCATCCGCGAGACAGGAGCAAAATACTGCGTCATGGAGCAGGATGCGGACGCCGTGGAGAACGGTGGCGCCACCAAATCACGGCTGAAGGCCTCCTACACCCGCTTCACCCCGGCCCGGGTGGACCGACGCCTGAAGGATGGCGATGAGGTCACGCTGGGTGGCACCACGCTTGTCGCGCGGCTGACGCCCGGCCACACTCCGGGCTGCACCACCTGGACGCTGAAAGCTGGCGGATTGAACGCGGTCATCATCGGCAGCCCCAACGTCAATCCCGACTACATTCTGGTGAACAACCAGGACTATCCAGGCATCGCCCAGGACTATGAGCGCTGCTTTCGCGTCCTCAAAAATCTTCCGGTGGACCTGTTTCTCGGCGCTCACGGTGGCTACTACGACCTTCCCGACAAACATCGCAGGTTCCTTGCCGCCGGGGTTAGCAATCCCTTTGTCGATCCCGAAGGTTACAAGCGCTATGTCGAGGATCGTGAAACGGCCTTTCTGACGGAGCTTGCCAGGCAGCAAAAGCTCAAAGCCGCCGGCCAGCCTAACCGATGACAAGGCCCGCCATCACGCCCGGCCGCCAGTCCGTGAGCCGGATCGGCCTGGGCTGCGTGACCTTGGGACGTGAGATCGACGAGGCAGCCTCTTTCGCGTTGCTCGATCATGCCCTGGCACGTGGCATCACCCACTTCGACACGGCGGCGGCTTGCGGCGGCGGAGCTTCGGAAACCATTCTCGGCAGGTGGCTGGCCTCGCGAAAACCGGCGAACATCACCATCGCGACCAAAATCCTGCCGCCCTATGACCGCATCGATCTCACCCCTAGCCTGCAACGGCTCGGGGTCGATCAAATCGACCTGCTGTACCTTCATCAATGGCACGACAGCGCGCTGCAGGCCGGTGCCGCTTTGGAAATGCTGCCGGTGAATCGGTTCGGAGCCAGCAACGTCACTCTCGATCAACTCCGCGCCCTGGGTCCGCGCTTCAGCGTCATCCAAAACAACCACAACCTGGCGGTGAGTGAAGTAACGGCTGCGTTGCTCGAGCACTGCGCCGCTCAGGAAATCGCCATCGTGACCTACAGCCCGCTCGGGGCCGGCTTTTTGACGGGGAAGCATCAAAACGGCGTGCAGCCTGGTTCACGCTTCGAGATCATTCCCGGCCATCAGCAGCTCTATTTTCATGAGAACGCCTGGCGTCGCCTCGCCCGGCTCGAGGCCGTCGCCGGATGCACCGGCCATTCACCAGCCCATCTCGCCCTGGCCTGGGCCCTGCATCAGCCGGGCATATCCTGCACGCTCATCGGAGGCCGCACCCCGGCGCACATCGACCAGGCCTTCGCCGCGCTTGACTTTGAGGATGAGGCCGTTTTGAGGGAGCTCAGCCCTGATGCCTCCGCCTGAACTCCTTCGGCGTCATGCCCGTGCGTTTGCGAAACTGCTGAGTGAAGGCGCTTTGATCACAGAAGCCATGATCCAGCGCCACCTGGATGATCGGCGCCGTGGTCCTTGCCAGGGCCTCCGCGGCGGACTGGATGCGCGTGCGCAGCAGCAGCTCATAGGGGCTCAGACCAAGCGCCGCGCGCAGCTTGCGGTGAAGGTGCCGCTCGGAAACACCGGACGCCCTGGCCAGCTCGGCGGTGGTGATCACTTCATGACAATGCTGGCGCGCATGATTCACGGCAAGCGTGACCTCGCGGACATCATGCTGACGCATGCGGTCCTCGTCGCGTCGCGTGATTCCCATGACGCCTATCACCCTGCCCTGCCGGTCAAGGACAGGCAGCTTGGTGCATAGAAACCAGTTCAGATTGCGCTGCTCGTCATACCAGAGCTCGAGCCGGTTGATGAGCGGCTTGCCGCTGCGGATGACCTTTTGATCATCCTCGCGATAGGCCTTCGCCACCTCCGGAGGAAAGAATTTCTCATCCATCGCGCCAATCAGCTCTCGCTCGTTCCTGATGCCGAAACGCTCAAAGGTGGCGCTGTTGGCCGCGATGTGCCGCCCCTGGTCGTCCTTCATGAAAAAGAACACGCCGGGCATGTGCTCGAAAATGACCCGCACGCCCTGCGGATCGGCGATCCGGGCGAAAAAGTCCTTTTGAATTCGGAGCTGCATCGTGGCCGGATTTTAACAAAGTTTGGCAGGCTGTCACCAAACGAACAGGTGCTTCTGAAGTATTTTCCACACAACCATCCCTCCGCCATGCACCTCCGACCTCTGCTTCTCGCCTCCGCCGCCGGACTGGGCTGCCTGACAGCCGCCCCCTCCGTCCCCGACGAGTTTCCGCCGATGCCGCCGGTGAAGCCCCTGACCGCGGCGGAGGAGCAGAAGACCTTCCTGCTGCCGGCAGGCTACCGCATGGAGCTGATCCTCTCCGAACCGGACATCACCGAACCTGTCTGCATGGCGTTTGACGGCAACGGCCGGCTTTATGTCGCCGAGATGAGCAGCTACATGCGGGACATCGACGGCACCGACGAGCTGGTGAGCACCGGCCGCGTGTCGGTGCACTGGTCGAGCAAGGACGACGGCCGATATGACATGCACCGCGTTTTTGCTGACAAGCTGAAGCTGCCCCGTCTGCTGCTGCCGATGACGGATGGCGTGCTCATCGGCGAGACCGACACCAACGACATCCTCCTTTTCAAAGACACCAACGGCGACGGCGTGAGCGATGAGAAGACGCTCGTGTACCAGGGCGGCCCTCGCGGCGGCAACCTGGAACACCAGCCCAGCGGCATGACCTGGGCGCTCGACAACTGGATCTACACCGCCGTGAACAACTACCGCCTGCGCTGGAAGGACGGCCGGCTCATCAAGCACGACATCCCAGGCAACGGCGGCCAGTGG
The DNA here is from genome assembly GCA_044341745.1 of Prosthecobacter sp. GTDB lineage: Bacteria > Verrucomicrobiota > Verrucomicrobiia > Verrucomicrobiales > Verrucomicrobiaceae > Prosthecobacter. The sequence continues at coordinate 12,684 of JBIIRD010000060.1, read as the reverse complement.
GGCGCCTCACAGGACGATGAGGGCAAGCTCTGGGTCGTTAACGCCGGCGGAGAGAAAGGCCCGATCAATTTCCAAAACCACATCCTCTACGGCCAATCCTTCGCCCGGGCCCAGTTCGAGCCGGGCTTTGAAATCGTCTGGCCTGCGATGGGCCTGCGCGACTATCAAGGCGGCCCCGGCAAGTCGCGCGACGACGGCACCCTCAACCACTTCACCGCCACCTGCGGTGGTGAGATCTTCCGCGGGGATCAACTGCCCGCCGAATTGCGCGGCAATCTCTTCTTTGGCGAACCCGTGGGCCGCCTGGTGCGCCGCAGTTCCATCGAAGTGAACGACGGCATCACGATCCTCCACAATCCTCATCCTCAGAGCGAGTTCCTGCGCAGCACCGACGCCTGCTTCCGCCCCGTGGACATGAAGACCGCGCCCGACGGCACGCTCTTCGTCTGCGACATGTACCGCGGCATCATCCAGGAGGGCAACTGGACCCGCGAAGGCAGCTATCTGCGCAAGGTGATCCTTCAGCACGGCATGGAGAAGATCATCAACCGCGGCCGCGTCTGGCGCCTCGTGCATGAAACGACGAAGCCTGCACCCGCTCCGAAGCTGCTTGAAGCCACCCCCGAGCAGCTCGTCGAAGCCCTCGCGCATCCGAACGGCTGGCACCGTGACACCGCTCAGAAGCTGCTCGTCTTGAAGCAGGACATGACCGTCGCTCCCGCGCTCGCCGCCATGCTGCAGAAGCACGACAGCGCCCTCGCCCGCCTGCACGCGCTCTGGACCCTCGAAGGCCTCGGCGCCCTCACCAGTGACCAGGTGCGCGCCGCCTTGAAGGACCGATCGCCCATGCTGCGTCGCGCCGCCATCCGTGCCAGTGAATCACTCACCGACACGTCGCTTCAGACCAGCGTCACCGCCTTGACGAAGGACAGCGACCCCTCCGTCATCACGCAGGCGCTGCTCACCGCGAAGCAGATGAAATGGAAGGACCACGCCAAGCTCATCAATCTCACGGCCCTCACCACCGCCTCGAAAGGCGTGAAGGAGCTCGCCTCCCAGATGCTCAACAACCAGCTCAGCTTCCCGCGCGAGTTCACCAACGCGCAAAAGGACCAGATGCGCCGAGGTCAGGCCATCTACCAGGAGCTCTGCTTCACCTGCCACGGGCTGGATGGCAAAGGCACCGCCATCGACGGCCTCGCGCCCGGCATGACGCTCGCTCCGCCACTCGCCGGATCGAAGCTCGCCCAGAAAGGCGACTTCATTCTCCGTGTGCTCCTTCACGGTCTCACCGGCCCGGTGAACGGCAAAACCTACCAGGCGCAGATGATCCCGATGGCCAACAACACGGACGAATGGCTCGCCGACATCGCCAGCTATGTGCGCAAGAGCTTTGGCAACAACGGCCGCTTCATCACCAAGGACGAAGTTGCCAAGCTGCGGAAGGAACTTGCCGCCCGCACCACTCCCTGGACGGCAGATGAGCTCAAACGCACCGGCCCGCATCAGCCGCTCGACAACCGCAGCGCCTGGAAGCTGACCTCCAGCCACAACGCCAAGGACCTGGCCAAGGCGGTCGATGGCAACCCGGAGACACGCTGGGACACGCACGCCCCCCAGGTGCCCGGCATGTGGGTGCAGATCGAACTGCCTCAGCCTGCGAATATCGCCGGCCTCGATCTCGACACCGCCAGTTCCAAGGGCGACTGGCCGCGGGGCTGGAAGATTGAACTTTCCACCGACGGCCAAACCTGGTCTAAGCCCATCCTTGAAGGCCGGAGTGAAAAAGTCAGCGTCACCGAGTTCATGTTCCCGAAAGCCGCAAACACCAAGTTCATCCGCATCACCGACACCGGCAGCGTCAAAGGCCTTTACTGGTCCATCCACGAGCTGGACGTGCTCGAATCCTCCCCTCAATGATCACCCCGTCAACAACACCACCCACACCATGAGCCAGGAATACTTCCCCAAGATCAAAGCCATCGCCTACGAAGGGCCAAAGACAAAAAACCGCCTCGCCTTCCGTCACTACAACCCCGACGAAGTCGTGGGCAAAAAGACCATGAGAGAGCATCTGCGCTTCTCCCTGGCCTACTGGCATGCGCTGAAAAACGGCAGCGGCGACCCCTTCGGCATGGCGACCCGCCAGCGCCCCTGGGACGACGGCAGCAACAGCATCGAGAACGCCAGACGCGTGGCTGACGCCGGCTTTGAAATGATGCAGAAGCTCGGGCTCGGCTTCTACTGCTTTCATGACCGCGATGTCGCCCCGGAACTGGACGACCTGCAGGCCAGCAATGACGCGCTCGACGCCGTGGCGGACCATTTGAAGAAGCTGCAGAAGCAGACCGGCATCAAGCTTCTCTGGGGCACCGCCTGCCTCTTCGCTCATCCGCGCTACATGCAGGGCGCGGCCACCAGCCCGAACGCCGACGTCTATGCGCTTGCCGCCGCCCAGGTGAAGAAGGCAATGGAGGTCACGCATCGTCTTGGCGGCCTCGGCTACACCTTCTGGGGCGGCCGCGAGGGCTACGCCACGCTGCTGAACACGGACATGAAGCGCGAAGTCGCGAACCTCGCCCACTTCCTGCACATGGCCGTGGACTACAAAAAGAAGATCGGCTTCAAAGGCCAGTTCTACATCGAGCCGAAGCCGCGTGAGCCCTCGACGCACCAGTACGACAGTGACGCCGCCGCCTGCCTGAACTTCCTGCGCGAGTTCGGCCTGCTGGAGCACTTCAAGCTCAACATCGAGACCAACCACGCCACGCTTGCCCTTCACCGGGTCGAGCACGAGCTCGCCGTCTCGGCCAACGCGGGCGCCCTCGGCAGCATTGACGCCAACACCGGCGACGAGCTCATCGGCTGGGACACCGACCAGTTCCCGACCAACATTTACATGACCACGCAGATGATGCTGCAGCTTCTGCGTGCCGGCGGCTTCAAGACCGGCGGCCTCAATTTCGACGCCAAAGTGCGCCGCGAAAGCCACGAGCTGGTGGACATCTTCCACGCGCACGTCGGCGGCATGGACGCCTTTGCCCGCGGCCTGAAAATCGCTCACCGCATCATCGAGGACGGCGAACTCGATCGCTTCGTGAAAGCCCGCTACGCCACCTTTGAATCCGGCGTCGGCAAGACCGTGACCACGCGCAAGGCCACCTTCGAATCCCTGGAGAAGCACGCGCTGAAACTCGGTGGCGTGATCCCCGCCAGCGGCCGCCAGGAGATGCTGGAAAACCTGATCAACGACTACATGGACTGACCGGTCCCGGCCAAGCCCTCCCAGGCCCTGGTTCACCCGTTGAACCAGGGCTTGATTGTTGGCAGACCTCTCCAGGACTTCCAAGCTTGCCACCATGACCTGCCCACCTTCCGCCAGCCTTGAGGCCGACTACGAACGCGACGGCGTCGTGCTCATCCGCCAGTTCCTCAACCAGGACGAGGTCACCGCCGTCCGCGCGGAGCTGGATCGCTACATTCGCGATGACCTCGCCAGCCTGCCGGCGGACGCACGCACCCTGGAGAAGGATGAGAAGACCGTCCGCAACCTCTGGCGTCTTGAGGTGCACAACCCGTTCTTCCGCACCCTTGGCGAACGCGCCGACATCAAGGCTCTCGTCGCCCCGCTAGTCCATGGCGAGCCCGTCCTCTGCGGGGTGGAAACCTTCAACAAGCCCGCCCGGCTCGGGTCCGGCGTGCCCTGTCATCAGGACAACGCCTACTTCTGCCAGACGCCGCCGGACATGCTCACTGTCTGGATCGCCATCGACGCCGTCACCGAGGCCAACGGTCCGGTCTTCTTCGTCAAGGGTTCCCACAAAGAAGGCATGCAGCCTACGGCACCAAGCGGCGTGCGCGGCAACAGCATCGGCATGGCCACGCCCACCCGCGTACCGCTTGACGAGCAGTTCTGCGGCCTGCTGCAGCCGGGCGACGCCACCCTTCACCACTGCGAGACGATCCATCATTCGGCGCCCAACACCACCGAGCACTCAAGGCTCGGCCTGCTGCTGGTGTATCGCGGCAGCCACACGCAGACCGACCCGGCGCTGAAGCAGTCTTACGCCGCGGCGGTGGCGGCGACTCCACCAGCCTGACCGCTGCAGGGCCTGCACCACTCCTGCACATCCGGCTTTTCATCCGGCGAAGCCCTCGTATGGAGCCTGGATGCCGCCATCCCGACTCCAGTTCCAGCTCGACGCCCAGGCCACGGGCTCCCGGGCTAGAGCGACCACCTTTCACACGCTGCACGGCAGGATCGAATCCCCCCTGTTCATGCCCGTCGGCACCCAGGCCACGGTGAAGGCCCAGACGCAGGAATCCCTGGCCGCCTCAGGCTCACAGATCCTGCTCGCCAACACCTACCATCTTTTGCTTCGTCCCGGACCGGAGGTCTTCGAGAAGCTGGGAGGCATCCATCGCTTCATGAAGTGGCCGGGCTCCGTGCTCACCGACTCCGGCGGCTACCAGATCTTCTCCCTGCCCCACTCCAGGTCGATGACGGAAAAGGGCGCGGTGTTCCAAAGCTATGTGGACAACCGCCGCATCCTGCTCAGCCCCGAGCTCAGCATCCAGACCCAGCGGGCCATCGGCAGCGACATCATGATGGTGCTCGACCAGTGCATTCCCAGCACGGCGGACGAGGCCACGGCCAGAAAGGCGCTTCAGGTGACGCGGCGCTGGGCCGCCCGCAGCCTGGCGGCCCGGGAGGATTCACCGCAATCTTTGTTCGCCATCGTCCAGGGCGCACTGTTTCCGCATCTGCGCCGGGAGAGCGCCGAGGGACTCATGGAGATGCCGTTCGACGGCTTTGCCATCGGCGGGCTGGCCGTGGGCGAAGAGAAGCATGAGCGCGAGGACATGTGCGAGCTCACCGCCGCCCTGCTTCCCGCCGACCGGCCGCGCTACCTCATGGGCGTCGGCACGCCGCTGGATGTCCTGGAAGCCGTGCATCGCGGCGTGGACATGTTTGACTGCATCATTCCCACCCAGGTGGCGAAACGTGGCACGGCCTTCACCTCCCACGGCATCGTCGAGCTGCGCCGCTCCATCTACAAGTTCTCCGAACAGCCCCTCGATGCCGCGTGCGGCTGCCCCGTGTGCGCCACCCATTCGCGGGCCTACCTGCATCACCTCACCAAGACGCAGGAAAGCCTCGGCTGGCAGCTGGTCGGCCAGCATAACATTCATTTCTACCATCAGCTCATGCGCGAGGTCAGGCGCAGCATCCTGGAGAACCGCTTTCTGGAGCTTTACCGCGAAAAACGGGAGATCCTTCAGGCCGAGGACGTCGATCACCCCGTCACACCGCCGAAGCGCGGCACCAGCCCGGGCCCGCCAACGATCCAGGGAGATTACCAGCTTCAGGGCGACAGCATCCTGCACCAGCCCTCCGGCACCGCCATCCCCACCTCCACCGAGATCGACCTCTCGGAGTTCCGCCGCCTGCTTGTGCCTGGCAGCGAACCGCTCGTGCTCTGGGACATCGGCCTGGGGGCGGCCGCACCCGCCCTCGGCGCCATCCAGGCCTATGAAGCCGCCTGCGAAAAAGGCCCGGTGCGACCGCTGCACATCATCAGCACCACCTCCGATCTGAATCCTCTCAGGCTGGCGCTCAGCCACAAGAACCGCTTCCCCTACCTGCGCCACGGCGCCGCCGACACCCTGCTGCACCGGGGATGCTGGAAGTCGCGTTTTCGCCCCGGTCTCACCTGGGAGCTGAACCCCGCGTCACCGCCACCGCCCCCGCACTTCATCATCAGCGCACCGCTTCCCGGCATGAAACACACCTCCCCGGACTTCCAGGTTCCCTTGCTTGAGCTTGCTGATCATATTTCTGGTTGATCAGGCATCATGACAGAACACTGAACGGGCTCTTGCACGGATGAGTTTGAGGCGCTGGCAAAGAGCCGGCCCTGTTGATTGCAGAGGATTGAGAAAATTTTTCTGCCCCCCAATCTTTCTACCCTTCAGAACTCAATCTTGAATGCATCCTTCCAAACCCTGAACGTGGAAGTTCGCGTCTGATGGGCTTGGCGGCAGGGGTGTGTTGGCAGAAAGATGAGGGGCAGGAAGATGGGATGGCTCCGGCATCATGAGCCTCTTTATGCCCACGGTTCGATTCGATGAACCTGACGCACACTCAGCCCCCTTCAAAGCAGGGCCAGCACTTGCGCCGCCACGATGCGCAGCAGCATCGTCAGCGGGTACACCGAGGCATAGGCCACCGCCGGGTAGTCGGCTCGTGCCTGGGTGGTGGCAAAGGCAAGCGCGGGAGGATCCGTCATGCCACCGGAGAGCAGCCCGCAGAGCGTCATGTAGTCCATGCCATGCCAGCGCCTGGCCGCCACTCCCACGGCGAGCAGCGGCAGCAACGTCACCAGAAATCCCGCCGCCAGCCAGCCCAGCCCCTGCCGGCTCAGCACCGTCTCGACGAAATGTTCGCCGGCCAGCAGGCCGACACTGGCCAGGAACAGCACCATGCCCAGCTCCCGCAGCGCCCGGTTCGCATTCAGCGGCATGTGCATGACCAGCGGCCCGATCCTTCCCAGATGACTCATGAGGATGGCCACGATCAACGGCCCCCCGGCCAGCCCCAGCCGCAAGGGCGCGGGCAGGAAGCTGAACTGAAAGGGATGCATGCCCACGCAAACCCCCAGCAGGATTCCGGTGAAAATGGCGGCAAACTTGGTTTCCTGAAGCTGTCTCACCTCGTTGCCCAGCGCGGCGGTGGCGGATTCCATCGCCGCCTCATCGCCGACGATCTGGAGCATATCGCCAAACTGAAGCCGCACCTCGGGCATGGCGGTGAAGATCTGGTCTCCGCGGCTGATCCGCGTGACGATGGCGTTGTGAAGATGATCCAGCCCGAGCTCGCCCACCGTCTTGCCGAGCATGGCGCGGTTGGTGACGATGACACGGCGATAACCCACATTACCCGGAGCCTTCATCAGATTGTCCTCCGAACGACTGCCGATGATCCTGCGGAACTGCTCCAGATGCTCCTGCGTGCCAACGGCCATGATGACATCACCGACCTGCAAAACCGTGTCCGCCGTGGCCGGCATGACGGCGTCCTCACCCGGATGACGGATGCGTGAAACAATCACGGCGGTCTCATGAATGCCAGGCACCTCACCCAGCCGCAGCCCCTGCAGGTTGGGATTGTCCACCCGCAGATTCATCCTCTCCAAAGGCTGGGCTGACTCTCCCTGGCGTTTGCGAAAGGCCTCCGCTTCAGCCGTCACATCCACGCGAAACAGGACGCGCAGAAGCACCAGCGCCAGGATGATGCCGACCACCGCCAGCGGGTAGGCCGTGGCATAGGCCAGCGCAGGCAGGGTCGTCGTGGCGGCATCGGCTCCCGTGGACTGCAGGGCCTGCTGGGCGGCCCCCAGGGCGGGCGTGTTGGTCGTGGCTCCGGCAAACAGGCCCGCCACCGCCGCCGAGGGCATGTCCAGCAGCCGTCCCGCCGCCAGGGCCGCAACCGCACCACCCACCACAAGCGCCACGGCATACAGGTTCAGCCTCAGGCCGTCGTTCCTCAGCGAGTCCAGGAAGCCGGGCCCGATCTGCATCCCCAGCGCGAACACAAACAGCACAAGACCGAAGTCCTTCAAAAAGTGGATCACCTCCGGGTTTGGGAGCCAGCCCAGATGCGAGGCGGTCAGCCCGGCAAACAAAACCCCCGCAACGCCGAGCCGCACGCCACCGATCGAAAGATGACCCAGGCCGATCCCGGCAAGCGCCACGGCGCTGAGCAGCAGGAGATCGTGGGCGGTGGAGGCGGCGTCAGCCAGGACAGGAAACAGCATGCCCTTCCCTTCAGGCAGCAGTCGTGCCAGGATCAAGCAGGATCGTCAGCCAATTTTGCTTCCATCCACGTCTTGCTCCCGCCGTTTGGAAGCCAGGACCTTCTCCACGTCCTCCACGGAAAGACAGTTGATGACATCCCTGCGGGTCAGCCAGCCCTTGCGCGCCGCGCGGATGCCGAACACCACATCCTTCAATCCGTGGATGCTGTGAGCGTCGGGATTGATGCTGCACTTCACCCCCTTCTCCACCGCCAGCCGCCACCAGCGCCAGTCCATGTCCAGGCGCCAGGGGCTTGCGTTCAGTTCAATGATCGTGCCGGTGGCCGCCGCCGCCTCGATGATAGCCGGGATGTTGACCGCATAGGAGGGACGCTGCGCCAGCAGCCTGCCGGTGACATGACCAAGCATCGTGACATGCGGGTTCTGAATCGCACGAATGATGCGCGCCGTCATTTCGTCCTCGGGCAGGTTGAAGACGTTGTGAACGCTGGCGACGACATAATCCAGTTCCGCCAGCAGATCGTCCGGAAAGTCCAGCGAGCCGTCACGCAGGATATCCACCTCGCTGCCGGCAAAAATGCGGAAGTCTCCCGCATATTCCTCGTTCAACTTGCGGATCTCCGCCATCTGAGCCCGGAGCCTGCGCTCATCCAGACCGTTCGCCTGGAAGCTGCTTTTGCTGTGGTCGGCGATGCCGAGGTATTGCAGGCCCAGCTCCATGGCCGCCTCCGCCATCTCACGAAGCGTCGCCTTGCCGTCGCTGGCGGTGGTGTGGTTGTGAAACACACCCCTCAGGTTTTCCAGCTCCACCAGCCTCGGCAGCCGCCCCTTCTCCGCTGCCTCAAACTCCCCGGAGCTCTCACGCAGCTCGGGTTCGATATAATCCAGTCCCAGGATCTGGTAGATCTCCTTCTCTTCATAGACCTCCGACGCCGCCTCCGGCACGCTGCCTCCCTCCTGCGCTGGCTTGAAACCGTATTCGTTCAGCGAAAGCCCGCGATCCAGCGCCCGCTGACGCAGCACGACATTGTGCTCCTTGCTGCCGGTGAAATACAGCAGCGCATACGGATACTCCGCGCCGCTGACCGCCCGCAGGTCGCACTGCACGCCACCGACCGCATGCACGCTGGCCTTGGTGCCGCCCTGCGCGATGATCTTTTCCACCTGGGGCAGCCGGACAAAATCCGCGATCACCTCCTCAGGACGACGGGTGGAGACCAGAAAATCCAGGTCGTGCACCACCTCCTTGCCACGGCGGAAACTGCCGCAGACCTCCGCACGCGTCACCGCCGGATGCTCACGCAGAGCCTCCAGGATGCCCAATGCCAGGGCCTGCACCTGATCCAGGCGAAACTCCGACGCATGCTGCTCCCGGAAGGCGATGGCCTCCAGGATCTTCACCACCGTCTTTTCACCAAACCCTGACAGGCCCGCCGCCTCGCCGCTTTCACACACCCGTTTCAGATCGGCAAGCGAACTGATCCCGAGCTTGCCATGCAGCGCCGCGATTTTTTTCGGCCCCAGGCCGGAGACTTCAAACAGCTCAAACAGCGTCTCGGGGAACTCAGCCTTGAGCTTTTCGTAAAACTCCAGCCGCCCGGTGGTGGCGAGCTCATGAAGCTTGTCCCGCAACGCCTCGCCCAGCCCCTTGATGCCGGCCAAGTCGTTGTCGCGCGCCATCTGCATGATGTCGCCTGCATGGCTCTCGACGATCTCCGCCCCGGTCTTGTAGGCCCGGATTTTAAAGGGGTTTTCCCCCTTCAATTCCAGCAGCAGGGCGATGCGTTCGAGGATTTCAGAGGCGGCTTCACGAGTCATGGAGCCAGCATGGCCAAAGGCGGCCGTGCCGCCAGCAGGCTTTTTCCCGCCCAGACCGAAAAAACTCCGCTCAAAAAAAGAACTGGCAAACCGAAACACCCCGCCTATGACTCCACTTCTCACCAATCACCGCGCGGTTAGCTCAGCGGTAGAGCACTGCCTTCACACGGCAGGGGTCGCAGGTTCGAACCCTGCACCGCGCACCATCGTCATCTTTCGCCGCGTCGCGACATTCCGGGACAATGGGTTCATTTTCAGGACGTTGGGAGTCCTTTTGATTTTCGCCACTCGGGACAACTTTGGACACTTTTGGACAGCCTGGGACGAAATCATGAGCCGTATTTTGAGCGGCTGTTTTCACCTTCACGCCGGGCAACGAGGCCACCGTTTCAAACAACGGCAGCTTGCCGGCATCGGTGTAAACTTTGGCCGTCAGACGCATGTCACTGTGACGCATCAACTCCATGATTTCGCGCTGTGGCTTGCCGCTCAACGTCAGCATGGTCGCGAAGGTGTTTCGCAGGGAATGGAAGTCCGCCGTCTGGCCTCGATCATCGACATACGGCACGCCCGCCGCCTTCAGGTCCTCCTTGAACCTGGGCATGCGAGGAATCAGCCCTTTGAACACCCGGTCGCCTGAATGGCGGTCCTGGGGCTCGATGGAACGCAGGGCCTGCACGACCTCCGCATGCAACGGAATGTGCGCCTCCTTGCCGTTCTTCGTGGTCGAGGCCCTGGCGCGGATTCGTGGCCTCGATGCAGCCAGGTCAATGTCCCTCCATTGCAACTGCTGCAGTTCATTCCGACGCAGCCCGGTAAAGGCCGCCGTGAGATAAACAACGCCACGCCGACCAGAGACCGCACAGAGCCGCGCCAACTCATCATTACCAAACGCACGCCGGGTTTTTGTCTCCTTTCCAGCCGTGGAAACCTTGGAGACAACCGCGAAGGGATTGCAGGGCAGCCGTTCCACCTTGAACATCCAGCCGCAGAAGGACGACAATGCCCCGAGATACTCGTTGAGCGTCTTGGGGTTGATGCTCTGGCGGTTCCGCCACATCTCGAAAGTGTCCCGCTTCAGGTCCTGGGGATAGACCCAGCCGCAGGAAGCAAAGACGCGCTCCAACTGCTTCCCGATCCCGCGCACATACTTGGGAGAGCGCCCGGCAACCTCTCGAGCCCTCAGGAAGTCCTCCAGATGACGCGCCAGGGCGATCTTGCCAGCTTCCCGAATGGCTTTCGGCGGCGCGAGCCCGTCAGTTTCCTCCAGGGCTTCCTTGTAGATTTTTTGAGCGACACGCCAAGCCAGGTCTTTTTGCGTGCGGCGTGTCGAGAAGTACTTACGCTCTGAGGGGTTGTTGATGTAGTAGAAGCCGCGCCAGTAGCGTTCCCCTGCGGGCTTTCGAATGGAAACAGGCATGTCAGTAATTGCTTGGCAGGTTGTTCAGGAAGGATTGGAAATCTTCACGGGAAATGACCCAGCTTCCGCAGAGGCGATATGCCTTGATGACGTTGTTTTTGATCATCCGTTGGACGGTGCGCGTGCTCCGGCCAAGGGCCGCAGCGACTTCGTGAACGCTTAAGAAATTACGCTCATTTTCAGGTTTCATGGTTATTCGGTATGTGTTCAAGCCTCTGTTTGTCTTACCCATGCCGCGACACATCCGAACATGTGAGCAGCTTATGGGACAAGAGAGACACACTCAGACGAACACGTCAAAACCTTTTTTCTGATTCTTCAAAATTTCAGAAACGCCCAAGTCCAAAGGTGGGTTTGGCCAAGTTTTCGCCTCCATGCAAACAGGGTTTGGCTCAATCCAGGTTTGGAAGGGGCGGCGGCAATCTCAACGAAAATGAAGTATAACGCGCCACGTAAGAACAGCAGCATCGCTGAGCACAACTCTGAAGGTCTGGAGTCCTCAGGCCGGACAGGCCGTATTTGGCCTAATTTTTAAGAAATCCGCAATATAGTGTGGTGGTCATGGCTGGCTCAGCTCTCATGCCAATCTTCGGGATCTTGGTCTAGCCTGTTGTTCACCACCGTCTTGTTCTGCCTTATGCTGCGTGTGGTGCCGGTTCCGCCCATGAACCTGCCTCGCATTGCTGGTGGTGCGGGGAAGAACTCAGGCCAACGCCCCCGCCGGGTTCGCTGCAGCGCATGGTTAGGCGTCATCGTCATAACTCAATCAAAGCTCACCCAAGCATGATCCTCAATCACGAGCGGCATCTTCTGCTGCTCGCACCAAGCCGCCAAGTCCTCTCTGACTCGCTGCCACTGATGCCTGACCCACTCGGGCGCTAACGCCTCCCACTTCGTCTGCGTCGGGAAATAAACAGTAAGGACACCCATAGTGAGCTCAACGACAAAGCTCCTACCGTCCATAGTGCAAACTAACTCCTCCTTCCATCGCGGCTGGAACTGGACTCTGGAGGTGGTGGTCATGACGCCTAACGACCCAAGCTCAGCGACCCGGCGCACGGGACGCATGGATTGCAAACCCTGGCGTCATGCCGGGTTCGCTGCAGCGCATGGTTAGGCCACGTCTTCATAGTCAACTAAACCAATAGTCGTGCATCTGCCGCAAGAACTGTGGCGTCAGAGCAAAGCCAGAGCGCGACCCAATCACGGAATCAATGCCGCAACGAGGGCACATGGCTGTCGTCCCAACTCCGTCTCGCTCGTCAATCCACTCCTCAATCTCGGTCGGTGGAAATGTCTCGCGGCAATAGAAGCAGCCGCACAAATCGCTGGCGAGCACCTCATCGCGATGACCGCTCGACCGCCTGTGGGCGGACTCAAGATTCGCGTCGTATGTGTGTTGTGGTCTCATGGCGCTCGAAGTGGCCTAACGTCTCGGATCAGGCGACGGCGAGGGGTGGACGTTGCTGACACGACAGATAGCCTTCGAGCCGTTGCCTTCATCCGTTTTGTTCGGCTTCTTGGATTCAATCCTGAAGTGCGACATGGTCGCCGAATGGCATATCAACAACTGGTCACGGAGGAAAGACATAAAATTGCGGCGATGAGGAGCCTCTATATGAGGGTGCC
>JBIIRD010000113.1:0-12171 GCA_044341745.1 Prosthecobacter sp. | reverse complement strand
TCACCCCGCACGGGCTGAAGCCCGCGACTCCTTTCCCCATCCGCCTGCGGCCCAGCAAAAAGTAGTCATGAGCTTCAGCTCGTGACCACCCCGCACCCCCTTCCACTCTCCCCTTGCGAACCCACCCCGCACGGGCTGAAGCCCGCGACTCCTTTCCTGCCCGTCCAATCCGCCGCAAGACCCTGCGCCCGGCGGCGTTCAAGCGCGGCCATGATGAAGCGACTCCTTTCCATCCTGCTCTCCGCCGCGACCCTGGCCCCGGCGGCAGATTCCAGGCCTAACATCGTTTTCATGCTCGCCGACGACCTCGGCCGCGCCGACTGCGGGTTCATGGGCGGCACGGTCATCCGGACGCCCCACCTCGACAAGCTCGCCAAAGAGGGCGCCATCCTCGACCAGTTCTACGTCCAGCCGGTCTGCTCCCCCACCCGTGCCGCGCTGATGACCGGACGCTATCCCATGCGCCACGGCCTTCAGGTCGGCGTGGTCCGGCCCTGGGCCGAGTACGGCCTGCCCCTGGAGGAGCGCACCCTGCCCCAGGCCCTCAAGGAGGGCGGCTACGCAACCGCCATCGTCGGCAAGTGGCACCTCGGCACCTTCCAGCCCGCCTACCTGCCGCTGCAGCGCGGCTTCGATCATCAATACGGCCACTACAACGGCGCCATTGACTACTTCACCCATGAACGCGACGGCGGCTTCGACTGGCACAGGGATGACCGGGAGAACCGCGACGCAGGCTACTCCACCCATCTGCTGGCCCGCGAATCCGAACGCCTGATCCGCGAACGCGACAGGTCCAAACCCCTGTTTTTGTATGTCCCCTTCAACGCCGTGCACGGCCCCTACCAGGTGCCCGACGAATACCTGAAGCCCTACGGCGCCCTCAAGGGCAACCGCCAGAAATACGCAGGCATGCTGGCCGCCATGGACGAGGCGGTCGGCCGCATTGTCGCCGCCATTGACGCCGAAGGCCTGCGTCAAAACACGCTTTTTGTTTTCTCCAGCGACAACGGCGGGCCGAGCCCGGGCGCCATCACCGACAACGGTCCGCTGCGCGCCGGCAAGGGCACGCTCTACGAAGGCGGCACACGCGTCGTCGCCTTCGCCACCTGGCAGGGCAGGATCCCCGCCGGCAGCAAGGTCAGCGCACCCCTGCACATGGTGGACTGGCATCCCACCCTGCTGAAACTCGCCGGGGTTTCCCTGGAGCAGAAGCTACCTCTCGATGGTCGTGACGCCTGGCCCGCCATCACAGGAAAGGCGGGCTCTCCCCATGAATTCATCCTGCTCAACACAGCTCCTGGCAAAGGCGCCATCCGCATGGGCGACTGGAAGCTCGTCATCGGCGGCAACATGCCCGACAGCGAAGACGGTACCGAATCCGGCACCGCCCCGAAGAAGCCCAGGGGCAAAGGCAGGAAGAAGGACTCCGTCGCCGCCCTGGAGCTCTTCAACCTCGCCGAGGATCCTAACGAAAAGAACAACCTCGCCGCCAGCCACCCCGAGAAGGTCGCCGAACTCGGAAAAAAGCTGGATGAACTCGCCGCCCAGGCCGTGCCGCCGAAAAGCGCGCCCAAGGCGCCGGACTTCAAGACACCCCGCGTCTGGGGCCAGGCGGACTGAGCACAGGAACATGCCGCCCTCCCGGCCGTGGCCGGCAAAGGCAGAAACGCAGTCCTTCCATGACGAAGGGCTCCGCCGTCGCCGCACCAATCCTGCGTCTTCAGCCGCATTCTCTTGCCGCCGGGGCCTCTGCTTCGTATTCACCGGGACACCTCTCCTTCCCGCCCGCCGCCGTGCTGCCCTCTCTCAACACGCTCAAGCTTCCCGACACCTGGCAGCACCAGGCGGTGAACCTGCTGCGCGAAGGCTGCGACGTCGTGGTGAGCGCTCCGACCGGCGCCGGCAAGACCTACATCTTCGAACTGCTCCACCAGTCGCGCTCCATCCAGGGCCAGGCGGTTTACACGGTGCCGACCCGTGCCCTGGCCAATGACAAGTACGCCGAATGGAAGGAAGCCCGCTGGGACGTCGGCATCGCCACCGGCGACGTTTCGGAAAACGTCGGCGCCCCCGTCCTGGTGGCCACCCTGGAAACGCAGCTGGAGAGGCTCGTGCGCGGCGAAGGCCCCGCGCTGCTGGTGATCGACGAATATCAGATGATCGGCGACGGCCAGCGCGGCTCGCACTACGAGGCCGCCATCGCCCTGGCGCCCAGGCCCACCAGGCTGCTCCTCCTCAGCGGCTCCGTGGCCAATCCCGAGGACGTGGCCGCATGGATGCAGAGGCTCGGCCGCCGGGCCGAGGTCGTGATGACCAAGGAACGTCCCGTGCCCCTGGATGAAACACCCTGGGAAGCCCTGCCCCAGCGCATGGCCCGGCACTTCGAGCAGTTCTGGCCCAAGTTCGCCGCCGCCGTCATGCTGGCCGATCTCGCGCCGCTGCTCATCTTCTCGCCGCGCCGCAAGGAGGCGGAAAACATCGCCCGCCGCCTCGCCGCCGACCTCCCCCCCGGCGATCCGCTGGAGCTCACGCAGGAGCAGCGCGCCGTCTGCGGCAAGGATCTCGCCGGCCTGCTCGAAAAGCGCATCGCCTATCATCACAGCGGCCTGAGCTATGCCGCGCGCGCCGGCGTCATCGAACCCCTGGCCAAGGCGGGCCAGCTGCGTGTGGTCACGGCCACCATGGGCCTTGCGGCGGGCATCAACTTCTCCGTGCGCAGCGTGCATGTCGCGGCGACCACCTTTCATGACGGCCGCAGCGAGCACAAGCTGGCGCCTGACGAGCTGCTGCAGATGTACGGCCGGGCCGGCAGGCGCGGGCTGGACGAACGCGGCTATGTGGTCACCACGCGGCAGAGCCCGTCACTGAATGACGCCCGGCCCGCGCGGCTGCACCGCAGCAACCAGCTCGCCTGGCCGGTCTTCCTTCGCGTCATGAAGCATGCCGCCCAGGTCGGCCAGAGCCCGTTTGCCGAGGCGGAGAAATTTGCACAAAGATTGTTCGCCAAGGCACCGCCGCTGCTTGGGCTTGAGGAGGAGGTTCCCGAAGGCGCTCTGCAGAACGGCCTGGAGGAGGCGCGGGCGCTGTTCGGACTGGAGGCCGTGGAAAAGCAGATGCTGAACTCGCGCGGCGAATGGGAGCGCAGGCCAGGCACTCCGCCGGAATGGCTGCCGCTCGGCCAGGCCTGGTCCTCAGGCCCGGACAAGATCGCCCCCGCCCTCGGCATTCCCGCCTTCGTCGCCCGTTTCGCCCATGGCATCGGCCGCGTCGGCAGGCTGGCGAAGGACCGTTACGGCGTCGAGATCCCGCTCGGCTCATGCATCGAGGACCAGCCCGGCGTCATCCGCCCAACCAAAAGTCTGCGCAAACTGCTCGGGCTGCCGAGGAAGCTTGAGACCGTTTCCGTGGAGGAGGTGGAGATCCTGCACGGCGCGGCCCTCGCCCAGGCCCTGCATGACTCCTGCCTGGACTGCTTTGAAGAGCACCCCCGGGGCCTTCCGGCCCTGGTCCGCACCCTGGAGAAGGAAGGCCTGGTCTTCGCCGTCTTTGACCTCGCCGAACTCTCCGTGCCGGTGCATCGCGACTCCCTGGACGTGCCGCTGTTCCACGCCCAGGAACGCAGCCAGGTCGTCCGGCGCGACACTGCCGTGCACGATCTCTCCGCCGACGGACATGAAGCCCGCCCCGCGGACCGCGAACCCCGCGTCGGCTCCCCCATCCATGCCTGGCGTTCGCTCGGGCTCATGGATGCCAGTGGCGTGCCGACCCGGCGCGGCGAAATCTTCTCCTTCTTCCAGGGCGGCGAGGGCCTGACCATCGCCGCCGCCCTCGAGGATGAAGGCTACCCCGTCGATGACCTCGTCCGTCACCTCGCCAACCTGCGCGGCGGCACCCGGTTCGATCTGCCGATGACCTGCGACTCCGAACGGCTCGGCGCCGTGTCCCGGAACACCTACGGCTTCATCAATCATCACGGCTACCTCGATCACGGCCTGCCGCCGGACTATGGCGAGGGCACGGCCGAGCTGCTCGACGTGATGCTGCATCCGGAAAAGGGCGGCGACCGCGACCTGCGGCCCGCCGACGTGGCCGAGGGCGACATCTCACGCGCCTACATCGAATGGCTGAGCCTGCTCCGCCACATCGTCCATGCACCCCAGCATCCCTGGCGGCGCTGGCAGGCCCTGCAGGAGGAATGCGGACGCATGCTGAAGCAGCACGGCAGGGCGCTCCGCCATCTCTTCTACCTGGACCTTCCCCAGCTCACCAACAAGCAGCGCCACGGCAAAACACGCCACTGGATCATGCCTGACAAAACATTTCGTTAGACGAGACACAAGGATCGGAACGCCACCAATTCCGCAGCTGTTCTCAATGGAGCGCGGAACTCCGATTCCGCAGCACCGCGAACGCTGGGCAAATCGTGGGAGGACCTTCACCCTCTTCGAACCCCGACCCGTTCTGCTGCTTGAACCGGGCGTGAGGGAGGTTTCACGCACAGCCCCGATCCACCCTGCCGCGGATTTGGAAATCCGCGATGCCGCGTGGATCGAGCCGGAGGCTCGAAAGAAGATAGCCGGTGGTGAAGCGAGGCTCGGCGAGCGAAAACCACCGGATCCATGCCGCCTAACCATCACCAGCCCCGGGCAGCGCCCTGGAAGGGCGCGAGAAGGCGACGTTCGCTCGTGGCTCCTGCGCAGGATCACTCTATCCGACCCCCGGCACTGCCGCGAGAGATCGGAACCCACCCAAAATCCACATCTGAACGGATCACCCCACCAGCTTGCGGGCTTCGGCCAGCGCGGCTTCGACCTTGGAGACATCCTTGCCGCCGCCGCGGGCAAAGTCGGGCTTGCCGCCGCCTTTGCCGCCGACGATCGGCGCGATGGTCTGGATGATCTTGCCGGCCTGCACTCTGGCCTGGTGCTCCTTGCCGACATTCGCCATCAGGGTGACGCTGCCGCCACCCGTCGCCGCAAGCACGATGATGCCGCCAAACTGGCCCTTGAGGGCGTCGTTCACGGCCATGGCATAGTCGGCATCGACATCGCCGAGATTGGCAATGAGCACGTTGTTGTCAGCCGTGGCGAGCAGGTCCTTGGCCTTGCCGGAGGCTTCTCGCTGCTGGGCGGCCTTGAGGGCCTTTTCCAGCTCCTTCTGCTGGGTGAGAACCTGATCGAGCTTCTTCTCCAGGTCGGCCGCGCCCTGGGCGCTGACCTTGCCGGCGAGCAGCTTCAGCAGGTCGGCGTCGGCCTTGGCGGCGTTGTAGGCTTCGAGGCCTGCGATGGCCTCGATGCGGCGCACACCCGCGGCGACCGCCCCTTCACCGACGAGGCGGAAGAGGCCGATCTCGCCGGTGTAACGGGTGTGGGTGCCGCCGCAAAGCTCCATGCTCCAGCCATTGAGCTTGTGCGGCTGGCCGCCGATCTGCACCACGCGGACGAGGTCGCCGTATTTTTCGCCGAACAGGGCCATGATGCCGCTGTTGGCCTTGGCCTCGACGTAGGGCACCTCGCTCCAGGAAACGGGATCATTGGCAACAATGCGCTCGTTCACGAGGCGCTCGATGTCGGCCAGCTGCTGGGCGGTGAGCGCGGCGCTGTTGAAGTCGAAGGTGAGCTTGTCCGGCGTGACACTGGAGCCCTTCTGCGTGGCGTCCTTGCTGACAACCTCGTGCAGCGCCCAGTGGAGGATGTGCGTGACGGTGTGATGCCGCTCGATGGCATGACGACGCGGTGCATCGACGGCGAGCTTCACGGTGGCGTCCACCGGCGGAGCTTCGTCGCCGCCCAGGAAGTGCAGCCAGGTGTTGCCGACCTTGGTGGTGGCGGTGATCGGATAGGTGTTCGCACCCAGGATGAGCTGACCGGCGTCGCCAATCTGACCGCCCATTTCGGCGTAGCAGGTGGAGACATCGAGCACGACGGCCGTCTTGTCCTTCATCTCGACGACTTCGAGAACCTTCACGTCGGCCTCAAGGTTGTCGTAACCGATGAACTTCGTCGGGGCCTTCGTTTCGATCTCGGAGACGGAGACAACCTGCTTGTTCTTCTTGCCGGCTTCGCGGGCGCGTTCGCGCTGCTCTTCCATGAGCTTGTTGAAACCCTCTACATCAACCCTGAGGCCGCGTTCGCGGGCAAGAAGCTCGGTGAGGTCGAGGGGGAAGCCTTGTTCGTCGTAAAGCTTGAAGGCGAAGGCGCCGTCGATGTTTTTGCCAGCGTCGGCGGTTTCTTCAAACAGGGCGATGCCTTTGTCCAAAGTGCGGTTGAAACTCTCTTCCTCAATTTTGAGCACGCTCTTGATCTGCTCCTTCTTCGCCCGCAGCTCGGGGAAGACATCACCCATCTGGGCGGCGAGCACATCGACGAGCTTGTAGAAGAAGGGCTCTTTAAAGTCGAGCGTGCGGCCATACTTCACGGCGCGGCGCAGGATGCGGCGCAGGGTGTAGTTGCGGTCGCTGTTGCCGGGCTGGATGCCGTCGGCGATGGCGAAGCTGAGCGTGCGGATGTGGTCGGCGATGACACGGAAGGCGACGTCGATCTTCTCCTGTTCGGTGACGGGGATGACGTGACCCTGCTCATTGGCCTTCGGCAGCGTGCTCTGGTAGGTCTTGCCGGACATCTTCGTCAGCTCGTCAAAGATGGGCTTGAAGACGTCGGTGTCGTAATTGCTGATCTTCGCGCTTTCGAAGTCGGTGAAGTTTTTCGTGCCCTGGATGATGGAGCAGACGCGCTCGAAGCCCATGCCGGTGTCCACGTGCTTCGCGGGGAGCGGCTCGAAGGTGCCCTCGGGCGTGGCGTTGTACTGGATGAAGACGTTGTTCCAGATCTCAATGCAGCTTGCGTCGCTGCCATTGACGAGCTTGCGCCCTTCGCGCTGGCGGGCCTCGTCAAGATCGCGCGGACCGGGGGTGAGATCGACATGGATCTCCGTGCACGGGCCGCAGGGACCGGTGTCGCCCATCATCCAGAAGTTGTCCTTCTTGTTGCCGTTGACGATGTGGATGTCGGGATCGAGGCCGATGCTGCGGAATTTTTCCGCCCAGATCTCCCAGGCCTCCTGGTCACGATCGGCGGGATCGCCCTTGGATTTGTCGGGCTGGTAGATGGTGGCATAGACGCGAGTCGGCGGGAATTTCCAGCGCTCGATGACCAGCTCCCAGGCCCAGGAGATGGCCTCCTTCTTGAAGTAGTCGCCGAAGGACCAGTTCCCCAGCATCTCGAACAGGGTGTGGTGGTAGGTGTCGAGGCCGACATCCTCGAGGTCGTTGTGCTTGCCGCCGGCGCGGATGCACTTCTGGGTGTCGGCGGCGCGGGTGGGCAGGCCCTTGTGCAGGACGCCGGGCCAGGTGTCCACGTCCGCGCTGCGCTCGCCGAGGAAAATGGGCACGAACTGGTTCATGCCGGCGTTGGTGAAGATGCGGGCGCCGTCGCGGCTGGTGTAGCCGACATTGTCGCTGGGCACGATGGTGTGCTGCTTCTCCTTGAAGAAGTCGAGGAAGCTCTGGCGGATCTGGGCGGCGGTCGGGATGGCGGACATGGGAAAGAGGGCGCGAAGTATGGGCTGGGAGGGCGGAGGGTCAAGGAGCCAGGAGGGGGTGGGCGCGGTGGATTTGCCCGCTGGGGGGCCCAATGGGCGTCCGACCGGGGTCGGGGACTCGGATGGCACACCCCCAGGCAATGGTTAGGCAGCTCCCTGCCTGCGGGCGTTGAGCTTGGGAAATCCGCGCTCCAGCGCTGCCGCGGAGATCGAAACACCCCCGATTCCGCAGCTGTTCTCAACGGGGCGCGGAACTCCGATTCCGCAGCACCGCGAACGCTGGGCAAATCGCGGGAGAACCTTCACCCTTTTTCGACCCCCCGGCCCGTTCTGCGGGTTGAAGCAGGCGGAAGAGAGGTTTCGTCAAACCACAGCGAACCACCCATCTGCGGATTTGGAAATCCGCGCTCCGGCGCTGCCGCGGAGATCGAGCCGAAGGCTCGAAAGAAGATAGCCGGTGGTGAAGCGAGGCCCGGCGAGCGAAAACCACCGGATCCATGCCGCCTAACCATCACAGGAACCGGGGGCGCCCTGGAAGGGCGCGAGAAGGCAGCGTTCGCTCATGGCTCCGACGCTGGCGCGCGCTCAGGCGTCCGTCCTTTCTACCCTGCCCGCCTTCCGGCTTCCTGGTCAGTCCAGCGAACGCTTTGGAGCGGCGATGCGGACGGCGTTCGGTGTGTTGGCACGGGCCGTGGCCGTGACGGTGAAACGCTGCACCTCATAACCGGTGACGTTGGTGGTCAGATCGAGTTTGGCCAGGAACTCCCAGGTGGCAGGAATGCCGATGTCATCGGCAATCTTGCGGGCGTCGATGTAGGTGTTGAAGGCGTCGGCCATGACCTGGTAGATGGCCACGCCCTTGGCATCGAGCTTCATCTGGCGAAGCAACCTTTGATAGGCGCTGCCCTGGGCCTTGATCTGCTCCAGGGTTTCACCGCCGCCCGCCTTGGGGGTGAGCTCAAGCTGGACGAAGGCGCTGCCGGGCTTGATGACGGGTTTGAAGGTGTAGGAGGAGCTGTTCATCATCGGGCTGGCCGCCGCGCGCTCCAGCACCGCCGCAAGCTTGAAGGCGTCGTAGATGACCCGGCTGTCGCTGAGCTTCTTGATGCTGTCCAGGCCGCCCAGGTCCTTGGTGAAGTAGTCCACGATGTCCTTCGGGGTGTTCTTCACGCTGACCTGGCTGGCGCCCCAGCCAAAGTTGATCTTGCCGCCGGCGCTGCCGATGCTGATGACCGGCTTGGTCGGGTCGCGGCTGGGGTCGAGCGCCTTCCACTGGGTCAGGTCGCCCTTGGCGGTGGCCACGATGGCCTCGGCGACGACAGGCATGGCGCTGCGGGTGGCGAGGGAGAGATTGCCGACGGCCATGAGAGTCTGACGGTTCACCGGCAGCCCGCCAGCGACCAGGACCTTGTAGGCCTGCGCGACCTGGTCGAGCTGGAAGGTGTTGACCAGCGGGGCGATCTCCGGCCAGGCGGCGCGGCCGGCATTGGCGTTGCCAAAGACGCCCTCGAGCATCTTCAGGAAGGGGTCGATCTTGACCTCCTTGTATTCAAACTGGCTGCGGATCTTGTCGAGACCGTCGGTGACCGGCTTGATGAACTCCTTTTCGTTCAGGAAAAGCACGCCCTGCCTGGCGACCAGGATGCGGGTCTCGTTCGGATTCTCCGGGAACGGCCGTGGATTCGGCAGGCGGACATAAGTGGGCGGTTCGGGCTTGAAGACAGGCGTCTGGTCAAGCAGAGCCTTGAGCCGCTCGACTTCCGCGAGCAGGCGCTCGACCTCCTTGCGCTGGGTCTCGCGCTGCTTCCGGGATTCCTCCAGCTTCTTGCGGAAGCTGTCGAGATCCATGAATTTCATGCGCGACTCAACGGCAGCAGTGTCGATGGTCTTGAGATCCTCAACGGCCTTCTTGAGCTTTTGCTCGGCGATCTTTTTATCCTCCTCGATCTGTTTCGGATCCGCAGGGGGTGGAGGCAGCTTCTTGATGACCTCCACCATCTTTGCGTGCTCTTCAGGCGTCACCGGCGGCAGGTCGGAGAGGATTTTCTTCACCGCGCTGGCGATGCTGATGCCGACCATGACAAGCACGATGATCAAGACACCGACGACGTTGGTCATCGTGTCCATGAGGGCCACGAAAGGCAGCTCCTGCTCTTCATGGGGTTTGCGCTTCGCCATGGGTTGGGTTTGAAAGGTTTCCGTTCAGGCCTTCGGCTTGTCGGCGGGGTTGGTCTTCGGGGGCGGCGGCACCTTGCCGCGATGCTTGTCAAAAAGGGCGAGGTCGAGCTGACCCCGGCCCGGGATGGGCAGCTTGCCGACACGGATCTTGTAATCGGCCTCGGCACGGCCGGCGCCGTTGTTGAAGGCGCCCTGACCGTCATCGCGGATGAGATAGAGGATCAGGGAGTTCTTGTCCTTCGCCACCTCCGTCAGAAAGTGGTTGTAAACCGGATCGGCCACCACCACCTCGGCGGTGGCGCTCAGCCGGTAGTCGCCGCCTTCCCAGGCGTTGAGGATCTTCAGGGCGCCGGTGGCGCATTCGACGAAGTACACCTTGGTGGTTTCCGGCATGCCGCTGCCGGAAGGCTGCACCACCACCGGCGGAACCTTCTTGTCCTCGGGCACCTGGCGCTTCTTGATCTCCGCCATCAGTTCAGCGATGGCCGACTTGCTTTCCTCCTGCTGCTTCTTGAGGCCGTCCAGCTCGGTGAGCAGGTCATCCAGCTCTTTCTGCAGCTTGGCGGCGATCTGCTGGTTCTGCTGCTGGACCTCCTTCGAGGAGTCGAGGAGCTTGCGCAGCTTCAGGTAGCGCTGCTCCCGGTCTTCCGCCTCAGCCTGCAGCTTCTCCAGCTCGGCCAGCTTCTCCTTGAGGATGGCGTCCAGCTTCTCGCGTTTGGCCAGCTCCTCCTTCATGCGCTTGTGCTCCTGGGCCATCTGAATCTCCTCGGGCGTGCGGCCCTCGGTCTCCTGGGTCTGCGAGACGCAGAGCACAACGATGATCAGCACCAGCACGCCGATGAGCGAGCAGAGAATGTCCAGGAACGGGACGACGAGAATCTCGTCCTTGGCGCCGTGACGTCTCTTGGCCATACGGTTCAGTTCGGAAATTGGGGGATTCGACGCGGGGTGAAGCTCAGCCGCGGCTAAACCAGCCTTTTTTCTTCACCTGATGGATGAGGATCTGCTGGGTGCCGAGCTCCTTGAGCACGTTGTTCAGGCTCTGGATGCCGCTGGCAAGCGCACGGTTGTATTCGGTGCTCTGCTTCACGGCGTCGGTGATGGCCGAGGTGAAATCCTCGCGCATCTTGCTGACGGCCCGTGCAAACTCCGCATCGACACGCTCCTGATGGGCGGCGGCGCGCTTGTCCAGATTCTCCGCCTGCTCCTTGATCCGGGAGGACAGCGCGTTGAGGTCGGTGAGAAACTCCTTCTGGGAGTTGGCGACCGCCTTGACCAGCACCTCCATGATGCCCTGGGTGTCGCCTCCGGCGATGCTGGCGCCGTCATTCAGACGCGGCAGCAGCACTTCATTGCAGAAGGCGTCGATGTCATTCAGGCAGTCGTCCTCGGCCTTCATCATCGCGTTGAGCGGGAAGTTCAGGGCAAGGGCGAAGACGAGGCCGAGCAGGGTGGCGTCGAAAGCGGTGCCGAGACCACCGGTCACGTTGCCGAGGGTGGCGGTGATCTGCTTGAGATCGTCCATGCCGGCGAAGTTCATGCCGCTGATGGCGTGGGAAAGACCGATGACGGTGCCGATGAAGCCCAGGATCGGGATGGCCCAAAGAAAGGCCTTCAGAAGGGCGAAGCTGCCACCAATCCTCATGCCATCGATGTCCGACTGGCTGGAGAGCATGTTGGTCACGTCACCGACGCTCTGCTTGACCTCAAAGAGTTCGAGCGCCTTGCGGATGCGGTTGACCATCATGCTGTCTCGCAGGCGATGAGGCAGCTTGTAGAGCCGGTCAATGAACTCGCCCACGTTCTGAGAATTGATCTCGGAGCCCATCTCCCAGGGAAGGACGTCGATCATCAGGGCCTCGCGCTGATGCCGCAGCTTCTTCCACTTCAGGTAGATGATGGAAAAGGCCCAGGTGAAGAACAGCGTGTTGGTGAAGCTCACCAGCATGTGCTTGAAGAACAGCGAGGCCACCCACTGCATCAGGGTGAACTTGGACGCGGGAACATCCGCCGCCGCCTTGAACGGGAACAGGATTCCGATGATCACGAGGAAGACCAGCAGACCGATGCCAAAGCTCAGCAGAGGGTTGGGGTTTGTCGGATCTTTTTCCTCCCAGCCGCCGCGCACGGGGGCCGGGGCGTCCTGTTGGAAAGAGGGGGCAAAGGAAGGCTGGATGGGCTCTTCCGGGGCGGAGGACTCGCCGTCGCGCCCCCAGGCGTCACCTCCTGCGGCGGGCGGTGTGACGCCGCTGGGCGGCGGCAGTCCTGAAGGAGGCGGCAGGCTTCCGGCCAGGTCGGCGGGCACCGAGATCTTGGAATTGCAACCGGGGCAGCGGACGACCTTGCCGGCCATTTCAGGCTCGGCCTTGAGCTGCATGTCACAGGTGGGGCACTTGAATTTCACGCGAGGATTCCGTCGGGTTGAAGTTGGGGGGAGGTTGAAAGGAAAAA
>JBIIRD010000059.1:0-34470 GCA_044341745.1 Prosthecobacter sp. | reverse complement strand
CGAGGTGGATGCGGCAGTCGCGCAGCTTCTTGTTGCAGACCTTGGCCTTGCGGGCGTTTTCGCGGGCGGCCTTCTGGATGCCGCTGATCTCCTTGCGCTCCTTTTCGTTGGCCTGGATCTTCTCCTGAAGCGACTTGGCCACCTCGGCGTTCTTGTGGAGGAAGTTGTCGAGCTCCTTGACCACGGTGTTGATGATGTGGGTGCGCAGGTTGCGGCCGTCGGGCTCCATGTGGGTGGAGCCGAGCTTGGTCTTGGTCTGGGATTCGAAGACGGGCTCCTGCACCTTCACGGAAACGGCGGCGATGATGCCGGTGCGGACGTCGCCGGGCTCCCACTGCTTCTTGAAGAACTCGCGGCACTCCTGCACCACGGCCTCGCGGAAGGCGGCGAGGTGGGTGCCGCCCTGGGTGGTGTGCTGGCCGTTGACGAAGGTGTAGAACTCCTCTCCGTAGCCGGTGCCGTGGGTGAAGGCGACCTCGACGTCCTTGCCATCCAGGTGGATGACCGGGTAGAGGGGGCTTTCCGTGAGCTTGGCGGCGATGAGGTCGCGCAGGCCGTCCTTGGACTTGAAGGACTCACCGTTGAGCTTGAGCGTCAGGCCCGGGTTCAGCCAGGCGTAGTAGCGGAACATCTCGCGGACGAAGTCCAGGTTGAACTTCACCTTGGAGGTGAAGGACTCGGGATCCGGACGGAAGGCGATGCGGGTGCCGTCGGCCTCCTCGCTGGCCCGGGGCTTGCCCATGTCAAACTTCACCTGGCCGCGGCAGAACTCGATGGCGCGGGTCTGTTTTTCCCGGACGGCCTGGATTTCAAAGAACTCCGAGAGGGCGTTCACCGCCTTGATGCCGACGCCGTTGAGGCCGACGGAGCGCTTGAAGACCTCGCTGTCATACTTGGCGCCCGTGTTGATCTGCGCGGCGCATTCCAGCAGCTTGCCCAGCGGGATGCCGCGGCCGTAGTCGCGGATGGTGCAGAGGTTTTCCTCGGTGATGGTGACCTCGATGACCTTGCCGAAACCCATCACATGCTCGTCGATGCAGTTGTCCACGACCTCCTTGAGCAGCACGTAGATGCCGTCCTCGGGCTGGGAGCCGTCGCCAAGCTTGCCAATATACATCCCGGGGCGCAGGCGGATGTGCTCGCGCCAGTCGAGGGACTTGATGCTGTCTTCGGTGTAGTTGTGGGCGGGGGAGGACATGGGGAGACGAAGGGAAAAGGAGGCCGGGGAGAGGCGGCTGAACAGTGCAGGCGGTTTTCGGTAGAGGGAGGAAGGGGCGGAGTCAAATCCGGGGATACTGTTCAGGATGCTTCCCGGCCGGTTCTCCAGGATGGCTCCACCCGGCCTCCTGACCGAAAGCCGACCCCACCCGTTTCCCGGGTGAACTTGCTGCGTCATCCAGGCACCGGGTTCACATCCTCCCCTTCGAGGCAGGCCGTCGCCATCTCCAGGAATGACAAGGCCGCCGGACTCGTTATTCTGCCCCCTCCTTTTTCATGATTGCCGAATCCCCCGTGACCATCCGTCATTATCAACCCGCCGATCTGTCAGTCCTGCGCCAGATCACGGTGGACTCCTTTGGCAGCGTGGCCCTGGACCAGATGCTGGAGGACAGGCTGGGGATCTGGAACGGCCGCGACTGGAAGGCACGCAAGGCCGATCACATCAACGACGACTGCCTGCACCATCCCGAGGGGTGTTTTGTGGCCGAACGGGACGGCGAGATCCTGGGTTACATCACGACCCGGCTGGACACTGTGAACGCCGTCGGCCGGATTCCAAACCTGGCCGTCGTGGAGCAGGCGCGTGGACTGGGCCTCGGGCGACGCCTGATCCATCATGCACTCGACTACTTCCGTGAACATGGCATGAAGGTGGCCAAGATTGAAACCATGGCATCAAACGTCATCGGCCAGAACCTCTACCCCTCCTGCGGCTTTGAGGAAATCGGCAGGCAGGTGCATTTCGCCATGAGGCTGTGAAGGCGCTCCCGCCTGAATGAACAAAGTCCCCTCCTGGGCAGTCAGTCCGACTTCGAATTCAAAATTTATGTCCCGCACAAGCCGCCTTCTTTTGGGTTCCCTGCTCACCGTGCTGATCAGCAGTTGCGTCAGCCCGCGTGAACGCCGGATCGCCAACAACCCGCAGATTTACCAATCCCTCTCGACCTCGGACCAGCTGCTGGTGCAGCAGGGGCGCATCCGGGAGGGCATGACCAAGGAGGGCGTGTTTCTTTCCTATGGCAGGCCGGACTCCGTGGCGGCCGGCAAACAGAAAGGGGTCAGCATTGAAAAATGGACCTACATGGGAAGCCAGCCGGTTTACACCAACACCTTTGGCATGAGCATGGGCTGGGGGGGCTACCGAGGCTATCGAGGTTATCGCGGCCTGGGTTATGGCTACTGCGGCCCCTGGGATCCCTACTGGGGCAACATGGGCACGACGGTGATGTATGTGCCCTACAAGGCGGCCGCGGTGACGTTCCGGGGCAACCGTGTGACGGAATACCTGACCGGCCCGCAATAAGGGAGGAAGAACCAACAATCTGACAGCATTGCGGCTTGTCACTTGCCCGGCAGGGGCTGGCCGTGCTCTGTTTGGGCATGGCCAAAAAGAAAGACACACCGCCCAAGTCCGCCACCAAAGCCAGCAAGCCAACAAAACCGGCCAGTTTGAAGGACATTCCCTTCTGGATCGGCTTTGATCTCGGCGGCACCAAGATGCTGGCCTGCGTCCTGGACAAAAACTACCAGGTGCTGGGCACGGCGCGCAAATCCACCAACGGCTCAGATGGCCAGGCCAAGGGCCGCCAGAAGATCCTCAAGGCCATCCATGAAGCCATCGAGGCCGCCCAGGTGAATCCCAAGGGACTGCAGGGCATCGGCATCGGCTGCCCAGGGCTGGTCAATCCGCAGAAGGGCATCCTGATCAACGCCCCCAACCTCGGCTGGAACAACGTACACCTCACCGACATGCTGCGCGGCGTCTTCAAGAAGCCCGTGGCCGTCCTCAACGACGTCGATGCCGGCACCTACGGCGAATACAAGCTGGGTGCAGGCAAGGGCTCACGCTCCCTGCTCGGCGTCTTTCCTGGCACGGGTGTCGGAGCCGGCTTCGTCTATGATGGCAAGATCATCATGGGCCGGGCCGTGTCCGCCATGGAGCTGGGCATGATCTACCTGCCCGGCACCCACCTCGGCAGCCCCCACGAAGGCACCGTCCTGCTGGAGGATCTCACCAGCCGCCTTGCCGTCGCCTCCCAGGCAGGCGTGGCCTGCTACCGCGGCCAGCTCCCCGAACTCGACAAGAAAACCCAGGGCAACCTGCGCGACATCCGCAGCAAGGCCCTCGCAAACGCCTTCCGCAGCGGCGATGACGCCGGCATGATCATGTTCCGCAACAGCATCCGCTACCTGGGCATGGGCGTGGCCGCCGTGGTCAACCTGCTGGCCCCCGACCACATCACCCTCGGCGGCGGCCTCGTGGAGGAACTGCCCGGGCTCTACCTCAACCTGCTCAGGCAGGAGGTGAACCGCTTCGCCGTGCCCGGGCTCGCCAAGGCCGTGAAATACAGCATCGCCAAGCTCGGAGGCACCGCCGTCGCCGTCGGCAGCGTCGCCTGGCTGCGTGAAGAACAACAAAAAGCCTGACAAAACCGGAAACGCCCCCTTCCTGCCCAGCCCCAGCCGCCCCATGTCTGAAACCGCCCCCCTGCCCTGCAACGAACAGGCCGTCATCTACGTCGGCGCGGCTTCCGTCTCGTTGGTCATTGGCACCCACTCAAACGAAGGTTTCACCGAGGTCGAACACCTGGACAGGCCGCTGCCGCTCGCGCGCGACATCTTCCGCACCGGCACCGTCACCCGCTCCACCCTCGAGCAGGGCGCCGCCATCCTGCGCGACTTCCTCCAGACCACCCGCGAATACAGCATCCCCTCCGAATCCATCCGGCTCTACACCACCAACATCCTCTCCGAGGCCGCCAACCACGAGATCTTCCTCAACCGCCTCCAGGTCAGCACCGGCTTGAACGCACGGCTCATTGATGACGGCGACATGACCCGTCTCGTCTACCTGATCGCCCGGCGCACCCTCGACAAAAATCCGCGCCTGGCCGAGGGCAAGACCTTCGTCTCCCACATCGGTCCGGGCAACACCCGCGCCCTCTACTTCAAGCAGGGCCGCCTGGCCGCCTACAGCAACTACCGCCTCGGCATCTTCCGCGCCCGGGAGGCCGTGGCCGGGCTCGAAGGCGAGGCCTCCCAGCACCTCACCCACCTTGAGGAGCAGATCCGCGGCGTCGTGGACCACCTCGCCCAGGACTACTCCGATTATCAGTTCGATCACCACGTCGCCATCGGTGCCGAACTGCAAAGCGTGGCACCCCAGCTCGCCCCCGCCAGGCAGGGCGCCTGCCGCATCACCGAGGCACAGTTGAAAAACTTCACCGAATTGATCGCCGAGCTCAGCCCGGACCAGCTCGTGCGCCGCCTGCACGTGCATTACACCGGCGGCGAGGGCATCGTGCCCGCCCTGCAGACCAACCTGGCCCTGGCCACCCGTTTTGGCGACGAGGCCATCTGGGTGCCCGAGGGTGACTTCCAGCGCGAGCTCATGCAGGACCTCGTCACCGAGCGTCCCCGCACCGCCAGCTTCCAGGAGGAGGTCATGCAGGCCGCCTGCGAGATCGGCGTGCGCTACAAGACCGACCGCCGCCACGCCGACCACGTCGCCGCCTTCGCCCAGCAGCTCTTCCGCGAGCTCAAGCACCTGCACGGCCTCGATTCACGGTACGAGCTCGTCCTGCGCGTGGCCGCCATCCTGCATGAGGTGGGCATGTTCATCAGCCCGCGCGAGCATCACAAGCACAGCCTGTACATCCTGATGCAGACCGAGATCTTCGGCCTCAGCACCGGCGAACGCGAGCTCGTGGCCCTGCTCGCCCGCTACCACCGGCGCTACAACCCCGAGCGCAACCACCCGCACTTCTCCGACCTCGGCCGCGAGGAGCGCATGATCGTCTTCAAGCTCGCCGCCCTGCTGCGCATCGCCGACGCCCTGGACCGCAGCCACGCCCAGCGCATCAAGACCATCGTCCTGCGCCCCGAGGGCAGCCGATTGACGATCCTGACCCCGGGCGTGGAGGATACCACCATCGAGCAGATCGCCATCAACTCCAAGTGCGACATTTTCCGGGAGATCTACGGCTTTGACGTGCTGCTGAGCCAGCCCTGACCCGCCTGAGGAAGCAAGGATTGTTTTGCCTTTGCCGCCAGGCTTCCGCTAAAAGGCAGGTTTTCCCCGCCCATGCTCAACCTCTCCCGCGCCGCCACCGTCGCCCAGGCCGGCTTCAACCGCTGGCTCGTCCCACCCGCCGCCATCGCGGTGCACATGTGCATCGGCCAGGTCTATGGCTTCAGCGTCTTCAAAAAGCCTCTCGCCAAGGCCGTCGGCATCTCCGCACCCACCGCCGCCGACTGGACCGAGGCGGATGTCGGCGTGGCCTACTCCATCGCCCTCGCCCTGCTGGGCATCTCCGCCGCCGTCTTTGGCAAATGGGTGGAGCGCAGCGGTCCCAGGAAGACCATGGTGGCCAGCCTCGTCTGCTTCTGCTCCGGCCTTCTGCTCGCCTCACTCGCGGTCAGGACACACCAGCTCTGGCTTCTCTACCTGGGCTACGGACTGATCGGCGGCATCGGCCTCGGCCTGGGCTACATCGCCCCCGTCTCGACCCTGATGAAATGGTTCCCCGACCGGCCCGGCATGGCGACCGGCATGGCCATCATGGGCTTTGGCGGCGGCGCGCTCATCGGCGGCCCCCTGGCCGAGGAGCTGATGAAAAAATACGCCTCCGCCACCAGCGTCGGGGCTAGTGAAGCCATGATGGTGATGGCCGGACTGTACGCCGTCTCCATGCTCTTCGGCGCGATCATCGTCCGCGTTCCTGCCGATGGCTGGAAACCGGCGGGCTGGGAGCCGAAGGAGCACGTCAGGCCCCTCGTCACCAACGCCAGCGTGTCCGTGGACGTCGCCTGGAAGACGCCGCAGTTCTGGATGCTCTGGGTCGTGCTGTGCATGAACGTCAGCGCCGGCATCGGCATCCTCGGCCAGGCCTCGCCGATGATTCAGGACATGTTCAAGGTCACCCCCGCCGCCGCCGCCGGCTATGTCGGCCTGCTCTCCCTCTGCAACCTGGGCGGACGCTTCTTCTGGTCCTCCATGTCCGACCTCGTCGGCCGCAAGGGCATCTACTGCATCTACTTCATCCTCGGCGCGGCGCTCTACGCCAGCGTGCCCTGGACCCAGGGGCGAGGCAGCGTCACGCTCTTCGTCGTCGCCACCGGCCTCATCCTGACGATGTACGGCGGCGGCTTCGCCACCATCCCGGCCTATCTGCGCGACCTCTTCGGCAGCTACCAGGTCGGCGCCATCCACGGCCGTCTCATCACCGCCTGGTCCATGGCCGCCATCATCGGTCCGCAGCTGGTGGACCGCCTGTCGGTCGCCAACAAAAAGACCATGCCGCCCGAGCAGGCCTACAACTCCATCTTCCACCTCATGGTCGGCCTGCTGGTCGTCGGGCTCATTGCCAATCTTTTGGTTCGTCCGGTCGATCCCAAACACCACGTCCGGGAGGCCGGCGCCTGACATCCCCGTTTCATTCCACCGCCATGAAAACCGTCACCCTCATCATCGCCTGGACCTGGGTCTCCCTGCCGCTCGGCTGGGGTGTCTTCAAGTCCGTGCAGAAGTCCGCCCCGCTCTTCATCTCCGAAGCCCCCGCCAGGCCTTGACCCCCGGATCACGTCCGATGAATGCACGCCTCCGCCTGATCCTTCTCGCCGTCGCGTCCCTGCTGCTGCTGCCGGGCTGTGAGCTGCTCCTTTATGGCGCGGCGATGACGGAGCCTGAATACAACCTCAGGAACCAGCAGAAGCACATGGACCGGCAGCTCGGCAAAACCGCCTATGACCGCGCGGACGCGCCGCCATGGATGGGCTACCGCTGAGCCCGCGCATCAGCGCCACTCATGCTTGGGATAGCGCCCGCGAAGCTGCGCCCGCACCGCCGGATAGCCCTCCTTCCAGAACCGCCCCAGGTCCGCCGTGGTCTGAATCGGCCGCTGCGCCGGCGACAGCAGATGCACCACCACCGTGATGCGCCCGCCGGCCACCTTCGGGTTCTCGTTCACGTCAAACAGCTGCTGCAGCACGACGCTGACGCTCGGCGCCTGCTTTTCATCGTACTCGATGCGCGCCGTCCGGCCGTTCTTCAGCGGCAGACGCTCCGGCGCATAACGCTCAAGCAGGTCGCGCTGCCCATGGCTCAGCCACTGGTGCAGGGCCGGGAAGATGTCCTTGTCCTTCAACTGTCGGTAGGTCGTGCAGCCTTCGCAAACCTGCTCAATGATCAGACGGCGGTCCTCGTCCTTGATCGGCGGCAGCTCCAGCTCGGGCATCCACTTCGACAGGCAGTTCACCCGGGTGATCCACTGCTCCACCTTCTCGTTCCAGAGCGGCAGCTGCAGACGGCCCGCCACCACCTCCTCGGCCAGCAGCGACGCCGCCGTGGCCTCATCAGGCTCACCACGCTCACGACTGCTCAGCACCAGGCTGCGGAAGCGCACCTCCTCAAGGTTCACGACACGCCGGTTGACGCTGTCATACTGGGCGCGGCGCCCGGTGGCAAAGTCCGCCGGAAACATCGCGCGCAGCCATTCCTCCTCCACCCGGGTCACCAGGTTGAGCTGCACGGTCAGCGCCTTGCCCTGCACCTCGATGATCTCCGAGGCCACCAGCAGGCGCGGCGGCTTGATGTGCGCATCCTTGCCCAGATGCCCGCTGTAGCCGCCCGGCAGGCGGTAGATGCGGCTGCCCCCGCTGGTCTCGACGCCCAGATGGTCCGAAAACGCCGCCAGCAGGGTTTTTGCCAGGGCCTCGCCGCTCGCGACCTCGTCGTTCACCGGCAGCCCGGCGCGTCCGGCGATGCGCAGGAACTGCTCATAGCTGCGGCCCGCCTCGCGCGCGCTCAGGGCATGCACGTTCAGCGGCGCGCAGGCCTGCGGGTCGAAGTTCAGCGCCGCGGCCCGGATGAAGGCGCGCAGCAGGGCCTGGAATTCGCTGAGGTCATCCGGCTCCCAGAAGTCCTCGTTTTTGAACGATGACTGGTTACGCCCGACCATCAATATCTCACGCCCCTGCGCCAGGGCCGCACACATCGCCGCCTCACGCACGCAGCCGTTGTCGGCAGCCGCGAGGAGCATGCGCGCAAAGCGTGGGTGCGTGGGAAACGCCGACATGCGCAGGCCGGTCGGCGTCAGGCGCTGCTCCCCCGACCCAGCCTCAGGCGCGATCGCCCCGAGGTCGTGCAGCAGGGTCTCGGCACGGTTCAGCGCGGCCTCCGCCGGCTTCTCGAACCATTCGATGCCCAGCCGCGCCCGGTCCTGCGCAACATGCAGCGCCAGCAGGGCCTCGCCGAGCTCCAGGCGTTGAATCTCCGGCAGCTCGCTCTCCGCACGATGCAGATGCTCGCGCTCGGCCCAGAGGCGGATGGCGATGCCCGGCCCCAGTCGTCCGGCACGACCCGCGCGCTGCTCGGCGCTGGCCCGGCTGATCTTCTGCACGGTCAGCGTGTTCAGGCCCCGGCGCGGATCATAGCTGGCCACGCGGGCCAGGCCTGCATCCACCACGGCGCGCACGCCTTCGATGGTCAGCGAGGTTTCTGCGACGTTGGTGCTGACGATGATCTTCGGCGCGCCCCCGGGGGCCACGGCGGCGTCCTGGTCCTGCGGCGTCATTTCACCATGCAGGGAAACGATGCGCCGGCCCCTTGCAAAGCCGCGTCCCTGAAGCGCGGTCATCGTCTTGCGAATTTCATAGGCTCCCGGCATGAACACCAGGATGTCGCCTGCATCCCCCAGCTCGGCGGCCAGCCCCTCGCAGGCCCGCGCCGCCTGCTCCCAGACGGGCTCGACCTGGTTGAGACGCAAATCACGGTTAGGCGCCTGGTGGCGCACCTGCACGGGGAAGGTGCGCCCTTCACTCTCAAGCAGCTTCACGGGATTCATGAAGCCCGTCAGCGGCCCGGGCACCAGCGTGGCGCTCATGACGATGATGCGCAGGTCGGGACGCCGCGACCTCTGCAGCGCCCGCGCCCAGGCCAGCACGAGATCGCCGTCCAGGTGGCGCTCATGAAACTCGTCAATGATCACGCAGCCGACCTTGGAGAGATCCGGGTCCTCCATGAGCTGGCGCAGCATCACGCCCTCGGTCACATAGACGAGCCGCGTGTCACGCGAGGTGACGTTGTCAAACCGCACCTGGTAGCCCACCTCGCCGCCGAGCCTGCCGTCACGCTCCCTCGCCACCCGCTGCGCCAGCATGCGCGCCGCAATGCGCCTTGGCTGCAGGACGATGCAGCGTTTCCCCTCCTGAAGGATGCCCGAGTCGAGCACGAACTGCGGCACCTGCGTGGACTTGCCCGAGCCGGTCGGCGCCTTCAAAAGTAGGTTGGGCGTGGCGGGATCACGAAGCTGCGCCAGGACGGCGTCGCGGATCTCAAAGATGGGCAGGCTGGCAGGGGCGGGCATGGCTGAAGGCGGTGGCTTCTGTGCGCCGGAGGCGCTCCAGGGTCAAGGTGCGAGCCATTCTGATTTCCCGGACTTCGGCCGCATGAGCATGCGCTGCATGACCGTTGAACATGCCCTCATCCCACCCATGTCAGTTCACCTGCCCGTCGAAATCCAGTCAGCCTCTGTCGAGGCCCTCTGCGGGCTGATGGACGCCCTGCCCGATGTGCAGGCCTGGATCAAGGACGCCCGCCGCCGCTACCTCTGGGTCAACCGCGCCTTCCTGCTCAACTACGGCATGCACCAGCACAACGAGGTGCTCGGCAGGACCGATGACGACCTCTCGCCACCGCACCTCGCCTCCCAGTTCCGGCAGGGCGACGAGGCGGTGCTCGCCGGTCACAGCATCCAGGGCAGGCTTGAACTCGTGGGTCGCTTCGACCACACCGCCGCCTGGTGCTTCACCACCAAGCGCCCGGTGCTCAACCGGCGCGGCCGCGCCATCGGCACTGTCGGCATCACCCGCATCCTCGACGCCGCCCAGATTGACCAGCGTGGCGACATCCGCCTCGGAATGGTCATCGCCCTTATGACCCGCCGCCTTGGGGAATCCGTCGGCAATGCCGAGATGGCCCGCGCCGCCGGCATGTCCGCCCGCGCCTTTGAACGGGCCTTCCAGCGTGAATACGGCCTTCCTCCCCAGCAATATCTCAGGCGCCTGCGCATCCAGCACGCCTGCCGCCTGCTGGTGGACAGCCGCGAATCCATCGCCGCCGTCGCCCAGCGCTGCGGCTTCGCCGATCAAAGCCACCTCACCCGGGCCTTCCGCCTTGTCACCGGCCTGACACCGGGCTCCTACCGCGATCAATACTCTCCGGCATAAGCCGAAGGCCGCCGCAGACGTTCCATGCCCTGCCGCTTTTGTTCTATCCTTGGACAGGCCAGGCCGGTAGCCTGCATCCGCCATGAAGCTCCAGCCAGGAACCACCCTCATCACCAACGGCCGGCTCATCGACGGCACCGGCGCTCCCCCCGTTCCTGATGCCGCCGTGGTCGTCACCGACGGCCTCATCACCTACGCCGGACCCGCCCGTGATGCGCCGCCCTGCCCCGGGGCCCGAACCCTCGACGCCCGGGCTGGCACCATCCTGCCGGGCCTGGTCGAGGCCCATATCCACCTGACCTACTGCAACGTCACCGAACTTCAGGACCTCGACATCAAGTATCCCGTCGAATACGTCACCCTCCAGTCTGCGGTGAACGCCAGGACCGCCCTAGAATGCGGCTACACCAGCGCCCGCAGCGGCGGCTGCCTGCACAACATCGACGTCTGGATGAGGAAGGCCATCGAGGAGGACATGATCCCGGGCCCCCGCCTCAGCACCAGCGGACGCGAGATCTGCGGCGCGGGCGGACTCATGGACTGGAACCCCGACTACCGGAAGATCGGCATGGAGGGCATCGTCTTCATCGTCAACGGCCCCGGCGAGGCCCGAAGCGCCGTGCGCAAGCTCGTCAAGGATGGCATCGAATGGGTGAAGACCTACCCGACCGGCGACGCGGCCTCGCCCGACATCAACGACCACCACACGCTGTGCATGACCTTGGATGAAATGCAGGCCGTCGTCGCCACCGCCCACAACCACGGCCTCAAGGTCACCGGCCACTGCCGCGCCACCGAGGGCATCAAGAACGCCCTCAAGGCCGGCTACGACTGCATCGAGCACGGCACCTTCATGGATGACGAATGCCTCGACCTGCTCCTGAGGCGCGACGTGCCCATGTGCCCCGGCCTCGGCTTCGAGCTGTGGAGCGTGCAGCGCGGCAGGGAGTTCGGACTCTCCCAGCGCGTGATCGACGGACACCAGGAAACGCTCGAAGGCGGCGCCGAAAGCTGCCGACGGGTCCTCAAGGCAGGGGGCACGATGGGCCTCGGCGGGGACTATGGCTTCGGCTGGACGCCTCACGGCACCTACGCCCAGGAGCTCACCTTCTTCGTCAATTACGTCGGCTTCAGCGTGCTCGACACGATCCGCTGCGCCACGCTTGGCGGCGCAAAGATCATGGGCCGCGCCGATGAGATCGGCAGCGTCGAAAAGGGCAAGCTGGCCGACATCCTGGTCGTCCATGGCGACGTGATGAAGGACATCTCCATCCTCGAGGACCGCCGCAACCTGCTCGCCGTCATGCAGGGCGGCGTGATCAAGGCTGGCACCCTCGTCCAGCCTGCGAGTTTGTGACAGATTCAGACGTTCCTCCGGAGCACTCAGCACCCGCAACAAAAACGCCCGATGAAACTCAGCCTCCCCTTCCAGCCTCCCGGCCTGACCGCCTTGTCCGTCTGCTCCGCACTGCTGGCCGGTCAGATCAACGCCGCGGAAGTCACCGCCGAAAAAAACGGCACCGTGCTGCATTTCTCCGTCGGCGGCGAAACTCTCTGTGACTACCAGATGCAGCCTGGCAAGCTTCCTGAAGGCGTCGCGCAGTCCTTTGCGCATGGGGCGCATCTGCACCCGCTCTACTCTCCCGGCGGGAAGCTTGTCACCGGCAACCACCAGCCGGATCATCCCTGGCAGCGCGGTGTCTGGATCGGCTGGACCAAGACGGAGTTCGGAGATTCGCACCCCGACTTCTGGAACATGGGCAAGGACGGCAGGATCACCGCCGAGGTGCGCTTTGATAAGCTGGAGAAGATCTGGAGCGGCGAGGACGGCGGGTTCATCAGCCGCCATGTGTTTCTCGACCACAGCCAGACGCCCGAACAAAAAGTTCTGAACGAGGCCTGGGAGGTGCATGTGGCTCAAAGGCCGCTCGACGGCACGCTGACGAACATCATCGACCTCACCAGCACGCAGACCTGCGCCACCGACCGGCCGCTCAAGCTGCCCAGGTACCACTACGGCGGCCTCGGCGTTCGCGGCAACCCGCTCTGGAACCCCGTCGATGCCGTCACCATGCTCACCAGCGAAGGACATGACCGCAAGACCGGCGACTCCACCAGGGCCAGATGGGTTTACCTCGGCGGTGATGCCGATGGCACGCCCGCCGGCATCGCCGTGCTGATCCATCCGTCCAACTTCCGCTTCCCCCAGCCGCTGCGCCTGAACCCGAAGAACCCGCAGCTCTGCGTCGCCCCCTCGCAGGAGGGCGACTGGTCCATCGAGCCCGGCAAGCCCCTCGTCTCCAAATACCGTCTCCTCGTTTTTGATGGCAAACCCGACGCGAAATGGATCGAGGCGCAGTGGCAGGGCTATGCGAAGCAACCGTGACCCCTCCCCCCATGTCACGCATCCATCCGGTCGCAAAAATCGCAAAACGCCCGCACCTCCACCACTGTCGCCACACGAGCTGCACTCGAGCTCCGCAATCACTGAATTCACCCGCCATGCCCCGCCGACTCCTCGCCTTTTTGCTTTCCGTCTTTTCCGTCTTTTCCGTGGTCAAAGCCGCGGACATCTTCGATCCGCAGAACCTCGCCGCGTGGTGCATCGTTCCGTTTGACGCCAAAAAACGTTCTCCGGAGGAGCGCGCCGCCATGGTGGCGAAGATGGGCCTGCGCAAGGTCGCCTACGACTGGCGCCAGGAGCATGTGCCGGAGTTCGAACGCGAGATCCTCGCCTACCAAAAGCATGGCATTGAAATGTTCGCCTTCTGGGGCGCGCATGACGAGGCGTTCCGGCTGTTTGAGAAATACAAGATGCACCCCCAGCTCTGGATCATGCTGAAGGCGGCGGGCGAAACCCAGGAGTCACGGGTGAAGTCCTCTGCCGAAGCATTGCTGCCCCTGCTGGAACGGGCGAAGAAAATCGGCAGCCAGGTGGGCGTCTACAACCACGGCGGCTGGGCCGGAGAACCCGAGAACATGATCGCCGTGTGCGAGTTTCTCAAAAAGAACCACGGCACGGACAACATCGGCATCGTGTATAACCTGCACCACGGCCACAGTCATCTCGACCGCCTGCCGAAGGTGCTCGAAGCGATGAAGCCCTGGCTGCTCTGCCTCAACCTCAACGGCATGGACATCGCGGGCGACTCCAAGGGCCGCAAGATCCTGCCGCTCGGCGTTGGCACGCAGGACGTGACCGTGCTGCGCCAGATCCGCGCCAGCGGCTACAACGGCCCCATCGGCATCCTCAACCACACGGATGAGGACGCCGAAGGCAGGCTGCTCGACAATCTCGACGGCCTGGGCTGGCTGGTGCCCCAGCTTGACGATGACAAGCCGGGTGCGAAGCCGAAATATCGAACCTGGAGCGAAACGCCCGAAGGTCGAAATCCGAATTCCGAAGCCGGCAAGGCAGAGACCACCCCCTCGCTGAATCCGGAGTTCGGCAAGGCGCTGAAGGGCGGCTGGATGGTGGAGGGCGATGCGGACTACTCGAAGCTGCCTTTCACGGTGGAGTGCCGGGCCAGGCTTGATGGCAAGGGCGGCTTCAACATCCTCGTCGCGTCCGAGATGAAGGCCTCGGCCACGCACTGGGAGCTCTACACGATGGCGAAGAGCGGCACGCTTGCGCTTTACATGCCCGGCCGCGGCGGCAACTACGATTCGAGGATCGATGTTTGTGACGGCAAATGGCACGACCTCCTGGCCAGCGCTGATGAAAAGAGCGTGGTGCTTTGGGTCGACGGCAAACAGGTCTTCGAGCAGCCTGTGCAGCCGCTCACGGGCAAGCCTCAGCCGGGAGCGCTTGCCTTTGGCCGCCTCGTCGAGGGCACGATCGGCTGCGACGGCATCCTCGATGACGTGCGCATCTCCCGCGGGGTCATGAAGCCGCGCAAGGGCGGTGCGCCACGCCAGCGCATGGACAACACGCTCGGCCTGTGGAGCTTTGACAACCTGGATGAAATCCTGCCGCCTCCGGCGCCCAAGCCCGCCGAATTCACACCAGCCCGCGAGCCTCTAGACAAGTCGCAAAACAGCCACTGGCAGGAGTTCGTGAACCGCGAGCGCGTGTTCGACTTCTACGGCAAGCAGGCGCTGCACTTCATGAAGCAGAAGCCGCTGCCTGCGCTCATCCCGCAGTTCCCCGGCCTGGATGGCGGGCAGCAGGGACACTGGGGAAACCAGAACGACCAGGTTACCTGGAAGGATGGACGCTTTGCCGCCAGCGACCTCGGCAACGTGTTCAGCGGCGTTTTCAAAGGAGCCGGCCTGACGATCCCGAAGGCGGTCTGCGTAAGGTTTGATGACAAGGCGGCCGTCTTTGACCCCGAGACGCTTTCCTGGCGGCTCGAATGGTCCGGCGGCTTTGTGAAACTCAATGACAACCGGCATGGCTTCATGGGAGGGGCCGCCATGGACGGCAAGGTGACCTCCAAGGAGGAACGAAAGCTGGCCGGAACCTACCGCGGATTTTTCCGTCGAGGCCGTGAAGTCATCTTCATCACGGACGACAGCCCCCTGCCCGCGCCAGCAGCCGCTCAGTGGCCGCAATGGCTCGAAACCCAGGGCGAACCTGGCACGCAGTCGCCCTTTGCCACGGACCGGATCACGATCCCGTTCGAAAATCCCCACGGCACGCTGTTCTTCATCACCGCCCATGATTTCTTCAGCGACGGCACTGCCGCGATCGCGACGATGACCGGCGAGGTGTGGCTGGTGAAGGGCATCGACGAGAAGTTGGAGAAACTGCGCTGGAAGCGCTTCGCCACCGGCCTGCATCAGCCACTGGGCATGAAGATCGTGAAGGACAAGCTCTACGTGCTTGGTCGCGATCAAATCACCTGCCTGCATGACCTGAACGGCGATGACGAGGCCGACTTTTACGAATGCGTGACGAACGCCATGCAGACCTCGCCCGGTGGACATGACTTCATCGTCGGACTTGAAACCGACAAGGAGGGCCGCTGGTATTTCGCCTCGGGCAACCAAGGCGTGTGCCGTATCACGGGCCGCGACAAGCTGGAAGTTCTTGGCACCGGCTTTCGCAATCCCAACGGCCTCGCGCTCTCGTCAGACGGTCGATTTATCACCACAAGCGGCCAGGAGGGCGACTGGACGCCGGCGACATCGGTTTTTCAGGTCGAACTCGATCAGAACCTCGGCGCACACTTTGGAGCCGGCGGTCCGAAGGACGGCAAAGCACCAGAGCCGGTGCTGCTTTACCTGCCGCGTGGCGAGGACAATTCGGCGAGCTCACAGGTCTTTGTGCCAGAAGCAGCCGGGACGGCCGCACCATGCTCCTGGGCCGAGTTGAAGGGTGACAACAACTTCATCCACCTCTCCTCCGGCGGCGGCAGCGCCTGGCTGGTCATGCGTCAGAACGTCAAGGGCCGCTGGCAGGCTGCAGCGGTGAAGATCAGTGGCAATTTTGATTCGGGCCCCCAGTGCGCCCGTTTCAATCCGAACGACGGGCACCTCTATGTGAACGGCATGCAGGGCTGGGGCAGCTACACGCCGAAGGACGGGTGCTTCCAGCGCGTGCGCTTCACCGGTGGCGATCAACCCGTGCCGGTGGGCTTTGAAGCCCGCGACAACGGCGTGATCATTCGTTTCAACCAGCCTGTGAAGGGTGCGGACGCCTTCGCCTGCTTCGCCCAGTGCTGGAACTACAAATACGGGCCGCAATACGGCTCGCCGGAGTATTCCGTGAAGCATGCTGACACCCCCGGCCACGATCCCCTGGAGGTGCGCAGCGTGCAGAAACTCGACGGCGGCAGGGCGCTTTTCCTCGAAATCCCCCAGATCGTGCCAGCAGGCCAGATTCACCTGCATCTGAGCACAGGGCACGATGTTTTCCTCACCGCACATGCCTTGGCAGACCCCTTCACAGAGTTCGCCGGTTACACGAAGATCGCCAAAACGAACCACGCCGCGCAGATCGGTCTCGAAGCCCCGAAACCAGCCAAACCAAACCCCTGGGCCAAAGGCGAGCCCGGACGTGAAATTGTGGTCGAGGCCGCATTGGGCCTGCAGTTCGTGCAAAAGCAACTTTCGGCCAAAGCGGGCGAAAAGATCACGATCCGCTTCAAGAACCCCGACGTGGTGCCGCACAACTGGCTGCTCGCGAAGCCAGGCTCGCTGCAAAGGCTTGGCGAGAAGGTCAATCTGATGATCACCGATCCCCAGGGGCTGGCGAAACATTACGTGCCCGACAGCGACGACGTCATCGCCTACACCGACATGACCAATCCGAAGGCCGAGTTCGTCATCCACCTCACCGCCCCGAAGGAGAAAGGCGATTACCCTTACCTGTGCACCTTCCCCGGCCACTGGATGGTCATGAACGGTGTCCTCAAGGTGCAGTGAAGATCCATGCAGTCCCGGGCTTCAGCCCGCCTCAACTCCCGTCCGCTCCCACAACCGCGTGCTTCCTCCGCCTGCCCAGCTGTCACGAGCTGAAGCTCATGACGACTTTATTTTGCCAGAACGCCTCACCCATCATGCGGCGCCGCGCAACGTCGTCCCGGGCTTCAGCCCGCCTCAATTCCGTTCGCCCGCACAAACCACGCACCACCTCCGCCTGCCCAGCTGTCACGAGCTGAAGCTCATGACGACCTCGCAGATTCAGGCGCCGCAATTCCCATCCTCAGACGCCGCAAAACTCGAACAGCCAGGACTTGCCAACCCAGGCCACCCTCTTTAAAAAATCATATATGATCAACCTCATCTCCGACCCCGCCGACCTGAAGCCCTCCACACGCTGGCAGGAAACTGTCTGGGCTCACACTTCCGAGGAGGAGCTTGTGGATCACACAACCCGGGCACGCCTGTGCGTGGCCACGCTGCTTCCCTTCAAGGACCGCAGGCCCGACTGGGAGGGCTTCACCAGGAGCGTGCGCTGGATGCAGCAGTGCGGAGATCACTACGGCGTCGAGATGGTCTTCGTGCTGAATGCCGACACCGGCTACATCTTCGACCTCAGCAACGAGCTTTACGCCGAGGTGCTGCAACGCTTCCGCGCCGAGTTTCCCACCACTCGCTTCATCGCCGGCGTCACGGCGCGCGGGGCCGAAAAGGACGAGTCGTTCAGGACGGAGCGTTACCTGCCCCTGCTCGACATCGCCCAGTCGCACGACAACTGCGAGGTGATGATCATGACCTCGCGCCTGCTGAACCTGCTGGAGCCCGAGGCCAGGCGCGACGCCTACTTCGAGATCGCCGATCACATCACGCACCCGGCCATCGCCCACGCCCTCGAACCCTCCTTCGTGCCCTGGGCCACGCCTTATGAACCCTGGCTGCTGCATCAGATCGCCTGTCACCCAAAGTACGTCGGGGGCAAGATCAGCACGCTCGACGAGCCGCACTTCCTCTACTGGGCCGCCATGTGCAGGGGACTGAACCTGCCCTTCGCACCGCACAGCGGCGACGACTACGGCATTGCCACCGCCATCCGGCTCGGCCTGCCGCTCCTCATCGGCGCGGGCGTCAGCGCCTGCCCGCTCATCTGCGCCGCACGCGACATGTGGCTGCTCGACAGCGTGGCCGACAAGAAGTTCAAGACCGGCACAGGCCGTTTTGACACCCGTGTTTACAAGCTCTTCGAGGCCTTCCAGTCCTTTGAGGACCTGGTCTTCCGGCTGAACGACAAGCTGAGCGCGGCCCCCTACAAGCACAGCACCGCCCACGTCCTGCATCAGCTGGGCCTGATCGACTCCCCGGAATCGCACCCGGACTGCCGGGACCTGCGGGGGGACGACGAGGCGGTTCGGATGGAGGAGGCCATGAGGCGGCCGCTGCGCATGACGGAGCGGCTTGACATCCCCGGTTTCGGACGCAGATCCTAAAATTTCAAAGGTTGTTAGACTGGCTGGATTTCCGGCGGGATTTTCACCCTGCAGTTGAATGAAGCCACCGTCCCCGGAGTCTGAAGGAACGCGCCCGCGCATCAAGCCGGGCCGAACCCGCTCCGCGACATGAAAACCCAGCTTCGTTACGTGTTCACGGCCGGCGCCCTGGCCCTCATGACAGCCCTCACCTCCTGCGTGAACCCCTACGCAGGCCCTAACGAACAAAACGGTGCCGTGGTGGGCGCCGTTGGAGGGGGACTGCTCGGCGCCATCATCGGCAATCAAAGCGGCCGCCCGCTTGAGGGTGCGGCCATCGGCGGGCTTCTGGGCTCGCTGGCCGGTTCCCAGGTCGGGCCAGCCGGGACCAGCGATATTATTACGGAAGCTACAACCGCTACTATGGCAGCCCCTACGCCGTGCGGGGCAGGCCGGTCCATGTGCATCGCACCCTCACGCCCTATCGCCATGGAGGCTGGGGTTGCTCGCCGTGGCGCAATGTTTATTCACCCCTGGGATATGGAGGCTGGGGGGCGCCGGCGCGCTCCGGGCTTTTTGTTTCCA
Organism: Prosthecobacter sp.; assembly: GCA_044341745.1. Taxonomy (GTDB): domain Bacteria; phylum Verrucomicrobiota; class Verrucomicrobiia; order Verrucomicrobiales; family Verrucomicrobiaceae; genus Prosthecobacter. The sequence goes on along the minus strand of JBIIRD010000059.1, from coordinate 15,607 downwards.
GCTATGGACGTCCGGCCTTCGGCCTGGGCAGCGGCTGGGGCTACAACCCCTATTGCTGGTGAGCAAACAGGAGCATTTCAGACGTTCTGCCCCATCTCAAGACCCGGCGGCCGCAGCCTTCGCCGCAGCCTCGCGCTCCTGAAGAAACGCAATCCGCTTCTTGGTGAGCGGGTGGCTCGAGATGGCCTCCTCCGCCCCGCCCAGATGCATGTGCTCGGGATCAATGCGGTCAAGAATGTCGCACAGAGGCTTCACGCCCCAGCCCCGGCTGATCATGTAGTCGGCAGCACCGATGTCCGCCTCCTGCTCAAAACCGCGTGAATACCCCGCCTGGGCGAGGGCAGCCGGCAGGGCGGAGCCCATGCCCGCCAGAGTGGAGACATCCCCGGTCATCAGCGTCCAGATGAGGAAGACGGCCGAGTTCTGCAGCACGCTGCGCATGCCATGCTGTTCACGCACATGCACGATCTCATGGGCCAGCACGCCATAGACCTCCTTGTCATCCTTCGCCTTTTCAATCAGCTCATCCGTGATGCAGACCAGTCCGTCAGGGAGCGCGAAGGCGTTGGGCAGGCTCGCCTTGAAGAACTTCAGCCGGTAGTTCCAGGGCGGATTCGGATGCATGGCCGCCGCCATCTTCAAAAACTCAGCCGTGATGGCAGCCCGGCGTTTTTCAGGCACTTCGGACTCCTTGAAGGCAAGCAGCTTCGTAAAAAGCTCCACCGTCTGCTCCGACGCCACCTGACCCACCTTGGGTGGCAGCTTGAAGGCCAGGTGCCTTGCGGCAAGCGGCAACCCCCAGATGTAGCCGGCCAGCATGAAGAGCAGCAGGAACACCGCCGCCAGGGCGACCCAGCGCCAGCGGCTCTCCAGAAGATGCACCAGGTGCAGGCCGGTGCGGCGTCCGTGCTGACGCTCCCAAATGGCGAGTGCATCCAGGTCCTCCACTTCAACCCGCGCCCCGTCCGGCAGCATGAAGTGCCTGACCATGCGCCCCAGCGGTTCGGAAAGCAGGCATTCACGCAGCGAGTCCACCCGGGAGACCCCCTCGCCGTTCAGCGTCAGGGTGCGGCTGTCATCCAGCGTCAGCGACACCACCACGGCACGCGAGGAATCCGGCGGGTAATAGGTGCCAGCGAGTGTCACGGGGATCAAAAGCCGATGTCGAAGTCAAAGATGTCCGCACCGGCGTCGCCCAGGGCCGAGTCCATCGAGCCTGCGGAGGCGGCCACGGAGTCCAGGCTGCCTCCGGCGATCAGCACCGTCTTTGAGGCGCGGTAGCGGGCCATCCGCACCATGACCCAGGGAATGAGCAGGCCGAGCGAAAGCAGCACCGCCACACCGTTGCTGAAGTACAGCCACATCAGGTCCCTGACGCGCACACGCGACTCCAGATGGCCGAGCGTGCCCCACTGGGTGGAATTGATGCAGTAATTGTTGGTCCTCACCTGGTAGTAGATGATCGCGGCGAACATCAGCAGGTACAACGGCACGACGAAAAACACGATCATCCGGGTCATCTCCTGGATCTGCCCCTTCATGTTGCGCAGCTTCTCCTTGTCCTCCTCGGACATGCCCGGGTTCAGTGCAATCTGCTGCTCGATGGCCTTGTTCACCTCACCTTCAAGGTCAACCTGCCCGGGCGACTGCCCCATGTGAACACCAGCTTGCGGAAGCACGACTGCGGAGGCCGATTTTCCCGCCGCCTTCGACTCCTGGGCCTTTTTATCAGCCATGCTGATCACCGGAATCGCGATGCTGGCCAGAAGACCGACCAGGATGATCAGGCCGAAGCATTTGAAGAAGGTCTTGTAAAAAAAACCAGCCCCTCCGTTCATGTGCGCCTGACAGCTCCCCCAGCCAAGATTGCCAAAGAAGAACTTCCGCTGCCTGAACTGGATGTAGGGCATGATCAGGCCGGCTGTGAAAGGAACGAGGATGGCCAGCCACATGAAAACCGTGTAGGACTCGCCCACCGTGCCGCGGAAGTTCAGCCGCACATTGCGATGAACCGTGTGATGCGCCCGGAAACGAAGGGCCTTCTGGATCATCCAGGGGGCGATCAGCATGATGAGGAGAATGACCGCCAGGGCGAGCGGCGGGAACAGGCTGCCTGAGACGACATAGATCATGAACAGGCCGCCGAAGACCAGGTTGCCCTTAAGGATTGAAAGCGGATTGCCCGTGAAGTCGAAAGGCTTGCCGTCCAGCAGCGTGTTGCCATAAAAATAACGTCGTGTCCGCACCTTGGCCCAGGCCGCGTAGATGCCCAGCGTGAGCACGGTGAGGACGACGTTGACGATCCAGATGCGGAAGAACTCCAGGGCACGCCCATGAAACTCGAACGGATGTTCACGAACGGGTTCCGTGTAGGCCACCGCGCCAGCAGGCACCGCTCCATCACCGGCGTCCCCGCCCCCCCACTCATGCAGCGACGACTTCACCGTTTCGAGCGGCGCCCAGTCGGTCATCCCCTCCGACCAGACCAGCGTGGCGGAATTCAGGATGCCTGAGGCCAGCATCCTCCTCACATCCTCCGAAGAAGCTGGACCATGCTGCTGACCTTGAAGGGCGTAATACCATTGTTTCATAGGAATAACGCTCTCCTATCAAGCCTTAGGCAGAAAGGCAACCCGCGACTTTCAGGCCATCCATAAAGCGGTCATCTGCCGTCGCACCAGGGCCGGCATGGCGGACGGGGCGGAGACAGGCCCGCCCGCCCTCCCACCCGGATAAAAAAGTATGTCACAGCCCAAAGCCGGCTGGCTATCCCCCTCCAGCAGTCGGCCTTCATCCAGCAAGCTGCCCATCGCAAACACACCACATCCACACTCCTATGACATCCATCTCAGTCGCCACGCTCGGAGCCAACATCCTGCGTTTCACCATGCCCCTCGCCGCCAGTTCGAGCGATCTGACCGGCAAGTTCAGCGGCATCATCAACATCCTCAACCTCGTCGGCCTCGTGCTCGCATTCGGCGGCCTCCTCTTCGCCGCCGTCATGTTCATGATGGGCCAGACCGAGCGCGTGCTCTACGGCCTTGTCGGCGCGGGCATCGGCGGCCTGTCCTTCATCATCATCAAGGTGATGTTCTCCACCGCCGGCGGATCCAGCGACGTTGACAGCCTTCAGATGGGCTCCAGCAGCGGCAACTGAGCCATTCCGGTTCGCAGGCCCCCGGGCCTGATTTCATGAATCCTCCCCGGTGCGGCGCGCCCGTCCGGCCGGGGAGGTTCTTCATGCTCGCAAGCGCCACGCACGCCCACCATGGAAAACCAGGGAGTCAGACTGCACGAGACCAACGAAGGCCGCGAGACCCAGCAGGGCATCGCCGGCTTCGAGGGTGCCAACGCGTTCTTCTTCATGTTCGCCATCGGCATGGGCATGCTGCTCTTCCGCAAGATGTCCGAGGGCCAGAACCCGAACATGCTGCTCGCCGCCGTGGTCGCCTCCATCCCCATGATGGTGGTCATGGCCTACGTCTTCGGACTCAAGCAGGGCAAGCCGGCCTCCTATGACGTGGAACTGGGCGAGTGGCTGATCATCAAGCTGACCAGGAACCCCTACTTTTCCCCGAAGCAGGTGGAGCCCCTGGCCCTCCCCTGGGTCGATGACCCGCTGAGCAAGGAGCCTTCGCCTGACAAACCCGCCCGACCACCCCAGGCACCCCGGAAAGACTGACGCATCCTCATGGCCAAGTTCGTGAACTCCTACCTCGATGAGGACCTCATCATCTACCGCGGACTGCAGCGCGGCGGCGCCATCGGGCGCGGCTATGATGTGGAAATGCCCGACACGGAGAACACCGACGCGGGCTGGCTCATGTCCCTGGAGGACAACATGCGCGTCCTGCTCCGCCTCATCAGGCCCGATCTCCGCCTCCAGGTCGCCTGGAGCGTGGACAGCGACTACCGCAAGGAGCTTGAACGCTATCGTCAGAAGACCGAGGAGCTGCCCCAGGACCGCTGGTCCACCCGCCAGCGTGAGGAGCGCTACCAGCGCTACGACCAGAAGATCCGCAACCACCAGCTCCGCCGCGAACACCTGCAGTTTTACTTCACCTCCCGCATCCAGGGACGGCCCATGGGCGGAGGCAGGCAGTATTATGAGGAGCTGCTCCAGGCCGCCAAGCGTGAGCAGGGGGAGCTTGAGGAGGCCCTGCGCCAGCAGTTCGGCGGCCTCGGCGGCCGCATCATGCCAATGAAGGACATGGACCACTTCGAGTCCTTCTACCGCTACTTCAACCCAAGCGCGTTCGAGAACGAGGCCCTCAAGCTGGAGGACATCTACGCCCCCAGCAAGACAGTGTGCGAGATGTGCTTCAACAGCGAGGCCGCCCCCTACCGCATGGGCACCTCCACCTTCAAGATGGACGGCTTCCACCAGGGCATCTGCGTGATGAAGACCCTGCCGAAGTTCACCTACATCGGCATGATGCGCACGCTAACGCAGCTCGACATCCTCGACTACCAGATCGTCGTGAACATCGAGGCCGGCGACGTGGAGAAGGACCGTGTCACCACCGAAAACAAGGTCGCTCGCCTGGAGCGCGGCAAGATCACCCCGTCCCTGGAGGCCACCCTGCTCAAGCTGCGCACCCGCATCCGCCGCCTGACCACCAACGAAGTCGTGCCCTACCGCATGCACCTCGTCGTCCGCGCCTGGGACAAGGACCCCGACGTCTGCGCCAGCAAGCTGTCCGCCATCAAGAACTCCATCCTCAAGCTCGGCGGCGCCCAGTCCTACGAACCGACCCTGCCCACCAGCGTCCGCAATTACTGGCAGCTCTGCATGCCCGGATGGACCTGGGCGAACTACAACGACTTCAAGCTCTACGTCGAGGACGTGAACCTGGCCGACCTGCTGCCCGTCTCCAGCACCCCCACCGGCGACCTGGAGGACGCCGAGGCCATTTATGACGGCCCCCGCGGCGCCTTGGTCGGCTGCACCACCTTCGTCGGCAAGGAGGGCTCCATGCGCCCTGAACATGGCATCATGTTCGGCGCCTCCGGCGCGGGCAAGTCGGTCTTCACCATCGACCTGCTCACCCAGACCGCCCCCTATTACGACTACACCGCCATCGTCGAGGAGGGCCTCAGCTACAATCTCTTCACCCGCCTCTACGGCTGCAAGCCCATCATCGTCCAGCCCAACGGCAACCTCACGTTCAACTATTTCGACACCCGCGGCCTGCCCCTCAGCTCCGACCAGCTCGGCGGCGCCACCGCCGTCGCCCACCTCATGGCCGGCCCGCCGCCGGACATCGACAAGGACCGCCTGCGCCAGGCCCTGCTCGCCAAGCAGATCGAACGTCTCTACATCGACCAGTTCGAAACCTGGGCCGGCCGCAACGCCGAGCTCCGCGCCGAGGCCGCCCGCCGTGTCGCCATCGCCAACGAGTGGCGTCAGCGCAAAATGCCCCAGGGCACCGTTCTCTCCGACGCCTGGATCGACTTCAACGCCGGCCTCATGGATGGCGAGCCGACCGCCAGCGAGATCAACCGCATGAACGTGGACCCCGCCCGGCTGGAGGACTTTCTCAACGACCCCGGCAACCAGTGGGACCTCATGAGCATGGGCTACACCCTGATGAAGCCGGAGGACATGCCGACGCACAGCCAGTTTGTCGAGCTGCTCAACCTGGAAAGCCGCCAGCGCAAGGCGCACGAGGACCTCGGCCTGCTTCGCATGCTGCTGGAGCCATGGAGCCGCACAGGCCGCTACGGCGCGATCCTCGACGGCGTCAACAATGTCGACCTCAGCGGCCGGGTCGTGCACTTCGAGCTCAGCTACATCCCGGAGAGCGCCCGGGAGCTCCGCACCGTCGCCGCCTTCATGATCACCAACGACCTGCGCAAGGAGATCATGCGGCGGCCGCGCTCCACCCGCAAGCGCGTCATCCTCGAGGAGCTTTCCGCCTTCCTCGCCATGCCCGACGGCGACCGCATCACGCGTGAGTACTACGAACGCATGAGAAAATACTCCTGCTGGGTCTTCTCCATCATCCAGCAGTTCCAGCGCATCAAGGACCACCCGGTCCGCTCCTCCGTCGTCGGCAACTCACGTGTCATGTTCATGCTCAAGCAGCCCGACCAGAGGGACGTGGAGAGCATGAGCGAAGGCTTCCGGATCCCCAGCATCACCAAGCGCCAGGTCAGCAGCTTCCCCGACCCGAGCGAGATGAAGACCGACCCCTACGGCAGCTTCGTCTACTACCACGAGGCCACCGGCCGCCCGAAGATCGCCATCGGCCGCCATCAGGCGTCGAAGGAGATGATCCTCGCCTCCGCCACCTCCGGCGAGGCCTTCGAACGGCAGAACGAACAGCTCAAGGAATACGGCGGCGACGCCTACAAGATGATCCTCAGCCAAGCCAAGTCCAAGAAATGAAAACGCGCATCCTCCTCATCCCCCTTGCCTGCGCCTCGCTGGCGTCCTGCTCCAACAGCGGCGGCGGCATGAACAAAGGCCTGCTCGGCGCGGCCACAGGCGGCCTCATCGGAGCCCTGCTGGGCGACAACCTGCTCAACAAGAACAACAACAACAATAACAACAACGGCGGCAGCTTCAGCGCCACCAGCTCCGGCGGCGGCTCCAGCACCAGCATCACCTCCAGCGGCAACGGCAACAACAACAACAACGGCAGCGACGGCTTCCTCGAGGACAACGCCGGCCTCATCACCGGAGCCGTCGCCGGCTATGCCGCGGGCGCGATCAGCGACAGCTTCGCGAAAAACGAGGTCCGCCAGAGATACCTCGACGGCTACAACAAGGGCCGCAGCGACGCCATCAAGGAGCTCTACTGGATCAAGCGCGACGCCGAACGACCCAGCGACAACGAAGCCGTGCAGCGCCGCTACTACGAAGTGCCCGTGCCCGAGCATGTCACCACCGACGGCGTGCTCGTCGAGCCCCGCAAGGTCGTCATTGAAGTCGTCGAATAACCCGCCTCCCGCCACGTCATGAAAACACGCCTCCTGCCCTGCCTCGTGCTTTTTTCCTGCGCGGCCGTGAACGCGCAGGACGGCGGCACCATCGTCACCTCCGCCCCGACCCTGGAGTCCGGCCTGAACACCCTGGACGCGCGGCTGACCCAGCTTCTGGACGAGGCCAGGCAGCAGACCGACAAGCTTCAGCAGACCCTCGACAAGATGGGCGACCCTTCCTCGGTCAACCTCGCCTCCCTGCAGCTCATCAAGGACGACATCCTCTCCTCCGCCACCGCGCTCAAGACCCGCCAGGAAAAGCGCCAGATCATCGACACGCTCACCGGCGCCGAAGTCTTCGATGACGACGCGAACGGCCTGCTCACGCCGATCGGTTCCACTTTCACCCGCAAGGATGGCACGGAGGTGGACCGTGACCCGGAGAAATACAAGCTGGAGGCCGGCCTGATGGTGGAGATCAAGGAGTACAAGGACATCCGCGAAAAGGCCGTCGAGCAGCAGAAGATCCTCGGCGAAGAGCTGGCGAACGTCATGCAGGACCTTCAGGACGCGGAGGACTTTGCGACGATCCAGAAGCTCAACTCCATGATCACCGCCCTTAATGGCCAGATCGAGGACTGGAACCAGAAGGTCATGACCGCCAGGTCCGACGTGGAGATGGCCGAGAAGGAGTTTCAGAGCACCGCGCGGGTCGTCAGCAAGGGCAGGCTGGAGGCGGTGGAGGACTCCAAGGGCCGGGGCCTGACCCCGGCTGAAATCCAGGCAAGGTTCTCCGAGCTGAACCTGGGCAAGAGCTCCACCGGCCGCATGCCCTGGGGCCGCAAGGGCAGCCAGTCCGTCGGTGAGGAAAGCCCTGGAACACAGCCCTGAACGCAACCCACCCCACACTCATGACCCCCATCCTGGCCGGCATCGCTGACTTTGGAGAAGCAGGCGGAAACCCGCTCTACTTCTTCTACGAGCAGCTGGCCGACGTCTGCACGCGCTGCAGCGACGTGATGATGGTCATCGCCTTCGCCATCCTTTTCGCCGGCATGGTCGTGCAGGTTTACAAGGGCATCTTCGGCGGGGACTTCTCCGGCATCATGAAGCAGGTGCTGCTGAGCGGGCTGGTCATCAGCATCATGCCGTTCTATGCCGAGTGGTTCCTGGAGCTGCAGAAGCTGCTCGGCGACGACCTTCTCGCAGCGCTGGAGGTCGACCCCGTCGGCCTTCTGGAAAACTTCGGCACCAGCTTCGTCGAAGCCCCCTTCGACACCGGCAGCGCCCCGGACATCATCCTCGGCATCTTCGACCCCCTGGCCTGGTTTGAATACTTCTCCCGCATCATCGGCGCCTATGTCATGGCGGTGCTTGGCATCATCATGTACTGCTTCATCTACATCGGCTTCCAGGTGCAGGTGATCGCCATCTACCTCGGCTGCGCCGCCGGCCCGCTCTTCCTGGCGATGCTGCTGTTTGAACCCACCCGCGACAGCGCCGTGAAGTATCATGTGGGCATGGTCGGCATCTGCTTCTGGCCGCTTGGCTGGGGCCTTGGCCTGCTGTTCGGCGAGGCCATGCTGGAGGGCGGCACCGCCCTGCTCTACTACGTCTGCGGCTTTCTGCTCCTGGGCGGCGTCGTTGAAATCGTCATCGGGGCCATCGGCATCTTCATCATCCTGGTGATCGTCATCGCCTGGTTCCTGGTCACGCTTTTTGGCGCGCCCAAGGTCGTGCAGAAGGCCGTGACCAGCGGCGCCCAGATCGGCATGAGCCTCGTGCAGGGTGGCATGAGCACCGCCACCACCATCGCCACCAGCGCCGCCAGCACCGCCATCCAGATGGGCTCCGGCGCCGCCATGGCCGCCGGCGGGGCCGCGCTCACCATCGGCACGGGAGGCGCAGGCGCCATGGCCGGAGTCGGCATGATGACCAGCGGCGCCAGCTCCATGGTGGGTGGCGCCACCAGCGCGCTCGGCGGCGTCGGCAAGGCCGTGTCGGCCGCCAGCTCGGCGGCGGACAAGAACTGACAATGCATGAACTGACCTGAATGAAAGGCGTCACCCACATCTTCATCTCCAAGGACAAGCTCGCCATCTTCTGGTTCCTGACGGCCGTGGCATGCCTCGTGGGCACCGCCTGGCACCTCCATGGCGTCGCCATCGAGGGACGCAGCCGCATGCTATATGTGCCTGTCCAGGAGGCTGACGTCTATATTGACGAACTTCTCAGCAAGGAGGGCCTGGACGACCTGGTGGACTTCCAGACCCGGCTGTCCCTGGAGACCCTGTTCAACCGCGGCCCCAAGGGACCGGTGACCCCGGCACGACTCGAGCTTCTCTTCACCGGCAAGGGTTTCGAGCAGGCCGTCGAGGACATCAAGTCGGACAGCTACGACTTCCGCACACGCCAGATGCACCAGATGGTGGAACTGGGTGAGGTCGAGGTCCTTCACAGCCCGGACGGCGGCGCCGTCAGCCGGGCACGCGGCCAGATCGTCCGCATCAGCATCGATCCCGTGGAGAAGCAGGCCATCACCCAGTCCTTCAGCATCGTCGCCAACATGGAATGGGAGCGCAACCGCAACCTCCGCGACTCCAAGCGCTTCCTCTACGTCTGCCGCGACGTGCAGTACACGACGCGCGAGATCTCCAGCTCTGAAAAGGAATGACCGCATGAGCCAGCCGACCTCCATCACTCCGGACAAGCCCAGACGCGGTGCCATCGACACCCTGGTGGCCAAGGATCAGACCGCCGTCTTCTGGTTTCTGGTCGCCTGCGTCACCGCCGCCGCCTGCGCCTGGTACCTTGTCATCATGGCCGAGGCCCTGAAGGCCCGGCCGCCCTTTGTCGTCATGGACACCGCCGGCGCCTACTATGTCGCTCCCGGCCTCAATTATGACAGCCTGAAGCCGGTTGAAAACCCGATGCACAAGGTACTCACCGACCTTGCCGTGCGCACGCTCTTCGAACGTGGGCCCGAGGGGCTCGTGAATGACACGCGCCTGGAAAAGCTCTGCGACAGGGACGGCCTCGCCGCCATGCGCGCCATCATCAACAAGGAGGACGCGGACTTCCGGCGCCAGCAGGTCCAGCAGACCGTCTCCATCCAGGCGCGCTCGATCGAGATCGCCATGCCCACGGCCCTGCGCACCGTCGCCTCCGGCATCGTCACCCGCCGGGGGACCTTCAACGGCAGCGACCTTGTCGAGCGCTTCAGCTTCGAAATCCGCTTCATCTGGAAGATGAACCCGGACATGCGCAAGTTCCCCCTCTACCCCTCGGTCATCAACGGCGTGCCCACCTACAAACTGGAGAAGATCACCGACGACTTATGACATCCCGTCAGACAACACTCTTCCGGCTCATCCTGCTTCTGGCGGCCCTGGCCCCTCCGCTGTCCGCCCAGGTCCGCGAAGGCAGTGAGCTGGTCATGCTCGACCCCAAGGTCCTCGTCAACGAGGTGGCCATCAACGCCACCGTGGCCACCACCATCACCTTCCCCTCCAAGATCGTGCTTCTCACCGGCTTCGGCCTGGCCACCGAGCCGGCTGCGGCGAAGCAGATGGAGACGGGCAAGGTCGCCATCGTGCATTATGAAAACGTGCTCCCTGACACGCTTGTTGTCAGGCTGGTGAAGCCCGGCGAACCCTGCCACGTCACCGTGCGCACGGCCCGGCACATCCACCTGCTGCGCTTTGTGCCGTCGGAGGAGGCCAACCTGGCCGTCATCGTTCAGCCCCCCGTGCAGAAGGACGCCGCCGTCGCCGTGCAGGCCTCGGATGTCGTCGCCGGAAGGCTCAGTTTCAGCACCGATGAACTCGTCGGCATGCTCGGCAAGGCCCGCAACCGCAAGGCCCTTCAGCCGCTCAACCCCGGTCTTTACCAGGACTGGCAGGAGCGCAACAACCTGGACATGGCCGCCAGCACCAACGGCCAGCTCGCCTCCATCTACGAAATCCAGCGCAACCCGGCGAAGGACCTCATGGTCTTCCGCTGCTGGCTCACCAACACCACCGACAAGGCTTATGAGTTCGAACCTTCCAGCGTGAAGGTGCGCGTCGGCGAGCGCAGCTACGACCCTCAGCTGGTTGACGGCGCCGACGTGATCCCGCCTGGGCAGAAGGTGCCGCTCGATGTCGTCCTCCAGGGCGGCCCCACAGGCGGCCGTGAAGGCCTTTCCATCAACCAGGACTTCCGTGTTGAGCTGCCCGAGCCCGGCCGCCGCCAGATCGACCCCGCCCTTTTCGGCGACGCCTCGTTTGCAGGCGGCAAATAACTCCTCCGCCATCCACGCACCATGCTCAAAAGTCTCCAGAAACCAGGCGTGCAGATGGGCCTGCTCAGCCTCGTCATCATCGGCGCCGGAGTGGCCTTCTTTCTCGCCAAGCAGCCGGCAGCACCGGTGAACGCACCACCTCAGGAAACTGCAAGGACCGGCGCCGCCTCCACGAGCCAGGGCAAGCCCGCCGCACCGCAGACCCTCAACCTCGAGGACCAGAAGAAGAACCTCGGCGAAAAACGCACCGCGAAAATCGGCAGCGACCAGCAGGTGGAGCGCTTCATCGTTCCCACCAAAAAGCCGCCGCCGCCCAGTGTGGTGCAGATCGGCGGCCCCCAGCAGCAGCAGGACAAGCCGCCGCCCCCCTTCCCCAAGCTCGTCCACGTCACCAACCCGCAGCCCGACCCCTTCGCCCCGTCCGAGCCGAAGCTCTTCGCGCCGCGCGGCACCCTCATCAAGGCGGCCCTCGTGCTCACGCTCGACTCCTCAGCCCTCGACACACCCGTGCTCGCCCTGGTGACGGAGGACGTCTATTGGAACAACCGTCTCATCGTGCCCGCAGGCACCCAGGTGCTCGCCCAGGCCAGCCAGGGCCGCGTGCGTGACCGCATCGAGATCAAGGGCGCCTACACCTTCATCTGGGCCGACGGCCGCGAGTACAACATCAGCTGCGTCGCCCTGGACCACGAACGGCTCTCGGACGGCAGCTTCGCCATCACAGACGGCTCCGCCGGCGTGCGCGGCCAGATCGTCAAGAACGACCAGTATGCCGAGCTCAAGATCATGGTGGCCGAGGCGCTGCAGGGCGTCATGAACAACAACCAGAACCAGTTTCAGTCCATCTACGGCCTCGTGCCCCAGAACACCAGCCGCAACGCCGCCCTCGGAGGTGGCGCACAGGCCGCCAGCGCCTACTCACAATTGCTCACCAAGCAGCTCGACCAGGACCTCGACTTCGTCCGTGTGGCGGCAGGCACCCAGTTTTACATCTTCACCAAGGAGGTGTTTGAACCCGAGCTCGCCAGCATCGCAGGCCTTCGTCAGGGAGGCAGGGCCGCGACGAGCTGGCAGCTCGCCGAGGAGGCCTATCAGCGCGCCCAGAGCGCAATCGCCGAAACCGAGGCCGGCAAGTCACGCGTCACCGAGGCCACCCGCAAGGCCGAGCAGGAAAAAAAGACCGCCGAGCGCGCCGCACGCGTCAGCAGCATCCTCAATGCCTCTTCCGCAGCAGCCTCACCTGATGCCCCGCCTCCCGCAGCAGCCGCCAGCCCCACCTCCGACGCAGGCGTCATCCATTCCACCCCAGCCAGCAGCAGCACGCCATGAAACATCCACGTCTCACCCTGCTCCTTACCCATCTCTGCCTCTGCACCCTCCTTGCCGCATGCGCCTCCAAGAAGGAGCCTCTGCCGGACGCCCCCCTCGCCTTCCCGCTTGAAGAACAGGAGCCGGCCTACATACCCACCTACTCCAAGGAGGTCGTCTCCGGCTGGCCCAAGGGCCGTCAGCTTGACCCTCATGACCGCTCGCGCGTCAGGCTTGGCGAGGAGGTTCATGCCTACCATGTCGGACGCCTGCCCAGCCATGACCGCCGCGAGATGCATGAAGCGCACACGGTTTACAAGGTCGAGCAGGACGCCCGCTGGGACACGCGTCTGCCCGCAACCCCCATGCGTTCCCGGGGCGTCGTGCTCGGCATTGTCGAACCCTCCCGCAACGCCATCCCGCAAAACGCCATCATCGAGCAGGAACGCCAGGCCCTCATGACCAAGACCCGCTCCCTGGAGACCACCATGACCAGGCTCACCGCGCTGCAGAAGGACCTGGAGAAAAAACGCGCCGAGTTTGACGCCGCCGAGGCCGAGTTCCAGCGCATCAAGGACCACCTCGCCACGACCATCCAGCAGCGCGACGCCAAGGCGGCGGAGGTGGAGCAGCTCAAGGCGCACGTCCAGGAGCTTGAAGAAAACGACCGCCTGCGTGTCAAGTCCTCCACCACCTTGTTCCCCGGCAAGAAGTGATGTCCACCCCCGACCTACTCGCCCACATCCAGGGTCTCCGGCCGTTTCTTGAGCAGCGCATCATCGGCCAGGAGCACGTCATTCCCAAGGTCGTCCCCATTGTGCAAAACGGCGAGCTCGGCCTCGCCGACCCGAAGCGACCCAAGGGCACCTTCCTCTTCCTCGGCCCCACCGGCGTCGGCAAGACGGAGACCACCCTGCTCATCACCGAGTACATCTTCAACGACGTGCAGAAGCACTGCATCCGCCTCGACATGTCCGAGTATCAGAACCAGGAGTCGCTTGGACTGCTGCTTGGCAGGGACAACAGCTCCCGCGGCAACATCGGCCGCTTCTACGACCGCGCGGAAGGCCGCGGCATCATCCTCTTTGACGAGATCGAAAAGGCCCATCCGCGCGTGCTCGACATCTTCCTCCAGGTGCTCGACGCCGGCCGCATCACCGTCGCCAGCGGCGAGACGCTGAACCTCTGCGAGTTCTACATCGTCGCCACCTCCAACATCGGGGCCGACGCCCTCATGGAGCTCAGGAACAGCCCGATGAGCACCGTCGAACGCTTCATCGAGGACCTCGCCGCCGCCGAACTCCGACCGGAGGTTCTCGCCCGCTTCAACGTCCGCTGCGTCTTCCAAAAACTTGGCTATTCCGCCCAGAAGCAGATCGCCGGCATCATGCTCAACAAGGAGCTCGGGCTCCTCAGGGCCAAGGGCTATGAGCTGCAGCCCGGCCCCGGCGTTCTCGAAATCCTCATCGCCAGCGGTGTCGAGCCCCGCCTCGGCGTGCGGCGCATGCGCGCCACGGCGGAAAACCTCTGCCGCCATGCCGTGCGCGAGGCGCTGCTCGCCGGCAGGCCCACCTCAGGAACCCTCATCCCCCGGAATGGAGAACTGGTCATCCATCCGTGACAGCTGCATCAGCTTCATCCGTCGCTGGAGGACCGGGCTGCAGATCTACGGAATCGGCTTCCTGCTGATGGCCTCCGCCCTTTACACCGGCCGCGTGGCGGCGGCGATGGTCATCTTCGGGCTCGTCATCCTGGCCCATCTCATGCACCGTTACGGCGAACCTTACCGCCGTCATGGCGAGGCCGAGTTTGCCAGGCGCAGGCAGGAAAACCACGAGTACTGGGACCACGTCTTCGCCCGGCTGAGGTCGAGGCTCCAGCCTGATTCCAAGAGGGATGACAAGCCGGCCGGCCCCGCAGGGATCATCACGACGCCGGGGAACGACGACCGGCCGGAAAGCCCGGCGCCCATGGTCGAAACACCGGTCGTCGTTGAACCACCCAGGCCGCCTGTCACACACGAGACCTGAAGGGCTAGTTCGTCTCATGCCGCCGCGCACCTCCATGCCCACCCTCATCCTGCACCTTGTGGCGTGCTGCCTGCTGGCCCTGGTTCCCGCATGCTCCACACCACCCGCCTTCCTCGCCGACAGCGATGTCATCCCGGCCGGCAGCAGGATCGAGTTCTGGGTCGATCACGATGAACGCGGCTGGGTCCGCTCAAACATCCACATCGCCTTCCTGCCACGCCCCATGACAGGTGCCGAGGCCAGGCGCTGGGCGGAGGGAACCGGACAGCGTGACGCCGGCCTGCGCTGGACCCGCTATTACATCCTGGTCACCCATCCCGGGCCTCACGGCGGCCGGTATCGCAGCGCCGTTTTCAGCTCGCGCGCCATGCCCCACGAAATCACCGGCAGCCCGCCTGCGCGCCGATTCTAACCTTCAGCCAGATCTCCAGCCCCATGGCAGACAATCCCATCGACACCGCCGCAGCCGAGATTAAAAAGTGGCTCGAACTGCTCGAGAAGCTCTTCAAGGAGGCGATGGCCCAGAAGGAGAAGCTGCTCGCCGCCCAGGAGGCCATCGCCAAGGACGCCCTCGCTGCGAACAAGGAGATGATGAAGCTTGAAGCCGACAAGCTGAAGTTTGACAGCCTGATGAAGGAGCTCAAGGAGCTGAAGGAGGGCATCAAGGGCACACCCGAAGGAACTCCAGGCAAGGACCTGGCGCTGGACAAGGTGGACGCCGCTGAAAAGGTGATCACCGAAGACCTCGACATGTCGGAGCTCAATGAGATCGCCGGCCCCGAGGTCGAGCAGGCTTTTGAGGATCCCGCCCAAGACCTCGACATGTCGGAGCTCAACGAGATTGCCGGCCCCGAGGTCGAGCAGGCTTTTGAGGATCCCGCCCAAGACCTCGACATGTCAGAGCTCAACGAGATTGCCGGCCCCGAGGTCGAGCAGGCTTTTGAGGGAGCCGGGGAGGCGGTTGAAGAAGCGGTGGAGGCAGTTGAACAAGTCACCGAGCAAGTGGGTGAAGCCGTTGAGCAGGCCACGGAATCCATCGAGTCCGTCGCCGACCTGGGAG
>JBIIRD010000155.1:0-3871 GCA_044341745.1 Prosthecobacter sp. | reverse complement strand
GGGTCCGCTTCTGCGTCGCCGGCATCCCTGGCGGCCATGCTCCAGAGGGCTTCCGCCGCGCCGGCGTGACCCAGCTTGCCGGCCGCGATGGCGGCGTGGAAGCGGACCCGCAGATTTGCAGAACCCACCCAGCCTGCAACGGCCCTGCGACCAGGCTCCCCGGCGGATGAAGGGGCATCACCCAGAATTTTGGCCAGCTGGGCCTGCAGCTCCGTGTCAGGCGTGCTGAGCACGGGCTGGAGCGGCTCCACCCCGGTTTCGCCCCGGCGCAGGCCGATGCCAAACCCCCAGGCGGCGTGAACCCGGGCAAGCAGCGCAGCCTTGTCGTCCGAGAGCACCGAGATGAAGGCTTGCCAGGCTTTTTGTTGGGCAAGCGCGAGCTGGGCGGCGACGCGCACACGCTGGTCGGCATGGCCGAGCAGGGACTTCAGCTCATCGACGCCCCTTTGCTGAAAGCCGGCGACGAGCAGCTTTTGCGTTTCTGCACGCGAGGGACCGGGCTTCTCCTCGTCCACGCGCCAGATGGCGCCCTTTTCATCCAGCGGATAGCCGCCCACCCAGTCGGCCATGTAAAGCGCGCCGTCCGGGCCGAAGCTGAGACCGATGCCCATGATGCCGGCGTTGATGAGCCGCGGGCGGCTCATTGCAAACGAGGCGCCCTTCGGGCTGAGGGTGAAGGCCTCCATCTTGCCGGAGGGAAACTGGTCGAGGATGAAGTGCCCGCGCAGACGCGGGCCGAGCGCGGTGCCGGGTTCATGCACGAAGCCGGCGGGGCCGTTCGAATAATTGGCCAGCGGCGGCGTGATGAAAAGCGGGATGCTGGAAAGCACGCCTTCATCCAGCGTCTTGCCGGCGTCCGAGGCCGGGGGAGCCTGCCAGATGGCTTCACGGATCCAGCGGCTTTCGGTCTTCATGTACTGATGCGCGCAGCGCCAGCCGGAGTCGCTCTGCTCGGTGATGTAAACGAAGCGCTCCTTCTCGCCGGGAAGGTCGGCGTCGTTGTCCACGCCGAACATGTTGCCGAAGTCATCGAAGGCGATCTCCTGGACGTTGCGCAGGCCGTGGGCGAAGACCTCGAACCCGCTTCCGTCGGGCTCGACGCGCATCACCGCGCCTTCATGGGGATACAGCCAGCGCCGGCCCTCCTTGCTGGTGACGTTGACGCCCTTGTCACCGATGCTCCAGTAGATGCGTCCGTCGGGGCCCAGGCGCGGGCCGTGCATGTCATGCCCAGCATAGGCGATGTGCATGCCAAAGCCATGCGCCACCACCTCGCGCACATCTGCCACGCCGTCGTCATCCGTGTCCTTCAGCCGCCAGAGATCCGGTGCGATGGTGCAGTAAACCCAGCCATCATGGCAAAGGACACCGGCCGCGATGCCGGTGACCTCCGTGTTGAAGCCCTCCGCGAACACCGTCATCCTGTCCGCCGTGCCGTCGCCGTCCGTGTCGCGCAGCTGGTAGATGCGCTCGCTGTGCACCGTGAGGTCCTTCCAGTCGATCGAGCCGTCCTTGTTGTGATCCTTCAGGCCGCCGCGCGGCTGGCGCAGCCTGCCCGGCGCGAGCTCGCGTTTCAGAAACTCGCGCTTCTCCTCGACGCTGCCGAGCCCCACGTCGTCGGCGATCCACATCGGATGCTCGCGGATGTCGAGGTCCGCCGCCTTCCGGCGCGTGGTGGCGGCGACATAAACACGGCCCTTTTCATCCACTGAGCAGGCCACCGGGTCCGGCACGTTCAGGCTGCCGGACCAGCGGTGCAGCGTGACCTCGGCGGCCGGGGCCGCAAGGCAGATGAAAAAGAGGGAGGGAAGGAACGGGCGCATGGGGGGGCGCATGATGGCCCGGCCGGCCGCGATTTCCACCCGGAGATGCGGCCGCAGGCAAAGCCGGAAGAAGAGCCGGGCCTCACCGGCGTTTAGTGAATCCATGCGACTGCTCCCCGCCCTGCTTCTTCTCCTCTGCCTGCCGATCGTCGCGGCGACGCCTAACATCGTTTTCATACTCGCCGATGATTTTGGTTATGGCGACCTGGGCTGCATGGGCTGCCCTGACATCGCCACGCCGAACATCGACCGCCTGGCTGTGGAAGGCGTGAAGTTCACGGACTTTTATGCGAACGCCCCCGTCTGCACGCCGACCAGGACGGGGTTCATGACGGGGCGCTGGCAGCAGCGGTGCGGGCTTGAGTTCGCCTTTGGCTACCAGGTGGAGCAGTTCCGCCGGGTGAACGGGGAATGGGTGCCGGAGAAGGACATCCACGGACTGGGCCTGCCGCTTGATGAAGTGACGCTGGCGCAGAAGCTCAAGACCGCCGGTTATGCCACGGGCGTGTTTGGCAAATGGCACCTGGGTTTCAAGGACGAGTACAATCCCGTGAAGCGCGGGTTTGACGAGTTCTTCGGCGAGCTGCTCGGCCACTGCGACTACTACGGGCACGCCTATTACGACGGCACCCACGCCATGCGCGAGGGCCTGGAGCCCGTGAAGCGCGAGGGTTACTTCACCGATCTGGTGAACGACCGCGCGGTGAAGTTCATCGACGATCACAAGGACCGGCCGTTCTTCCTCTATGTGCCGCACCTTGCCGTGCATGCGCCCTTCCAGGCGCCCGATGCCCCCGACACGCCGGGGGTCACGAAGGAAACGATGCATCACGGCAGCCGCGCCATCTACAAGGCCATGGTGGAGCGGATCGACCAGGGAGTGGGCCGGATCCTCGCCGAGCTGGAAAGGCACGGCCTGACGAAGAACACCCTGGTCGTCTTCTCCAGCGACAACGGCGGTGAGCGCTACAGCCGCAACCTGCCCCTGTTTCATCACAAGGCGACCGTCTGGGAGGGCGGCATCCGGGTGCCCTGCCTGATGCGCTGGCCCGACAGGCTGCCCGCCGGAAAGGTCACCGCGCAGATGGCCATCACCATGGACCTGCACGCCACCTTTGCCGCCGCGGCCGGTGCGAAACCCCCGGCTGAAAAGCCTCTGGACGGCATCGACCTGATGCCTCTGCTGACCGGTGAGGCCACGCCCGTTGAACGCACCTTCTACTGGCGGATCGACCGCTCCAGCCGGAAGCAGAAGGCCGTCCGCCACGGCCGCTGGAAATACATCAACGACGGCAACACCATGGACCTGCTGTTTGACCTGGAGAAGGACATTGGAGAACGCGTCAATGTCGGCCATGAACAGCCCGGCGTGCTCGACGACCTGAAGAGACGCCTGAAGGACTGGGAGGCGGAGATGGACGCCTCGGAACGGGAGATCTGGGTTCGTTAGGCCTGCCGACGGCCTGAGGTCAGCCGGATGATCACAGCCGCCGCCGAGGCTCCGGCGAGGTTGGCCACCAGGTCCCAGCCGGTGTTTTCATAGCCGCCGACGTTGGTGTTGGGGATGGTGAGCACCGCGATGAACTCCACCACCTCGTTCAAGGCGCCGAACCCGACGCCTGCGGCGGCGCAGACGATGAGCAGGCCGGTCGTTGGACGGACCTCGACTCCGAAACCCTTGCGCAGGGAGGTTTGCAGGCCATGCCAGCAGAGCCAGGTCGTGACGCCGAAGCCATAGGCATGCACCACCTGGTCGTATTTCAGCTTCTGCGGAATCAGCCACCCGCTGTAGAGCACGGCATGTTCGCCATGGTAGGGCCAGCCTTGAGGAAGGGGCACCAGGCCGCCGGCCATGTGGGCGAGGCCCCAGGCGGAGAGGCACCAGAGCAGGCCGCCCGACAGGCCGACCCGGCCGTGCACCAGGCTCATCACCGCGATGAGCACCAGCATGACGACGATGTAGAAGATGAACTCGGAGTTTCCCTGGGTCAGCGCCCCCAGAACGGCGGCGAGCATGTAGGCGGAGGTGAACAGGGTCACCGGCAGCA
>JBIIRD010000058.1:0-34765 GCA_044341745.1 Prosthecobacter sp. | reverse complement strand
GCCCGCAAGCGTTACGCGCTGCTCCAGACGCCGGTGTTCATCGAGCAGTTCATCCTCGACCGCACGCTCACTCCAGCCCTCGAGACCTTTGGCTTCCGCGAGGTGCGGATGATTGATCCGACCTGTGGTTCCGCGCACTTTCTGCTCGGCGGATTCGAGCGGCTCTTCCGCATCTGGCAGGCGGAATGTCCGGGCGAAAACCCGCGCGTGCTCGCACAGCGGGCGCTCGCTCAGGTCTTCGGCGTGGACTTGAACCCGAACGTCATCAGCATCGCGCGGTTCCGGCTGCTGCTAGCGGCTCTCAAAGTATGCGGGGAAAAGCGGCTGAAGGACGCGCCGGATTTCCACATTCACGTGGCCACGGGGGATGCGCTCCTGCACGGGGCACGCTTCGATGACAAAGGAAAGCCCTACTATGCCGAGCGCCAGACGATGTTCGAGGGAGACGCACGGGAGTTCCGCGACGAACTCAAGCACCACTACGAGGTCGAGGACGTCGAGGCCCTGCACCGCATCCTCGGGCAGCAATACCACGCCGTCGTCGGCAATCCGCCCTACATCACCGTGAAGGACCGCGCCGTCAGCGAGCTCTACCGCGCGCGCTTCCCCTCGTGCCACCGCCAGTATTCGCTCTCCGTGCCCTTGATGGAGCGCTTCTTCGACCTCGCGGTCAAAGGCGACGGCACCCCGCAGCAGCCGGCCGGATTCGTCGGGCAGATTACGGCGAATTCCTTCATGAAGCGCGAGTTTGGCAAGAAGCTCATCGAGGAATACCTCCCGCGCTGGGACCTCACGCACGTCCTCGACACCGCAGGTGCTTTCGTTCCGGGGCATAACAGTGAAGGCACACCCACGGTCATTCTTTTTGGGAAAAATCAGCCACCCGTGAGTAGCACCATTCGCACCGTGCTCGGCATTCGCGGGGAACCGGCAACGCCCGCAGAGCCCGCGCTGGGCCTTGTCTGGCAGGCCATCGTCCAACAAATCGACAGACCCGGAAGTGTGAGCGAATGGATGAGCGCAAATGACTCTCCGCGCGACAAGTTTCATCAGCACCCTTGGAGCATTGGAGGCGGCGGAGCGGCGGAACTGAAGGACCAAATTGACGAGGGCGCTGCTACGTTTCTACGCCAACACATCACCGCGATTGGGTTCTTGGGAATGACACACGCGGACGAGGCTATGCTGGCAACGGGTGATGACTTTCGGCGCGCTGCGGTAGAAGCGAATACTTTCAAACCCCTCGTCGCTGGTGATGTGGTCCGAGACTGGCAGGTCACAGTCGCGGAAAGCGTCTTGTTTCCTTACGACCCACTTGGAGGTCTTTTTGGATTGGCGTCGTTTCCGCAGCTTCATCGCTGGCTATGGCCAATGCGGACTCCGCTGGGCAATCGCGCAACCTTTAGTAAGGCAACTTACTTTGCCGAGGGACGAGCTTGGTGGGAGTGGCATCAAGTCGCACTCGACCGGCTTAACCCACCGCTCACCATCACCTTTGCGTTTGTAGCCACTCACAATCATTTTGTCCTCGAAGGGAGTACCAATGTATTCAAACAGACGGCTCCCGTAATTAAGCTCCCCGCGAGTGCGACTGAGACAGAGCATGTGGCGTTGCTCGGCACGCTGAATAGTTCAACTGCTTGTTTCTGGTTGAGGGCAGTTTCGCAGGCGAAGAGTAGCTTTATCGAAGCTTGGGAAACTCGATACGAGTTCGACAGCGCCAAAGTTAAACAGATTCCCATCCCCGCGCGCCAGCCCACGCAGCTTCCGACCGCGCTCGACAAAACCAGCACGGCCCTGCAGGGCCAGTCGCCGGCGGCCACGCTGGCGAGTTGGGGCGGCCCCGAGAGCGGGGACCTGCGCCCGTGGCTGGCGAGCGCCCGCGACCAGGCCACGCGCCTGCGGCGGCAGCTCATCGCCTGGCAGGAGGAGCTGGATTGGCAAATCTACGAAGCCTTCGGCCTCGTGGAGGGCGCGGCAGCCAGCGGCCCCGCCGCCGTGAGCCTGCCGGAGGGCGAGGCCATGGACCGCGTCGAGGAGTGCGGACTGGAGCTGGGCGAGCGGGCATTCGAGATCGTGCTCGCGCGGCGCATGGCCGCCGGCGAGGTGCAGACCACCTGGTTTGAACGGCACGGCTCCACGCCCCTCACCGAACTCCCAGAAAAATGGCCCGCCGCGTATCGGGAGCTGGTTGAGCGCCGCCTCCGCCGCATCGCCGACGACCCGGCCATCCGCCTCATCGAACAGCCCGAATACAAGCGCCGCTGGAACACCAAGCCGTGGGACGAGCAATTCACCCAAGCCGCGCGCGACTGGCTGCTCGCCCGGCTGGAAGGCTACTTCTTCGAAGGCCAGCGCGTGTGCGACCTCAAAGGTTCATTCGACCCCACTGTCCACGGTTTCACCGCCGCCACGCGCCCGCACCTCGTCTCCGCCAATCAACTGGCCGATGTCGCACAAACGGACAAATGGTTCATGGAAGTGGCCGAGAACTACGAGGGAAGCAGTGGCTTCTCCGTGCCAAAGCTCGTCCGCGAATTGGTCGAATCCGAGTCCGTCCCCTATATGCCCATCCAACGCTACAAAGAGAGCGGCCTCCGTAAGCGTCATGATTGGGAGCACGTGTGGGATCTCCAGCGCCGGGAGGACCAGATCGAAGCCGAAGAGAAGGTCGATGAAGCAGGGATCACCGGCGTGGAGCGCCTGCGCCGCCAAGCCCTCGCGAAAAAGCGCAAGAATGCCGAACTTGGCGACATCCCCGTCCCGCCGAAATATGCCAGCACGGATTTCAAGAAGGACACCTTTTGGAAACTACGCGGCAAACTCGACGTGCCGAAGGAACGCTGGGTCAGCTACCCCGGCGCCGAGCGCGCGGGAGATGCTTCGCTCCTCATCGCCTGGGGCGGATGGGATCACCTTCAGCAAGCCCAATCGCTGGCCGAATACTACCTCGACGCCAAGGACAACCAAGGCTGGCAGGGCGACCGCCTCAAGCCCCTGCTCGCTGGTCTCGCCGACCTCATCCCCTGGCTCAAGCAATGGCACAACACCCCCGACCCCAACCTCGGCATGGGCCTCGGCGACTACTTCGCCGGCTTCCTTGACGAACAATGCCGAGGACTCGAAGTAACAGTTGAGGACGTGAACAAGATCAGAACAGGTGCGTGAAGACGATCCATACCCAAAAATCATGAGTGAACCCTACTGCTTCGTCATCGATGGCCAGATGGATCGATCATGGCCTGTGCCGGCCAGTCTTGCGCAAGTTATCCGAGAGACCTGCGTCGAAGGCGGCCGACCGCATCTGATTCCTCCAGCCTCGGCAGATTTGACGATGTATGCAGTGGACGCCGGAGAGGGTGACTACACTCTGCACTTGGGATCACCCGATGTCTCGGGGCAACCGGTGCCGCCCAGTTGGGGTGTGTATCTGGCCAAGCACGAGGTGGATGTGGCTGATCCGGAGGCGGTCAAGGAGTGGGTTTCGGCCGAGCTGGGCGATGATGCCGACGAGATCGACTTGGACGAGCCCATCGATGGAGACACCTACGACCAGTGGCTGTTCTGGGACTATGACTTGAACGAGAGTCCCATGGCGCAGGCCTACCGCTATCTTGAGGGACTGCCGCTGGTGGGGGTCGGCCATGACTGTGGGACAGTCCTGGGGAATCTTGACTTTGTGGAAGGAGCCAGCCCGGGCTCCAACCTCACTTATGTGACCGCGCCGGACCTGGCGTCCCTAGCCTGCCTGCAGGAGCGTCTCAAAGAATTGAACCAGAAAGTGAGAATCGAAATTTATCCGAACGCCTGACCATGCCGACCTACATCAAAGACCTTATCGACATCCGGGACAACGTTGGCCGCGGAGACTTTGTCCTCCGGCTCAGCGAGGGCATCACTGATCCTGAAGGCACGGTCAAACACTACCAGGTGACACCGCAGTTGGTGAAGTGCTTCGACGAAGCACTGAATCTGGTGAAGAGCTCAATCAAGGGCGACGGCAAGAGCGGGACCAGCAAGGCAGCCTACCTGCACGGGAGTTTTGGCAGCGGTAAAAGCCACTTCATGGCGATCCTGCACCTGATCCTGGCAGGCAATGCCCATGCCTGCTCCATCCCCGAGCTGGCCGAGGTGATTGCCAAACACCGGGAGTGGACTGCGGGGAAAAAGTTCCTGATGGTGCCCTACCATCTGCTGGGATCGAAGAACCTGGAGTCGGCCATTCTCGGCGGCTACGCAGACTTCATGAGGCGCACGCATCCTGAGGCTCCCACGGCACCCGTGTTCCTCGCTGAGGGGCTGCTCAAGAATGCCGAACAACTCCGTGAGAACATGGGCGACGCCAAGTTTTTCGAGACGCTCAACAAAGGCAAAGGTGGCGGCGGAGGCGGCTGGGGCAACATCAGTGCCCAGTGGGATGCGGTGGGTTATGCGGAGGCGCTCAAGTCACCGCACAACTCTGAAACGTGCCGCCGGCTGGTGCGGGATCTGGTGGACACGCACTTCCCGGCGATGAAGAACACCGAGGAATTTGTGGATCTGGATGACGGGCTCGCAGTGATCAGTTCCCACGCGAAGGAACTGGGATACCACACGGTGGTGTTGTTTCTCGATGAACTCATTCTCTGGCTGGCCAGCTATGCCGCCGACCAGAAATTCATCAGTCATGAGGGAGACAAGGTGGTCAAGCTGGTGGAGTCCAGCCGTGCCGACCGCCCGCTGCCGCTGGTGAGCTTCATCGCCCGCCAGCGAGACCTGCGTGATCTGATCGGCAAGCAGGTGGCAGGCGCGGAGAAGCTGGCCTTTTCCGATGTGCTCAGTCATCACGAGGGACGTTTCGGAGTAATCAAGCTGGAGGATCGCAACCTACCGGCGATCGCGCAGAAACGCATCCTGCTGGCGAAGTCCGACGGCGCCCGTGCGCAGATGGACGCGGAGTTTGACCGGACGAAAACGATTCGGGAGGAGGTGATGAAAACCCTGCTGACGCGGGAGGCCAATCGCGACGATTTCCGCAAGTTGTATCCGTTCAGCCCGGCGCTGGTCGAGACACTGGTGGCGGTCTCCTCGCTGCTGCAGCGGGAGCGAACGGCCCTCAAGGTGATGGCGATGCTTCTTGCCGAGCAGAAGGACACACTGCAGCTCGGGCAGATTGTGCCGGTGGGTGATCTGTTCGACCAGGTGTCGCAGGGTGACGAGGCCTTCAGCTCGGACATGAAGGTCCACTTTGAAAATGCGAATCGGCTGTATCAGGGGAGCCTCAAGCCGCTCCTGGAAAAGGATCATGGACTATCATTCGAAGAGGCCAATCTTCTCGCCTGGGCGGACCCCAAGCGCGCGGCCCTGCGGAATGACGACCGACTTATCAAGACGCTGCTGCTGGCAGCGCTGGTGCCCGAGGTGGAGTCCCTGAAGAACATGACGCCGCAGAAATTGGCGGCGCTCAACCATGGCACCATTGCCACGCCTATTCCGGGACAGGAGGCCGCCACAGTCATCAACAAGTTCAAGCGCTGGGCAGCTGCAGCCGGGCAGATCAAGATCCGTGAGGGGGCGGGACAGACCACTCTCGCCGTCCAGCTCTCCAGCGTCGATACCGAGCAGATTCTGGCCAAGGCTGAAGGGGTGGACAACCGGGGCAACCGGATCACCAAACTGAAGGAACTCATCTTCAAAGCGCTCGGCCAGGAGAATGAGGAGCAACTGTTCTACACGAGCGAGTTCAAATGGCGGGGAACCCCGAGGCGTGCCGACATCATTTTCGCCAACATCCGTGATCTGCCGACGGATTCCTTCGTCAGCAAGGGCGACGGATGGAAGGTCGTGATCGACTACCCATTCGACAGTCCCGACCATACGATTCGAGATGACGTGGCCAAGATCGAAACCTTCCTGAGTGAGGAGGAGCCGACGCGGACCATCTGCTGGCTGCCATCGTTCTTCAATCACGAGACATTGGAAGCCTTGGGCACCTTCGTGCGCCTGGAGCAGATCCTGAAGGAGAATCAGTTCCCAAGCTACGTCCTGCATCTCACCGAAACCGACCGCGAGACCGCCCGCAACCAGCTTGAAAGCCAGCGGGATCAGTTGCGCAGCCAGCTCGTGGTCCGAATCGAGATGGCTTATGGAATACGCGGTGATGGCGATGATTACCTTGACCAAGGGAATTCACTGGAACCCGCCGACCACTTCCGCAGTCTGGACCCCGGCATGTCACTGCAGCCACCTGCGGCGGCCAACCTCGAGCAGGGGCTCATAGGGCTGCTTGATCAGGCGCTTCGACAGCAGTACCCGGCACATCCTCATTTTGACGACCGGATCAGCTTGACCAAGGGTGCGCTCGGCAAGGTGCTGGAGACCGTCAGAAGTGCGGCCCAGAGCAGTGAGCCGAGTGTGTTGGTGGAGACATCCCTGAGAAGGTCCATGTCGCTGATCGCGAACCCGCTGAAACTTGGCGAGATGGGCGAGCAACGATTCCAGTTGGGTCATCACTGGAAGAACCACTTCAACAAACAGTTGGCGCAGTCGTCGGGAGATTTGAGTGTCGGCAAGCTTCGCAAATGGATTAACATTCCCGATCCCATGGGCCTGCCGGAGATGCTCGAGGATCTCATCATCCTCTCTTACGCAGAGCAGACCAACCGGATCTTCAAGCACCACGGTGGACCCGCCAATGCCGACCTCGGCACCCTGGAGAATGACATGACGCTGGAGGAGGTGTCTCTTCCGCCGGAGTCCGACTGGCAGAAGGCCGGTGAGTTGGCAAAATCAATCTTCGGCATTCCTGCGTCCCCTCTTTTGAATGCAGCGAACGTGACCACCGTGGGCGAGGCCATTCGTGAGAAGGTCCGGGGCTGGGTGCAGCCGGTTCATTCGTTGATCGGCCGAATCGAGGCACTGCAGACCGGGCGTTTTGGGGAAGGAGATTGCGCGAGGCTGGAGACAGCTAGGGAGGGGCTTTCACTGCTCAAGACACTGGAGACAACCAGTGGGAACGGCTTGATCAGCAAGCTGGCGGGCTTCCATTTTCGCGCGAAGCCAGCAGTGCTGGGAGTGGCCCTGTCCGGTGCCTCAAAGCTCGAGCAGGCTCTCGAAGTGGCCGACTGGGAGATCTTTGACGGGATCGCTCTTTTGACCGACGAGCGCAAGGAGGCCGCTGATGGCGTTTGGAAGGATCTTCGGGAGGCACTCAACAGCGACGAGTATGCCGTGGCACTTCTGCCGAAACTCGGTGAATTGCGCCAGCGGGCCGTGAAGTTGCTGACGAAGGCGGTGCCCCCGGTGGTGCAGCCACCCGTTCAACCGCCGGTCCAGCCTGCGCCTGTCCCTCCCCCGCCGGAGCCATCCAGCAAGACATCGAGTGCGCTGAAGGAGCTCTACGGCCGTAGCCAGGTGGAGGAGGACGATATGCCTGCTTGGCTGTCCAGAGAGGCACAGATGTCTCTGCTGCGGGTGCATTGCTTCGGCCATGACGTGAACGATTGGAAGTCGCTGGTGGTAGTGACGCCTATGCTTGAGGCGCTGATCCGTCTTGATGAAAAGGCAGTGATCGATCTTGCCAGAGAGACATTGAAGTTGCCCCGGTTCGGCAAGAATCTCCGCCTTCAGGTCAAACCCGAACACCTTGATTCCTGATGAGCCTCCTCTCCGACAAACAGATCCAAGCGCAGGTGTCGGCAATCCGCCGCACGCTGAAGAACGGGTCTCAGCATTTCGCGATCCGTTCTGCCGGAGCTTGGTCAGGCCCAAGTCAGATGCTCATCGATGGAGTGGATCACCTCGTGCTTAACTGCGTGTCCGATCTTCAGGTTCGCGAGGCGCTACTCGAGGCTGAGACGGCAAATAAGCCTTCCGTGCTTCTGTGCACGATGAGCGAGGAGGCGCTCGGCGATGATGTGATCGACCGGCTTGCCAAGCGTAAGGTCTTTTCACCTCAAGTCCGGGAAATGGTGGCGGAGTTGTTCTCCGTTTCACCGACACGGATTGATCCAAGGGTGCTCAAGAGCAAGGTGCTGATGAACGCCCTTCTGGAGTTCGTGCCGCCCGAGGGATATACTCCGGTCGCCAGTGGCACACTGGACGTCCAAACGGCTTGGCTTACGCTGCTCGGCCGTCTTGTCGGGGAGCAACTAGACACGCCGAGCCTGACTC
The DNA here is from genome assembly GCA_044341745.1 of Prosthecobacter sp. Classification (GTDB taxonomy): domain Bacteria; phylum Verrucomicrobiota; class Verrucomicrobiia; order Verrucomicrobiales; family Verrucomicrobiaceae; genus Prosthecobacter. The sequence goes on along the minus strand of JBIIRD010000058.1, from coordinate 26,614 downwards.
AATTCCTCGAATGGTCGCTCTCCGATGAAAAGCTTGGCCGCCTGATCAAGATGGACGCCGACCTCAAGGAAGATTTCATCGACTGGTTCGTGCGTTCGAAGGGCGAAGCCGTGCGGTTTATGATTGCCGCTGTGGATTCAGGATTCGGCGCGGACCTTGTGGCACTGGGGGTGGCTCTCGGTTTGGCGTTTGACCCCAAGAATCAACGCAGTGCCGAGCATCAGACTGCCCGGGGGCGGCTGGAGAGGTATTTTCAACACCGGGAAATCGACGCAGAGAGCGCCCATGTCTGGTTCCGGGCGTCGGAAGCTATCCTGTCGCAGATGAAGGATGATCCGGCCAGGGGCAGACGCAGGGCGGTGCTCAATCGATTGGACGAACTCCTTGATAAACTGGGCCTCTCGGATCATGCCTGGGCTTCCAATTACTCGCCTCGTGGTCTGGAGCAGCGCTACCAGCAGACTGGACAGGCTCTACGGCAGGCGCTTTCGGCCAAGAGTTCCTCTGGAATCGAAGAGGTTCGGGGTGCGATCACGATGGTCCGCCGTCACTTGCTGGGCGAAGAGGACGGTGAACGACTATCGAGGGTCGAGATGGCCTGTCGTCTGATCCGTTGGCTTCAGACCGCCGAAACAGGTGGCTCGGGGGACGCGCTGGATCTGAAGGTGGTAGATTATCATCGGGACGGAGGTTTCATTGATTGGGCCAAAAACCGTCTGAAGGAGACCGACGAGTCGCCGGAGGTTCAGAAATCCTACGATGGCATTCTGAAACGTGTGGAGGAGCGGACCGACCGCCATGAAGCATCATTCACGGAGCAGTTGCAGGAATGGACCCGCTGCGAGCATCAGTCGAAGCGATTCACGCTCATCGAGAATCTACTGGCTGAAGTCGTGACCCCGATCGCCAAGCAACAACCGGTTCTTCTGCTCGTGCTTGATGGTATGAGCGTGGCGGTCTTCAGACAACTTCTGCAGGACATTCTTCGGCATGACTGGATGGAGATCGTCCATGAAGGCGAGGGCCTACCCCGTCCTGTGGTCGCGACCCTTCCGTCGGTAACAGCCATATCCAGAAGGGCTCTCTTCTTCGGGAGGCTCGACCCTGCCACGAACGGTACCGAGGAAGGTGAGTTTAAGAAGAACGATCTGCTGTTTCACGGCAGCGGCAGCCAGGTGCGCCCGCAGCTTTTCAAGATGGGTGATTTAGCCGAGGACGAGAACGGTGGGATATCGTCGAGCGTCAGAAACGCGATTGCCGACAAAAAATGCCGTGTGGTTTCAGTCGTGCTCAATGCGATCGATGACCATCTCGACAGCGGCAAGCAGGTCGATTTTGTTTGGACAAGGAACACGATCCGCGGGCTGCGTGACTTGCTCCGGCAGTCTGGTGATGCAGGACGATTGGTCATCATGACGAGCGACCACGGCCACATTCTCGACTTTGGCACCAAGCAGCGGGCGAGCGCGAAGGACGGCAGGGGAGACCGCTTCCGTCCGGCTGATGGCAAGACGGAAGAGGGCGAGCTCGAATTTGAGGGATCGCGGATTTACAAGTCCACTGGAAGCAATCGGATCACTCTTGCATGCTCGGCGGGTATTCGTTACGGCAAGGGCAAGCGAGGCTACCACGGAGGAGCAAATCCCCAGGAGATTGTGGTGCCACTGGCCATCCTTTCGGATGTTCGTGGAACGGTTCCCGAGGGGTGGGTGGAGATGCCATCCTACCAACCCGGATGGTGGCGGATCGATTCTTCGGAAATGGTGCCTGCGCCTGCGAAGAAGGCAAAAGCAGAGAAGGCCGTGGCCGGACTTGATCTCTTTGAGCTTGCTGGTGAAAAGGCGGGAGGCAAGGACGTCGAATGGGTATCGTCTCTGCTAACGAGTCCCATCTATTTGGCGCAGTCCAAACTTGCGGTGCGTGGTGCACCGGCCGCCGATCTGATGGCGAAACTCCTTAATGGTATCGAAGCCAGGGGAGGAACGGTCCTCAAGCAGGCGCTTGCCCAGGAACTGGGAATGCCTTCATTCCGGGTCGACGGATTGATCCAGAATGTCAGCCGCATTCTGAATGTGGATGGCTATGAGGTCATCGGCTTCGACCGGATATCCGACACAGTGACACTGAACCTGGGATTGCTTTGCACCCAGTTTGACCTGAAAAAATCATGACGATGCTCAGCCCCAAAAAACGACAGGAAGTTCTCGATGCTCTGCGCCGCGGAACGGTGCCACAAGATGGACTGGACGTGCTGGCTGTAGGTCTGGACCGGTTCCGTGCACCCATGGATCAGGAACTGCGAAGAACCAGCGACGGCGGCTGCGGATTCAAAGCGGTTCGTGGGGACTATGGATGCGGCAAGACGTTCTTTTCCCGCTGGCTGCAGCAGGAGGCCAGGGCACTCAATTTCGCCACAGCAGAAGTGCAGATTTCGGAGACAGAGACACCTCTCCATAAACTTGAAACCGTCTACCGGCGGATGCTGGAGAGGCTGGCGACGTCGAGCGCCCGTTCGGGTGCATTCCGGGGTATCATCGACAACTGGTTTTTTGCGCTAGAAGAAGATGTCATCAACGCCGGCGGTGTCGAGCAGGGGGACGAACAGAAACTCTTGACGGCAACAAGCGAGTTGATGGAGAAGCGGTTGGTTTCAATTTCAAACACAGCTCCGAGTTTTGCCGCCGCGCTGCGAGCCTACCGCGAGTGTCTGGCCCAGGGAGATACCGCGATGGCCGAGGGACTCATTGCGTGGTTGTCGGGGCAGCCGAACGTGGCTGCTACTGTTAAGCGAAGGGCGAACATCAAAGGGGACGTTGACCATTTTACCGCACTCAGTTTCCTGCAGGGATTGCTGGCAGTGCTGAAGGATTCCGGTCATCCGGGACTCGTGCTGGTGCTCGATGAGGTGGAAACCTTGCAGAGGGTGCGGGCTGATTCGAGGGAGAAGGCTCTCAACGCACTGCGACAGTTGATTGACGAACTGGATGCCGGACGGTTCCCCGGCCTCTATCTAGTGATCACGGGCACTCCCAGCTTCTTCGACGGTCCTCAAGGGTTGAAGAAGCTTCCGCCACTCGCACAACGCTTGCAGACCGATTTCGACACGGACATCCGCTTTGACAATCCGCGTGCGCCGCAGATCCGACTGAAGCCGTTCGACATGGACATGATGATCGAAGTCGGCGGGAAGGTTCGCGATCTATTCGCCGACGGTTCCTCCTCCCCGGAGAGGGTCAGGTCGATGGCAGACGATGAACTCATCTTGTCGCTGGCTCGAGGTGTCGCCGGATCTCTTGGTGGCAAGACCGGGATCGCTCCGCGAATCTTCCTCAAGAAGCTGGTGGCCGATCTTCTCGATCGAATCGAACTCCACGAGGCTTTCAATCCGAGGAAGGACTATCGTCTGACCATTCGCAATGACGAACTCACCATGGAGGAGCGGAATGCCATGCCCGCTTCATCGATCGAAGACATCTCCCTTGATCTGTGACGTCCTTTGAACAGCTCGATCCCCTCGTTCAACACCACATCGTAAATACGCTTGGGTGGAGGGAACTGCGCCCGCTGCAGGAGCAAAGCATCGGACCGATCCTCGACGGCGAGCACTGCCTGCTCCTTGCTCCGACTGCGGGAGGAAAGACTGAGGCGGCGACGTTCCCGGTGCTCTCACGAATCTGCAGCGAGGGCTGGAGCGGTCTAAGCGTGCTCTACGTCTGTCCGCTCAAGGCGCTGCTAAACAACATCCACGAGCGATTGGAGGGCTACTGCAGGATGGTCGGCAGACGCTGTGCTCTATGGCACGGTGACATAGGCCCTTCCCAGAGAAACAGAATCAAGTCTGATCCACCCGATATCCTACTGACCACGCCAGAGTCCTTGGAGGTGATGTTGATATCTGCCAAAACCGATGGCCGGGAGATGCTGCAGGGCGTCCGCATTGTTATTATTGATGAGATTCACGCCTTTGCTGGGGACGATCGGGGATGGCATCTACTCTCGGTTCTGGAGCGGGTCGGGAAGCTTGCGGGTCGCGAGATTCAACGGATCGGCCTCTCGGCAACCGTGGGGAACCCCGATGAGATGCTTGGCTGGCTGGCGGGACATTGTGAGGGGAAGCTGCGGGTGATTCAGCCCACTGCACCCGGTGTCACATCGAGCACGGCGGTTCAGTTGGACTATGTCGGCTCACTGCAGAATGCCGCGCTGGTGATCTCGAGACTTTACCGTGGCGAGAAGCGGTTGGTATTCTGCGACAGTCGAAGCCGGGTAGAGGAACTCGGGAACGAACTTCGGAGATTGGGGATATCGGTGTTCCTGTCACACAGCTCTCTCAGCGCAGAGGAACGACGGGCCTCCGAACAGGCATTCTCGCAGGCCCAGGATTGTGTCATCGTATCGACCAGCACACTGGAGCTAGGCATTGATGTGGGAGACCTTGACCGCGTCTTTCAAATCGATGCGCCATGGACGGTGGCCTCATTCCTGCAACGGCTGGGCAGAACGGGACGAAGGACGGGCAGCCTTAGGAACTGCCTGTTTTTGGCGACGAATGAGAACGCGCTGCTCCGGGCTGCTGCTCTGCTTGAGTTGTGGGAGTCCGGCTTTGTTGAGCCGGTCAAGCCGCCACAGCGACCGCTGCATCTCTTCGCCCAGCAGTTGATGGCACTTTCACTTCAGGTCGGCGGAATCGGCGTCAACGACTGGAGACATTGGATCGGCAGATTGCCGCCATTTGCGCTTGAGAAGCCTGACGTTCTCGATCGCACGGTCGGCTGGTTGATCGAGCAAAGGATTCTATATTCCGACGGCACACGCCTTAGCTTCGGCGATGCCGGAGAGGACCTCTATGGCCGACGACATTTTCTCGAACTCATTTCGGTCTTTACCTCCGAGCCTGTCTTCAAGGTCTTGCACGGCAGGAAGGAGTTGGGCACCGTGGACCAGATTACGTTCCTCAGGCACACAGGAGAGGAACCTGTCGTTTTGTCGATGGGTGGACGGAGTTGGATGGTCGTTTCCCTGGATTGGAAGCGCCGGGAGGCCTACGTCGTTCCGACCGAGGGTAGGGGCAGAAGCCAGTGGCAGGGAGGAAGAATCGGAATGTCCTGGAGGCTTGCGAGGGCCGTGCATGCGATCCTCACTGGGAATGGAAAATCCGCTCGGTGGACGACTCGCGCAATGGAGTGCCTTGATGGCCTTAGGCGGAGTCACGATTTTCTCCTTCCCGATGAAGACGTTGTTCTCATTAATCGCGAGGTGCGGGAGGTATGCTGGTTCAACTTTGCTGGAGGCATGATCAACACCGCTCTGGCGGATGTCATTCGCAGCGCTGGATTCGACTCCGTCACAGCAGGCGATTTCTGGATACGAGTCTCCGGAACGACTGATGCGCGCCGCATCATCGAATTAGTTGCTTCACATGGTGTCGAGTCGATTCGAGAGTTGTTTCAGATTGGTGACGAGTTTCTTGAGAATCTAAAGTTCAGCGAGTGCCTGCCAACAGATCTCGCGCACGCGGTGCTTCGAGACCGGTTACTTGATTCGGGAGAGATTCACGAGTTTCTGCGCAGGAAAGCTCGGGTGATTTCCCATTGAGGTGTTGCCTCAAGGTGATCTCGAACAGTTGAACGTAGTTTTTATTGAGGACGAACCATTGTGACAACCAACCTTCAAAGTCATTCCATGATGAGCACGATGCCAAAACCCAAGTGGAGAACGATAGCCAGTGAAATGGAAGAGGATGGCAGTATAGAGAACCATGATTGCCCGAGCCGTATCCATTGCCAAACCATCAACGACTACGACTTTAGCTTCCTCAAGTCACAATTCCTCCCCTCCATGGGTCGCACCTGGATCACGCGAAGAGAAGCCGCCCAGTCCCTGGCCCGCTGGCTCGGCTTCCGCCGCACCGGTTCATCCATCGAGAAGGCGGTCCGCTCCGTAATCAACGGCCTGCTCCGCGTCGGCATCATCGAGAAGGATGGGGCCGAGTGGATCCGCAAAGCTTGAACTAGATCACCCCAACACAAACCATGAAATTTACCATCGCACCTGAGACTCTCAATTCCTTGATGAAAACCGCTGGCATCTCCCGCCCTAGGAAAGCAGACCAATTTACACTTTCGGCATGCGATGGACGTGTCTCCGTGGCATTTCGAGGGACGTCCGCAGGGACAGTCGCCCCGATCAGTTCGGAAGGGGCCGTAAAACTGATGGCCAAGAACTTTCGCGCCATGCTGGATGCATACGCGGGCACGCCTGAGTTGAGATTTGAGGGCGGTCCTAAAGGACTAAAAATAGAAAATCTCACGGTGCCTGTCCAAGAATGGATACCGAACCCGCGAACATCATAGTAACTAAAGCATGAATGACTCTGATTCAGACCTTTCAGGTCCTCCACTGACACCGGATGGCAATCAAGCCGACGAACAGTGTCCTATTTGCCGGCGGTTTAATAGCCCAGGCGCCTGCGATACCTGCGGTCACTTTTTTGGATCCTACTGTGATGGAGACATCATTTGGTCGGATCAATTCGAAGAGTTCAGCGATGAGTGGACGGCCCTCGGGGAACTGGTCGACGAACTGACTCAGTCTCTCGGCAAAAGCTGGACGGAACTTGTTAAGCTTACAAAAACTGGCATAAGCACACCGAAGCTCAACGCACTGGATCCATCAGATTTGTCTGCATCTAGTGCATTGATCGAGCTGGTCGTTTTTGATTCTGGACCACGGATTGTGACCGATGGAATGTTATCTGGAGGGGGCAAAAGCCTATACCTCAAAAATGCGGATGTCATTCCGCAGACTATTTCGGAGATGCGGTCGATTCGCCAAAATTTCGAAGTATTCCGTTCCAGGACATGACCTCCTTATAGGATTGAGGCGGTGCACGGTCCGGTCGAAACGTGGGCGTGAAGGTGACGCTTCTGAAGGGTAGGTGAGGGCGACTCACCGGGATCAATCCTCAAACCAACGCTTCACAGCCTCAGGAATGAACCTGACCAAGCGTCCCGCCTTGCGGAAAGGCAGCCCTTGGTTTCGCAGATTGCTGACATGTCGAGTGCTACAGCGTGCATAGTCTGCCACATCCCGAACAGTCCAGAGGACGAGTCCGTTTTGGGTAGAAGAGTTAGCGGCAGCAGGGGTTTCAGAGGGATTTGGGATTGCGTTCATCGCCATGATTAGCGTGTCAACCAGTGGGTGCATGTCCTCGCAAGTAGCTTCCACAAAAAGCACCTTGTTGCGCAACGAGCACCGCTTGCACCTCTGGGCACCTTAACCAAAATTTGAGAAGAATGCAGGTTTATGTCATGACAAGTTGTGACAACCAACCTTCCAATTCATTCCATGACGAGCACATTGCCAAAACCCCAAAGTAGAACAAGACCCAGTGAAATGGAAGAGGATGGCAGTATGGTGAATGATGAATGCCCGATCCATATCCATTGCCAATCGAAGCTACTTCAAGCCTGTCACAAAATCGACCAGCTCACGGCATTCGAAGAAGGGCGGGCTGACCTTGTGACCCGCGCCGGGGATGATTTTCAGGGTGAAGGAGCCGCCGGCGGCTTCGTAGCGTTCCTTGAGGATCCGGGTGTTGTCATTGTAAGGCACCACGACATCGCTGTCTCCATGCACGACAAACATGGGCACCTTGCGGGCGGCAAGGCCGGCGAGATGGTCGATGGGATTGAACTCCTTCAGGCGCGCCACGAGCTCCGTTTCTGTTAGGCCGAAGTCGGCGAGTGTCTGCGGCTTCGAGTTTTTCAACGGCCAGCTTGCGAGATTGCAGACCGGGTAGATGCCGACCCAGGCCCGGATCTTGCCCGGGTTCCGAAACGCCCAGGCCAGCGTCATCATGCCGCCGCGGCTCTGGCCAAGCAGGATGGGCTTTGCGGAATAGCCGCGCTTCACCATCGCTTCGTAAAAGAGGCTGAACTTGGCCGTGCTTTCCGGCGCGCCCCGCACCTCCCCAAGATCGTAGCCCGCGAGGCCGATGCCCGCGTTCATGAACGCCTCGAAGTACATCTTTCGGCCCGCCAGGGACAGGCCGCCCTTCAGCGTCGGTGCATACCAGACCCAGGGTTTGCCCTCTGCAGGTTTCGGCGCGGCATACACCACGGCCTTGTGCCCGGCGACGTCCAGGATTTCAGGCCTGCGGGGCGTGGGCTCCTGGGCAAGAAGAGGCAGGCTGTGACTGATCAGGGCGAGTGCAATGAGGAGTCGCTGCATGATGATGGAGTGCCGGAAGTTTGATGAATCGAAAGTGACGTTCAATCCTCCGCCCGTGTTTCACCCAGGTTCACCTGCTGGATCAGGTTGCGCAGCTCAGGCCCCGCCAGTCGGAGCTCCTCCCGGTGCGTGGCGACCAGGTCGGCCAGGATGCGTTCTCCCCGTGCTGTCAGCCGGACATGCACCTGCCTGCGGTCACCGTCCGAGGTGCTGCGTTCGACGAGGTTCTCCAGCACCAGCCGGTCGGTCAGGCCGACGGCGCTGTGATGGCGGATCAACAAACGATCCGCCAGCTCGCCGATGGTGACATGGTCGCGTCCCGGGAAGCCCTTGATGACCAGCAGGGCCTGGTACTGCTGGGCGGTGACACCGGCCGTCAGCGCCGCGTTTTCACTGAAGCGGAGAAACTGGCGCAGCCGGAACCGGAAGGCGGCGAGGTCTTCATACTGGGACTTGGAGAGCGGCCTGCGTGCTGCCATGACGCATGCTTGCCCCTGAAAAAGAGGTCCCGCCACTTTTTGTTGAAAAGTATCGTGATACGATGCGTTTTCATGAGGCTGGGACAACCCAACCAACCCACGCCCGGCAAGTGCTCCCATGAAGCATGTTCATGCCCATCTCCTGAAGCCGTCCGTGCAGGCCGGCAACGTTCCTTGCTGCTGACATGCCTGCTCCTTCGCTGCGTCATTGGCTGGGCATCGAGCTTGTCGAGGTCAGCCCCCTGGAAAAGGCCGTTGCCGCCCTGGGCGGAGGCCTGTCCATGCTGATCCTGGTCCTGACGGCCTCCTGGGTGCTGCCTGGAGAAGGCGCGTCATGCGTCATCGCCTCGATGGGGGCCTCGGCGGTGCTGCTGTTTGGCGTGCCTCACGGCTCGCTCTCCCAGCCCTGGCCGGTCGTTGCCGGGCATTTGATCTCGGCCGTCATCGGCGTCACCTGCGCCCGGCATGTTTCCCAGCCGCATCTGGCGGCGGCCTGTGCGGTCGGGCTTTCCATCGCCGTCATGCAGCAGCTCCGCTGCATCCATCCTCCGGGCGGTGCCACGGCCTTCACCGCGGTGATGGGCGGTCAGGCCGTGCATGAGCTGGGTTATCAGTTCGTGCTGATGCCGGTGCTGGCCAACGCCCTGCTGATGGTGCTGCTTGCCGTCATGATCAATTTCGCCTTCCGCTGGCGGCGCTACCCGGCGGTTCTCAGCCGTCCGCGTGTGCCTTTGCCAACGGCTCCGGCGAATGCACCGCTGACACACACTCACGCGGAGGTGGTCGCCGCCCTGAGAGCGCTCGATTCGTTTGTGGACATCAGCGAGGAGGATCTGCTGAGGCTGGTGGACCTGATCAGCCAGCCTGGCGGAGCCGCTGTCAGTAGGTCAGCGAGCGGAAGTTCCGCACGCGGTGAAAGGTGATCAGGTTGCCGTTGTGCGCGGAATGCGCCTTTTCATCTCCGCTGCGGCTGACAATGCAGAGATCATCCCCGTCGATGCACATGCCGGCATAGTGGCGGGACTCCTTGGGCGTGCCCCCTTTCGCCACCAGTCCGGCGAAGCACCAGTCGATCATGTTTCTGGAAAAGTGCAGCACCAGGCGGTGCCTCTCGTTGTCCGGCAGGCCCCAGCGGTCCTTGGGCATCCGGTCGGGACGGATCATCGAGTCGGTGGTCTGCGAGCCGAGCAGCCAGTACAGCTTCGTCGCCTTATCCCAAAGCACATGAAAGCGCATCTGGCCGCCCGGGCACGGAACGTAGAGCATCGGCGTTCCTGCGGGCGATCGGACCAGTGAGGTTGTCATGCTGCCATCGTCGTTTTCCTTCACCTGGGCGATGGCGGCGTAGTGGGTCATGCCTGTGTGGGCCCGCATCCAGAGGTGGAAGGTTTTGCCCGCAGGATCGAACCACACATGATCCGGATCGGTGAACTGAACCACGTTCGTCTCGCACCAGCCGGGAGGTGCGATGCCGCGTCCTTTCGGCGGCACGAGGAAGGTCACCTTCTTGCGGTCCGTCGGGTGAAACGGCAGACCGAAGGCGTTCGGCAGCCTCGATTCGGGGAGGTCCTCAAACACCAGCTCGCTGGCGAAGGTCCAGTTCTCGCGCCTCGTGAGATCGCTGTCCGCCTTCGCCCGCATCAGCACCGGTGCGAGGTCGGCCACCTGCCAGCCCTGGATGCCGCGCTTCGGCGCGTGTTTCTCCATCGCCAGATACACGTTGCCATTGGCGAAGTGGACGTTGCAGGCGCTCTGATGCCAGATGCCCGTGTCATGCAGAAACGAGCGCCGGCTCCATGTCAGGCCATCGTCGTCAGAACGGATGACCGCCACCTTCTTGTCACGTCCGAGAATGTAAAGCGCCTTGCCGGCCACGAACGGCCTCGCAAAGCTCAGTTCGAAGTTTGCACGGTGCGTCCAGGTTTTGCCGCCGTCGTCGCTGGTGAGCACGCGTGACTCATGGAACGGCTTGTTCTCCGGAGGCAAAGGCTTCCCCGCCGAGGAGATCTCATGCGTCACCACCAGCCTCCCCGAAGGCAGCCTGCAGATGCCGGGGGTGTAACCATAAAGGCGTGCGGGATCGGGTGATTCCCAGATCGTGATGTGATTCTGGGCCAGAGGTCGGATTTGCGCGGCTGCAAAGGCCTCAAGTGTGAGCAGAAGGCCGAGGAGTCTGGGCAGGGCGTCTCGAAAGGCTGGAGGCATTCTGGAGCAAAGCAGCCTGTCGCTGATTATCCAGCTTCCATTGCCCCTTCCGCCCGCCCATGTCGGTGTGACCGGCATCACCTTCGGCAGCGGCGCTGGCTACGGTCCCTCGGGCGGCGATTTCAGCCAGGCGAGGTTGAAGACGTAGTGGTTGCGGCTGCTGATGAGCTGGATGCGTCCGTCGCGGGTCTGGATGGCGGCGAGGTAGCCGTTGTGCTCGGCACGGGTGTCGCTGAGCGGGAACATGTTGCGGTCAATGCCGTTGACGATGCGCTCCCTGCCGCCCGGCGTGACGAGACGCTGGTGTGGCCAGGTCTTGCCGTCGTCAAACGACACGGCGGCAAAAAGGCCGGCGCCGTTGAACTCGCCCTTCCGGCTCTTGAAGGTCATGCCATTTGGATGGCGTGCATTCGCGGAGAGGTCGGTGAAGGAGCAGAGGAGCAGGGGCCCTTCACGCAGGCGGATGAGCGCCTGCCGCTGCACGCTGCTGATGGCGGGGAACTCGGTCGGCTGGTGTGTCCAGGTCCTGCCTCCGTCGCTGGAGAAGCTGGCCGGTGTCTTGAAGTGGAAGGCCTTCTGCTCGGACTCGCTGTTGAGACGACCGAAGCTCATGAGCCGGCCGTCGGCGAGCTCGACCACGGGTGCATGAATGCCGGCATGGCGTGCGGGGCTGCCGTTGCGATGGGCCAGCTTCCTGTCGGCAATCGTTTCGGAGGTCCAGGTCCGGCCGCCGTCGCTGCTTTTCGTGAGGCTGGTGGTGGTCACGTCCTGCGTCATCACGATCGTGCCGTCGCGGGTGCGCATCAGCTGGTTGCCGATCTCGCTCCATGGCTGGATGATCTGCGGACGGCTCCAGGTGACGCCGTTGTCAGTGCTGTGGCGCACGATGTTCTCGCGATGGCCGCGCACGAGATGAAACAGAGTTTGTTCGCCGTCCCACCAGAGCTTTGGCGCATGATCGTTGACGTCCGCGCCATCCCAGAACAGCGAGGCCGGCTCCCACTCGGTCGCGCCGGCGCGCAGGCGGCTGGCCAGGTTGTTCAGCTCCGTGCCGGCCTCATCGACGCAGGAATACCACACCGCCAGCAGGTCGCCGTTCGGGCATTCGGCGATCGCCGGGCTGTGATTGTGTCCGGAAAACGCCGGGCCGAACGAATTCGGCGCCACTTTGACGAAGGGCTTCGGCCCGGCGAAAAACGGCGCGTCATCGATCGGTGACTCCACTTTCACCGCGGCCTGTGAGACGTTTTGCGCATGCAGGGCAGGCTGCGGCCTGGGAAGCGTCTGGCCCTTGGGCCAGCCGCCGAGCACCACGCGGAAGCCGATGCGGTCATTGACCGCCTCAGGCACCCACGACATGCGGTTGGCGGAGCGCAACAGCCGTGTTTGCACCGAGTGACTGCCGCCACGAATCACGCGCAGATCGCCCTCGACACGACCGAGCGGATCGCGCTGCTCGCCGGCCTCATAGGGTCCGTACCAGTCCGCGCACCACTCGGCCACGTTGCCGTGCATGTCGAAAAGCCCCCAGGCATTCGCCGCTGTGCGCCCGACCTTCAGCGAGAGCCTGGTGCCCTTGGGCTGATACTCCGACGGCAGCTTTTCCTCCGGGAAGAAGCGGTCGCGCAAACCCGTGTCGCTCGGCCACGAATGAACCCCGTCCGGCAGTGCGTCGCCCGTGTGAAACAGGGTCGTCGTTCCGGCGCGGCAGGCAAACTCCCACTCCGCCTCGGTCGGCAGGCGATAGGTTTTGCTCTCTTTCTTCGACAGCCATTCACAAAACGCCACAGCGTCGTTCCAGCTCACCTCGGTGACGGCGTCATCGTCATGCTGGCCGCGATGTTTCGGATCAAACTGACGGTACTGCCCCACCGTGACCTCCGTGGCGCTCATCTGAAACGCCTCCGTGATCAGCACGCGATGCGCGGGCTTTTCATCCCAGTCCGCGTCATCAAACTTTTCCGCATGCTTCGTCACCTTGTAATCCGCCGCAGGACCATCCTGACCCATGGTGAAGCTGCCTGGTGTCACCGGCACCAGCGTCATGCCGAGGGAGTTCGTGAGGGCCTGCGCAGGAAGCAGAGGGCAGAGGGCGAGGAGAGGGACAAGGAGGCGCATGGGCGGGCATGAACGCTCAGAGGAGCCGCCACTTGTCGTCTTTCTCCAGCATGGAGCGGGCTCCTTTACTCCGGCCTTCAGGGAGCATCCCTGAAAATCCATTACAGATACTTTGTTATTCCAGCCTTGCCATGCCGCCGTCGGTCTCCCAAGATGATCCATCTATGTCCGACTGCATGCCGCCAAGCAATTCTGGAAAGGGCTGGCAGCTTCCTGCGCCGGCCCTGCTTGCCGCCGAGCTGCCGCAGTATGAAATCCTGAGCCTGCTTGGGCGCGGCGGGATGGGTGCGGTTTATCATGCCAGGCAGAAGAGCCTCGACCGGGAGGTGGCGATCAAAATATTGCCCCCCATTGTCATGAAGAACGAGGATGAGATGCATTTCGCCGAGCGGTTCAAGGCCGAGGCCCGGGCAATGGCGAGGCTGGAGCATCCGGGAATTGTTGCCGTGTATGACGCGGGCGAGACAGAAAGCGGTCTGCTCTATTTCGTCATGCAGTATGTCCAGGGCACGGATGTCGCACAGATGATCGCCGCCACAGGGCGCCTGCCTGCCCCTTATGCTCACGCGATTGCAGCGCATGTGTGTGATGCGCTGGCCTATGCCCATGCCAACGGCATCGTTCACCGTGACATCAAGCCTGCAAACATCATGGTGGACACCCAGGGGCGCGTGAAGGTGGCGGACTTCGGCCTGGCCAAGGCGGCCAGCGACACGGCCGGGTTTACCAGGAGCAACATGGCCGTGGGCACGCCGGACTTTGTCGCGCCAGAGGCGCTCATCACTGGCATGGACGTGGACGGCCGGGCGGATATCTACGCGCTGGGTGTGATGCTTTATCAAATGCTAACCGGGCAGATACCACGGGGTGCATGGCAGCCCGCCAGCGTTGTCGCGCCCGGCACCGACCCTCGTTTTGATCAGATCATCATCAAGGCGATGGCCTACGACCGCGGGGCGCGACATCAAAGCGCCGCAGACCTGCGTCAGCATCTCGACAGCCTTTTCATGCCTGTCATCGCCGCACCGGCCCTGCGGCAGTATTCAAGCGCTGGCATGAAGAAAACGGCATCTCGGGCGGGGTGGCTGACTGACGGAGGCGGCGCCCAACCGCCTGATGAAGATCATCCTGCGCGTGTGAAGCCAGCCAGTGAGGCGTCTGCAGATGCAGTCGCCCTGACCGAGCCGTCAAGGTCGAAGGCTCCGCTTATCATCGGCCTGGGAGCCGTTGTGGCCGCAGGATTTGGCGCGTTCATCCTGTTCGGTGAAAAGGGAGGCCAGGGCAGGAAGGCCGACATGAAATCCCCCGCCCAGGGCGTTGGCGCCAAGCAACTCGAAAAGTCCATCTCACGGCCCGACGTTGCGGTTTCAGAGGCCGGCGCCCCGCCCCGTGCCCCGGACAAAGTCAGCGTGCCAGCCAAGCCGGAGCCAAAGCCCGCAAGCGTTGTTCCCGTTCAAGGGAAGCCCGTGCCGGCCGAAGCCAACCCTGCGGCATCTCCTGCCGCCGCGAGCGTTCCTAGGGTGGAAATTGTCGTAAACTCACCCGCCAGGAGCACCGAAGCACGGCGTGGTGTTGCTGCTCCAGCACCCGCAGTGGACTCGGTGGCCGGAAAGGATTCCGTGTCAGCGGGAGCAGTCATGCCTCCGACCGCCTTGAAGGCAGCAGGCAGCCCTCCTTCCAACCCCCTTCCGCCCGAGCTCACGGTGCTGGATGCCCAGTTCACCGCCTTGAAAATGGACCGCGTTTCAGGACCTTTTGAAACCGGATTGGCGAAACTGAACACCAGCTATCTGGGTGGCATTGCGCGAGCCGTCGAGGACGAAAAGAAAGCCGGGAGGCTCGACGGTATTCTCGCTTTGGAGGCCGAGCAGAAACTGATTGCGGGCGGAGGGCAGGTGCCCGATGCGGACGAGGCGAATGCGTCCAAGGTGCTCAGGGAGCTGCGTGCGATCTACCGCGGCCAGTTCACGAAGCTGGAAGCCACCCGCGCCGCCAGCCTCAAGGCGCTGACAGATCCCCTGGACATTCGTCTGGCGCGGATGGAGTCAGAATTCACCAAGGCGGACCGCCTGGCCGATGCGAAGACCGTGCGCAAGTATCGCGAGTCCCTCAGTGAGGGAGGCCTAGGTTCGGCATTCTCTGAGGGAAAGCCCTCGGGCAGCCATTCGCTGAGCACCGCGGTTGCCGGAGCAGGCGCCCTTTCGGCGAACGCCGCCGCGCTCACCGCCGCCACCAAGGACAAGCCTTTCGTCAACAGCCTTGGCATGAAGTTCGTCCCCGTCCCCGGAACCAGCATTCTCATGTGCATTCATGAGACACGCATCAAGGATTACGCGGCGCATGCGGAGGCGGCAGGCAATGCCTCCAAAAGATGGAGGACGCCAACCCTCGATGGCAGAGCTCTGGAGGTGACCGATGAGCACCCGGTGTCGGGGCTGGATTTCAAGCAGGTGCAGTTCTTTTGTGACTGGCTTTCGGAAAAGGAAGGGCTGGTATTCCGCCTTCCCGCCGACCGTGAGTGGAGCTTTGCCGCAGGCATCGGGCGACAAGAGAAGGAGGGTGTGCCGCCCCGTGAACTCGATGGCATGATCAAGGGCATGTACACCTGGGGCAACGATTTCCCCCCGCGTGATCGCACTGAAAACCTGGCCGACGAGGCCCGGGCCGCGAAGCTGCCCAGGAGCATCGTCATTTCAGGATATTCCGACGGATTTCCTGACAGCTCACCGGTGATGAGTTTGAAGCCAAACAAACTCGGCATCTACGATCTTGGAGGCAATGTCGGCGAGCTGTGTCTGGACTGGCACGATGAAACCCAGTCCGCGCACATCGTTCGCGGGCACTCCTTTGCCAGTCATCACGCGCCCGATCTGGTTGCTTCCAGCCGGGGCTCGCTGCCCAATGAAAGTTGGATGTCGTCAACATCGGGGTTTCGCATTGTTGTTGAAGTCAAGCCAAAGGGAGTCCCTGCCAGGGCGGGTTCCGCCGACACGCCTGCACCTCAAAAATCTGCCAGGCAGTAAGGGCGCTTTTTCCGGCTGTCTCGGCATGGCTTTGGAGGAGGGCATTCCATTGGGCGGTGCAGCGGACGGAATCCTGAACGATGAGGTCGATCGCAGCCGCAGGCAGGGTCTCCGCCAGTTTCAGCGGATCGTAGGCCAGGGCGGAGGTTGAAGCGAATCGGGCAGGCAGGAAAGAGAGGGACAGCTTCATGAAGTCCGAGGTTTGCTGGAACTCCGGGCGGCTCATTTCGTTGCCGCCATCCTGATGCCAGGTCGAGTCAGGATGGGCGCGGACCGGGGCCCAGGTGCTCATGGGCGATCAGCCAGCGGCCATCGACCCTGTGCAGGATGGTCGTGCCGCGACCGCCGCCTTCCGCCTGCTGCCCGCCGATGAGGCCTTTCCAGTGGAACCTGTAATGACACACGGCGACATCCGCCGTCACCACGCTCCATGCAATGTCATGCAGGCTGAACTCCTCGTTTTGAATCAGTGCAAAGGTCTTCTCAAAGGACATCCTGGCGGCTTCATGACCTATGAAGGTGCCTTCAGTGAAAACAAACACCGCCTCTTTCGCCACATGCGGAGCGATCTGCTCCCACGAGTGCGTGTTGAGCTTTTCGACGTAGGTGCTGAGGGCGGTTTCGTGATTCATGATGTTTCAACGGTTGAGCTGCCTAACAGCCCAAGGCGGATGGCTTGCAATCCAAGGCGAGGGGGCATGGCCTGACGCAGCCTGGATGGGAATCGAAGCTTTTGTTGAAACGCTGGATCAGGCATTTCGTGCGTCCGATGATTGCTGGATTTCGATGGTCTGGCGAAGCAGAGGCAGCCACGAAGACTCGTTCAGGTTGTGGTGAAGAAGTAGCGGAGGATGTGAAAGTACACCGGCGCTGAAAAGCAGAGCGAGTCGATGCGGTCCATCATGCCGCCGTGGCCTTCGATCAGGGTGCCCCAGTCCTTGATGCCGCGCTCCCGCTTGATGGCGGACATCACCAGGCCGCCAAAGAAACCCGTGATGCACAGCCCCAGGGCGACCAGGGCCGCCTGCCCGGGTGAAAAAGGCGTGAGACGGAACATGGCGGCGCCGAGCAGCGAGGCGGTGAGCACGCCGCCGACCAGGCCCTCGAGGGTTTTCTTCGGGCTGAGCTTCGGCACGACCGGACGCTTTCCACAGAGCTTGCCCCAGACGTACTGAAACACATCGGAGCCCTGGGTCACCGCCACCAGGAAGAGGACGAGTCCCGCCGGCCCCATGCGCAACGGCGCCACCTCAAGCGTCAGCAGCATGGGGATGTGGCTGATGAAGTAGACACAGACCATCAGCCCCCACTGGGTGCGCGCGTTCCTTTCGAGGAAGTCCTCCACCTCTCCGCCCAGGGTGGTGAGCATCGGGATCAGCACGAAGGCATAGACCGGAATCAGGATGGCGAACAGGCCATACCAGCCCGTGTGCACGAGCCAGTACTGACAGGGAAGCACGATGAAGAAGGCGGTGAACAGCGCGGCGTGGTCGGCCCGGCGCGTGGGGGTCACCGTCAGGTACTCGCGCAGGGCCAGGAAGGAGACGGCGGCGAAGATGAGCGTGGTGCCGGTCCTGCCCGCCGACAGGGCCGTGAACAGCACGATCACCATCACCCACCAGCTGTTCGTGCGTGAAACCAGGTTGTCCACCGTGGCACGCGCGGCGTCCGTGCTCGCCCGTCGGCGCAGGATCCAGCCGATGAGGCTGGAAAGACCCAGGATGCCGAAAACGGCGATCAGCAGATGATGGGTGACGGGCGAGGACCAGTTCATGGGGGTGTCATCTCAGCAGGGACTCTTGGGCGCGAGGTTCAACACGGCCTGCCTGGCGCGGGCGAGGAAGTCCTGTTTTCTTTCGCCTTCCGCCAGCCTCATGGGCGGGCCGAACACGACGCTGCTGATGAGCGGCACGGGCAGCAGATGGCCCTTGGGCAGGATGCGGTTGAGGTTCTGCAGATGCACGGGCACCAGCTCCGCCTCAGGAACCTTGCCCGCCAGATGATACAGGCCCGCCTTGAACTCGCCGATGCGACCGTCGGCGGAGCGGGTGCCTTCAGGAAAAAGGATCAGCGAGTGGCCTTCGCGCATGGCCGCGGCCATCTGCTCGATGGGATTGTCCCGACGTGAGATGCCCTCCCTGGCGATGAGCAGGCCGTTGAAGGTCTCGATCACCGTGCGTGTCAGGCGCGTGCGGCCCCAGTAGTCGCGTGCCGCCACCGGCCGGGTGCGTTCACGGACAGGGCGGGGCAGGGCGGCCCAGAGGGCGGCGAAATCCAGGTGGCTGCCATGATTGGCGAAGTACACCCTGAGCCCGGGATGATCCGGCTCGCAGTCCACCCAAGCCGGATTCATGCCGGTGATCAACCGGGTGAGCAGGACGGCGGTGCTGCGCAGCATGGAAAGGGGATGATGAGGCAGACTGCGCCGAGGCGCTGGATTGTGCGAGAAGAAAATCTTCCCTCAGGAATCCGATCCCTGACCTGTCATGACGAAGCCTGATCAACCCGGCGCATGAGCCTCGTTTCCTGCCTTCCTTTTTCTTTCCTTTCCTTTCCTTCTTCTTTCACTCCTGCCCCATTCTCTCCATGAACAAGATCCTCGTCCTCTTTGATTCCAACACCGGCAATGTCGCCGAGATGGCCGCCCTCGTGGCCGAGGGCGCAGGGCAGGTGCCGGACACGGAGGTGCGCGTGCGGCATGTCGATGAGGCCGTTGCGGAGGATGTGCGCTGGTGCGACGGACTGGCGGTCGGCAGCCCGACCAACATGGGCATCCTGTCGTGGAAGATGAAGCGCTTCTGGGATGTGGCGATGTATGACCACTGGATCGAGGTCGATGGCAAGATCGCCTGCGCCTTCAGCAGCGCAGGTGGCTGGGGCGGCGGCATGGAGATGACCTGCCAGTCGCTGCTCATGGTGCTGATGAACTTCGGCTTTCTGGTGTTCGGCGTCACGGACTACGGCGGCCGCAAGATGACGCTGCATTATGGCGCGGTGGCTGCGAAGGCGCCTCGCGAGCCGGACGTCCAGGAATCCTGCCGCATTCTCGGGCGTCGGCTGGCTGAATGGTGCGCCTGCTATGTCCACGGCCGCCAGGACCAGCACCCGATGACCAAGTATCCCAAGCGCCCGACCTCGGTGGACTTTCCCGAGGCGTGAGAGCCCGTCCTTCGCTCTGCGAGCTACGGAGGGCATTCTTCGCCTCCTGACGTCGCCGCTTGGATCAATCCCATGGGCCGAATTGAAAGCGGCGTGCCATTCGAAGCCGGGGGGTGAACGGTGGAGCCCGTCCTTCGCTCTGCGAGCTACGGAGGGCATTCTTCGCCTCCTGACGTCGGCGCTTGGATCAATCCCATGGGTCGAATTGAAAGCGGCGTGCCATTCGAAGCCGGGGGGTGAACGGTGGAGCCCGTCCTTCGCTCTGCGAGCTACGGAGGGCATTCTTCGCCTCCTGACGGCGGCGCTTGGATCAATCCCATGGGTCGAATTGAAAGCGGCGTGCCATTCGAAGCCGGGGGGTGAACGGTGGAGCCCGTCCTTCGCTCTGCGAGCTACGGAGGGCATTCTTCGCCTCCTGACGGCGGCGAAGAATGGCGGAGAGGGTGGGATTCGAACCCACGGTGAGGTTACCCCCACTTCGGTTTTCAAGACCGACGCGTTAAACCACTCTGCCACCTCTCCAGATCGCTGCGGTTGACGGCAGCTAACCGAAAACCGGGGGGACTGCCAACAGGAACTTTCATTGCGTTCAAGCCTCGATAGAGGGGGCGGGGCGATCCCGTAACCGCGCCTCCTCCTCTTCATTTCCCATGCGCCGCCTGCTTCTGCTTTCCGTTCTCTCCGTCCTGCCCGCCGTCGCTGCGGACCCCCAGGAGCCTCCGATGACGCCTGGCGGTGTCTATCGTGCCCATGACCTGCAGCGCCCCCGCCCGCCGGTGATCTCGCCGCCGGGCCTCAGCAGCCAGGACAAGGCGGGCGCGCCGCCTTCGGACGCCATCGTGCTGTTTGACGGCAGGGACCTGTCAAAGTGGAAGGCCGACCCGCGCAAGGACACGCCGCCCGGCGACGACAAGCCGCGTTGGAAGGTCGAGAACGGCTATGTCGAGATCACGCCCAAGGGCGGCGGCATCCGCACGCGGGACATGTTCAAGGGCGACTTCCAGCTGCATCTGGAATGGCGCACGCCGGACGTGGTGAGCGGCAACGGCCAGGGACGTGGCAACAGCGGCGTCTTCATCGGCGGCTTTCCCGAGATCCAGGTGCTCGACTCCTTTGAAAACGACACCTATCCCGACGGCCAGGCGGCGGGGCTTTACAGCCATTACCCGCCGATGGTGAACGCCAGCCGCAAGCCCGGGGAATGGCAGAGCTATGACATCCTGTTTGAGCGCGCCAGCCCGGCCACGGGTGGCAAGTCCCGGCTGACGGTGATCCACAACGGCGTGGTGGTGCATTACCTGCGCGAGTTCGACAGCCGGCAGCAGGAGGGCGACATCGCGCTGCAGGATCACAACAACCCGGTGCGCTACCGCAACATCTGGCTGCGGCCCCTGCGGGTCGATCCGGACACGAAGGGCACGAAGCCTGCCGCAGCCCCCGCGAAAGCCGGTCGGCCGAAGGCGGGGAAGGGCGGGCAGGGGAAGGCGGCGGTCGCTCCAGGCGCCCAGCCGGAGGTCGTCACGATCAAGACGATGACCGCGCAGATGAAGTATGACCTCAACGAGTTCACCGTGCGTCCCGGTCAGGCGGTGAAGCTCGTTTTTGAAAACGGCGACGACCTGCCGCACAACTTTGTCTTCTGCCAGCCGGGCACGAATACCGCCGAGATGGCGATGAAGCAGATGGAAAAGCCCGAGGAGGCCCTGAAGCGCAACTGGCTGCCCGATGACCGGCGCATCTGGCTGAACTCGAAGCTGCTCAACCCGCATGAGAGTCAGGAACTGACCTTCACCGCTCCGGAAAAACCGGGTGACTACCCCTATGTCTGCACGTTTCCAGGCCATGCCCTGACCATGAACGGCCGCATGAAGGTGCTGCCGCTTGGGGAGGGCCTGAAGGACCTCAAGTTTGCGCTTTACCTCGGAAAATGGGACCGGCTGCCGGATTTCACGAAGCTGAAACCGCACCGTGAAGGGGCCGTGCCGGACAACCTCATCGACATCAAGCTCGACGACTACAAGAACGAGTTCGGCGTCGTTTTCACCGGCCGGCTGAGCACGCCACGCACGGGCAGCTACCGATTTTACCTCACCGGGGACGACGGCGTGCGCATCAAGGTGGATGGCAAAACCGTGGTCGAATACGACGGCATCCATCCGGCGGGCGACATCAAGGAGGGCAGCATCCAGCTTCAGCAGGGCGAGCACGAATTTCGTTATGAGTATTTCCAGGGAGGGGGTGAGATCTTTGCCTTTGCCGCCTGGAAGGGGGCGAATTTTGACATCACCCCGCTTTCGGCCTGGCTGCCGAAAGGCTGGCAGCAGGGGGCGAAGGGCAAGGCGAAGAAGGACTTCGAGCCCATTCCCCTGGTGGTGAAGGAGGAGCCGGTGATCTACCGCAACTTCATCGCCGGTGCAGGCAACCGAGGCATCGCTGTGGGTTTTCCCGGCGGCATCAACATCGCCTGGAGCGCCGAGAGCATGAATCTGGCGCTGGTCTGGCGCGGGGCCTTCATCGACGCCGCCATGCACTGGAATTCCCGTGGAGGCGGCCATCAGAAACCGCTGGGATATGACGTTTTTCAGCCCGCTGGCGAGGTCACGCCGGCCTTCTTCCTCACGGCGGATCCTGCCGCAGCATGGCCGGTCTGGGACAAGGCGAAACGCTATGAGGGGTTCAGCTGGAAGGGGTACAGCCTCGATGCCCGGCGCTATCCGACCTTCCGCTATGCCTGGCAGGGGCTTGATGTGGAGGAGAGTTTTGCGGTCAGCGGGGATGGCAACAAGCCTGACGGCAAGGCGACCCTCACGCGCACGATTCGGGTTCAGGGCAAGGTGCCGGAGAACACCTGGTTCAGGCTCGCCAGCGGCCAGATCGAGGCCCTTGAAGGCGGCTTCCTCCTCAAGGGCCAGGTTTCTGCCCGGATCACCTGCCCGGGAGCCCGGCTGGCGGGCAAAAACCTGGTGGTCGTCCCGCAGGCCGGAACGCTCCAGGTGGTGTATCAATGGGCACCCTGAGCCGACGGGCCAAGCAGGGGCTCCGAGAGGGGGATTCCGCCTCTTTGACCACCCCATTTTTTTCATATCCAGCCTTGCAAAGACGGCTCGGACTTCTATTCTCGCGTTCCGCTTGTGAAATTTTTCACAAGCTCTGACTTCGACAATTTATGGGCAATTTCTTTCCTCGTTGGACCAACTGGCTCCCTCTGAAGCTGGCCGTGGCGGCTGGCTTCATCGTTTTTGGGGTGAGCCTGGCCGTGCCATATTATTTCACGCCGAAATATACGCGTGTGGGTTATGAGCCGACGCAGCCCGTGCCGTTCTCGCACAAGATCCACGCCGGTCAGCTCGGCCTTGACTGCCGCTACTGCCACTCGTTTGCCGAGGTTTCCAGCCACGCGAACGTGCCGACCAACCAGACCTGCTTCAACTGCCATGGACCGGGCAAGGGCAACATCAAGTCGGCTTCTCCGAAGTTGGAAAAAGTGATCAAGGCCGCTGAAACCGGCAAGCCCATTGAGTGGGTGAAGGTCCACAAGGCTCCTGACTACGTGTATTTCAACCACAGCGCCCACCTCAACCGTGGCATTTCCTGCCAGAGCTGCCACGGCCAGATCAACGAGATGGAAGTCGTGAAGCATGACCAGCCTCAGTCCATGGGCTGGTGCCTGGACTGCCACCGCAACCCGGAGCAGAACCTCCGTCCGCTGGACCAGATCACGAACCTCAACTACAAGCCTGAGCAGCTGGATCGCTCCGGTTTCTATGCCGGGCTGCTCAAGAAGGGTGTGAAGGCCGATGAAATCGCCGCCACCATCGAAGAAGGCAAGACCGCCTCGAAGCTTGAGGAGATCGTCGCCCTCGCGAGCGGCAAGTTCGGTGCCAAGGTCACCCAGCTTGAAGTTGGCTCCCAGCTCAAGAAGCACTGGCAGGTTCAGCCGCCGGAAAACTGCACCACCTGCCACCGTTGACCGGCCGCCGCGGCCTGCTTGACGCACCTCTTGACTCTCTGACCCTTTTTTGACTCTCCCCCGCCCATGAAACGCAACTGGATTCACCCCGAGGAGCCCACGACCGGCAAGCGCTACTGGCGCAGCCCCGCCGAACTCGAGCGCCGCTCGGAGTTCCTCTCGAACCTTGGTGTGGAGTTCCCCGCCGGTGACACCCTGACCGAGGAGGAGGTCGGCCAGTCGCGCCGCAACTTCCTTCAGCTGATGGGCGCCTCCGTGGGCATGATGGGCCTCGCCGCCTGCCGTCGTCCGCTGACGAACATCCTGCCCTACACGAATCATGTGGAATGGGTCATCCCCGGCAAGCCCCTGCTTTACGCCTCGGCGATGCCGACGGCCAACGGTGCCGTGCCCCTGGTGGTCACCACCCACGAAGGCCGCCCCACTCATCTGGCCGGCAACCCGCTGCATCCTCTGAGTGGCGGTCTCGACAGCTTTGCCCAGGCGAGCGTGCTTGACCTTTACGACCCCGAGCGTTCCCAGAACCCTCTCCTGGGTGGAAAAAAATCCACCTGGGCGGACGTGAACAAGGCCCTCGAAGGCATTTCCGCCGAAGCCAAGAAGAACGGCGGCGCCTCCCTGGCCGTGGTCGTGGGTTCCAGCACCTCGCCCACCCTTCATCGCCTGCTGGGCGAAGTGAAGACGGCCCTGCCTCAGGCCAGGTTGTTCGGCTACGATGCCATCGGCAGCGCCGGTCAGGCCGCCGCCAACAAGGAAGTCCTGGGTGCCAGCACCAAGACCTTCGTCCGCTGGAGCAAGGCCCTGCGCATCATCTCCCTCGACTGCGACTTCCTCGGCCTCGACCCGGTCGCCGGTGAAGCCGTGAAGCATTTCACGAAGCAGCGCGCCAAGGACAAGGCGGACGGCGACATGAACCGCCTCTACAGCCTGGAAAACCGCTACACGCTGACCGGCGGCATGGCCGATCACCGCAAGCCTCTCGCCTCCAGCCTGATCCCCGCCGCTGCGGCGCTCATTGCCGAGCTGCTCGACATCAAGGACGGTTCCGCCCTTGCCGCCGCCGCTCCTGCCGGCCTGAAGGAATGGCTGGCCCCGGCCGTCCGCGACCTCATTGATCACAAAGGCAAGTCAGTCGTGGTGGCTGGCAGCCGTTATGGCGCCGAAGTCCACGCTCTGGTCGCCGCCATCAACAACGCCCTGGGCGCTTACGGCTCCACGGTGGAACTGCTCGACAACGGCAAGGAGGCCGCTCTCGGCTCCGCTGCTGATCTTGAAGCCGCGCTGGCCTCGGGCTCGATCAAGACGCTCGTCTCACTGACGCCGGCCAACCTGCTTTTCGACGCCCCTGCCGCTCTGGCCAAGGCCATCCAGGAAAAGAAGGTCCAGGTGGTGCACGTCGGCCTGCTGCCGAACGAAACCGCCCGCGCCGCCACTCTGCACATTCCTGTCGCTCATTATCTGGAAGCCTGGAACGATGTTCGCGCCGCCGACGGCACCTACTCCGTCGTCCAGCCGATGATCCAGCCGCTCTACGACGGCGCCAGCGAGATCGAAGTCCTGCTCGCCCTGCTTGGCCGCAAGAAGCTGGGTCCTGCCGAGAAGCCCGCCGATGGCGCGGCCCCGGCCGAAGACGCCGCCTATCAGGCCGTGCGTGACACCTTTGCCAGCGTGGCCGGCAGCCTGGACGAGGTGAAGTGGAACCTCACCCTGCGTGACGGCTTCCTCAAGGGCTCCAGCTACGTCAAGGCCCCTGGCGTGGTCAATGGCGCCGCCGTCGCAGGCATCGTCAGCAAGGCCAAGGCCCCGGCCGCCCCGACTCCTGAGGCCGTTGAAGTGGTGCTCACCCCCGACGCCGGTGTTTACGACGGCCGCTACATCAACAATGCCTGGCTGCAGGAGTCCCCGGACCCCATCACCAAGCTTTCCTGGGACAACGCCGCCTGGATTGGCAGCGTCACCTTCCGCAGCCTGGGCCTGAAAAACGGCCAGATGGTCAAGATCACCGCCGGTGAACGCAGCCTCACCCTTCCTGCCATCGAGGCTCCCGGCCACGTGCAGAACAGCGTCACCATTCCGCTGGGCTATGGTCAGACCGAGCTGGGCTTTGTCGGTTCCGAATCCAACGGCAAGGGCCGCGGTTTCAACGCCTACCCGCTGCGCTCCAGCGCCACCGAGTTCGTCATCAGCGGCGCGAAGCTGGAAGTCCTGAACGAGACCTACAAGCTGGCCATCACCCAGGACCAGAACACCATGGAAGGCCGTGCGCTTTACCGTGAGGCCACCCTGGAGACCTTCGCCAAGACGCCTGACTTCGTCGTCAAGACCGGCATGGACAGCCACATCCCGGAAAACATCTCCTTCTACAAGGGCCAGCTCGGACGGAAGAGCGAGAAGAACCCGGAAGGCTTCGACTACGAGAAGAAGCACCAGTGGGGCATGGCCATCGACCTCAGCAAGTGCATTGGCTGCACCGCCTGCCTCGTCGCCTGCCAGAGCGAAAACAACATCCCCGTGGTCGGCAAGGACCAGGTCATCAAAGGCCGTCTGATGCAGTGGATCCGCATGGACCGCTATTTCGCCACCAACGAGTGGGGCGAGCAGAAGGCCAAGTCCGACGACGTCAATGTCGATCCGACCGCCGAGCAGCTCGAAAACGCCGAGATGGTCATGCAGCCCGTGGCCTGTCAGCAGTGCGAGTCCGCCCCCTGCGAGACCGTCTGCCCGGTGAACGCCACCGTTCACACCGACGACGGCCTCAACGCGATGGCCTACAACCGCTGCATCGGCACCCGCTACTGCGCCAACAACTGCCCCTACACGGCACGTCGCTTCAACTGGTTCGACTACAACAAGCGCCCGCTCGACGAACTCTACTGGGGCCCGCTTTCCACGCCGGAGAAGACCGGTGTCCGCGAGTCGCTTCAGCTGCAGAAGAACCCGAACGTCACCGTCCGCATGCGCGGCGTCATCGAGAAGTGCACCTACTGCGTGCAGCGTCTGGAGACCGCCAAGATCAAGCAGAAGCAGACCCAGCGCGACTCGAAGAACTTCCGCATCCCCACCGACAGCGTCAAGGTCGCCTGCCAGGAGGCCTGCCCCGCCGAGGCCATCTCCTTCGGGGACATCGCCGACGAGAAGAGCAGCGTGACGAAGGCCAAGGCCAGCCCGCGCAACTACGAGCTTCTGAAGTATATCGGCACCACTCCGCGCACGAGCTACCTCGCCCGCCTGCGCAACCCCAACAAGGAAATGCCCGGCGCCGAACGCATCGCCGCCTGGAGCGCCCACCAGATCTAAAATCCGACTCCCGCTGACATGTCCGCTGAAGCAGCCCACACCCACGAACAGGCTTACACCGGTGCCCCGCGCATCCTGGACCGCGAGCCCCTGGTTCTGAACAAACGTTCCTACTCCTGGATCACGAACCG
>JBIIRD010000057.1:0-35051 GCA_044341745.1 Prosthecobacter sp. | reverse complement strand
AGCTTGGCGGGTCCATATTCACGGGTCACTCCCGGCTTCACGGTGCCACCATGCTTGATGTTGAGAAGCTGCATGCCGTAGCAGACGCCGAGCACCGGCACGCCGAAGGACATCAGCTTCTCGAAATCCACGTCCGGCGCATCCTTTTCCGAGGTGCTGCGCGGCCCGCCGGAGAGAATGATGGCACCGGGGTTCTTCAAGCTGGCAAGCTCTGCAGGCGGATACAGGTGCGAGGCAAAGCCGAGTTCACGGACACGGCGGACGATGAGCTGGGAATACTGGGAGCCGTAATCAAGGACGGCGACTTCTTGGGCGGTCATGAGAGAATGGGGCGGACGAACAAAAAACAGGGGCAGGGCGCGTCAATGCGGCTCGTAGTTCACAGGCTCTTCGGTGATGACGACATCATGCGGATGGCTTTCCTTGAGGCCGCCGGCGGTGATGCGGACGAAGCGGGCCTTGGCGCGGAGCTCCTCAAGGTTGCCGGCGCCCACGTAGCCCATGCCGCTGCGAAGCCCTCCCATCAGCTGGAACACGACGTCCGCCAGGGGGCCCTTGAAGGGCACGCGGGCCTCGACGCCCTCGGGCACCAGCTTGCCGGAGCTGTTCTGGCCGTAGCGGTCGCCAGCGCCCTTGCGCATGGCCTTCAGGCTGCCCATGCCGCGGTACTCCTTGAAGGTGCGGCCCTGCCATTTGACCATGTTGCCCGGGCTTTCCGCCGTGCCGGCCAGCAGGGAGCCGAGCATGACGCAGTCCGCGCCGCCGGCGATCGCCTTGACGATGTCCCCTGAATAACGGATGCCGCCGTCGGCGATGACGGTGATGCCGCGCTCGCGGCAGACGGAGGCGGCCTCCTGGACGGCGGTGAACTGGGCCATGCCGACGCCGGAGATGACGCGTGTGGTGCAGATGGAGCCCGGGCCGACACCCACCTTGATGGCGGAGGCGCCGGCCTTGATGAGGTGCAGGGCGCCATCGGCCGTGACCACGTTGCCGGCCACGACCGGAACGCCCGAACCAATTTTACTGCGAAGCCTTTCGATGACCGAGGCGACGCGCGAGGTGTGACCGGTGGCCGCATCAATGAAAAGCGCGTCCGCCCCTGCGGCGACGAGCGCGGCGCCACGGTCGGCGCAGTCATCTCCGACCCCGACGGCGGCGCCGACGCGGAGCTGGCCGTTCCCGTCCTTGGCGGCATGGGTGAAGGTGTTGCGCTTGGTGACGTCCTGCTTGGTGATGAGGCCGGCCAGGCGGCCCTGTTCATCGACCAGGGGCAGCTTCTCGATGCGGTGGGTGTAGAGGATCTTGAGGGCCTCCTCGAAGGAGGTGTTGGCCGTGCCGGTGGCCAGCCGCTCCCGGGGCGTCATGATGGCGGACACGGGGGTGGAGGTGTCCTCGATGTACCACATGTCACGGCTGGTGACCATGCCGACGAGCCTGTTGTCAGGATCGACGACCGGGAAGCCGCTGACGCCCTTGGTCTGCATGAGCCACTGGAGTTCGCCCAGGGTTGTCTCAGGCCGGACGGAATGGGGGTTCTGGATGACGGTGTTCTCGGAGCGCTTCACCCTCGCCACCTGCTCGGCCTGGTAGTCAATCGGGCAGTTGCGGTGAATGACCCCCAGGCCGCCTTCACGGGCCAGCGCGATGGCCAGCTCGGATTCCGTCACGGTATCCATGGCGGAGGAGAGGACCGGGACGTTGAGGCGGATGGAACCGCCAAAGGTGGTGCTGATGTCCACGTCACCAGGGAGCACTTCGCTCAGCCCGGGCAGGAGCAACACGTCATCAAAACTGAGTGCAAGAGAAGGTAGATCGCCCATAGGCCATCTAATCAGCACTCACGCACCTGTCACGCGGAAAATCACACCCGGTCAGGGACGGTAGATGCGCGCCTTGCCTGTGTACGCGTCGATCTGGATGCAATAGTAGTTCGGGGGAGGCATGGTCGGCGAGTCCACGCTTTGAGACTCGACGAGGGTCATGAAGCTGGCGTTCAAGGGGGGGATGGTGTAGGCGATCGCCTGGGCGGCGGCGGTGTTGCCAGGCTGGCCCTTGGTCAGCAGGCGGCAGCTGCCGTCGGGATAGAAACGGAGGGCGCAGTAGCTGACGGAATCCCCGCCCGCACCCGTGCCCGGCTGAAACACAAAGGTTCCGGAAACGGGCCCCTTGGTCTGGTTGGCCGTGGTCTGCAGCATGGGAGACAGGTCGGGCTGGGGCGACAGGACGATGCCCGAATCAAAGTAATAAGGCTCCGAGATGGCGACAGGGTCCGTGCCCGAGGGGGTTTCCACCACCTGATAGGCATAAAAAAGCTGGGCGGTCGGCCGGTCTGAATCGGGGTTGATGTAGCGATAAAACCGCATCTCGACCTCACGGCTCCTGGCAATGGCCTCCTGCTGGGCCAGGCTGAGGCGGTTGAGGAGGCTGTCCCCGGCGGAGCTGAGCCGGGTTGAACGGATGACATCCACCAGGGTGGGCGTGGCCAGGGCGACCAGGAGTGCGATGATGCCGACCACCGTCAGCATTTCAACGAGGGTGAAACCCGGGGTGCCGCGACGCGGAAGGCGGCGGGAGATGGGGACGTGCAGGTGCATGACCATGGCAGGGCGGAAAGGTTGGGTTAAATGCTCCACTTGGCGCCGCGGAGCTGGATCGTGGCGGAAAACACCCGGTAGTTCACCTTGCGCTGCTGAAGCAGGCTGGTGATTGTGTTCACCTCGGTCTCCAGGTTGTGCGCCTGGGTGAGCTGAGTGTCGATGTTACTACCCAGCGGCGGCGTGCCCCCGCCTCCCGCCTGCTGGTCGAGCATGTCTGCGGACTTCTCGTCAATGGCGATCAAGACAACACGCACCATGGGAGGCAGCAGGTGCTGGGTTCCCTGAGGTGAGTCATTGCTGGGATTGACGATGGCGCTGGAGTCGTAGGCGTAGGCCGGAGCAATCTGGGTCGGTCCGTTGGCGGACTCGGCTTCGTTGGCCACCTGAGGCTCACGGCGGGGGGAGATGATCAGGGCCACGATATTGTCGGCCACAGGCCGTGTGAGGAGCGTCGCGGCTTGCTGGGCGGCGTTGCCAGTTGCTGCGGTGCCTGCCCTGGCGAACCAGGTCCTGGGTATGGGCGCTCTCGGGTTCGAGGCCACCGTCGCGGACGCTGCATACATGGTGTTGAGCTCCGTCGGCGGGCTGAACTCCATGAGACGGTAGCGGAACTTGCTCTGCCTGTTTTGAATGAACCGGGGCGCCCAGGATTCATCCGAGGAGAACTGGACGAAATAGCCCCTGGCGCACAGCAGCTTGTCGAGCCCCACATAGGCGGGCGTGTTGGAGACACCCAGGGGGGCCTGGAAAAAGACCGCGTGCCCCGGCAGCATGGAATCCCCGCCTTGAACGAGGTCGGCGGCCCTGCCGCAGACAAAATGCAGGTCCGAGCGCCGGACATAGCTGCCGGGAGCCGTGGTGGCCGCAGCCGCGCCGGCGCTGGCGAGGTAGTTGGTGTCGTAGTCGATGTAGGTGTTAAGCGTCGCCTGGCCCAGGTTGCGGGTCAGGATGTCGAAGGCGGTCCTGGCCTCGCGGAACTGGCTGACCCGCGCGTTGGAGGCGGACCAGGTGGACTGCACCTGGCCGATGACCTGGGCGCTGATCATCAGCAGGATGGTGAGCACGGCGAGCGAGACCATGATTTCAACCAGGGTGAAGCCCGTCCGCAGCTGGCGTGGCGCGTTGAAGGGTTTAGCATTCATGGTGAAGTGAGGGGATGTTTCGTTCGGAATGATCAGGGGGCGAAGCGCTTGGATTCGATCACCCGGAAGCGGTAATAGCTGTCCAGGGGCGGGTGGGAGGTCTCGTCCAGGGGATCGCCGGTCGTGAAATCAGCGGCGGTGCCAGCCCTGGCCAGGTCCGTCATGTCCACATAGCGCTCCAGCAGGAAGGAGCCGCGGTACTCACCGGAGACTTCGTCAATGCCAGGCGTGAACTTGTCCACCGCCCAGCCGTCGTCCTGGGAACCGCGCAGCGCCTTCTTCAAGGTCTGCACCCGCACGTGCACACGGAAGGTGTTCGAGCGCGTGGTCAGCTTGGCATAAAGGTTGGAGTAGGGCGCTTCACGGGTGTTGTCCCCGGTGGAAAGGTGGTTGTTCCAGAAGTTCGCCATGGCCCCCTCCCGGTCGGAGTAGCTGGTCACCTGATCCAGACTGACATTTTCCCGTGACGGATCATTCGCGCCGGGCACCATGACAGCAGGAGTGCCTCCGTTGCTCGTCGCGATGCGATTCCCCGAGGTTGACACCCTGGAGGGAATCAGGTGCAGTTCACAGATCTGGGAGGCGCTGCGGAACAGCCCGGACCTGAACACGCCGGGCAGGCCGTCGTTGACTCTGTCACCTCCACCGACTCCCGACGGCCCGCGGCCATTGTCCGTGGCTCCGAAGTTGAAGCGTTCTTCAAACTGGCGGAGGGTGCCCACCACGCGTCGGCTGGCGGCCTTGTAAGTCCACCACGGGCTGTCGGCGCTGCCATTTTCATTGTTGAACCTGTCCATCACGATGGAACGGTGCCAGCGGGCGGCCGGGTCGCCCTGACGCACGCTTTCATCCCGATAGGTGGGGGCCGTCTGTCCGAATTGACCAAAGCCCTGGCGGTTGCTGCGCGCAGACACATGTTCCACGTTGGGAAGCGCTGCAAAGATCTCCCCCTTCATGACGGCATGCAGCGCGGTCGCCCGGCGGATGTGGGTGAAGGGCAGCATCTGGTAGTTCATGTTGACCTTGCCGGCGGTGGAAAGAGGTTCGCTGATCGCGTAGGGCTCGACCACCGGCATCCAGAAGAGATCCAGGAGGTAATGATCCGGTGGCGTGGCCTGTCCCGGGTGACGGGGAAGACCGCCGTTCATCAGGACATGGGGACGGAACAGCAGGTTGGTCCAGGCGCCATTGCCCCCGGCGGCTGCATCAGGATTGTTCTTGTTGGTAAAGTGAACACGGCTGGGCAGGGAGCCCATCATGACGGGTGAGCTGACCACGCGGTTGGGCGTGAAGAAGGCGCGGTTGGCGGCGCTGAACCTGGATCCAACTCCGGAGGGACGGAAATAGGAGAAGCGATATTCCACGTCCTTGGGCCAGCCGCTGCCACGGTAGAAGCCAACAGCCATGTTGCCTTCATCCGGCTTGTTGATGAAAGTGCCGACGCGTCCGCCCGGATCCGATTCATCAAAGTCAAAGTAGCGCTGCGCCAGCCTTGCCGGAGGCAGGCTCTGCGTCACCGGATGGGCCGAGTCCCCGTTCCTGCCTGAGAAAGGTGCATCCGGCATCAACCCCTCGCCCACCCTGACGGTGGTGGGGAGCACGGCCTTCTCATAATCGACCTGCCGTTTGAGCTGGTTGACGACGTTGCCGGAGCGGTCGAAGCCAGGCTCGGAACCCGCTCCATACGAAGAAAAGTTGTGAGCCATGAAGGCATCGGGCTCATCGTAGAGCGGATGAGGGGACCAGTCCGTCGCCTGGACAATGGCCTTGGCGAAGATCAGGCGCGCATCACCGTGACCTGGCAGCAGCGAGCGAACCACGTCCGTTCCCGAATGGGCCGCCGGACTGTTGTATGCCGAACCCTCCATGTCATTGCCATAGCAGATGCGGGCCAGCCGGACCCTGGTGGCATCATCCCTGCCATCATAAACCAGGACATCTTCAAAGTTTTCGGTCTTCTCAAACCCATAGATGAGGGCCCGGCTGCCCGGCAAACGCTGTCTTTTTAGGGCAGGTGTGTTGGGCGCATCGTTTTTGGCCGAATCCCCGTTGACGGTCACCCGGTTTTCATTGGCAACACCCACCTTGGGTTCAACAAGGCGTCCTGGGAACTGGTCCGTCGCCTGGCTGCTGTCGTTGCGTGCCAGGGCGCCTCCCCGGTGGAAGGCCCACCAGCGCGGAGCCTGCAGTGCGGGATGCCTGAAGAGAAGCTGGTCCGATGAGCGAATCCACTCAATCTTGGTGCTGGGCTGAACCACCAAATCAGGGCTGGGCATCCTGCCCTGGGGGAAGTTGAAAAAGATGGTCTGAACCAGGTTTTTCCGGTCATGACTGTCATATATGTCCATGCGAAGCGGCCCCCTTGACTGCATCTGCATGGGCTGATCGCTCTTGATGGTGAAGAAGTTGGAAACCAGATCCATGTTCACCAGCCCGGCATGCACCCTGCTTGTGACGGCATCACTGTAGCTTGGGTCGGCCGGCATTTGCTCCATGCCTGGAAGATGCCTGCCAAGCGCCAGGCGCCTGAAGCTGGCGTAGCCACCCACCTCAGGGGCGCTGTCCTGGGCGTAGATGGAATCAGCACTCTTCAGAATGACATCTTCCGTCTTCCCAAAGACCGATTTGCCGTTGACCTCCAGCTTTTGAAGCTCCTGGGCACGCAGCACCACGGTGAACTCGGGGAAGATGGGCGTGTACCCGACGGAGGGGCAGAAGAACTCCAGATGAAGCATGGCCTGGACGCGCTTTTCGTCCACCTTCAGAGGCGTGTTTTCCTCCAGGGTGTAGTTCCAGTTCTTCGGGTCCCGGCCGGGGTGGAAGTTGGTGTGCCTGCCGCGGTTCTCATCCGTCACCGGACCACTCTCGGTGGCGTAGAGGGACTGCACCATGGTGTCCACATCCCCGCTGAGAGGCGGGAAGTTGGAATAGTAGCGCATCTTGATGGCATTGGTGCCATTCTTGCCGCTGTCCTGCCAGCATGTGTGAGTCGTGGGGGCGGAGCCGCCCGGCGGCGGCCCAAGATCGAGGATCCTGTGGGTGTTGACATCCAGGAAGGCCGGAGGCGCCTCATGTTCGACGATGAACTGGTTGGCTGTGTTTTCGTTGATCCTCAGCGCCGTCCTGCCTCCGGAAACCTTGCCTTGGCTGACCCACGCTTCAAGCTGGGTGGTGTTGACCTGCTGCGGCACAGGCTGCCCTGTGGGGCTTTGAACTCCCGTATCCATCCAGCCAGGATTTAAAAACCGGTACTGCTTGACCGTGGGTTTGTCGGGATCGTTGCCAACCAGCTCGAGCTGACGCCAGCTGTACATGTCCGGCTGGCCGTCCGCCGTGCAGATGAACTGCACGCCGATTTCGCTGACGGAGACCGCCCTGCCGAAGCCACGGTAGTTCTGCCCGCCGACGTTCCAGATGGAAGGGGTGACCTGGCCATGGCCTGGGAAGACGCGGTCATCCAGCGGGTTCAGCCTGTTGGAGGAGTTCAAGTTCCGGTGGGCTCCTGGAGTGAACGTCCGGAAGGTGTTCATGACGTTGTCACGCTGATCATAGAGGTTGTTGGTGTCAGACGTGTAGTTGATCGCCAGCATCGGCCAGTCATCGCGCTGGCCGGAAAGGTAGCTGTCATGCAGGTTGGTGGAACGGATGTAGTCGAACATCTCCACAATGACCTGCCGGTAGTTTTCCAAACCACCCGCGTTGCGCATCTTGGTCCTGAAGGTGTTGCCGACGCCGCCTGTGGCGGTCTCCGCCGGGAAGGCTGCGGTCGCGAGAACCCTGTCGAGCATGTTCAGCAGGCTCTTGTTGCGCGGCAGGTTGATGTCCGTGGTCGGGCTCTGGGCCAGTTCGCGCTGAAAGTAGTAAAGGTTGTCGGAATTGCGCGCCCCTAGGCGTGAGCAGAACATGATCAGGTTTTCAAAGCCCGTGCGCTTGTTGCTCTGGGTGTTGACCGGCCACATGGCGATGCGGGGCAGTCCCAGCATGCTGATTTCACTGGCCCGGCTGTGGGCGGTCAGGAAGGCGGAGGCGCGTTCAAGAGTTTGCTTGGTGAACAGCTCGCCGCCCTGGATGGAGGTGTCGTTCACCGTCCGCGTCCTGTCTCCCAGGGCGGAAAAGAACAACTCATCCACGCTGGCGTAGAGCCTCTCCGTGAGGGCGTTTTGCATTTCCACCGCCGCGGCCAGGCCGCCCCTGCCCTGGTCATAGGTGTCAGCGGCAAACAGGCTGGTGCCCGCATTGCTTCCGCCGGTGTTGATGCGTGGAATGAGGTTGTAGATCCGGTTCTTGACGGACAGCGCGGCCTCGTAGGCGGCGGAGCCTGCGGTGCGGAAGGTGGTGCCGACCGGATAGACCTCCAGGTCCCGGTTGAAGTCGAGCGTCGGATTGGGATAGAGCACGCTGCTGAGGGCCACGGTGGCAGGGTGCCCGGGGAAGCGCTGATACTCGTTGCGGGCCGCCGAATAGTCGGCCCAGCGATGATCGCGCTCGTGATAATAGATTGGGCGGCCCTGGAAGGTGGGCTCGGAGGCGGTGTTGATGTTAATCTTGCAGGTTTCATCATCCGTCCAGAAGGCCAGGCGGGCGACGATCGGATTGCGTGCCGTCGCCTGTTCAGCACCCTGGAATTCCAGCGCATCATTGAGCGTGCCCAGCGTGCCATCCTTCAGCATGTAGAGCCACTGCACCGGCATGGCGAGCCGCAGGGAGTCAATGCCTGCACCGGTGGCCGGCGGCTGGATGATGGACGGACGCCCCGTGCTCTGGTCCTTGTTGGCGATGTCCCTGCCGGTTAGCGCCGTGGTGGTGGAATATTGGAAGCCTTCCACCGGAATCGCCGTGCCCGCTCCCGGATTCATGCTGTAGGCCGCACGAGGGTCGATGATGGGAAAGTAAGTCTGCGTCGAGCCCACGGTGCCATCGGCCGTCACCACCCCCTTCACCACGGGCTCGTTCATGTCCACATAACGCGCGACATTGTTGCCCTCGCCCCAATTGGCGGCGGGTTCCGACTCGCGCACGAAATTGTACTCTTCGCCGACACTGGTTCCGCCGGCGGCGGTTCCTGTGCCCTGGTAGATCATGGAGGCGTCGGAAAACAGCTTGTAACCGGCCAGAAAAGCGCCGCTCGCCGTGTATTTCCGCACCGCGCCGGGCTGGGTGGCATGAATCTCACGACCGTTGACGCCCGTGTCTTGGTCCGCCCCCGCGCGAATCTGGCCGACCACGATGTTCACCGCCGTGTCAGCGAGGCGCCGGGCCGACTGTGACGAGGAGTAGGTCATGGTTCCCTTGTGCTCCGTGTCCGCCACACTGAGGAAGGCCAGCATGACAATCGTTGCCAGCGCAATCATCGAAAGAACGATGATGAGAGCCAGACCACGGCTTCTCCTGGCGTCCTTGAGAAAGGTTCGAATGGTTTTCATGGGGGGAGGCAATTTCGGGATTTATGTCAATTAAATCGAAATCGGAGGAAAATTTCAAGCCATGAAGTCATTGCACAGTATTTACTTGGTTAATACATGGGCGCCCAAAAGTGGTGCCATCCATGACTCTCCTGGCAGTAATCACTGTTTTTTCAGCGATCCTGGAAAATAAAGATTCCTGACTGCTGCGGACTGTTGGTCGGTTTCTCCAAGCCAACCGGTTTTTGGTCGATGATGAAATAACCCACACCGATGACGTCTGTAATCCGCACTGGAGCCCCAGGAGCGCTCAGGAGCCTGCGAACTGCCAGCCCCTGGAAGGAAACCGAACGTTTGAGAGCACCATCCACCAGCTTGAAGCTGCCGCTGAGACCGCCCGTCTTGGTGGCCGCAATCTTGGTGAGCGCCGTGATGAAGGGGATGTCCAGCTTGTTCCCCGCCCTCACGGTGATGGCCGTGCCACCGTTCAGGTTCGGGTTGGTGAGAGTGTCCACATCACCGCCGGCGGGAAGGGGAATGGAGTTATCGAAGGTGCCGTCCTCGCTAAACAGCAGGTCCGCCAGAATGTCCACGGGCCCGGGAATCAGGGGATTCAGGTCAAAAAGCGTGCCCGTGGCGGCGGTCGAAGTGTAGAAGCCGCCATAGACTTCCAGAACGACAGGTGTCGCGGGGCTTGGCAGGGCCATCCCGGCAAGTCCGAAGCCATTTTTATACAGGCGTGACTTGGAATTGGCCGGGCGTACCCAGTCAAACTCGCCGGTGATGTCGTTGTCGCGAGGCAGGGCGCCCTTCACGATTTCGAAGGAGCCGAGGACGGAGCCTTTGGGCTTGGTGGTGTAGAGCGCCTGGAAGACAAAGCACTGGCCTTCAGGGCCGACCCAGGCGGCACCGGTGAGCTTTTCATTGTCAGCCGTCCGGCCCGCAAGGGTGTAGGCACCGGTGCTGCTGACGGTGAAGGAGGCATAGCCGGAGCCCTGGGGCACGGCGTCGTTTCCGATCAAGGGGTCACCCTCCTCAAGGCCGAAGGCGAGGTTGTAAAGACCGACAAACTCGTTGGCAGGCCTGGCGACACCGTTCACCACGGACTTGCCAAAGTTGTTGCGCCAGGCCTCAAAGGCCACGGTTCCTGTCTTGGCGGTGATGGTCGGGGTGGACAGCACCGTGACCGGGGGATCCGTCAGGTTCACCGGGTCGGTGATGTCGAGGCTGAACTCGATGGTCAGGGCCGGTGCGGTCTTGGTGGCTGCGATGAAGATCTCCGCCTCAGGCGCCGCCGTGAGGTCGCCGGCATTGTCGAACGCAAGGTTGAAGGCGCCGACGAAGGAACGGCTGGCATCGCCGCCCATGATGAGCTTGCCGGAAATGGCACCGGTGGAGGTGACGGTCATGTCGAAGCGTCCACCCAGGTGCTGATTCAACGCATTGCGTTCAACCGGACCGGCATAAACGCCGGCGATTCCGGCAGGCAGGGGACTGATGTTGATGACCGTGTCCCACTTGGCGGCGGCAATTGCCTCCGGAGTGGTCAGCTTCACGGCATTGGACACCTGGATGGTGACCGGATAGCCGGACGGAGACTTGCTGACTGCCGTTGGCCGGCCCGTGATCCAGCCGGTCACAGCATCCACCTTCAGGCCCGGGGGAAGGCCTTTGACCTCGTATTTCTGAGGCGTGAGGAGGCCCGGATCAGGAAGCTCCGAGGTTGGCGCCTGGTCACTGATGACTGGAATCTTCCAGGCATAGGCGGCACCGATCATGCCGGCATCAGGCGGAGTCGTCTTCACCAGGGCCGGGCCCTGGTTGTAAACCCGCAGGTGGGTGGTGCCACCAACCACGGGGGGCGTTCCGGAAGCACCGCTGACCTCGCATGTGAAAACATCCGAGTCCGTCAGTTCCAGCTTGTCGATGGAAAGGGTCTTGGTGGTGACGCCCTTGTAGCGGCCGCCAAAGCCGTTCTCAGCGATTTCCTCGCCGTTCTTCCTCCAGCGGAACTGCGGCTTGACCTTGGAGGGAGAGCCCACGTTGACCGTCAGCTTCACGGACTTGCCGCTCTGGGCGGCAACGATGCGCCCGGCGTTTTCAACCACGACGACATAGGCAGGAGCGCTGGTGGCATTGGCAGGCTTGCCCGTTGTCTGGTTCACATTGTCCACGCGGAAGAAGTACTCACCCGCCTGGGCGAGCGTGATGTCAGGAACGTTCAAAGTGTCCGAATCCTCACCGAAGAGCTGGGTGCTGCCGCGGCGCCACTGGAACACGCGCCGGTTGTTGTCACCACCGGCCTGGGCGGTGAGCACCAGGTCATCACCCGCCAGAACCGTCTGCGAAGCCGGGGGATCCAGCACCACCGCATTGCCCTGGGAGATGCTGAACGTAGAAACCTGGCTCGGGAGGCCGGGGGCGGGATCGAACGGCCCGATCACCTTCACCTGATAGGTGCCGGCGTCGCTTGGCTGCACGCTGTTGAGGGTGTAAGTCGGGCCGGTTTCACCGGGGATGAGATCATTGCCCTTGAACCACTGGTAGGAGATCGGCGCCTCACCGTTCATGGTCACGCGGAAGGTGACCGGGTCGCCCAGGGATCCCATCTTGGTGGCGGGGAGGTTCACGGCGAAGGACAGGGGCCAGTCAACCTGAAGGGTCGCGGGATTGCTGATGGCGCCCGTGGGGTTGACGGGGTTCATCACACGGACCGTGTAAACTCCCTCGTGCTCCTGCCTGGCCTTGGGGATGCTGTAGGTCGCCGAGGTGGCTCCCGGGATGTCGGTGTCATTGCGCATCCACTGGATGGAAACAGGTCCCGTGCCCGTGTAAGTCACGGTGAAGCTCACCGCCTCATCCTGCTGGACCGTTCTTGACACGGGGTGCCCCGTCACCTGGGTCGGTTCGGAATCCTCCATGGCGATGATCTTGCCTTCCGTCATGAACTTGCTGGTGTCCCAGACCTTCTCGACAGGCAGCAGCAGCAGGTTCAGCAGGTTGGAGAGACCACCGAAGAGGTTGATGCCGCCGGAAATGTCCAGAATGTCAAACTCCCTGCCCTCCTCGGGCAGGTAGCCGGGGGCAAACTGCACCAGGATGTTGGAGCTGCTGGTGGTGAGGCTGATGCTGTTGCCCGCCAGCCTGGTCAGGTTGGTGGCGCCCAGTGTGAATTCCACGACTGAATCAGCGCCCACCGTGAGCGGCTGGTTGATGGTGAGCAGTTCCTCGGAGGCTGCGTTGGAGGTCGGATCCCCGGGACGAAGGACGGCCTTGTTGCCAGCCGCACCCGTCAGGTTGACCGCGCCACCAATGGTTCCCGTGCCCCCAAGAACAGCCCCGGCGTTGACCTGAACCGCACCCGTGCCGGTTCCTGAACTTGTGGGAGCCGAAGGTGTGTTCATGACCAGGAGCGTGCCCTGGTTGATGGTGATGCCGCCGGTGAAGGTGTTG
This sequence comes from Prosthecobacter sp., assembly GCA_044341745.1. Classification (GTDB taxonomy): domain Bacteria; phylum Verrucomicrobiota; class Verrucomicrobiia; order Verrucomicrobiales; family Verrucomicrobiaceae; genus Prosthecobacter. The sequence goes on along the minus strand of JBIIRD010000057.1, from coordinate 22,454 downwards.
TTGCCTGCCAGAGTCGCCACACCGGCGCCCTCCTTGATGAGGGTGAGCCTGTCCTTGGTGGCCCCGGTACCGCCGTCGGCTTCCGCAATGACCCCGCCCAGGCGCACGCCAAAGCCGGTGCTTGTCGATGAGGTGAGATGCAGGCTCTGCAGTTCCTGGCCTGATGGCAGCTGGTTTTGCAAGGTCAGAACCCCTGTGTAGTCCACCACGCCGGAGGTCACCGAGGAAGCCGCGCCCAGCGTCAGCTTCACCCCGCCGCCCTGGGCGTTGATGTCAATGCCATTGCCCAGGGTGACATCGTCGTCGCTGGCGAGAAGCGAGACATCGACATTCATGGCGTCCTCCACCCAATGAACGGCGGACAGGTTCAAGGCCTGCGGTGTTCCTGTCACGAAGAAGGTCCTGCCGGCGGAACTGCCCGACTGGACGACAACACGGGATCCCGCGCCCATCTCCGCCACGCTGTCCATGCTGGAATCACGGGCCAGGTTGATCCGGTTTTCGGAACGGTCCAGGGTGTCCGTGGTGATCACCACCCGGTAGACGCCGTTGCGTTCAGGATTTTCGGCCTCATCCTTGACCAGAATCCTGGAGGAGAGCGTCGATGCCACGAGGTAAAACACATCCTGACCAGGCACCTGAATGTCCACGGCAGGGCCGTTCAAGGTGGCGGAGACCCTGAACTCCGTGCCATTGTTGTCCCTCACGTAGTATGGGACGCCGCCCTGGATGGGGTTGGGGTTGATCGAGAAGTAGAAGATGATTTCCGTGCCGTTCGGAAGATTGCCGGCAAAGCGGTTGGTGAACTCATTCACCGTGGTCGCCGTCAGTCCATAATGCCTGCCGTCGATGGTGGCGTTCACCCCCAGGAAGGCCCCGGGCCCGTTGGCGGTGACGTTTTCGCCGTCATGTTCCGGGGCAAAGGTGCCGCCCAGACGCGTGATTGATGACGTCGTGGCCCGGTCCACCGTGACCTCGCGGGGAACAGCATCGCCCAGCTCGACCGTCCCCAGGCCCAGCGCACCGCTGGCCCCGGCAAGCAGGGTGCCTGAGCGCAGGATCACGGACCCGTTCACAGCCGCTCCAGGACCGGTGGTGACTCCAGGCTGCGCAAGCGCTGAACCAAAGGTGTTGGCGGCATTCAGAAGGCTGAGCACTCCCTGCCCGGCCAGACGGAAGCCGGCGTCACCGCTGACCACTCCGCCAAGCTGCACCGTGGCTCCCGTCGCCGGTGAAAGAATCGTCGTGCCGCCCAGCTGCACGCCTCCGCCCAGGGTCGTGTCGGCGGTGAAGGCGATGCGCGAATAACCGCTGGCCTTGTTCATCACCAGGAAGTCGATGTCGCCCGCCGTGACATTGTAATAGGCCACCGCAGGCAGTCCGTCGGTCATCATCAGGCTGGTGGCCTGGCCGACATCCTGAAGAGACGCCAGAGTTGTGGGAGCGCTCCAGGTGTCGCCACTGACGTCGGCTGCGGCGGCAAATTTCAAGTCGCCGTTGGCCGCATCGTAGTAGCTGACCGCAGGCAGGGCGGCTCCGGAGCTAGTCAGGCCGGTCAAAAGGGCAAGCGAGGGGAAGGCCCCGACGTCCGTGGCGGAGTCAATGGTGACGGCAGCCGACCAGGCTGGGGTCAGGACCAGCTCGCTGACCTTGATGTTGGCGAAGAGTTCAAACGTGTCGGGGTCACGCAGGTTGTGGCCGAAGCCTGCGGCATTCGAGGCCCGCACATATTTCAGGGTCTTGCTCACATTGTCCTGGTAGGCGATCGCCGGCCTATTCTGAACGATGCCGAAGCTCAGATGGCTGTCCACCTTGCCAGCGGTGCCCGGAACCACCAGGGAGGGGAACCAGTTCGAGAGAGGGGCGGCGAGGGCGTTGGCATTCACGTTCAAGGCCAGGCTGTAACGGATCGAGGAAGTGGTGGCGTCCGTGAACACAATCGCCGGCGTGCCAATGTTGGCGACGTTGGCGACATTGCCGGTGCCGGTGACGAAGATGGTGTCGTCCGTGGTGTCCTGGTTGCCCTGGTCGTTCTTGGAGAACAGGTCGCCGCCGATGTTGGACATGCCCAGGGCGATGGTGGAGCCCAAGTCACCGCCTGCTTCAACCAGCTCCGGATTCGGCCAGTTGACGCCGTTGGCGTCCGTGGAGCGCACATAATAAACGTCCTTGTTGGCGACATCCTGGAAGGCGATCGCGGGTGCGCCGTTGATGAAGGCGAGGGAGGAGGCTCGGCCCCAGTCAAGAGCCCTGCGGGCGTTGAAGCCCGAGTCTGCGGATCCCGTGGCCAGAAGCCTGCCGACCATCTGGTGCCCCTGGCCGCCAATCTGGGTGAAGAGGCCTCCGACAACGATCTTGCCGTCGGCCAGGGTTGTCATGCTGCGCACTTCATAATCGGGGTCCGGATTGAACGACTCATCCACCTCGTCATCAGGCAGCAGCCTTGCGGCGTAGTTGCGCCCATAATCCCCGACCTGGGTGAACACACCTGCCATCAGAACGGATCCATCCGACTCAAGATGCAAGTCACGCACCTCGTTGTTCACCTCCTGCGCGAAGGTCTCGTCCACGGAGCCGTCATTGTTCAAACGTGCCAGGCGGGTGCGGGCGATGTTGCCGCCGGAGAAGGCCGTGAAGGCCCCGCCGACGAGCAGCTTGCCGCTTGAAAGCCCGATGATGTCATAGACGACGTTGTTGGCGTCCGGATTGAAGGCGAGCACCGAGGCGCCGTTGGCGGCGATGCGCGCCAGGCGGTTGCGGTTTCCATCGCCCCTCACGCTGGTGAAGGATCCGCCGATGACGTAGCTGTTGACGACACCGCCCACCTCCTCGGGCACAATCGCCCTGACCTCGTTGTTGCGGATGTCCGGGCTGGTGAAGCTGGTGTCGAGCACGCCGTTCGAGTTCAGACGGGCGAGACGGGTGCGGGTGACGCCCGAGATGGCCGTGAAGCTGCCGCCCACCATGATCTTGCCGTCGCTCTGGGTGGTCAGGACGCGCACCTCGCCGTTGGCGTCCGGGTTCAGGGTCAGGTCCAGTGAACCATCAGCATTGAGACGGGCCAGGCGGTTGCGGGTGGTGTTCGTGTTGTTTTCATCCGCCGTCTTGTTCTGGCGCATGGTGGTGAAAGTGCCGCCGATGAAAATCTTGCCGTCCGGCAGCACCAGGATGCTGCGCACTTCACCGTTCATGATGTAGGCCTTGAAGCTGGTGTCCACTGATCCATCCTGGTTCAGGCGGACGAGGCGGCTGCGCACATGATACTCCGGATTGTTCGGATCATAGCCGGCGTCCGTCGTCTTGGGGGCGGGCTTGGTGGGCTGCCCGTCAAAGCGGGTGAACGAGCCACCGACAAGCACCTTGCCATCCGGCTGGACGGCGACGGCCAGGACGGGCACGGAAGCTCCAAGCACGGCGACCGGCGTACTCCAGACAACCCCCTGGGCGTCATTGCTCCGGCTGTAGAGCAGCATGCCTGCGGTCTCGTCATAGAAGGTGATGGCCGGGTTGCCGTTGATGAGGGAAAGCGACGGATGACGACCGGTGACTCCGCGGCTCGCCACGGTCACGGGGATGCCCCAGGCCGTGCCGCGGGCGTCCAGGGCGCGGACATACTTGAGGTCCTGGTTGGTGGCGTCGTAGTAGGCCACCGCAGGATAGCCGCTGACGACCGCCGCAGACATCTCCTGCCCCACGTTCGTCGTCGTCTGGGTGCTTTCCACCTTGCCAGCCTTTTTCCAGAGTCCGGCGGACGCGTTGACCGAGCCGACTTCAATGTTGTTGGCGATCGTGCCGCCCTCGACCACCAGGTCGAGAGCAGCCTCGGTGGAGGTGTTGGTTAGGCTGGTGCCGAGCCTCAGGCTGCCGGCGGTCTGACCGAAGACGTTGGGAACATTCGCGGCGATGAGGCGGCCTTCAGCAACCTCGATGCCGCCGGCATGGTTGTTGGACACCCCGAGCCTGAGAGTTCCGAGGCCGAACTTGATCAGGCGTCCAAGGCCTGAAAGCTGACCGCCCAGCTCGGCTTCGACGGCGGTCGGGCTGTCCTGGACCCGCACTGCCTGGCTGAAGGAGCCCAGGTCGATGGGATTGGCAAAGGTCACCTTGTGGGTGGCGTCATGACTGCCGAGGACGAGCGAGGCTCCATCCGGAACGAAGCCGTTGTTGCCAAAACGCAGCGGTTCGGAAACCGGCGCACCGCCGATGTTGACCACGCGGTCGGCTCCATAGGCGGCAAAGCCGCCGCTGCCCGTGAACTGAACCTGATGAGTCCCGGAACCCAGGCCGCGCTGGAAATCCGACAGTCCCAGCCCGATGACCCCGCCTTTGACGATAAGCGCGCTTGTGCCGCCGGACGCGCCGATGCCTCCCGGCACGGCGTTGGCGGAATCCAGCCTCAGCACGCCGCCATGGACATAGGTGTTGCCGGAGTAGGTGTTTGTACCGGACAGCACCGTGGTGCCGACGCCTGTCTGGATGAAGTTGACCACATCCTTGAAGGTGTACACCTGGTTGGTCTGGTTGCTCAAGGCCGGCTGGCTCAGGATGATCCGGCGATAGACGGACTCCACCGTGACCACCGTGGTGCCCGTCTGGATGCCCGGACCAGACACCTCCATGCCCGGGCGGACCATCAGGTAAAAGTCCACGTCAACGCCGCTGGCCACCTTCATGTCCACTTCACCCGCCTTCAAGCTGCCCCTTCCGACGGTGGGATTGGAACCGGAGGCGGAAATGATCTGCCTGTCCACGATGCCCGCCCCGATGGTGAACGGTGCCGAAGTGTTGTAGTTGTGCAGGATGATGTCGCTGTTGACAGAATTCTGGGCACCGCCTGTCAGGCTGCCGGGGCCGACAATGCTCTTGATCGCGTTCTGGACCGTGCTGGCCACAAGAATTGCCCCATCCACCAGTTCGACCGTCCGCCCGGCGTCAATGGAGACATTTCCGTCCAGCGGCGAGGCGTAACGGAGCACATTGACGAAGCGGTTGCCGGTGACGGAGCCGTTGAAGCTGAGGTCAAAGGGTTCGCTTGGGCTGATGTTTCGGGCGCTGCTGCGCAGGGTCCTCCAATTGTCCGGATTCGCCAGCTCGGAGTCAGGGTCGTACAAGCCCCCGATCGTGTCGGCGGAGATGACCGCACCTGTTGTCGTGCTGACCGTTGCAAAATGATTGACGCCTCCCGTCAGGCTGTTGGTCGCCTGATAGGTGGCCCAGGGCAGGATGCGCTGGCGCAGGTCGGTGTCGAGAAGCAGGAAGATGTTGGCGGCACCGCCACCCTCCTCCGGATTTTCGACAAAGTGGACGGTGCCACCGCCGTGGCGGAGCACGTCCGTCAGCTCCTCCTGGCCCATGAGGTTCAGCGTCATGCTGCGGGCGGGCGTGAGATCGACCAGGTTGTTGGGATCAAAGCCGGCCACGCTGGTGGCGATGACCTTGGAGGCACCGGCCTCGACCACCATCTGGGTGCCCAGGTTCTGGGTGACGTTGCCTTCAGGCGTGCCCCTTGCTTCGAGGGTGCCGCCGGAGAGCACCAGCTGGGTGAGGTTGCCTGTGGCAAAATTACTGGGGGCGAAGGCGGCCGGAGCAGCATTGGAATCAACAGCCTGCAGGAGCAGCTTGCCCTGCATGACACGCATGGCGGCCAGGTTGGCGTTGCCGTTGAGGATCAGCGTGCCCGGACCGTCCTTCTCCAAGCGGTCCTGGCCGGAGGCGATGGCACCCGAGAAGGTGACCTCGGTCTTTTCATGACCGATGTTCAACCTGGCAAAATCCGCCACAGTGAAGCCGCGGTTGGTCTGATTGTTGTCACCCACATATTGAAGGGTGCCGCCGTTGAAGACGAGGTTTGAAGAAGCTGCCGAAGAAGCGCCCAGGCTGCCGGGAACCCCCCCGTCCGTCAGCCTTCCGGCACGGAGGGTGCCATCGGCGATGAAGGTCACGCCCGTGTAATCGCTGGACCCATTGAGGGCGACCACCCCGGACCCAAGCTTTTCAAGCCCGATGCTGGGAGTGAAGATCATCGTCCTCTTGTCGCCCGTGTAGAAGTGGTTGGTGCTGACCTCGATGTCGCTCTCGTTGTAGATGAAGGAGATGAACGAGCCGAATGGAATGCCGGGACCGCGGATCGGCATGCCGACATAGAGGTCCGTCGTGGTGACCATGCTCACAGGGCTGCCGGGGCCGAAGGGCTTCATCATGCCGATGACACGGCGGCGGTAGGTGTCCGTGGTGCTGGCACGCCGCGTGGTGCTGCCAGCCCCGAGCGTGCCGCCGCTGAAGGTGTAATCCACCCTGCGATAACCGCCGTCATGATCACGGCTGAGCTTGATGGCGTGTCCGTCAAGGATCTCCTCGATCGTCGTCGGATTGGTCACTCCGGCACCGGTCACGGTCATGCCCACCTCGAGCCCGGCGGTGCCGGTCGAATTGGGGGCGGAAATGTTGCTGATGCCGGCGATGATCCTTCTGCCAGGGTTGCTGTAGATGCCCTGGCGGATGATTGTCTGGCTGCCGTCCGGACTGGTGAAGGTGTAGTTGATCGCGCCGCGGTAGGCGTTGTCAGTGTCACGGTTCAGGATGATCTTGCCTCCCGCGACATCCACCTCCGCAATCGTGGTTGGATTGGTGATGCCGGTTCCGGTGACGGTCCAACCGACGGCAAAGCCTGAAAGATCGCTAAGATAGATGTACCTGCGAATGTCCGCCGTCAGGTATCCGGAACGGGTGATGGCCGCGCGATCCGTGATGCTGTTGTTGATCACCAGCGAGCCAAGGTCGTTGTGCTGCTGAAGGATGAAGTTCTGCAGGTTGCCCTGGTTTTCCGTGGTGAGGCGGCCGGTGCCGCCAAGGGTCGAGTCATTGCTGCCGACGGTGGGAGAGACGAGGATGCCGCCGCTGCGGATGGAATGAACGCCGTTGAAGAGAAGAGAGACCGTGGCACCGACCTGGTTGGCGAACCTCACGGAGAAGGTGTTGCGCAGGGCGGCCAGGGTCAGGTCACCGACGATGTTGCTGTTGACGTTGGCATCCCAGCCCGTCCCGTAACTGTCATAGGGCATGATGAAGCCGTCGTTGAGGGTGGTGGAGCTGCCGGGCAGCCCGGCGTTCTTCGCCCAGCCGAGATCCTGGCGTCCGTCGTCAAAGGTTCCGTTGGCCAGGGCGGTGGGCGCCCCGTAGCTTCCGGTGTCGGCGATGCGGGTATAGTCAGGATAAAGGGTGCCGCTGGGCAGCGAGGGCGAGAGCTGCGCCTTGAGGATGTCGGTAACCGGAAGCCCGCCGACGATGTCACCGCTGACGAAGGCGACCAGGTCATTGGTGGTGTTGAATTCGTTGGTGGTGAACAGTGTGTAGATGTAAGGGTCGCCAAGAGTGCCCTGCCCTGTGAGCGTCGAGGTGATCGCCCCTGTCGTGTTGACATGCTGGATGGCGACCCGGATGCGGTCATTGCCGTCAGAACCCGGAAAATAGTCCTGGTTGACGCTGAAAGTCAGGGCGGCGGGACCGGCACGGCGTTCCGCGCCCTGGGTCTGGATGGCATGGGCGCCGCTGCCGTTGGTCGTGATGTTCAGAGGCTGTCCGTTGGGGGCCGTGCTCAGGCGGAAGCTCAGGCTTTCGGCACGCACCACGTAATAGTCGGTGTCCGGCAGCAGTCCCTGAGGCAGGATGCCGTAGGACTTGACCCTGACCCTCACTCCGTTGGCCAGACCATGGCCTTCAGCCGTGGTGAAGAGGTCCTGGGCGGCGTTGGCCTGGAAGCCCTGCTCAACCGCCATGGTGATCGTGCCGGTGCCTGCCGAAGTCAGGTCCACCCTGGGAGCGCCGGTGCTCATGCTGGTCGCAAGCAGCAGCCGACGGCTGGCTCCGTTGCAGTCCACCGCAAAATAAGGCGTGTCAGGCATCAGTCCTCCCGGAAGCTCGCCCGTGGAGCTGAAACGAACGACGCTGCCCCTTGTCACGACATGATTGACACTGGTCAGCACCTGGTTCGTGGCGGGATCCGCCGTCACATCATAACTGCGCTCGGAGGAGCCCGGGATGACCCAGTAGGCGTTGACGATCGCATCACGGATCAGCGCCCAGGCCCCCAGGATGCCCGCCGTCCCAAGGATTCCGTTGGTGTTGTTCGGCTGATCGACCCTGGCGATCCTGCCGCCGTCAACGTAAAGCGTGCTGCCTGTACCGCGAATGAGGTTGTTGAGCCGGAGGGTGCCTGCTCCTGACTCGCGGAAGATCTTGCTGGCACCCGCCTCAAGCACGGTCTGCAGGACGACCTCCTCATGAGAGCCCCCGCGGAGGACCAGGGTGCCTCCCCGGCGGGAGCCACCCAGTCGCAGGTTGGCATTGTCCGCCAGTTTCGAGGAGTTGTTGATTCCATAATCCAGGACCAGGGTTCCTGCGCGAACTGCCCACTCACGGTTGTTGCTGGCGGCCGTGCTGGGAGCCAGCATCTCACCGCTGAAAACGAGAGTGCCCTCACCCTCCTGGTTCAGGCCGTGGTACCCCAGCAGGTTGCCCCCCAGGTTCAGGACGCCGTTGGCACCGATGGTGATTCTCGCCGGCGCGTTCGTGAACAGGTTGCCCGCCCAGGAGGAGGAGGCATTGGCAGGCACGGACATGAAACCACCTTCAAAAAGGATGTCCTCTGCCGCCAGGTATTTCACATTGGCAAGCTCCAGGGTGCCGGAGACAAGATTCACTCCCGCGCCGCTGTTGCCGCGGGCATCGGTCACATAGTACAACGTGTCCGGCGTTCCTTCGGAAAGGGGGGTGACAAGGTTCAAGCCCGCCGGATCTGTGGCGATCTGGAAGGTACCGCCGCTGGAGTTGACGACGTAATAGGTGGTGTTTGTCAGAAGACCTCCCGGCAGCACCGGAGTCACGCCAGGTACGGATTTCGTGTTGAAGGTGACCTTGGCCCCGTTGGGCAGCAGGCCGGTGAAGCGGTTGCCCGAGGAACTGTAGCTGGTGGACCGGTAGTTGTCGATCTTCGCAGCCACCTTCACGTCAGTTCCAGTGCTGTTGAGCGTGATGGCGTCGCCGCCAGGCGTGGCAGCCACCTTGAAGGTGCTGCCCGTGGACTCCACCACATAATATTGCGTGTCCGCCCGGATGCCCGCAGGAAGGGTGGTGGCGGCAAACAGCGGGAAGCTGACGGGCGTTCCGTCCGGATAATTGCCCGTGAAGGTCGAGCCGGACACCGTCGTGGCCGCACCGACGGTTCCCAGGGCGTCATTCTTGCTGATGGCAAGGGTGCCGTTCTGGACGGTGGTCAGCCCGGAATAGGGAGCCGCCTTGGAAAGAAGCCAGCGGCCCGTGCCGGCCTTGAAGATGCTCGAAGACTCGGAGGGCGACCTGTCACCCAGCTCGATCTGGAAGCGGTTGTCGCCGACGCCGGTTCCCGAAAGGGTCAGCGTGCGCGGTCCGGCATCCTTGAAGGCAATCGGCGTCGTGATGCTGGAGGTTCCGGCGATGATGTCCCTGAATTCAGTTCCCAAGGTCACCGTGGCGGCGCGGATGGTTCCGTTGGCGGCAATCGTCGCTCCGTTCGGCCCGGCGCCCATGGTGAAGGAACGGTCGGTGGACTGCGCCGTCGTCGGGGCAACGATCAGGGCCCCCTTGTCGATGACCAGCAGTGATGGATCATCAACCTCGACCCTTCCAAGCGTGGACCGGGTGTCAAACAGGCGCCCGATGGAGGCCACCTCCACGGCTCCCTCGCGGATTTCCAGGCCGCCGCTGAAGTTGCTGTTGGAGTTGTTCAGCCTGAGCGTGCCCGGGCCTTGCTTGACCAGCTTCAGAACGGCCAGCTTGCTGCCGCTGAGGGTAAATCCATCGTTGATGGAACCGTTGTAAACCTGGTTGATGTCCAGGTCAAAGACCACGGGCGTCGCCCCGCTGATGGAGTCGGGGGCGTCCGTGTTGCTGATGATCGCACCCTGCGTGCTGTTGATCCGCCGGATGGTCTGGCTGATACCCATGAGGTTGACGCTCGTGCTGCCGATGTCCAGGACCAGCCCGCCTGTTCCCCATGCCTGGGCGGAGCCTAGCCTGAGGGTTCCTGAAGTCATGACCAGCGGCTCGGTGAACGTGCCGCTCCCTCGCCAGGTGTTGCTGCCCAGAAGGGTGATGTCTCCGATGAGGGCCCGGATGGGGGCCGTGAAGTCATTGTCGCCCTCCAGGATGAACTTGCCGCCTTCGCTGAAGATGCCGCCGATGCTGTTGTTGCCGCGCACCACGACCAGGCCTTCGAAGCTGCCTTCCGTCTTGATGCCGGCACGGAAGGTGTTGGTGCTGGACGGCGTGCCCAGGATGATGCTGTTCGTCTGAGCCGGATTGAGCCCAGTGTTGGCAAGCACGGCAAGCTCAAGCACGCCGATCGCATTGATCGGATTGGCAATGGTGAAGTTGATCTGCGGCACGGGGTTTGTGTCTGCATTGTTGTTGGGAATGGCGGTGCCGACTTCGATGCGTCCGCCTGCCGCCCCAATGGTCAGGCCCGTCTTGCCGTCGTTGAGACTCAGGTTGTAGTCCTCCAGCGGCGGCGTGCCCGTGGTGACATGCGTGATCCTCAGCGTGCCTCCGTTGATCTGGATCCTGTCCGGCTCAAAGACTTCCGGCTCCTTTCCCAGCGAGCTCAGGATGGAGAGCTGCACAATGCCGTTGTTGATGTAGGTCTTGCCGCTGTAGTTGTTCGTGCCGCCCAGGACCAGCAGTCCAGCGCCGGACTTGGCCAGACTGACCGAACCCCCGGTGTACCGAAGCTGGGAGGAGTTGGCCAGCGCACCCGTGAGGGGGACGCTCAACGTGACCTGGTTGTTGTTGGTGTTGATGCCCACAATCCTGGTTCCCTGGGCGACGCTTGCCGCCGCCGCACCCAGGCCGGAGACTTCCATGCCCACGGTCAGGCCGATGACGTTGCCCATGGTCACGACATTGGACCCTGCGGAAACGGCGCCGCTTGTCGTGATGTCGGCGATGAAGTCCGTGATGACGGTGCTCAGGTTGAGCTGGGCGGAGTTGATGATGTTCAGCACGGCGGAATCCGACCTGCCCGCGCCGACGGTCAGCGCCCCCCCCCCTGAGATGGTTGCCGTGCCCGTATGAACAAGCAGCCCGCCGGACTCGATGCTCAGCCGCCTGCCGTTCATGGCCAGCGTCTGCCCCTGCATGTTCAGGGAGTTGATGACACGGTCCGCACTCAACGTCCTTCCCGCCTGCATCTTGACGTTGTTGGTGACGACCCAGCCTGTCTGGTCACCCGTGTTGTAGCCGCTTGCTGGCAGCCTTTTGACGCCATCCTGGCCGTCGCCAAGGGTGGTGTCATAGGTGGCCCACTCGTTGTCAATGGTCGCCCAGCCGCCAAGGATGCCGTCATCAAGAACGGGAGTCTGGCTGAAGAGAATGCGGTTGCGGTTGATGGCGGCCGCGCTGCCTCCCTCGCCAATGCTGCCGGTTTGAACGGTGATGGAGCCCCCGTCGTTCTGCCGGCCCTGGAAGTCGATGGTGGCGCCCGGCTCAGCCTTCAGTGAGTCGAAGGTGAGCGTGCTGGTGCCCGAAGTGCCGGCGCGATAGGTCTGCAGCTGGAGCTGGCCCTGGCTGAGCAGCAGCTGGCCCACAGTTTCCGCAAAGGTGGTGTTCACCATGTTGTTGTTGAAGGTAAGCAGTCCGCCATTGGACTCGAGGGTCACCGTGTTGCCGATGCGGTTGGTGTTGTTGCGGTTGACCAGCGGACCGTTGGCAGGGTCGGTGGTGGCGGAGGTCGTCACCTCGTTGCGCAGCTCAATGCCGCCTCCGCCCCCGATTCGGCCGGCGATGCTCAGGGTCGTCTTCGTTCCGCTGAAGGTGTCGTTGACGGAGGTTGACCAGGTGGCGGCGTCGGTCGTGGCCAGCCCCCCGTTGCCGAGGGCAAGCGTGCGCCCGCCTGCCGTGATCATGCTGCGCACGGTGTCAAGGCTGCGGACATCATTCAAGGCCGGGCTGTCCGCCGCACGAACCACCGTCCAGCTGGAGCCGCTGTCCGTGGACGACAGGATCAGGCCGTTCTCACCCGCGGCCAGGAGGCGGGTTCCGGAAAGGCCCACGGAATAAAGGTCGCGGCCGGTGCCGGTGTTTCTCATGCTCCATGAGGTCCCGTCAGAGGAGACGTACAGGGAGCCATAATCACCCACGGCAACAAACTGGCTTCCAGTCCAGAATACATCCCGCATGTCAGGCTTGAAGACGACGGGAGGCAGCTCCCCGATCCGGTTGCTGATGCTTGTCACGCTGTTCTGTCCGCTGGTCACACGCCCCGCATAAACCCCCATCGAGACAGTCGTGGCAGCGGAGGTGGCGTTGAGAACCGGGGCTGTTGAAAGGGTGATCGTGCCTGCGGTGGAGTTCAGGTCCGTGATCGTGAAGGTGTTGTTGGCCCAGCTCGAGGTGCCGTCCGCCGCGCCTGTGATGTAAATCTGCATGCCAATGGAAACCCCCGCAAAGGATCCCTCCGCCACGCCCTCGATGATGTTCGAACCATTGGTCGTGTTACCGGTGAAGGTCAGGAGGGGGATGTCTCCCGTTCCTGAGGCCGCAGCAGCAAGCGTCGCCTGATTGGTCGCCACGTTGTAGGTGGAAACCGTGGTTGCAGAATTGATGAATCCGGGGATGGCCGCCACAGGCCTGCCGTTGATCAGGTGGAAGGAGGCCCCGCCCAGAGTCTGATTGAACGAGCCCAGGCGGATGTTGGTGATCGTGCTGCTGCCGTTCGCCATGTCGCCATAAAGCACGCCAAACCCCGCGCGTGTGGTCTGGTTGGCAGGGCCGGCCAGGAAAATCCTGCGGCCTGGAATGTCCAGGGCCAGGATGGTTCGTGGGGAAGGAAGCGCGGTTCCATGGAGAGCCATGCCCGGCATCAATCCCTTGAAGTCCGTGACTTCGGTAATCTCGGAGGAACCGTTTTTCGAGACGCCGAGGAACGTCTGGATGGGAGCACCCTGCTGGTTGTTGGCGGGGGACGCGGTGAGCGTGGTCGTCGCAGCGGCGGACAGGACCATCGAGAAGGCCGCCTCGTTCACGCTGCGCACGGTGGTTCCAGCCTGGATGCCTGAGGTCGAAAAGACATACATCCCCGGCCGCAGGGCATGCATGCCGCTGACATTCGAGAGGGTGGCTCCGCTCGCCGTGGTCGTTGCCTTGAACGCGTCAAAGCTGACATTGCTGCCGCCGGTCAGCGCATTGTTGTTGAGTGTCATCTGACGCGTGGTGGCGTCAAATCCCAGGATCACGTTCTGTGCATCGGCCAGGGGCGGTGTTTGCCGGGTCCAGCTCAGCCCCGTCGTTGAACGGGCCAGCAGCCCGTTGCCACCTGCGGCCACCAGCACGCCGCCGGTGGACCAGGAGACGCCGTTCAAGGACTCCGTGGAAGTGGGTGACGGCAGCTGCGCCCAGGTGTCCGAAGCCCCGCCGACAGAGCCAAGCACGAGGCCGGACTCACCCACGGCAACCAGGTTGAAACCTGCGAAGAAGTCCGCACCCGTCGATGGTGCCAGGGCCTCCCTGGTCAGCACGATGCTGCCGCCGCCGACGGACTCGATCACCGTGTCCGGAGGAAGAATGCCAGGGGCGGAAACAGGCATGCCGGCCACGAGCCCGGTTGTTGAGGAAACGGCGGACACCGTGCTGCTGCCAGTCGAAAAGTTGCCCGTTCGCCTCAAGGCCGTCCTGGCGGCAACCAGGGGTGCCGCCGCCGCCGTCGCCTGAGCTGGCTGGGAGAGGACCAGCGTGCTTGCAGTGCTGCTCGTCACATAGGTTCCTGGTTCAAAGATCACCCCGCGCGCAGGCATGCCGGCGGTGAAAGAACCCGCAGAGGTCACATCCTGAAGAATCGGCGAACCGCTGACAGTTCGCCCGGTAAACACGCTCAGGGGAACCGTATTGCCGTTGGCAACCGCAGGCAGCGAGAGCGTCAGGGTTCCAGCCCCCGGGTTGATGGCTGTGATGACCGAGCCCGGGGCGATGGAGTTGCCGCGCAGGACCATGCCCACGACAAGCCCCTGGGTGTTGGTCAGCCCGGTCACCGTCGTGCTGTTCAGGGTGGTGTTGCCCGCCAGGGTGTAAAGGATGACCCCGGCGGCGTTGGTCGAGGCGATCTGGTTCATCGTGATGGTGCTGGCCGGCCCGTCAAAGTCGCTGATGGTGGCCCCGCCAGGAATGCCCGCACCGCTGATGGGCAGGCCGTTGACCAGCGTCTGCGCCGTGCGCACGTTCGAAACCGTCGTGCTCCCCGCCGCCGTGTTGCCGCGGAAGTAACCAAAGTTCACATTGGTGGCGGCGCTCTGGGCGGGGCTGTCAAGCACCAGGGTGACATCCGCACCGTTGACGGTCACCGAAACAATCCGGGCGTCCGGAGGCGTGGCAAAGCTGTGCACCAGGGCGCCGTTCGGATAGCTCGTACCGCTGCTCACGCCCGTCACAGTGGAGTTTCCAACCGTGGTTGCACCCGTGAGGGACACCGTTGTCGAAGTCACGGAGTGCAGGTTCTGGGCAAACCCGCTGTTTTCCTCAGTCCAGGCTTCACCGGTGGTCGATGTGAGCACCTTGCCTCCGTCTCCAACCGCGACAAACTTCGCACCGGTCCAGAGGAGGCTGTGGAGCGGCTCTTCGGAAGGGTCCGAATACACCTGCTCCCAGAGGCTGCCATTGATGGAGCTGTGAATGCTGCCCTCAGCGGTGACGGCGACATACTTGCGCCCGTCAAAAACAACATCCGCAAAGTTCAGGGACTCTCCGCGGAAGGCACCGTCGGTCTGGTTGGAGTAGGTGAAGGTCACGTCCGTTCCCGCCACAATGTTGACCGACTTGCTCAGCTCCACCACGCGTGTCACCAGGTTCACGGCAACGACCCGGGTGTCCTGCGAAATCTTGCGGTTGGCGGCCGAGGTCAGGTTCGGCCCCAGCGTCAGCACCGAGCCCACGACGATGTTGCTGGCGTCATTCAGCGTGATGAAGGTGTTGGTGCTGGTGTTGACCACCCTCCTGTTGAGGGTGTAAACGCTGCCGCTCAGGAGCATGGTGGTGTTGGAGAGCGTCACCGGGCCGCTGGACTCCAGCACTGAATCCACGAAGGTGGCCATGCTGGCCACGCTCAGGGTCGTCCCGCTGACCAAAAGGTTGCTGCCGAGCTGGCCATACAGGCCGTCAATCTGCATGCTGCCCACCGAAAGCCCGGCGCCAATGGTCACGCTGCGTGACAGGCCCGGCACGCTGATGGCCGTAAAGTCATTCCGGACTTCATTTCTGCCCCCGCGGAGGGTTGCAGCTCCAGGCAGGAAGGAGACACTGCCTGAATCCACCGACAGGTTGTCCAGGATCGTTTCACCACCGCTGAAGTTCACAACGCCGAGGCCGACCTTGCGGATGTCGGCATCGCCGAGGATGGGGTCGTTGAAGTTCATGACGTTGCCCGCCGCCTGCGCATCCAGAAGGATTGAGGTGCCGGAGGCCGCGCTGATGGTGCTGGCGAAATTGCCCGCATTGATCAGCCGGAGCTGGCCTTCCACCAGCATTGTCGGACCGGTGTAGGTGATGTTGCCGCCAAACAGGGTGAGCGCACCCGTGCCAAGCTTGGTGATGCCCAGGGTTCCCGTGCCGCTGCCTCCGCTGCGGTTGCGGATGAAGCCGCCCACATAGGAGTCCAGGTTGTTCCCGCCCAGGGTCAGCACGGAGTCCGTGTTCACGGTTTCACCCTCCATGTTTTCGATGACCAGGGCGTTGCCAACGTCCACGATGTTGCCGACGGTCTCATCACCGCCCATGAGCTTGAAGTAGGCCCAGCGGTTGGTCACCCCGTCCGCAAGGATCGTCGCTCCATCCTGGATCTGATCCAGCTGGTCATCCCCCCTGCCCTGAAGCAGCTGAAGGACGGCATAGCCTGTGTCGCCGCGGCTTGCGCTGCCCAGGCGGATGTTGTTGAAGGCAGGACCGTCGGTGCTTCCCAGCTCAACCTGGGCGCCGGTGTTGTTGAACCCCCGGTTCCACAGCCACAGATCCACCGTGCTGGAATCGGTCACACCGGTCACAGTGAGGGTCGCGTTGCCGCTCGTCACCAGCGATCCCGGCCCCGAGACTCCGCCGGAGAGGGTCAGGCGTCCCGTGTTGATTCGGGCATTCAGCTGGTTGGCGAGATAAAGCGGGACGCTGATGGAGTCCTGGTCACCCTGCAGCTTCTGCAGGAAGGACTGTCCGCCGCCGATCGCCCCCATGTCAAAGGCAAGCGTGTTGGTGACGCCGCCTGTGCCGGTCGTCAGGGCAAAATCCTCGGGATTGATCCAGTCACCGATTGAAAACGAACCCACTGTGCGCGCCGCATCCAGCGTGATGGTGCTGTTGGCGCCGATGTTGTTGTTGAAATGCACATAGGACCCCACACCTCCAGGGGCCAGCTGCGTCGGCGTCACCACCCCGCCGGGAGCGGCAATGCTGATCGTCGGGTTCAAGGTGTAGCCGGTGCCGGCATTGGTGACATTGACGGCGCTCAGGCTTCCGTCTGCCGCACGCACCGCCACAGCGGTCGCCGCCACGGCGCCTCCCGCCGTGTTGATCGTCACCGAACCCACCGTCAGACCGTCCATCACAGGCGTCGCCGTGGCATGAACACCCCCGTTGGCGATGCCTCCGGAAAATGTCACGGTCGGCGCCGAAGTGTAACCAGAGCCGGGATGAACCACATTGATGACGCTCAGCCGTCCCGCGTTGATCGTGGACGTGGCCACGGCGTGGGTGACTCCTCCGCTGGTGAAGGTGACCAGCGGGGAACTCGTGTATCCCGACCCCTGGCTGGTGATCGTCACGCCCACCACGGCTCCGTTCGCGTTGACGACGGCCGTGCCTGCCGCGCCCGTGCCTCCGCCTCCGACAAACCCCACCGTGGGCGGGGACGCCTGAGAATACCCGGCTCCTCCGTAATTCAACGTCACGCTGCTGACACCCGTGCCGGTCCTGTTGGCGGTGGCAATCGCCCCGGTGACCCCGCTGCGGCTGAATCGCACCTGCGGGGTGGAGGTGTAGCCCTGCCAGCCGTTGGTTCCAATCGTCACGGCGGGGGCGGTCAGATAGCCTGCACCTGCATTGGTCAGGTTGATGGCGCTGACGCTGCTGCCGGTCCTGACGGAAACAGCGGTCGCCGTCCGGACCAGGGGGGCGCCGATGACCACCGTCGGAGCCGAAACATATCCCTGTCCACGCTGAACGAGTGTGAATGAAGCCAGCGAGCCGTCCGGGGCGAGCGTTGCAACGGCCTCCGCCCCACTGGCCCCGCCCAGGGGAAAGGTTGCCGGCGGGTTGCCAGTGCTGCCCGGCACAAGCACGGAGGTCACGCTGCCATCCTCAATGACTGCATCCAGGTAGGAGCCTCCGTTTCCCGTGGCGCCGCCCCCGCTGACATCCACCCGCGGCGCCGTGGTGTAACCAGCCCCCGGGTTGGTGATCTCCACCTCCGTCAGACGTCCGTCCACGATCACCGCCGTGCCGGTGGCGTTGCTGTTGGCAAAGCTCACCGCAGGAGAGGAACTGTATCCGGAACCTCCGCTGACCACCTGGATCGCCGTGATCACCCCGCCCGAAACCGTGGCAGAAGCCGTGGCGCCGGAGCCTCCGCCACCTGTCAGATTGACCGTCGGAGGCGCACCATAGCCCGACCCACCGTTCGAGATGTTGAAGCCCGTCACCTGACCGCCGCTCACCGTGGCGGTCGCCACCGCCCCCGAGCCATTGCCGCCAACAAAGGTGACGGTCGGAACCGAAGTGTAGGCACCGCCTCCGGTGAAGGCGATTCTTGGCGGCAGTGAATATCCCGAGCCTGGATCAATGATGTCAAAGCTGGCGATTTCACCCGTGATCGTCACGGTGGGGTTCGCCGTATAGCCGCTGCCCCCGCTGGTCACCACGATCTGCGTGACTTCACCCGAACCATTGATCGTGGCATACGCACGTGCGCCCACCCCGTTGCCGCCGGTGATGATCACCGAGGGAGGGGAGGTGTATCCCGCTCCCGGGTTTCCAACCGTGATCGTCGTGATAGCGTTGGAGACACGAGTGACGGTGCCGCTGGTGGCCCTCTGGTTGAGAACCGGCACCACATTGGCCGCACGCATCGGCTGGGCAAAGGACCACGGAGCGCCCGTGAGGGTGAAATTGCCCCAGGAACCGCCGTTCGCGTTCCATGAGCCGTCAACAGCGCTTTGGGCGGACACATCCGCCACAGCAGTGAAGACTCCCGCAGCCAGCAGCAGTCCCAGGACGGTGCGCCGGGCTGAATCTGAAAGTTTCAGCTTCATAGTGGTTCTCAGCTTGAATTTTTTGAACACTCAAAAACACGGCCTCAGGGACGCATCTTGGCCACCAGGCAGGTGAAGCGCTTGACCACGGCGGCGGGAGGAGCGTTGTCGAAGTTGAAATCGTTGGACTGGGTGGCGGCGACCTCGATCTTCACCCGCCTCAAGTTCTTGTTGCGATCAGCACCGCCTTTGTTGGACGGCAGCAGCATGCCCTGGTTGCGTTCGGCTCCTTCGGACAAGGTGACCCGGGCGACATAGGTCGTCAGCGCCGGACTGAGCGCCTTCAATCCCTGGTCATCAAACCGTATCCGGGTTTCTCCATTGTCCAGAAGACCTCCAAGCGTGGCCCAGTCTGAAGATTGCAGTTCGCCCACAATCTGATCCACAATGCGGGTTTCCGCCTGTTCATTCGCCGTGCGACGGGACATTTCCAGGCCATGCGGGAGCAACCCAAGGATCGTCACCACCCCGAGGGCCATGATTCCAACGGCCAGCACGACCTCAACCAGGGAGAATCCATGGCGGGAAAACGGCTGGAACTGACGGCCGGAAACTGTCGGGATGTTCGCATTCATGACGGGATGAGGTTGGCTATGCGTTGATGGGTTAGACCTAATTCGAAATTTTGTGTTGAGATTACCAAGACGCACCTCGTATCGTCAATTTAAATACATGGTAAATACCAAGTTAGTCAGCTTACGGCTGCCCCACTTCTTTTCGACTTGCGCCATCCGCAGCCCCCAGCCTGCCCTCACTCTTTCGTTCGGCCTACTCGACTGCTGAAACCGGAAATTTGAGACGGATCTCCGTTCCTCCCCCCTCTGGACGGGAGAAAAGCAGCTTCCCACGCATCTGCTCGGCAAACACAGCAAGAATCTTAAGACCCAGCCCAGAGCCGCTGCCGGGACGCAACCCCTCTGTCAGCCCCACGCCATTGTCACTGACGATCAGCTCACCTGTCGCCCCGGTCTGATGGAGGCTGACATGGACCTCCCCTTCACGTCCGCCAGGGAAGGCATGCTCAAAGCAGTTGGAGACAGTTTCGTTGAGGGTCAGCGCCAGAGGCATGAGCCATTCCTGCTGAATTTCCACACCCTCCAGGTCCAGATGCACGGGAACCCGCTCGGCTGAGACATCATAGCACTCACGCAGCCTGCCAAGAAGCACCTCGGCAAAATCCAGAAAGCTTTCACAGGTGCCCAGGACCGATTGGTAAAGATGCTGGTGCAGGTCGGCAATGGAACGAACACGGTTCTGACTGGAACGCAGGGCGTTTCTGGCTGCCGGATCGGCGATCGTGTTGGACTCGAGATTCAGCAGGCTTGAGATGATCTGCAGGTGGTTCTTGATCCGGTGATGCGTTTCCGAAAGAAGCAGCTTCTCCCTGGCCAGGTTGATCAGGGGAGACTGGGCTGCGGCAGGCTGCTCCAGGACCGCCAGAACTGGCGTGCCATCCTGGACGCAGGACTCGAGAACGGTCTCGAAAACTTCAAGGACCGCGAAATCCAGTCCCCCTCCCCCAAGGGCCTCAACCCGCACTCTCAATGGATGACGCACTCCCGTGTGTGAAAAACACACCAGGCCATGCCGCTGATCAGGTTCCTGGGCGTAGGCCTTCAGGTCAGTGTAAAAACCCGTGGCATCACTGGGGCGGAAGAACTGATGCAAAGGACGACCCAAAGCTTCTTCCATGGCCAGTCCGAGAAGGTCCAGCCCCCTCTCCCGACACTCCTTGATCCTGCCGTTCACGTTGGTTTTGAACAACAACACCTCGGACTGAGCGCCCGGTGACGAGATGGACGGGGGAGATGCCGGCCCCGAGTTCATTGGCATGAAGACGGTACCGGGCTCAATGACCGGCACGATCACCGGCGTTTCCAACTTTTCAAAAAAGTGAATGGTGCAGTGCGGCTCGCCTTCTGCGTCCATGACCTGGGCCATGTGCAGCCTTGTGGAAACAGACGGGCCGGCCCCTGCGGGAACCACCCTGACTCCGAGGGTTGCCTGGCGTGCCCCCCCCAGAAGCAGGTCCTTTCGAGCCTCCGCAAAGGCGGCGGCGCTTTCGGAAGCGAAGCAACGCTCCAGGGGATGCCTGCGCATTTCACTCTTAGGCTGCCCAAAAATTTGTTCAGCCGCAGGATTCACCTCGAAAACCGACCCGGCCTTGTCCATCAGGACGACCGGCAGCGGTGACTCATGCAGAAGGGCCCTGAACTTGGCTTCCGTGGCCCTGAGCTGCTCCTCATGGCGGCACTTTTCCGTGGCATCCTGGATGCACACGATCACCCCGCCCCCGGCCAGGCTGGCCGGCGAGAACTCCAGATCCTTGAGCAGGCCGTCCGCCGTGGCCAGGGTGAAGACCCGTGTCAGCTGACGCCGCCACACATCCTCCCGCCAGAGGGAGGCGACCTGCTCCCGATGATGCTCGTTCGGGCAGGCGGCGGCCAGCCACTGCTCGACATTTTCATCCGGTCTGACCGGACGCCCCAGCAGCCGGGTGAGCTGCTGGCTCTGAAACAACACCTCCCCAAGTTCATCCAGAACCAGAATCCCAAAAGGCAGTGTGTCGAGATATCCCCTCAACCGGGTTTCCCGCTGTGAAAAGGTCCGTTCCGCCTCATGCAGGGTTCTGAGCTCCTGCCGGGCGCGGGCCAGGTCATCCTGCAGCCGTCGGAGTTCGAGACCGCCACTCGCCGAACCTGCTTCCTGCGTCGGAGGCTGGGCGATCGCGGCCACCGCATTCGCTATGGCCGAAAGGTTCGGAGGTGTTGCAGGGGGAGTCTGCACTGGCTCGGCAGGCAAGGCCATCGCGACATACCCCTGCACCCCGGCTCCCTCCTGGCGGGCAAGCAGCCAGCGCGTCGGCATTGACGTGTCAGCACCGCCTACCCACATGGCATTCCCATCGCCCGCAGGCGGCACTTGGAGGATGACAGGCTCAGAACCTTCCTCATCCTTGAAGCCTTCGAAGCACGACAAAAGCTGCTGTTTCAGCTTCAGGCTCCCTGAACCGCCACCGCCAAAAACCTCCCAAAAAGCACTGATCCCCTCAACCAGCCCCTTGGCCAGGGATAGCCTGGCGGCAGAAGGATTGGCGTGCACCACCACGCCAGCCTGATCCAGATGGACCACCGGCAGCGCAAGCTCCACCGCCTTCTCCTTCTGCGCCGCCTGCGCGGACACAGAACCCCCCGTCAGCTCGACGGGTTCGTCTGCCGCCGCAGGGGCTGCCATCTGCCTGACAAAACGCTCACAGATGATCATGAGCCCGCCAACCATGGCGTTGGCATGACGCCTCCAGGGACGAACCTCCCAGCGGTACACGAGCTTGCTGCCATTCTCCGAGGCCAGCGCGTCATGCTCACTGCGAACTACATGCCCCTGCAAGGCACGGTCATAGACCTGTCTCCACCCAGGATGCAGGCTGGGAAAGACCTCGTATTGGCTGCGTCCGGCCAGAGGCTGCATGGCGCTCAGCCCGAACTCCTCCACCCAGGCCCTGTTCGCCAGAATGTATCTCATCCGATGATCAAACATGGCCATGGCCACGGGGGCATTTTCCACCAGCACCCCCAGCACCTGTCCCATGTCAGCCTCAGGCGTCTCCAGGGCATCTCCATTGTTCGGAATCGAAACATCGTCCGCCAAGGGTGCCGTCTGTGGCGATGTTTGGCGTGGATGAATCACGTTTTGGAGCACAGAAGAAGACATGAGAAACTCATGAGGAAGAAATTTGGTTTTTTAAAAATATAAACTCTTCTTAGCCTATCAACAAGGAGAAACCCAATCACTTTTGAGTCTCAGTCATGGCTGTTCTCCCTTGGCCTTGGCCTTCCTATTCACGGTGATAAGGCTCCTTTCTCAAAATGCTGTGCGCCCGGTAAATCTGCTCGGCCAGAACCACGAGCGCGATTTCATGCTGGAGCGTGAATGTTGACAGGCTCCAGCATTCATCCGCAGCGGCACGCATTTGCTCCGAATGTCCGTTCGCTCCACCGATCATCAGGCTGACAAGCTTGACCCCGCGAATCTGTTTATCCTCAACCCATTGCGCCAGCTCCAGACTGCGCCGCATCTTGCCCCGTTCATCCAGAACAATCCTCATCCCCCCCTGGCTGGCCGACATCATCGCCTGCTCCA
>JBIIRD010000013.1:0-91620 GCA_044341745.1 Prosthecobacter sp. | reverse complement strand
CAGGAGAAGATCCAGGCCAACGAAAAGGAGCGCAAGGAGATCAGCGGCATCCAGAAGGCCGCCCGCGAAAACGCCCGCAAGGCCAAGGTCTGCAACAAGAAGCTGCGCGACTGCCGCATCCACCTCGACTCCAAGGACAAGCGCCGCGAGGAGAGCACCATCTTCATCACCGAGGGTGACAGCGCCTCCGGCAGCATCACGAAGAGCCGTGACGTCGAGACCCAGGCCGTCTTCAGCCTGCGCGGCAAGCCCCTCAACTGCTTCGGCCTCACCCGCAAGGTGGTCTATGAAAACGAGGAGTTCTACCTGCTCGCCAACGCGCTGCAGATCGACGAAAACATCGAGGACCTGCGCTTCAACAAGATCGTCCTGGCCACCGATGCTGACGTGGACGGCATGCACATCCGCCTGCTGATGATCACCTTCTTCCTCCAGTTCTTCCCCGAGTTGGCGCACATCCACAACGTCCGTGCGGGCCACCTTTACATCCTTCAGACGCCGCTGTTCCGCGTGCGTAACAAAAAGGAGACCTTCTACTGCTACAGCGACGAGGAGCGTCAGCGTGCCATCCATCGCTGCGGCAAGAACGCCGAGATCACCCGCTTCAAAGGCCTGGGCGAGATCAGTCCCGACGAATTCAAGCATTTCATCGGTTCCAACATCCGCCTCGAGCCCGTCATCCTTCCCGAGCACAAGAACATCAAGGAGCTGCTTTCCTATTACATGGGCAAGAACACCCCTGAACGTCAGGCGGACATCATCCAGAACCTGCGTGTCGAGAAGGAGCTCGACTTCAAGGATGAGCCCGCGGAGCTGGCCGAGGCGGCGTGAATGCTGCTTCGCGTCAACGGGCGCAGGAGTCTTCCATCCGCCTGGCGGCCCCGAGCGGAGCTTTTCCAAGGGAGTGGTGTTTCTCTCCAGCCCGTCTGTTACAGGCTGCAGATCAGGACGGCCATGTCTGAACGCCAAGCCTGCCGCCTGAACCGTCCTTGATCAGCGCCTGCTGAACCTGGACACTTTGCAGTAACCGCTGCCGCCATGGTAGTTTTTCACGCTGGCAGGGCGTCCGTTGTCAAATCGGATGTTGATCATGCGGCCGGTCAGGTCGCCGGGGCCGGTGATCGCGTACCCGGTGGACCCAAACGCGTACTCGATTTCAAAACAGTCTCCGCCACCTTCGACAATGATCGTGTTGTACCCTGAGGAGCGTGACTGCCCGGCCAGCTTGTCGTAGGTTACCCTCATGTCGCGATAGTTCCGGCCACCTCCTTCGGAGTCGTTGCCAGATGAACTCCCGCCTCCTTCTGCGCTTGAGCCGCCGCTGCTGGAAAACAGCTCCTCCATGCGGCGGCGGCGTTGTTCGCGTTCAACGGCCAGGCCTTGCTGGGCTTGATGGTAGGCGCTCTGGTTGGATTGGTAGAACTCCCGGCTGTCCACCTGCTGGCGGGTGGCACCGCCGCTGCCTGCATAAGCCGATGGTGAAAAGGAGGGGGGCCTGTCTTCAAAGGCCACACGAGGCTGTGCCGGCGGGTTCTGGCAGGCGGCTAGCAGGCCGATGGCCGCAGCCGCTCCGGAAAAGTGTGAAAGGAGGGCTCTCATGGGGTGCGGGACGGGCTCGAATTCGTGCTTTCAGGATTTCAGAGCTTGCTGACCGACACCAGCTCATAGGTGGCGTGGGGCGGGTCCGAAAGCTGGAATTCGGACAATGCCCCATACATGCTGACGGTTGTGGCGCCGTTCATCCTGCCAAAGTCCAGGTTCACGCTGCGCGTGCGGTTGCCCGGCGTGAAGTCCAGGGTCTGGGTGACCGTGGACACCGAGTTGCTTTCATTGGTGGAAACCATGCCCAGGGCGTGGGTGGTCATCTTTCGCGGGATGATGAACTTGAACTTGAGGGTGGCTTTGTAGCCTTGCCTGAGCTTCATCGGAAGGTCGTTGCGCAAGGTGACCGTCGCATGGCCCTTGGGGTGCAGCTTCGCACCCCGCATCACCGGGCTTAAGAACAGGATGCGCTCCGAGTGCTCGTCATATTGGGCCTTCGCACTGCTGCCGTTGATGGAGATTTTGACGTCAAACGCCTTCTCCCCCACCGCCTGGATCACAGCTTCCTCCAGCTGGGCCTGATGCTCGGAGCCTGCCGCCAGCTGCTCGGCACGCCCGAGGTACTTCTCGTTTTTGGTGATCTTGTAGGCCTTCAAGTTCTCCTCGAAGGTTGCCATGTCGATGCTTCCTGCGGCCAGTTCCTTTTCGAACTTCCGGCACCACGCCGGATCATTGACCATGGGCCGGTCGTTCCGCATGTTGGAGATCTCGGCGTCCCTGATCCATCGCGGCTTCTGCCGGCTCAGCGGCATGGTTGCCGTGTCGATGGCGCCGCCTGCAATTTCAAACGGAGCACCGATCAGGCCGCCGATGACGTCTCCTTTTTTGATGGCGTCCATGCTGGTGCAGGAACTGAGCAGAAGGAGGGCGGGTGGCAGGCAGGATTTAAGCATCATTGGTTGGTTCATACCGGGATTCTCCGTAGGCTTGCAATCATGAAATCATGACATGAGCCGCAGCCGCAGATGGAGCTCTGTCTCAGGGAACATGCTTGAATCTGGTTTTCTCTCCTGCCCTGGCCGTCACGGGCTGAAGCCCATGACTGCTTTTGGGTGGCTTTGGCTGGCGACGCCTGACTTTTCCCTTTGCCTCCCGGGCGGCCTTCTTTAAACAGGGCGGCACATGGACTCCCAGAAACCTCCCTTCCGCATCGGCGTGGCCGGCGTTGGCGCCATTGGCAAGAACCACGCCCGCATCATGGCGGAGATCGCCTCGAAAAGCGGCGGTGCCATCACCTTCGCCGCCGTCTATGACGCCGACCCCGCGCGCGCTGCCGAGTTCGCCGCCCAGTATGGCACCCAGGCCGCCGCCGACCTCGCGGACTTCGCCGCCCGTGTCGATGCCGCCACCATCGCCGTGCCGACCATCTATCACCGCGCCACCGCCGAACCCTTGATGCAGAAGGGCATCCACGTGCTTGTGGAGAAACCCATCTCCGAGAGCTATGCCGAAGCCCAGGCCATGATCGCCCTCGCCCAGGAGCGGAATGTCATTCTTCAGGTCGGTCACATCGAGCGCTTCAACCCCGTCCTGCGCCAGCTTGAGGAGCGCATGAACCAGCCCCGCTTCATCGAGGCCCACCGCCTTTCGCCCTTCCCGAACCGCAGCATGGACATCGGCGTCGTGCTCGACGTGATGATCCATGACATCGAGATCGTGCTGCACCTGGTGAAGAGCCCGCTGGTCCAGATCGACGCCGTCGGCATCAACGTCCTCACCAACCGCGAGGACATCGCCAACGCCCGTCTGAAGTTCGCCAACGGCTGCATCGCCAACATCACCGCCAGCCGCATCAGCCCCGAGAAGATGCGCAAGATCCGCGTCTTCCAGCAGGACAGCTACCTCAGCCTCGACTACCAGGAGCAGAGCGGCTGGATCTACCGCAAGGACGGCATGCAGATCGTCCGTGAGGCCGTCGAGATCGAGAAGGACGAGCCCTTGAAGCTGGAGATCGCCGCCTTTGTCGAGTGCGCCCGCCTTGGCAAGCGCCCCGTCGTCACCGGCCAGGAGGGCGCCGAGGCCGTGCGCATCGCCCTGGAGATCACCGACCAGATCGAGAAGAACGCGAAACTCGCCAGTTGATTCCTCTTCACGCCCTACCTCGCCAGCCGCAGCCAGTTTACTCATGCACCTTCACATCATCGCCGGCGAGATCAGCGGGGACACCCATGCCGCCGGGCTGATCCGGGAGCTGCAGGGGCAGAGGCCCGGGCTGCGTTTCACCGGCCTGGGCGGTTCGCGCATGAAGGAGGCCGCCGGGAAGGGGATTGAGGACTGGGTGGAAAAGGCGGGTGTCGTCGGCCTGTGGGAGGTGCTCAAGATGTACTCCTACTTCAAGGCGCGCATGAACGATTCCGTGCGCCAGATCCTCCAGGAACAGCCTGCTGCCGTGATCTTCGTGGACTATCCCGGATTCAACCTCCGGCTTGCCCAGGCTTTGCGCAAAGGCGGGTATGCAGGCAAGCTCATCTATTACATCAGCCCACAGGTCTGGGCATGGAAGAAGGGGCGCGTCAAGGTCATGGCCCGGGTGCTCGATCTCATGATCTGCATCTTCCCCTTTGAGAAGGAGTTCTATGAGAAGAGCGGCCTGCCCACCGTCTTCGGCGGTCATCCCATGGTGGACCGGGTCACGGCGTTGAAACGTGAATGGAAGCGCGAGCCCGGCCTGGTTGGCTGGTTCCCCGGCAGCCGCTCGAACGAGGTGAAGAAGCTTTTTCCCGTCATGCTGCAGGCCGCCCTGGCCATCCGGCTCCAGGTCCCGAACGCACGATTTGCCGTCTCGGCCGCCAATGAACGGCTGGCGCAGACCATGCGCGAGCTGGCCGATGCCGCCGGTGTTCCTGAAGCGCGGAAGTGGATCGAGGTCGGCACCGTCTATGATTTGATGCAGCGCTGTCAGACGGGAGCCGTGGCCAGCGGCACCGCCACGCTGGAGGCCGCCTGCTTCGGCCTGCCCTATGCCCTGGTGTATCACGTCAATCCCATCACCTACCTCGCCGCCAAGCTGGTCGTGAAGATCGAGAAGATCGGCATCGTCAACATCCTCGCCGGCCGCGACGTCGTCCGCGAACTCGTCCAGGCCGAACTGACGCCGACCAGCCTAGCCGAGGAAATGGTGAGCCTGCTCACCGACGACGCCCGCCGCACCCATCTCCAGGCCGAGCTTGCTGATGTCGTCGCCCAGCTCGGCGCTCCCGGCTCCTACCACCGCGCCGCCCAGGCGGTGCTCGAGGTGGTGGGGTGAGGGGTTGTTGAAAGCCGTTCAAGTCACGAAAGGCGTGAGCCTTGCGGTATGCCCCCTTCAGCCATCAGGGCGGCCTATCAACTCTTCGGCGACCAGTTGCCGAAGCTGCTGGAAGAACTGAATGAGGCGCTTGCCGCTTGAGGTTGCTTGAAGTATAGATACAGAACATAGCTATGACTACAGCCAAGATTTTTCAGCATGGCGGCAGCCAGGCCGTGCGTTTGCCCAAGGCCTTCCGATTCCCCGGCTCGGAAGTGCTCATCGAGAAACACGGTGATGAGGTCGTGCTGCGCCCTGTGACCCACTCGCAGTTCAAATCCTTCACGGAGATTGCCCGCCACCTGGCGGAGAAGTTCCCGGACACCGATGATTTCCCGGAGCCCCCGCCCCGTCCATCCGCTCACGAGCGCGCCATCCTGGAGTTCTGATCCATGCCTGCGGCTCCCACCCATCTGCTCGATTCGAGCGCCTGCATCCCCATCCTGCGCAACAAGGCAGGCCTTGGCAAACTCCCGTCACCTGCGAAGACCGGCATCCCCGTCATCGTCGCGGCGGAACTGTGGACCGGTGTGAAGAAAAACATGGCCACCCACCCGCAGCAAGCCGCCAAGCTCCAGGCATTTTTGGACTTGTTCGCCATTCCTGAGTTCGACATGGAAGCTGCTCTTCATTACGCCGAGATCCGCGCTGAACTGGAAGCCTCTGGCAAAACCATCGGGCCGCTGGATCTGCTGATCGCTGCCCAGGCCCGCAGCATGGGTGCGACCCTCGTCACCGGCAATGCAGCGGAGTTCAAGCGCGTCAGAGGTCTCAAAGTTCAAGTATGGCACCCCGCATGACCATCCACCGCGCTCGCATCCTCGAGAGCCAGGGCGCTTACCGCAGCGCCCTGGCCGCTCGTCCCATCGGGGAAAAGCTGCGCCTGCTCGATGACCTCCGTCAGCGGGCACTCGACCTGCGCGGCAGCCTCAGCATCGAACTGGACGACCTCGACGACACGCCCTTCAACCAGGAAGGCGGCCTCGGAAAAGCCCATCAACTCTTCGGCGACCAGTTGCCGAAGCTTCTCGAAGAACTTAACGAGGCGCTCGCCGCATGAAGCAACTCTCGTCGAATTCACACCCGAAGCTCGTCCGTCTTGGCGAGGTCGCAAAAACGTCCAGCGGCGGAACCCCGAGCCGAGGAGTTCCTACATATTTAGGTGGCGATATTCCGTGGGTTAAGTCCGGGGAATTGGGCGACAGCACCGTTTACGACACGCAGGAGAAAATTACCCGCGCAGCGCTGAACGGATGCCTGCTGGTGGGCGGGGCATCTTGGGGGGACGCTGGTTTTCTGGTTTGCCTGGTTGTTACGGGCTGAAGCCCGGGACTACTTTGGCACAGGGCCTCCGTTGAGGGACGGGTTATTTTTTCGCGGCTTCGATGACGCGGAAGCGGATGGGTGCTGAGTGCACCAGGAAGGTGGTGTCCTTGGGGGCGTTTTTGGCGGCGAGGGCTTTGGCGGTTTTCTCCGCCTCTGTGCGGGCCTTGTCGGCTGCGGCCAGGGCGGTGGTAAGTTCCTTGATCTTCGTCTGCTGGGCGGCCTGCGCGGCTTTGTCCTCGGGCTTCACGGTCTTCAGCTGCTCTTGGGCGGCATCGAGATTCTTCTGGGCGATGGACCGGGCTTCGACCGCCTTTTGTGCCTTGCGCCCTGCCTCCTCGACTTCAGCGCTGGTTTTCTGATACGGCATCTTCGCCGTGCCCTGAAGCACGCAGGCATGATCGCCGGGCTGCAGCTTCAAGGTCTTGAGGTCGAGGCTGAGCTTTCCATCGACGGCCTTGGCGGCCACGGTGATTTCAGGAGCCTTGGCCGGGTCGGTGAAGCCGAGCAGCTTGAGCTTGAGCGCCTCGGTGCAGCCGGGATGACGGCTGACCTTCAGGGCAATCTCCAGTTTGCCGGTGGTCTGAACTTCCGGCACCGCCGCACTGGCAGGCTCGATGAGCACAGGCGCGGGTTCCGGCACGACAGCGACGGTGGGAGCTCCTGCAAGGCGGGTGACCAGGGTTTCGCGGCCGGTGTCCTTGACGGGCCAGGTCAGAGAGTTGGTTCGCGCAATCCCGGTCAGGGCGGACGCGCCGGCGGGTGAGTCGGCCGAGGCCTTGAGGATGACATAACCCAGGCCCTGGCCCCTGCCGATGAAGCCGCCCAGGCAGGTGACGCCTGCGGGAAGGCCGCCCACGTTGAAGCTGAACGCCTCGCTCACGGCGGTGCGGCCGGGCACGAAGACCTCCAGGGCCAGGGTGCCGTTTCTCCAAAGGTTGGCGGAAGGAATGTCGTGGGGGCCGGTGGCGGCGGCGGCAGGCAGTTTTGCAGGCAGGGCGACGGCGCCTACGAGGCTGCTGTCGGCGGCCTTGCGGATGCGAAGTTCAAAGGGCAGGCGGCGGCCGTTGGCGGCGTTGCTGGGATCACTGAGGGAAAGGCGAAACACGCCCTCGGCCCTGGCTTCATGACCGTAGGCCGGATCCAGGTTGATGAGGCGTGTGCCAGGAGCCGGGACAGGAGCGGGCAGGTCGGTGACTTCGGCTTGAGCGCTCAAGGTGTCGCCCTTCACATTTTCCACCAGCAAGGTGGGGTCGGTCATGAAGCCGAGCTGCTGGGAGACGACTTCGATGATGAACCGGTCGTCCTTCTTGAAGCTCAGGTCGAACTGTCGCGCTCCACCATGAGCGGGGAACCAGCCGGTGATGGTCTGTCCGATGGAAACGGTGCTGAGGGCGTCGTTCCCGGGCAGGTCAAGACCCTTGGGCAGGGGCAGCGGCTGGACAGGGTTTTCGGCAACCAACTTTGCAATGACGTCCGGGGCGGCCTTGAGGTGTTCGAGGGGGCTGCCGCGAAGAACCCGCAGGCTGGTGGGTTTGCCTCCAGGCAGGTTCCAGCCCAGTGCCGTGTCCGGGTTGGCCGCCCAGATCACCGCCCCGTGGGTCAGGGTGAAGCGGTAGCCGTAGTCATCGCCGCCGCCGAACATGAGGTCGTGCAGCTTCAGATGGAAGGTGCCGTCGGACGGCCAGGTCACATCCAGGATGCCGTCGCGCATGCGGGCGAGCTCGCGGCCGGTGGTGTCAAACACCGTGCCGACCAGGCTGGTGCGGACATCCCAGGCGCCGCCGATGAAGGCTCCGAGCAGACGCTGACCCTTTTTGCCGGTCAGGCTGAACCAATGAGGGGCGGATGACTTGAAGGTGCCGTGGATGGCGGAGCCTGCGCTGACCGGGATGGCGGTGGCGGAGGTGGTGTTGGTGCCGGTGGATTCGACGATCGCTGCCGGGCTCACCTGGAAGACCCTGGGGTTGGACAGGCCATGACGGGTGCGGATTCTCAGGTCATAAAGGCCGGGGCGTGCATCGGCGGGAAGCCTGGCCTCAAGCACTCCCTTTTTACCGGCGGGCACGGCTGCGGGAACGGTGAGCAGGCTGCCGTCATGAAGATGAGTGAGCACCAGGGCCTGCGTCTCATCGACGTCGGTGCCCTTGGCCTGCAGGGTGACGGTGCCGCCCGGCCTGCCACCCAGGGGCTGGATGGAGGTCAGGATGGGTGAGGGTGCCGTGACCTGTGCGGTCAGGGAAGAGGCCAGCAGTGAGACGGCGGCGAGGGCTGTTCTGGCCTTGGCCTGAAGGGGAAGGGGAAACATTGCGGCCTCAGTGGTTGAAGAGGAACTCCTTGGTGTTGAGCAGCGCCCAGAGGATGTCTTCAAACGCCTCCTTGCGGGCCTTCAGCAACTCCTCGCCCGTCTTGCCCTGGACCTTTTTGGAGAGGTGTTCGTGGGCGAGCTTCATCTCGGCGGCGTTGGGCTCGCGGCTGAGGGCGATGTGATAGACGTCGGTGATCTTGTCATCGTCCGGACGTGCGTCCCGGGCCATGCGGTCGGCCCTGCCGTTGGCGCGCGCGAGCTGGTTCTGGATGTCGGCGGCGTTGAGCAGGTGCAGGCTCTGGGCGAGGCTGGCCTCCTGGGTGCGCTCGCATTCGCAGGCGCTGGAGGAGTCGGGCCTGCCGAAGACGGTCAGGAAGTAGTTGCTCTGGTTGTAGCTGTTGTCGGGCAGGGCCACGGCGCGGGTGCCGGGCGCCTGGCCGGCAAAGCTGCTCTCCACGTCCAGCAGGCGGTTGACGGCGTCGTAGAGCACCTCGGCGTTCAGGCGCTTCGGGTAGTAGCGGCTGAAGTTCTGACGGTCCCTGGCGTTGTGTTGGTTAGGCACGGCGCTGAGCTGGTAGGTGGTGCTGGTGGTGATGCTGCGGATGAGCGCCTTCATGTCATAGCCGCTGCGGACAAAATCCGCCGCCAGGGCGGACAGCAGCTCGGGGTTCACCGGCGGGTTGGTTTCGCGCATGTCATCCTCGGGCTCGACGAGGCCGCGGTTGAAGAAGTGCTTCCAGTAGCGGTTGACCAGGGTGTGGGCGAAGAAGGGGTTGTCCTTGCGGCTCATCCAGCCGGCCAGTTCAAGGCGCGGATCCTGCTCCGGCCGGAGCTTGAGCGGCTCGCCGCCGAGGCTGGTGGGCGTCACGGGCTGCTTGGTGCGGATGTTGGTCATCTGCGCCGAGCCGCGCTTGTTGAAGATGATCTCCTCATCCTTCGCCGCGGCGTTCTTCCGGCTGACGTTGGCGAAGAAGGCGGCGAAGCCGTAGTAGTCCTGCTGGCTCCATTTTTCGAAGGGATGATGATGGCACTGGGCGCACTGCATGCGGGTGCCGAGGAAGAGCTGGGCGACGTCCTCCATCTGGGTCTTTGGCTCCTTCACCTGGCGGTACCAGGCCACGGGCGGGTGCTGGTCAAGGCTGCCGGAGGCGGCGACGACCTCGCGGGCGAACTGGTCGAAGGGCATGTTGTCGGCGATGCTGTCGCGGATCCAGGACCAGAACAGGTAGCTGCCGCGCGCGTAGGTCGGCTGCGTGCGCTGGTTGCGCAGCAGGGCGCTCCACTTGTTGGCGAAGTATTCGGCGTACTCGGCGCTTTCGAGCAGGCGGTTGACGAGCTGCGTTCTCTTGCCGGGCTCCCGTGAGGCCATGAAGTCCTTCATCTCCGCGGCCGTCGGCAGGCGTCCGGTGATGTCGAGCGTGACGCGGCGGATGAAGGTGCCGTCGTCGCAGATCTCTGAAGGCGGGATGCCGATGGTCTTCAGCTTGGCGAAGACCAGCCTGTCGATGTCGTTGACGGCCGGCGGCAGCTTGTCCACCGGGGCGCCGAGCGGGACGGTGGCGCGGAAGGTGGTGACCTTGCCCTGGTAGCGGATCATGACCGCGACATCCCCCGGCAGGTCGAAGAGCCTGACCCCGCCGGTTTCCGAGGTCTCCGCCATGGCCTTTTCGTTGGCCTCGTAAAGGGCGCGCCGGGTGACATCGCGGGTGGAGCCGTCGCTGTAATGAGCGGTGACCTTGAGCTGGGTGCTGCCCTTGAGGGGCATGGTCAGCACGCCGGGCTCCACGCTGATGCGCACCATCTTGGGGTCGCTGTCGCTGCCGTAGGGCATGCCTTCACGGATCCAGCGCAGCAGGTCCTGGTAGTCCTCGGACTTCGGGTCAAGCTTCTTGCCTCCACCATGGGGAAGCTGGGCGGTGCCCTTGGTCAGCAGCAGACTTTGTTCGGGGGCGGCGGGGAAGATGCGGCGTCCGCGCGCCTCCTTGACGATGTGCTCGAAGTCCTCCTGGGGCTCGAAGCCGAGCAGCGAGAGCTTGAAGCCGTTCTGTCCGCTGGCCTTGCCATGGCAGCCGCCGCCGTTGCAGCCGCCCTTGGTGAGGATGGGCACGATGTCGTTGGCGAAGTTCAGCGGGCGCCGGGGCTCGGCCGCAAGGACGGGCAGGCTCAGGCAGCAGAACGCCGCGGGGAGGACTTTGAAAAAGTTCATGGCGGGGTGAACCTACGCACCAGGCCCGCCGGTCCTGTCGCGGTTGATCAACTGTCCGCCGGAAGCCTAACCATTAGGAGGCAGGCCTGACCCTGAAGTGCGGCGCGTTTCGACATCCTGCGCCGTCCTTGAGTCATCCGGTTGAAAGAAGGCCCGTCCCTGGGTCGTAGATTCATCCCCCCCGTAACTGATGCCTTCATCCCTCCGCCCCATGGTCAAGGGCAGGCGGCAGTCCACACCCATGAGCCGACGATCCCCCATGCCTTCCTTCCGCCTTCTCCTTCCGGTCCTGCCCCTGGCCGCGCTGGGACTGGTGCTGAGCAGCTGCACGCAGGGCTTCTACAAGAAATGGGCCGACAAGCAGGTCTTTGGCATTCTGCGCAGCAAGTCGGGCTTGGTGGCCGGGGCCGAGGATGACGTGCTGCAAAGCATCACGCCGCCGGAGCCGGCGAGGCTGGAGACGCTCATCAAGCAGGCGGAGACCGCCGACTTTCTCGGAGAGAGGGCCTTTGTGGAAAAAGGAGCGAAGGTGCTGACGCTGCCGGACGCGCTGAACTTTGCCGTGCATCGGAACCGTGTCTATCTGGGGCGTAAGGAACGCGTCTATCTCAGCGCGCTGGCGCTGACGGAGACCCGCCAGCAGTACGGTCCGATTGCCAGCGCCTCGGGCGGCACCAGGTTCAGCGAAGTCCAGGTGCACAACCGGGTGAACGACTTTGTCCGCACCTCGGCGCTCACGAACGACGGGAGCTTCGGCCTGGATTACCTGATGAAGACCGGGGCGCGTCTGGCGCTCGACCTGACCACGGACTTCACACGCTTCTTCACGGGCGGCGTGAACAGCCTCGGCAATTCCAGGACTGCCGTCACCCTCAGCCAGCCCCTGCTGAGCGGGGCCGGGGTTCTCGCGGCGGCGGAGCCGCTGCGCCAGGACGAGCGTGATGTCCTCTACGAAGTCAGGGATTTCACCCAGTATCGCAAAACCTTCACTGTGGACATCGCCCGCACCTTCCTGCGCGCGCTGCTGGCGCGTGAGCAGGCCAGGAACCGTTATGTCGCCTACAAGGCCTCGCTTGGATCGCTCGAGCGTGAGCGTGAGCTGGCGGCGGCCAACCTCCGGTCACAGTCGCAGCTGAAGCAGATTGAGCAGGGCAGCATCACCTATGAGCGCCAGTGGATCACCGCCGTCCGCTCCTACGAGGAGGCGCTGGACGATCTCAAGATCTCCCTTGGCCTGCCCGTGACCGAGAAGCTGGTGATTGACGCCTCCGAACTCAAGCGCCTGGAGGTCATTGATCCGAAGGGCAGCCTGGATCAGATGATCGACGCGGCACTGACCACCCGGCTGGACATCTTCAACGCACGCGATCGCCTCTATGACGCGGAAAGAAAGGTCAAGATCGCCCACCAGAGCACCCTGCCGACGGTGGACGCCCTGGCCGGCTACCAGGCAGGTACGCCGACCGGTGGCAGCGCGGGGCTGAGCATCAACCATCGTCAGCGCCAGATCTATGGCGGCCTCGACATCGACCTGAACCTGAACACGCTGCCGGAGCGCAACGACCTGCGTGCCGCGCAGATCGTCGAGCAGGCCTCGCGCCGGGCCCTGGACCTCGCCGAAGAGGAGCTGCGCAGCACGATCCGCAGCGACTGGCGCGCCCTGAACGTCGCCCGCCGGCAGTATGACCTGGCTCTCAAGGGACTGGAGCTTTCGCAGAAGCGTCTGGAGATCGAGGAGGCCCTGATGGCGGAAGGGCAGGGAACCGCGCGTGACATCGTGGAATCCCAGGACCGCCTCATCGTCGCGCGCGACCTGGTGATCTCCACCCTCATCGACCACAATCTCGCCCGCCTGCAGCTCTGGGCTGACATGGGGGTGCTGTTCATCCGGAAAGATGTCCGGTGGGCGGACGTATTAAAACAAGAGAAGCCCCAAGGAGACTCATGATGAAAAACAAGGGAAACTGGAAAATCTGGACGGCGATCATCGTGGTGACCGCCGGGGCCGGTTCATGGCTGCTTCTGGGCGGTGGCTCGGAGGAGGTCACCACCGTTCCGACCTTTTCCGCCGCCCGCGGCCCGCTTCAGGTCGCCGTGCTTCAGGGCGGGGAGATCCGCGCCCTTCACAATCATGAGGTGAAGTCCGAGATTGAGACGCCGACCAAGATCCTCAGCATCATCCCCGAAGGCTACATGGTCACGGAGGAAGACGTGAAGGAGGGCAAGGTGCTGGTTGAGCTGGACTCCACTGACATCAAGTCACGCATCCAGTCGCACGAGATCGACTTCCAGACCACGGTCTCCAATTACATTGATGCCGACGAAGGCCGTGAAATTCAGCGCAGCGAGAACCAGAGCCTGGTCCGGGACATGAAGGAGTCCAGCACCTTCGCGTTGATGGACTTTGAAAAGTACCTTGGCCGTGAGCTGACCACCAAGATCCTGGCCGACGCAGGGCTTCCCGCGACGGTGGACGCGCTGGACAAGTTTGTGCACATGCTGGACGCCCAGGCCAACACCCCTGTGGATCCTGCCGTCGTGAAGGCCGCCGCCGGTGGTGAGAAGGCCGCCGCCAAGCTGCCGCCTGCCAGGAAGCTCGGAGCGACGCCCGTGCGTGAGCGCATTGATTTCACCCCCTTCCTGGAAGGCACCAGCGGCGGTGACGGTGAGGCTCAGCAGAAGCTCCGGCAGCTGGAGGACGACCTGCTGCTCAGAAAGTCCGAGCTGGCGGTCGCCAAGCAGAAGGTGGAGTCCTCGGGGCGTCTGGCGGCGAGGAGCTTCATCTCCAAGGCCCAGCTCGAAAACGACCAGGTGACGTTTGAAAAGGTGACCCTGGCGGTGAAGACGGCAGCCACGGAGCTGGATCTCTTCAAGAAATATGAGTTCTCCAAGCAGTGCGCCATGCTTCTTTCCGCCTATCGGGAGAGCCTGACCAAGCTGGAGCGCGTGGTGCGAGCCAACCGTTCCAAGATGGCCCAGGCCGAGACCCGTTTCCAGACCTCCAAGCGCCGCTATGAAATGGAGCTCGCCCAGCGTGAGGACCTGGACCGGCAGTTCAAGGCCTGCACGATCAAGGCCACCCAGCCGGGTCTTGTGGCTTATGGCGACCTGGATGCCGGCAGCTCCTACAACTACAGCAACAGCATCGAGGAGGGGGCCAGCGTGCGCCTGCGCCAGACCATCCTGACCATTCCGGACATGAGCCGCATGGGGGTGCATGTGAAGATCCACGAGTCGCAGGTGAAGAAGGTCAAGCTCGGCCAGATGGCGCTCATCCGCGTGGATGCCGAGCCGGGCAAGGTCCTTGAAGGCAGGGTCGCCGAGCTCGCCCTGATGCCCGACTCCTCCAGCAGCCGCTACACGCCGAACCTGAAGG
The DNA here is from genome assembly GCA_044341745.1 of Prosthecobacter sp. Taxonomy (GTDB): domain Bacteria; phylum Verrucomicrobiota; class Verrucomicrobiia; order Verrucomicrobiales; family Verrucomicrobiaceae; genus Prosthecobacter. The sequence continues at coordinate 77,519 of JBIIRD010000013.1, read as the reverse complement.
TCTATCCCAGCACCATTCACATCGAAGGCATCCATCCCTGGCTGAAGCCCGGCATGAACGCCAAGGTGGAGATCATCGTGGACCAGTTGAGCGACGTCGTCTTTGTCCCGGTCCAGTCGGTGGAGGTCGAGCAGGACAAGCACTTCTGCTACATCCGCAGCGGTGCAAAGCTGGAGCGCCGTCCCATCCAGACCGGTGTCTTCAATGACGAGTTCATCGAGATCAAGGATGGTCTCCAGCCCGGAGACCAGGTGGCCATCTCCCTGCCGAAGAAGTCCAGCGCCGATGACATGAACAGGCCGGGCGCCGCCCAGCCCGCCGATCCAGGACAGCCTGGAGCCAGGCCCAAGGGGCAGAAGGCCGGCAAGGCCAAGGATGTGGCCGCGGCGACCTCCACCCAGGCCGCCCTCTGACCCGATCTTCGTCTCCGCCCTCCCGATCTTGGGAGGGGCGTTCCGCCGCCCTTTGCCGCCGATGCCCGAACCCATCATCAGCCTCCGAGACATCCGCAAGTCCTATCAGATGGGCGACATGGTCAGCCAGGTTCTGCAGGGTGTCTCATTTGACATCTATCCCGGCGAGTATGTCTGCATCATGGGGCCCTCGGGCTGTGGCAAGTCCACGCTGCTCAACGTGCTGGGCTGCCTCGACCAGCCGACCACCGGGGACTACTTCCTGGGCGGACAAAACGTCGCCACCCTGGATGACGACGAGCTGTCGGCGGCCAGGAACCGGAACCTGGGCTTCATCTTTCAAAGCTACAACCTGATCCAGCAGCTCACCGTCCTGGAAAACATCTCCGTGCCCATGTACTACGGCGGCGCCGAGGATGCCAGGATGCGCGAGGTGGCTGAAAGGCTGGCCAATCAGGTCGGGCTCGGCCACCGCCTGCATCACAAGCCCACGGAGCTTTCCGGCGGCCAGCAGCAGCGCGTGGCCATCGCCCGCGCCCTTTCCAACAACCCCCTCGTCATCCTCGCCGACGAGGCCACGGGCAACCTCGACAGCAAGTCCGGCCAGGAGATTCTCGCCCTCTTTGACGACCTCAATGCCCAGGGCAGGACCCTGGTCTTTGTGACCCATGACGAGCGCATGGTGGAGCGCTGCTCCCGGATCATCCGCCTCAAGGACGGGCTCGTGGACCGGGACGAACCCGGCCGGAAGGTGCGCCAGGGACAGGCGGCGGCCGCCTGACCGGGGGGTAAAAAATCCCCGAATTCCGCCTTCGTAATTATCCCGTCATGCTACTTTCGGGGGCGTACTTCCGCACCCCATGAAACCGCCTTCACGCTCCGGGCTCACGACGGCCCTTGTCCTTGCGACCTTTCTTCCGCTGCTCAGCCCGCCCGCGGCGCCGGCGGGCCTAACAAAAAAGACGACTGAAATCACCACGCCCGCCCTGGAGGCGGAGTTTTCCATTCATCCGGACGAGCTTTCCCCGGAAAGCACCATCGAGGTTGTCTTTCCGACGCCGATGATTGACAAGGGGCGGGTCGGCTCGTCCGAGGCCGTCCCGCCGCTCGTGGCAGCCCCGGCGCTGAAGGGGGAGTTCCAATGGGTGAGCACGCGCAGCGGCCAGTTCAGGCTTCAGGAGACGCCGAAGTTCAACACAAGCTATGCCTTTTCCCTGCGTCCGGGGCTGGCTGACCTGGCGGGCCGTGCGCTCTCCACCGCCGAACTGGCCGCGGTGGCCAGCGCACCTTTCAGGATCATCGACCGCACCCCCAGGTGGCTGGGCGGGGGCGAGGCGGACCGCACGCCGAAGTTTCTGTTCGAGTTCAATGACAATGTGGACGCCGCGAGGGCCGCATCGAGCCTGGTCTTCGTTTCTGAAAAGCCCGTGCTGAAGGTTGCCTCCAAGGTGCGGCTGGCCGCCGGCCGCGACTTCAACGGCAGCGCTCCGCAGCCGACCTGGGCGGAGGAAGTCGCCGTTGTGAAGCCTGCGCCTGCAGCCGACGCCGTGCGCCTCAGCGCGCTCGTGGTCGAGCCTGTGGAGCCGCTGCCGGTGGCCGACAACTGGAAGCTGGCCGTTGCAGCAACGCTCAGCAACGCCTCCGGGCATGACACGCTTGAGCAGCCTGAGGACATCGCCCTCGGGGACGTGCGGCCCTTCAGCGTCACGGGTGTTTCGGCGCACACGCCCTTTGACCGCGACTACTACCTGAGGATCGCCTTCAACAAGCCGCTGGTTCCTGAAAGGGATCAACCCTGGAAAAACGAGGAGCTCAGGGCTCTTGCGGAAAAGCTGGCCAGCCTGGTCAGCATCGAGCCCAACGTTCCGGTGGTGCCCGAGGTGGACGGACGCGTGCTGGTGCTCAAGGGGGCGTTTGCACTGAACAGGCCCCATCGCGTGGTGGTGGATCCACGGCTTGTGTCCGGTGACGGGCTGGTCCTTGAGAAGCCGTGTGAGGCGGAGGTCAGCTTCATCCCCAATCCTCCCTACGTGGCGGCTCCGGCTTTTGTGCGGACGCAGCTTGCCGGGGGCGGGGGTGAGTTTGAAATCACGGCGGCCAACGTGCGCGAGGTGAGGGTGCGGGTGCGGAAGCTCGCAGGCCCGGAGCTGCTCCAGGCGCTGGCGAAGTTCCGCGAGTATCACAGCAAGTTTTACCAGGACGAGGAGAAGAGGAAGGGCTTCAGGCCCGCAGGCATTGACGAATATCCCGGCGTGCAGGTCTTTGACCGTACTTATCCCGTGAACAAGGAGTTCGACAAAAGCGAGCTGCTGCGCCTGAGCTGGAAGCAGGTGCTTGCCGGTGCGCCCGCAGCCCCGCTCTTCGTCGAAATCGAGGGACGTGCCTCGGAGGGGCTTGCCCAGCAGGGAGTCATCACCCAGTCCCTGGTGCAGTTCACCGACCTGGGCGTCATGCAGAAAAGCAACGGCAGGGAGACCCTGGTCTTCGTGACGTCGCTGACGACCGGAAAGCCCGTGCCGGGCGTGCGTCTGACGCTGGTGGACCCGGATCAGAAGCTTCTCGCGCATGCGGACACCGACGCCAGCGGCCTTGCCACGATGAAGGCGGCGGATCCTGCCTTTGTCCTGGCGGAGCTGCAGGGGGACAGCACGGCCGTCGAGACTTCGAGGAGCGGCATCAACGGCGTCATTCCCTATGACATCCCGACCGCCTGGGAGGATGTCTGGAAGCCTGCGCGGCGCACCTTTGTCTTCAGCGACCGGCCTCTATACAGGCCTGGTGACACCCTGCATCTCAAGGCCCTCACCCGCGTGCGCAGCGGCGACTCCCTGACGCTCGACAGCGCGCCCGTCACGGGCCGCGTCATCCTCCGTGACCCTCGTCACCGGACCGTGCTCGACAAGCAGGTCACGTTTACCGCGCAGGGAAGCTGGGCCGATGACATCCGGCTGCCCGAGGCGCCCCTGGGCTGGTACCATCTCACGCTGCGCTTTGGCAAGGAGGGCGATGACGACTATGCCCCCGACGCCGGACATCACAGCTTCCGTGTCGATGATTACAAGCCCAACACCTTTGAGGTGAAGCTCGACGGCAGGAACGTCGAGATCCTCGCGGACAGGCTCAAGCTGCCGATGAGCGCCGGCTACTTCATGGGCAAGGCGCTGAGCCGCGCCAAGGTGAGCTGGACCGCCTCCTCCATGCGGGCCTACCAGCCTCCGGAAGCCTACGGTGACTTTCACTTTGGTGACGCCCCGCGCTGGGCGCATTACGGCAAGGATCGTGACGCCGACGGCTATTACGACGACAGCAGCGATGATCCGGAGGGCGAATGGTGGGTGAACGGCGACCTTTCGATTGATGAAGACGGGTCCGCCATCCTCGAGATGCCCATGCCGCCGCCGGACCGCGCCTCCCTGCCGCAGCAGGTGCGGGTGACGGCGGAGGTCACGGACATCAACCAGCAGACCATCAGCGCCGCGACGGAGTTTGAAGTGCCGGGTGCGGAGTTCATCCTCGGCCTCAAGGGGCCGCAGTTCTTCGGGCGCGCAGGCCAGGATTCAGCCCTGGAGATCGTGGCGATTGACTCCAAGGGCAGGCCTGCCGCCGGGACGGTGAAGATCGGCCTGAGGGTGGAGCGCCAGGAGTATCACACGCTCAAGATTGCCACGGCCGGTGGAGGCAGCACCACGAAGGATCAAGTCATCCTGCGTGAGGAGCTCAGCCGGCAGGTTGACCTCAAGGCGGTGACGCAGGGCAGCGCGCCCGCCGCGACACTGGCGTTCAAGCCTGCGCGTGGCGGCACCTATTTTGTCACGGCGGAGACCGTGGATTCGCGCGGCCGGAAGGTGCTCAGCCGCATGCCGCTGCAGGTCATCGGCGGTGACGAGTTTCCCTGGGCGATGGAGGACGGCGCACGCATCCTGCTTCAGCCGGAGAAGAAGTCGCTCAAGCCGGGCGAGGAGGCCGTCATCGTGGTGAAGACACCGATCGCCGGCACCGCTCTGGTCACGGTGGAGCGCAACCGGGTGCACCGTCAGTTTGTCACCCGGCTTTCGCCCGACCAGCCGGTGATCCGGGTGCCCGTACAGGACGCCGAGGCGCCGAACGTGTTTGTCTCCGTGGTGCTGGTGCGCGGCAGCGAAGCCAGCCCAAGGCAGCACAAGATGCCCGAATACAGGCTCGGCTACTGCGAGCTGTCGGTGGTGTCGGGGGTGAAGGAGCTCAAGGCCGTCATCAACCCTTCCAAGCCCGAGGTGAAGCCGGGTGAGAATTTCGCCGTGGCGGCGACGGTCACGGATCATCTTGGCAAGGCGGTGCCCGGCGCGGAGGTCACGCTCTATGCGGTGGACGAGGGCGTGCTCAGCCTCATGGGCCACGAGACTCCGGCTCCAGGCAGGTTCTTCCATGCGCCGATGCCGCTTGCGGTGCAAAATTACACGTCGTTCGACGACCTGCTGCCCGAGGAGTTTGCGGCCCGGGAGCGCGGCAACAAAGGTTTCGTCATCGGTGGGGGCGGCGAGGAGAACGACGCACCTGTCAGGCTGCGGAGGAACTTTGTCGCCACACCTCTCTGGCTGGCGGCGGCCATGACGGATGCGGACGGCCAGGTCACCGCCGACATCACGGCCCCGGACAACCTCACGCGCTACCGTCTCATGGCGGTGGTGTCCGCCGGCGCCGACCGTTTTGGCAGCGGTGAATCCGGCTTCAGGATCAACAAGCCGCTGATGATCGATCCTGTGGTGCCGCGCTTCGCCCGCCTGGGGGACGAGACCCTGCTGAAGGCCGTGGTTCATAACACCACCGCATCTGAGGGGGAGGTCGAGGTCACGCTCGAGCTTGATGCCGCCGCCGGTTTCATCCGCGAGGAACGCCCCTTCATTCCCGCCGGCCTCAAGGCGCCGGCGGCATCGGGAAAATGGACGCAGAAGGTCGCGCTCAAGGCGGAGGAAACCGCCGCCGTCAGCTTCCCCGTGCACTTCATCAAGACGGGAACGGCCAGGTGGAAATGGTCCGCCGTCACCTCCGCAGGCTGGAGCGGTCCGGCGCTCCAGGACGGGGCGGAGTCGGTGCTGCAAGTCACCCATCCGGTGCCTGAGCTCCGTGAAGTTCGTTACGCGCGTCTCGGCGACAGGCCCGTTCCCAGCCTGCTTGCCGGTGTCAACCCCATGGTTCTGGAAGGAGGCGAGGGACAGGTTTCCGTGACGGTCAGCACCTCGCGTCTGTCTGAGGCGCGTGACGCGCTCGGCTACATCCTGACCTACCCTTACGGCTGTGTCGAGCAGACCACCTCGGCCACCATGCCCTGGCTGGCGCTCGGCGGCTACCAGTCGTTGTTTCCCGGCCTGCTGGATGCGGCCAGGACCCGGGAAGCCGTGCAGAAGGGGGTGAACCGCCTCCTGGCCATGACGACCGATGACGGCGGGCTGGCCTACTGGCCCGGCGGCCAGGAACCGTCGCTCTGGGGCAGCGCCTACGGCGGGTTGCTGCTGCTGCGCGCCCGCGATGCCGGCGCGGAGGTGCCGAAGGAGGTCGTTGACAGGCTGCTGGCCTACCTTTCCAAGCAGCTGCGCGGCCTGGAGGAGGAGAAGGACCTTCATGCCATCACCGACCGCGCCTTCGCCCTCTACACGCTGGCCAAGGGCGGCAGGGCCGAGCCGGCCTACCAAAATTTGCTTCACGAAAAGCGCGCCTCGCTGCCCGAGGCGGCGCGTCTTTACACCAGCCTCGCCATGTGCCTGGCGGGCACGCCGGAGGTCCAGATCCTGGACATGCTCGGGCTGTCCAGGGCGGCCCCGGCCGGCAAGAAGAACGCTGACACGACAGGCAAAAAGAAAAAGGCCTCCGCCACGCCTCCGGTGATGTGGAGCCACTGGGCCGGCGACGGCCCGAACAAGGCCATGCGCCTCATCGTCTGCACCCATCTCGGCCTGGGCTCCGAGGCGGAGGCCCTCACCCGGTCCATCCTTCAGTCGCGAAACGGCCTCGGCGAGTGGGGCAACACCTACACCAACGCCTGGACGCTCACCGCCCTTGCCGCCTACGAGCGCAGCCTGAAGAGCGCCGCCGAGCCCGTGCCTGCCCGCATCACCTGGGGGGCGCGGAAGGCCGCCCTGGACATCGCCGCTCACCCGGGCAGCGCCAGCGCTTCCTTCCCGATCGACCCGGGACTGGCCGCCGTCCCGATGACGGTTGAGCTTCCCGCCGGGCGCAGGCTGTTCTCGCGCATGGAGGCCCGCAGCTTCGCCAGGGACCGTGAGTTCAAGGGTGAGAACAAGGGATACTCCATTCAACGCTCCTATGCAAAGCTGCTGTCCGACGGCTCCATGGCCGGCGCTGACGACCTGCGCGTGGGGGACATGGTGGTCGTGTCGCTGGGCATCGAGATCGGCGGCGGCGACCGTTATCTGGCGATCAATGACCCGCTGCCCAGCGTGCTGGAGGCGGTCAATCCGGAGTATGAAACCCAGAACGCACGTTCCGGCGCGCAGCTTCCCGAAGGGGTCGAGGCCTGGTTCTGCGACCACCGCGAGCTGCATGCCGACAGGGTCCTCTTCTTCACCAATCACGCGCCTCAGAAAGGCCGGTTCCAGCTTCGCTACCTGGCGCGCGTGGTCGCGGAGGGGGACAGCATCGCGCCGCCGGCGCGGATCGAGGCGATGTACGAGCCGGACAGGCACGGCCTCAGCCCGGCGCAGCGCCTGCGCACGCTGCCGGGCGGCGGGGCGCCGGTGGCCGGCCGCTGAGCCTGCACGGGTTTTTTCATAATCTTTGGTTAGGTTTGGCCGTGTCGCGCGGGCTGGTCCCGTCGCGCCCTGGAGGCAACCAATTATGTGACAAAAACGGCACGCGTGAGGTTACGTAAAAGTCACCCGTGCGGAATGGCGGACGGATGCGGCGGTGTGATTGGATGCGGCCGGTGCGGCAGGCACCGGAAGACGAATTCAACTCAACCATCCATAACCAGACCATTCAAATGAAGACGACATACAGGAAGATGAAGGGCATGATGGCGGGCGTGGCCGTGCTTGGCGCGGCGGTGCTCGCGAACGCGGAACCCTCGACCGAGGCCACGATCCTGAGGATCACGGGCTCGACGGCGTTCCGTTCGGCGACGCACAACGCGATTGTTGCGATGTTCGACAGCGCGCCGAAGGCGGGCTACGCGGGCTCGAGCCTGAGCGGGGCGGGCCGCAGTTTCTTCTACGGCACGGTGGGCGGGGACCAGGTGATCATCACGACCTCATGGTCGGGGTCCACGGGCGGCATCCGTGTGGTGGCCGGGGCCATTCCGGTGGGCTTCCTCAACGACACGCTGGCGGACAGCACCTCGACGCCGGTGCTGGCGACGGCGGGCGCGAACGCGACGGGCGGCACGCAGATCAGCAGCAGCAGCAGCTTTGGGGCGAACCTGCAGGTGGCGGACGTGGCGATGGGCGACACCTACCAGTCGGCGACGCCGTTCAAGACGCCGGTGCTCAACAGCACGAGGGTGGGCGTGATCGGCTTCAAGTGGCTGGTGAACCGGGGCCTGAGCTCCGCGATGGTGACCAAGAGCGACGTGAGCACGACGCTGGGCTCGGCGCAGGTGACGATGTCGGCCACGGCGGGGATCGTGGCGGGGATGCACGTGAAGGGGACGGGCCTGCCGACGAACACCTACCTGAGGGTGGTGTCGGTGGACAGCGGGACGCAGGTGACGCTGAGCGCGAACGCGACGGCGACGGGCGGCCCGGTGACGGCGACCTTTGCGACGCCGGCGCCGATCACGAACATCAACACGCAGATTGCGCAGGCGCTCTGGGGCAACGGCACGGCGAGCCTTGCGCAGTTCACGGGCAACTCCGCGGACAGCGCGACGCTGGTGTATGCGACGGGCCGCGACCCTGACTCCGGGACGCGCCTGACGACGTTTGCGGAGACCGGCATCGGGGTTGACTCGACGGTGACGCAGTACAAGCCGACGGTGAGCAGTGGAGTGATCACGGCGCTGGCGCCGTATCCTGAGCAGGTGGTCAACGGGCTCACGTTCACGGAGGGCAACGGCGGTGAGAGCAGCGGCGGCACGCTGTCAGGCTACTTTGGCAACGTCAGCAACCTGGGCTACCTGATCAGCTACGTGGGCAGCGGCGACGCGCCCGCGGCGATCAACGCGGGTGCGCGGGAGCTGACGTACAACGGCGTGGCGTACAGCGACGCGGCGATCAAGGACGGCAGCTACACGTTCTGGTGCTACCAGCATGTGATGTATCCGCAGACGCTGGCGACGGCGAAGAAGACCCTGGCGAACACGATGGCTGACAAGATCACGACGACGTACGCGCCGATCAAACTGAATGAGATGAACTGCTCGCGCACGGCGGACGGCGGGGTGGTGTTCCACAACTGAGGAGCGCCCGCGAGAGGCGAACAGAAACCTTTAAACACAAAGAACACATGAAACTGAAAAACAGAACGCTGGCGGTGGTGCTGGCGCTGGGGGCGGCGGCGATGCTGACGTCCGGCGGCGCCGAGGCGGCCACGGCGGCCAATGGAGACATCTTGCTGGGCTTCCGGGCGACCGGGGGAACGGGCTCGACAAAGAACCTGGTGGTGAACCTGGGGCCTGCGACGGCGCTGGAGAACGCGACGGGGACGGTGAGCCTGGGGAACCTGGGCACGGACCTGGCAAACACCTACGGAACCGATTGGAAGACCCGCAGCGACCTCTTCTGGGGCATCGCTGGAACCGTGGGCAATTCAGCCCTTGGCGGCACTCCCGCCAAGACCGTCTATGGCAGCCGGGCCGTGCCTTCGGCATGGCTGCGCCAAAACAACGCCACCCACGGGGCGGTGACCAACAAGATGATCGGCATGATGTCGGCCTTCAACGCCTCGCCCTCCACGGGCCTGGTGACGGCCGGCGCCGTGCTGCAGACGAACACCTCGACCAACAGCTGGAGCAGCTACCAGCCTGGCGGCACGCTGGCAAACTCCGGTCCGACGCCGGGAACCAGCTTTGCGTTCTTCAACCCGGCGGTTGAAGCCAGCCTGTCCGCCGGTCCTGTGCTCCACGTTTATCGCGTGAAGCCAGCCGTCAGCGGTGCTGACATTGACAAACCGGGTGATTACCTGGGGGCGGTGTTCATCGAACCCGCCGGTCGTCTTGTGTTCAACCCCTCGGGCAGCCAGGCCCGGCTCTCCATGTCAGCTCCGGTTTATTCCGTGCTGCAGGGCGACGCCTCCGTCACGGTCGAAGTTCGCCGCGTTCCTGGCACCGCCGCCGGTGCGGCTGACGCCACCTCCGTGCAGCTGTCCACCGCCAACGGCACGGACAGCAGCCTGCCTCCGTTCAAGGCGGCCAAGTCCGGAACCGACTACACGACTCTCAGCACCACGGTGAACTTCGCCGCGAACGAGTTCGTGAAGACCGTGGATGTGACGTTGATCCCCGTGCTCGCGGCCAGCCCTAACAAAAGGTTCCTCGTGAACCTCTCCACGCCGGCGGCCAACGCCCAGGTGGGAGAGGGCAGCAGCACCGTGCAGATCATCTCCGACACGGCGGAAAGCCCGACGGTGGCGATCCAGGTGCCCGCAGGCATCGCCGGCAGCAACGTCCTGCCCCTCATCGCCTCCGGCAAGTCCGGTTCATCCATCGGTGTGGATCGTGTCATGGTCAGCCTGAACGGCGCACCCGCCGTCGCGGCCATCCTTGGCACCGCCACCTCTGCGACCAATGTTCCCTGGAGCGTCAGCCTTGAGCCCGCCAACGGCATCAACACCCTGGTGGCCACGGTTTATGACCTGGCGGGCAACAGCTCCAGCGTCCGCCGCCGCTTCTCCTTTGAGCGCCGGTATGTGCTGGGCATCACCCGCTCCGTGCCACTTGCCGTCACGGCAACCCCGGACGCCGCCGGTGCGGTGACCATGACGGCCTCCCCGTCCACCAAGGCCACGACGCTGCCGACGACCGCCAACATCAACCCGGTCTCCTCCAGCGTCCTTCCCGGCACTTCGGTGACCCTGAAGGCCGCCTCCAAGACGGGCTATGTCTTCTCGCATTGGAGCGGGCTTCCCGCAGGTGCCAGCGTGCAGGGAAATGTGGTGACCTTCAGCATGCCTTCCGCCAACACGGCCGTGACCGCCAGCTTTGTGGTCAATGCGTTTGCGGGCGGCTCGGGTCAGGCCGCAGGAACCTTCGTCGGCCTGCTGCATCCTGTTGGTGGCGCCACGTCCAGCAACAGCACCGAAGGCTTCATCAGCGGCACGCTGACCTCCGGCACCGGCGCCTTCGACGGCAAGCTGTTCATCGACGGCAAGACGACCTCCTTCTCCGTGGTCTTCTTCGGCAACGGCGACGGGTTCTTCAAATCCGGCACCACCCTGGTTTCCAACCTGAGCCTGGGCGGCGACAAGACCTTCGACGTGTCCTATTCGGCCGATCAGATCCAGGCGACCATCTCCAGCGTGGCCGTTGGCAACAGCGCCGGCATCCTGCAGCGCGGCATCTACAGCAAGACTGCGAAGGTGCCCGCCCAGCTGCTCAACGCCGTCGGCAAGGGCCTCTATACCCTGGGCTTCCCGTCCAAGGAGCAGGTTCCCTCCAAGCCTTCTGCGGACTATCCCCAGGGGGACGGCTTTGCCACCATCACCCTGTCTGACGCCGGTGTCGTGAGCCTCACCGCCACGCTTGCCGACGGCAGCAAGGCCACGGCCAGCTCGGTGCTGGTGTCCGGCAATCACTGCCCGCTGTTCGCCCAGCTTGCGACACCTGGCTCGACCACTCTGACGGGCGGTTCCATCGGCGGCTCGCTGCAGTTCGACAACACTCAGCCCGACACCGATGTCTCGGGAGTGGACTTCGCCTGGTTCCGTCCTGCGGTCACCGAGTCGAATCCTGCGGTGGCGGCCACCGACCTCTACACCGCCGGCTGGCCGGATGGCATCAAGGTCGATGCCGTGGGCGCGCTTTACAGCAGCGCGGTCACTGTCCAGGACAGCCTGGGTGCGCTCAGCTCCCCGTCCGGAAACACGGACCTGGTCTTCGTCAACCTGAAGAACACGCCGATCAACGTGACCACGAAGAGCTTCAGCCCGAAGATCATCGGCAACACCATCACGGTGCTTCCGGTGGGAACGACCAGCTACAGCCTCTCGGTCACCACGAGCACCGGCCTCTTCTCCGGCAAGGTGACGGCGACCGCCTCGGGTGATTCGAAGCCCGGCTTCAACGGCGTCCTCATCCAGAAGGGGGCCAACAAGGGAGGCTTCGGGTTCTTCATCAGCAACCTGGTGGCCGACCGCGACCCCCAGTCGGGCGGTGTCAGTCTCACGGCGAAATAAGCCGTCACGTTTCAGCACTGTTGCATGCAGCCGCCGGGGTGACCCGGCGGCTGTTCTGTTTTGGTGTCGGTTTTGTCACAAGGCCGGGGCATCCGCCCTGTGAGAGGGTTCCCACTCAACGGAATCGTCACATGAATCGAATTGTGACGGCCATGCCGGTGAGGAATCAACGTCGCGTCTCCCACCTAACCAAACCTAACGAAAAACAATACCAAGATGAAGACGACATACAGGAAGATGAAGGGCATGATGGCGGGCATGGCCGTGCTGGGCGCGGCGGTGCTTGCGAATGCGGAACCCTCGACCGAGGCCACGATCCTGAGGATCACGGGCTCGACGGCGTTCCGTTCGGCGACGCACAGCGCGATTGTTGCGATGTTCGACAGCGCGCCGAAGGCGGGCTACGCGGGCTCGAGCCTGAGCGGGGCGGGCCGCAGTTTCTTCTACGGCACGGTGGGCGGGGACCAGGTGATCATCACGACCTCATGGTCGGGGTCCACGGGCGGCATCCGTGTGGTGGCCGGGGCCATTCCGGTGGGCTTCCTCAACGACACGCTGGCGGACAGCACCTCGACGCCGGTGCTGGCGACGGCGGGCGCGAACGCGACGGGCGGCACGCAGATCAGCAGCAGCAGCAGCTTTGGGGCGAACCTGCAGGTGGCGGACGTGGCGATGGGCGACACCTACCAGTCGGCGACGCCGTTCAAGACGCCGGTGCTCAACAGCACGAGGGTGGGCGTGATCGGCTTCAAGTGGCTGGTGAACCGGGGCCTGAGCTCCGCGATGGTGACCAAGAGCGACGTGAGCACGACGCTGGGCTCGGCGCAGGTGACGATGTCGGCCACGGCGGGGATCGTGGCGGGGATGCACGTGAAGGGGACGGGCCTGCCGACGAACACCTACCTGAGGGTGGTGTCGGTGGACAGCGGGACGCAGGTGACGCTGAGCGCGAACGCGACGGCGACGGGCGGCCCGGTGACGGCGACCTTTGCGACGCCGGCGCCGATCACGAACATCAACACGCAGATTGCGCAGGCGCTCTGGGGCAACGGCACGGCGAGCCTTGCGCAGTTCACGGGCAACTCCGCGGACAGCGCGACGCTGGTGTATGCGACGGGCCGCGACCCTGACTCCGGGACGCGCCTGACGACGTTTGCGGAGACCGGCATCGGGGTTGACTCGACGGTGACGCAGTACAAGCCGACGGTGAGCAGTGGAGTGATCACGGCGCTGGCGCCGTATCCTGAGCAGGTGGTCAACGGGCTCACGTTCACGGAGGGCAACGGCGGTGAGAGCAGCGGCGGCACGCTGTCAGGCTACTTTGGCAACGTCAGCAACCTGGGCTACCTGATCAGCTACGTGGGCAGCGGCGACGCGCCCGCGGCGATCAACGCGGGTGCGCGGGAGCTGACGTACAACGGCGTGGCGTACAGCGACGCGGCGATCAAGGACGGCAGCTACACGTTCTGGTGCTACCAGCATGTGATGTATCCGCAGACGCTGGCGACGGCGAAGAAGACCCTGGCGAACACGATGGCTGACAAGATCACGACGACGTACGCGCCGATCAAACTGAATGAGATGAACTGCTCGCGCACGGCGGACGGCGGGGTGGTGTTCCACAACTGAGGAGCGCCCGCGAGAGGTGAACAGAAACCTTTAAACACAAAGAACACATGAAACTGAAGAACAGAACGCTGGCGGTGGTGCTGGCGCTGGGGGCGGCGGCGATGCTGACGTCCGGCGGCGCGGAGGCGGCCACGGCGGCCAATGGAGACATCTTGCTGGGCTTCCGGGTGACCGGAAACACGGGCTCGACGAAGAACCTGGTGGTGAACCTGGGGCCTGCGACGGCGCTGGAGAACGCGACGGGGACGGTGAGCCTGGGGAACCTGGGCACGGACCTGGCGAACACGTACGGAACCGATTGGAAGACCCGCAGCGACCTCTTCTGGGGTGCAGCGGGCACGGTCGGTTCCTTCACGGACATCGGCACGAACCCGGCCAAGACAGTCTATGGCTCCAGCGCTTCCAGCACAGCCTGGACGCGCAAGAGCAGCTCCACCCATGGGGCGGTGACCAACAAGATGGTGGCGATGATGACGGCCTTCAACGCGGCAAGCTCCGCCGGGCTGACCAACACCTCCGCCGTGCAGCAGACGATCTCCGATTCCAACAGCTGGAGCAGTTTTCAGCCTGGTGGCACCTTGTCAAACTCGGGTCCCGCACCCGGCACCAGCTTTGCGTTCTTCAACCCGACGGTTGAAGCAAGCTTTGAAGGTGGGACGGCCGGTGCTGCGCTCTACCTTTATCGTGTGAAACCCGCCTCTGGTGCTGAAATTGATTCTCCGGGAAACTACCTCGGCCAGATCTTCATCAGCGACACGGGCGACCTGACTTATCAGCCGGACCTGTCCGGTCCTGCGGTCATGGCCTTTGCCCAGGCCGCTCAAGGAGCCGAAGAGACCGCAGGCCAGGTCACGCTGACGCTGACTCGCGGCGGCAACGCCTCGGGCGCCAGCCAGGTCAGCATCGCCGTCTCGGGTGGCACGGCTGTCTCCGGCACGGATTACGAGGCCCTGGCGGTCAGCACCGTCAGCTTCTCCGCCGGCCAGACGCAGAGGACGGTGTCCATCAATCTGCTGAACCGTCCTGGAATTCAGGGCGATCGCACCGTTGTACTGACACTTTCGAACGCCGTGGACGGCGAGCTTGGCGCGCAGACAAGCACGACGCTGACGATCTCGGACACCGTGGTCACCAGCACGGTGCAGCTCGTCAACGCCACTCTGCGTGTGAACGCCGAGGCGGGCACGGCAGCCATCCAGCTGGAGCGCAGCGGCGGCACCGATCCTGTGGAGGTTGAAATCAGCACCACCAACGGCACCGCCCTTGCAGGCACGGACTTCACCGCTCCTGCGGCCGGCACCCGAGTCTCCTTTGCCCAGGGCGAGACCACCGCGACCTACAATGTGCCGCTGACCAACCCGGCCATCGCCGGCAACCGCACCTTCAGCGTGTCGATTGCCAAGCCGGGTGACGGCCCCTCCTACCTGGAGATTGGCGGCACTTCGACCACGGCGGTGACCATCCTCGCCCAGGACAGCACGCTTCCCACGCTGGCCTTCACGGCGCCCGCCGCCGGCCAGCGCATCGAGGAGGCCGCCGGCGCCAGCGTGCAGGTGCGCGTCCAGGCCCAGGACAACGTCGCCCTGGAAAAGGTCGAGATCTCCCTCAATGGCGGACCCTTTGTGAACGCCACCCTCAGCGGAGGAACCTACAACCGCACGGTCACGGCCGTTGGTGGCATCAACACCGTGGTGGCTCGTGCCACCGACTCCCGCGGCAACGTGGCGACGGTCAGCCGTCAGTTCACCTTTGTGCGCAAGGGCAGCCTGACCGTGGCGGTGAATCCGGGCGACGGCTCACGTGGCACCGTGTCCACGGTCACCCGTCAGGGATCCACGGTTGCCATCAAGGCGGGCGAGTTTGAAACCGGCACGACCTATGTGGTCAGGGCCACGCCCAAGGCCGGCTCGGCCTTCAACGGCTGGACGGTTCCTGGCCTGACCAATGATCCGTCAACGCGCCTGCCGACGCTGGTCTTCGTCTATACCGAGGCCATCAGGACGTCCCCGACGATCACCGCCGCCTTCACGGCCGCACCCTTCACGGATGCGGAGATCGGCGAGTTCAACGGCCTGGTCAGGGCTGACACCGGCTTTGACGAGTCGAACTCCACCAGCGGCTTCATGAAGGTGACGCTGACCTCCAAGGGCACCTTCACGGGAACGCTTCTGATGGACGGCTTCAAGCTGACCGTGCCTGCGGGCAGCTTCACGGCGGACGGCCTGGCCTACTTCGGCGCTGACACGACGAAGATGGTGCGTGTCGAGCGCACGACCAAGCCGGCGATCGAGCTTTCCGAGATGAACTGGGATGCGGATGCCAACGAGATCACGGGCGCGGTCACCCTTTATTACCGCCGCGTCGTCGCCTCGCGCAGCACCTTCACGCTGAAGCGTGCCGCCTTCACGGCCAAGGCCCCGATGTCCCCGGCCTCGCCGTTCCTGCTGAACAAGGGCGTCCACAACGTGGTGATTCCGGCCAAGGACCAGACCAACGGCCTGACCACGGTTGATTACCCGCAGGGAGCAGGCGTCGGCAGCATCAAGATCACCGGCACGGGCACGGTCACCCTGGCGGCCAGACTGGCCGATGACACGGCCGTCACCGTCAGCGTTCCGGTCAACACCGGCGCGGGTTCCACGCTTCAGGCTCCGCTCTTCGCCCAGTTGTACGGCAACCGCGGCTCCTTCGGCGGCCTCCTGATTCTCGACGCCACGCAGACGGACAGCGACATGAAGGCCGTGGACTGCCTGTGGTACCGCCCCTGGCAGAACGCCATGCAGTGGTATCCCTGGGGGTGGGAGGAGGGCGTCAAGGTGGACCTTTACGCCTCGTCCTATGACCCGGCACGTGCCGGTGGTGTCATTCCGGGCCTTCCTGCGGTCGGCGCCGAGGGCAATGCTGATCTCGTCTTCAGCGGCGGTCTGCTGGCGGCCGATGTCAGCGCACGGCTTGCCATCACCGACGTCAACAAGGTGACCTCCGTCACCGCCGCCGGCGCGGCGGACGTGAAGAGCTACTCCGTGAAGCTGACGGCCGCCTCCGGCGAGCTGACCGGCACCTTCACCCACTCGGACGGCACGAAGCCGAAGTTCAACGGCAGGGTCTATCAGAAGGGCCCGTTCGCCGGGGCCTACGGCTACTTCCTGTCAGGCAAGCCCAAGGTGGTTGACGGACTCGGTGAATCGGGTCCCGTTGAGCTGGTTCCGCTTGACTAGCCTCGGGCGAAAGTCAGGACTAACAAGCTTTGGCATCAAACATCCCGCGGCTCACATCCGCGGGATGTTTTGTTTCATGGCGGGCCGTCCAGGGTGTCTTGTGTGACAATTTGTTCACGCTTTGAGGTCGATGCGCGTCTTTCTGAAACGGATTCGTCACCTTAATCCCATTGAGGCTGCATGGCTCAGGAAGCAAGGCTGGGGCCACGAAGCACCCCCTGAATGCCACGCCGAAACGCCATCCGCCCGCTCCTGTGCGCTGCGCTGTTCCTGGCCTGTGTGAAGCCGCTGGCGCTCCTTTCCCAGGACGCTGCGGCGCAGGCCCGGCCAGAACCCTTTTACTTCATCCGCGAGTACCGCGTGAGCGGCTCCACCCTGCTCTCAAGCCTGGATGTTTCGAAGGCGGTTTATCCCTACCTGGGGCCGGGGCGGCGGGCGGAGGACATTGAAAAGGCCAGGCAGGCGCTTGAAAAGACCTTCCATGAACGCGGCTACCAGGCCGTCAGCGTCAGCGTCCCTCCGCAGACGGGCCGGCGCGGCATCATCCGCATGGAGGTGGTCGAGGCGCGTGTCGGCAGCCTGCATGTGAACGGCGCGAAATGGCACCTGCCCTCGTCCATCCGCAACCGCGCCCCGTCGCTCGCCCCGGGCACGCCGCCTAACTTTGAAAACATTCAGCGTGACATCGTCGCGCTCAACAAGTCGGCGGACATGAAGGTGACGCCGAGGCTGACGCCTTCCGAGGACCCCAGGTTCCTGGACATCGAGCTCGACGTGGAGGACAAGGCTCCGTTTCACGGCAGCATCGAGCTGAACAACCGCTACAGCCCGAACACGGTGCCGCTGCGGGTGAACGGTGCGCTGTCCTACGCCAACCTCTGGCTGCTCGGACACACCCTGGGCCTCAGCTTCCAGGTTGCGCCGGAGAGGATCGAGGACGGCGAGGTCTATTCCGGATACTACACACTGCCCGTGGGTGACAACACCAGCCTGACGCTCAGCGGCATGAAGCAGAGCAGCGACATCAACACCCTGGGGGATTCGGCGGTCGTCGGCCAGGGGGTGATGGCGGGGCTGCGGCTCAACCATGACCTGCCCATGAAGGACGGCTTCATGCATTCCCTGTCCTGGGGCTTTGACTACAAGGACTTCAAGCAGAACACGAGGCTCGGGGACACCGGCGCCGAAATCCGAGCCCCGGTCCGCTACTGGCCCTTCTCGGCAACCTACAATGCGTTTGCCAGCCGGAAGAGCTCCTTCACCAGCGGCAGCCTCGGGCTGAACTGGGCGTTCCGCGGGACCAGTGAACGTCAGGAGTTTGACGACAAGCGCTACAATGCCGACGGCGGCTTCATCTACCTGCGTGGAGAACTGACGCATCTTCATGACCTGCCCGGCGGCTGGCAGGCCTTTATCAAGGGGTCGGGCCAGATCACAGGAGACGCGCTCATCAACAACGAGCAGTTCGCCGCAGGCGGGCAGGGTAGCGTGCGCGGCTACCTGGCCTCCGCCGCCCTGGGTGACAAGGGGGTGACCGGCACGCTGGAATTCAGGTCACCCTCGCTCCTCGGCCCCCGCAGCGGCAAGAACGACGATGGCACGCCGTCCTCCGTGGAATGGAGGCTGCACGCCTTTGCCGACGCCGGATGGCTGTCGATCAATGACTCGCTGCCGGAGCAGCGCCAGCAGTGGAGCCTGGCCAGCCTGGGCGTCGGGTCCGAGTTCCGCCTCTGGGACCACTGGCATGCCGTGCTCGATGCCGGCTTTCCGCTTCTCGACATGGAGCCCACGCGCCGCGGCGACCTGATGCTGAGCTTCAGGCTCTGGTCCGAGTTTTGAACCCACCTCCCCTCATTCACGCATGATCCGCACGTCTCTGATCCCACGAACCCTCGCCTGTTTCGGCCTGCTTCTTGCCGCGCTCACCTGCCTTCACGCCGAGGAGCATGCGGCCGCCCATCCCTGGTGGGATGCGAAGTGGCCCTCGCGCAAGAAGCTTGTCATCGACGCAGGCACTGGGGGCGTACAGCTTCAGGGTGATCTCAAGGACGCGGTGCTGCTGCTGCGCCTGCATGATGGCAACTTCAACTTTCTCGCCTCCAAGGAGGATGGAAGCGACCTGCGCTTTGTCAGTGATGACAACAAGACCGTCCTTCCGCATCACATTGAGAAGTGGGACGGGCTGCTCAACGAGGCCTATGTCTGGGTGAAGGCGCCCGAGGTGAAGTCCGGCGCGGCGACAACCCTCTGGATGTACACGGGCAATGTCACCGATGCCGCCGCCACGGCGGATGCCAAGGGCACGTTTGATGAAGGAACGGTGGCGGTGTTTCACTTTGCCGATGCCGCCTCGCTTTCCAAGGACTCCTCCGCCAGCGCCCTGACGATCGAGGGGACGGCCGCCGCCGGCCCGGGCAATGTGGGGTCGGGCCAGAGGCTCACCGGCACGGCGCCGCTGACGCTTCAGCCTGCGCCGCAGATCGAATGGGCGGAGGGAGGTTCCTTCACCTTCAGCGCCTGGTTCAAGCCTGCCGGCGCACCCGAGGGCGTGCTCCTGAGCCGCAAGGACGGAGGCAAGTCGCTGTCGATCGGCTTCAGCGCCGGAACTCCGTATGTTGAGGTGAACGGCCAGCGGGGCAGCGGCGCCGCGGCGGTTTCGCCGGGAGCCTGGCATCATCTTGCGCTGGTTGTCGGCTCGGGCAAGGCGGCCTTGTTTGTGGATGGCAAGGTGGACGGCACGCTGTCTGCATCGCTGCCCGCCCTGAACACGCCTGTTCATCTGGGGGGTGATGGAGCCGGGGGCAGGGGGCCGCTGGGGGATCTTGATGAAGTGCGCCTGGCGAAGACTGCCCGCAGCGAGGGGATGGTGCTGTTTGACGCTGTCTCGCAAGGGTCGGTCAACGAGGCGGGCAAGCTGGTTGTCATCGGTCAGGACGAGCTTTCCGAACATGCGGAGGAGGGCGAGCTGATGAAGCACCTTTCGCTGCTGGCCGACATCTCCAAGGACCTGACTTTCGACGGCTGGGTGGTGATCGTGCTCTGCGCCCTGCTGGCCGTCGTCGGCATGGTCATCGCGGCGGGCAAGTTCATGTATCTCAACACCATCGAGAAGGCCTCGAAGGAGTTCATCAAGCGCTGGGAGAAGATCTCCTCGGACCTGACGGCGCTTGATTCCGAGAACGAGGACAGCATCAAGAGCATGGGCGGGACAGTGAACGCGAAGTCGATGAAGCTGATGCGCAAGTCGCCGCTTTATCACATCTACCACCTGGGCAGCGAGGAGATCGCCCGCCGTGTCACGACCGTGCGTGAGATCACGCTCGACGGGACGAGGCGCAAGGAGTCGAAGGGGTTGTCAGGACGCTCGATCCAGGCGATCAAGGCCACGATGCACGGGGGCCTGGTGCGTGAGGTGCAGAAGCTGCACAGCAACCTGGTCTTCCTGACCATCGGCATCGCGGGCGGCCCCTACCTGGGGCTGCTGGGCACGGTGATCGGGGTCATGATCACCTTTGCCGTCATCGCCAAGTCGGGCCAGGTGGAGGTGAACTCCATCGCGCCTGGCATCGCAGGCGCCCTGCTCGCGACAGTGGCGGGCCTGGCGGTCGCCATTCCCTGCCTGTTCATCTACAGCTACCTCAGCTCGAGGATCAAGGACGTGGTCACCAACATGGAGACCTTCATCGACGAGTTCATCGCCAAGATGGCGGAGCATCACAAGGAGGCCTGAACCCATGCAAGCCGACAACAAGAGCTACGACGACATCAACGTCACGCCGATGGTGGACCTCTACCTGGTGCTGCTGCTGATCTTCATCATCATGACCACGGCGGGCGTCCAGGGCGTGAAGGTGAACCTTCCCAAGGCGAGCAACGCGGCGGCCAAGAAGATGGACGCGCCGAAGATTCAGGCGATCACCGTGGACAACGCGGGCAACATCAAGCTCAACGCCAGCCCGGTGGCCTCCGTCGCCGAGCTCGAGTCGAAGCTCGGCTCCATCAAGGCCTCGCTGCCTGACGCGCCTGTGATCGTTCGCGGGGACAGCTCCACCCAGTACCAGCTCATCATGGACGTGCTCGACGTGCTCGGACGCACGGGCTTCGAGCAGATCGGCCTGGCCACGAAACCTAACAAATAAGATCCCATCAAGACATGAGCGCGCACGACATGGAAGATGACGACGAGGACGGTTTCCTCAGCCGCCATCGCTGGCTTCTGATCCTGCTGACGGCAGGAATCGGCGGTGGTGCCTGGATGATGTTCAAGGGGCCGAAGGGCTCCGCTCCGGCCCGCGCCGCGCAGCCGATGATGATGGTGAGCATCGCCCCGCCTCCACCTCCGCCCCCTCCGCCTCCACCTCCGCCCCCTCCCAAGCCGACGGAGCCCGAGCCGCCCAAGGAGGAGGAGATGGTCGCGCAGGAGAAGGTTGAGGAGGAGCCCAAACCCGAGGAGCCTGCGCCTGACGAGCCGCCGCCCATCTCCACCAACCTCACCGGCAACGGTCCCGGCATGGCCGGCCTGGGCGCCTTCAAGCCCGGCCAGGGCAATGGCGGCGGACGCATCGGTGGCGGAGGCGGAGGCGGCAAGTACGGCTACTTTGCCAGCAAGGTGCAGAAATCCATCGCGGGCGCCATGCGCAGCCACCCGCGCACTCGCTCCGCCTCCTTTTCGCTGACGGCGCGGATCTGGGCGGATGCCTCCGGCAGGATCACCCGTGCCACGCTTTCCGGATCGACCGGTGACGCCGCCGTGGACGCCGCGCTCAAGGGCGAGGTGCTCGTCGGACTGCTTCTGGATGAACCCCCTCCCGCCGGCATGCCGATGCCCATCGTGATGCGGTTGAACGCCCGCAAGCCCGGCGGGCTCGCCTCCGCCAACCCCTGAATTTCCTTTGATCGCCAAGCTTGTTTCCATGACGTTACTCCCCTCCATCCGGCGTCTGCCGATGTTCTCCTGCCTTCTGCTGATGACGTCGCAGGTTCTCAAGGCCCAGCAGGCCGCCGGTCCGCAGCCCCAGGCATCCCAGGATGCCGGTCTTCCTCAGGCCGCCGTGGCGGCGGCCGGTGCGCCTGGCATTTCTGACGAGGCCGTCATGCTGCTTGGCGGGCCGCCTGTGGACGACCTGCCGAAGCCTGTCGGTCCGGCTCCGGCGATTGCCGCCGACTCACCCGCCACCAGCGTGACGCTGAATCTTCTCAAGCTCATGGTGGCGAAAAAGCTGCTCAGCCAGGAGGAGGCGGAGGCGCTCATCTCCCAGGCGCAGGCCGAGGCGGAGATGGCCAAGTCCCAGCTGCTGGAGGACGCGGCCCTGGCTCATGCCGATCCGGGCGACGTGCGCGTGACCTACATCCCTGAGAATGTGAAGCAGGAGCTGCGCGAGGAGATCCGCGGCGAGGTGATGCAGAAGGCCCGTGACGAGAAGTGGCTCGACCTGCCTGACGACAAGGATGACAACATCGAATGGTTTGGCAGCCTGCGCATGCGCTACCGCGGCGACCTGCTGGCAGGCCAGGGCAATGACAACAGCGGCGCTTTCCCGAACTTCAACCAGATCAACATCGGCCGGCCCTTCGACACGGCGGGCAACAACTTCTCGCCGCAGCACAATGTCGACCAGGACCGCTACACGTTTCAGCTCCTTGCCCGAGCCGGCCTGGAGGCCTCGCTTGAGGACGGCTGGTTCATCGGTGCAGGCATCGGCACTGGTGAGAACAATTCACCGGTCACCCAGAACCAGTCCATGGGGGTGACGCTGAACGGACAGGGCGGCAACTTCAGCAAGTACAGCCTCTGGCTCGACCGTGCCTATGTCCGCTATGAATTGGGCAGCGAGCTTGGGAACAACGTGAACCTTTTCGTTGGCCGCTATAACAATCCGTTCATGTCCACCGAGATGATGTGGGATGACGACCTTGCGTTTGACGGCCTCGCGTTCAAGGGACGTCGCAAGGTGGGCCGCAGCACCGTGTTTGGCACGCTGGGCGCCTTCCCCATCTTCAACTCGGACTTCAACTTTGCGGTCAACCAGCCGTCCAAGGTCGCCAGCAACGACAAGTACCTTTATGGCGCCCAGCTTGGCATCCAGTTTGCCCTGGCGGAGAAGGTCACGGCCAAGGTCGCCGCGGCCTATTATGACTTCGACAGCATTGAGGGTCGCCTTTCGTCGCCCTTCGTGCCGCTTTCGGACCAGGACGTCGGAGACACGGACGAGTCACGCCCCTCCTTTGCCCAGCGCGGCAACACCTACCGTCCGATCCGCAACATCCTGCCGACCGCCGACAACAACATGGGCACGATCAACCAGTTCCAGTATTACGGCCTTGCCTCAAAGTTCCGCGACATCGACATCAATGCGCGTCTGGATTTCGATCTCTGGGAACCCTACCGGCTCAGCCTGATCGCCGACTATGTGAAGAACACCGCCTGGAACCCCTCCGAGATCGACAAGGTGGCCGTCAACAACCGCGGGCCCTCCCCCGCGAACAACGTGCTCGGCTCCTATGAGGGTGGCGACACCGCGTTCATGCTGAGGGCCGAGTTCGGCCGCCCCAGGTTTGAAAAGCGCGGCGACTGGTCGGCCTGGGTGGACTACCGCTATGTGGAATCCGACGCCATGCCTGATGCCTTCACCGACAGCGACTTCGGCGGCGGCGGCACCAACTTTGAAGGCTTCTCACTGGGCGCATCCGTGGCCCTGTCCCGCCGTGTCCGCATGGCCGCGAGGTGGATGAGCACCAGCGAAATCGCCGGGCCGCCCCTCAGCACCGACATCTTCATGTTCGACTTCACCGCCGAGTTCTGACCCCATGAGCCGTACCCTTTCTTTTTCTTTCCTGCTGCTTCTTGCCATCGCCATTCCCGTCACGTCGCCCGCCCAGCAGGCGCAGGATCCGATGATGCAGCGCATGCGTGACGCCATGAAGAAGCTGGCGCAGCGAATCACCGACGCCGAGACGCAGATGGTGAACGCCCAGGCGGCCCAGCTTCAGGCCGAGGCCTCGCTCAAGGAGATGACCGCGCGCCAGGAGGCCACGGCCAAGCAGCTCAAGGACGAGGTCAGCCAGTCCAAGGCCTACAAGGACGAGACACAGCGCCGCATCCAGGAGCTTGAGGCGAAGCTTCAGGCGAAGGAGAAGCTGCTGGCTCAATACACCGAGGCGCTGGAGAAGTGGAGGCAGGGCTTTGAGCAGGCGAAGACCATCGCACTCGCCAAGGAGGCCGAGCGCATCGAGGCTGTTTCCAAGGCGCTGCAGCAGGAGCGCCTTGCCGCCGAGCACGAGCGGAAGAACCGTGAGATGCACGCCCTGGCCACGGAGATCCTGGACAAGTACGAGAGCTTTGGCCTCGGCACGGCCATCATGTCCAGGGAGCCGTTCATCGGATCGATGCGCGTGAAGTTTGAAAACTACATCCAGGACTACGGGCGCAAGGTGGAGGCTGCGAAGATCAAGCCCGATCCCGGCAGCGCTTCAGACACCGCCGCCGTTCAGGCGCCCGGTGCGAGCCCGGCCACTGCCGAATCCTCCGCCAACGTCAGCAAGCCCGCGCCATGAACAAGCCGCTCCGCCACCGTGCCCTCCTGCGTTTTCCACGTCGGCTGAAGGGGCCGCTGGCCCTTCTGCTCTGCCTGATCACGCCCCTGCATGGGATGGCGGGGGACATTCTGCGGGGCGGCGCCGCCGCCGGCGGAGGGCGCAGGAACAATCCCCAGCCGGGGGCGGATGCGACGGCAGGAGGCGCCGCCGCCCAGGCGGCCCGTCGCAACGCGGGCGACGCCCTGGCGCGCACCAGCCGGGCCATTGAGGCCGTGCAGCGGCTTCAGCTTCAGGCACGCAGCCAGGTTGGCGGGGGCAATGGCATGAACCCGAACAGCCCGGGCACGCCACTTCCTTCCGTGCCGGATGGCCTGGGCACCGGGGGCCTGGATCCTTTGGGCGCGCCTGTCGGCGCGGATGCACCCGTGCAGACGCCTGGCACGGGCGGTTCGGTCACGGTGACGGTGAAGCAGCAGCTGCAGCAGGCGTTTCTGGAATGGCGCACCTTCAACGTCGGGCGCAACACGACGCTGTATTTTGACCAGACCAAGGGCGGCAAGAGCGCGGGCCAGTGGATTGCCTTCAACTCCGTCAAGGACCCGACGGGAAGGCCGTCGCAGATCCTGGGTCAGATCAAGGCCGAGGGACAGGTGTATGTCATCAACGCGAATGGCATCATCTTCGGAGGCAAATCCCAGGTCAATGCGCATGCGCTTGTGGCTTCTGCGCTGCCGGTGAACACCAACCTCACCAGCAGCGGCCTGCTCAACAATCCGGATCTGCAGCCTTTGTTTTCGGCGATTGAAGTCGCGGCCGGGGCCAAGGGAACACCGAAGTTCACGCCTGACCTGAACGGCACGGGCAAGGTGGGCGATGTGCGGGTCGAGGCCGGTGCGCAGATCACCGCTCCGACGACGGCGGACAAGGTCGGCGGCCGTGTGGTGCTGGCGGGGGCGAACGTGGTCAATGAAGGCACAATCTCCACTCCGGACGGTCAGGCCATCCTGGCGGCCGGGCTGCAGGTGGGCATGATGGGGCACAGTTCAAGCGACCCCAGCCTGCGCGGCCTCGACGTGTTTGTCGGCGCTGTTGAAGATCCCCTGGTGAGCGCCTGGACCGGCAGCGCGGGAACGGTGACCAACCTCGGCATCATCAACGCCCAGCGTGGCAACATCACGATGGCGGGCAGGAGTGTCCGGCAGAATGGTGTGCTTGCGGCCACCACCTCGGTCTCCTTCAACGGACGCATCGACCTCCAGGCCGGTTACGCGGCGGTCGCCAACCCGATCTACGATCCAACCAACACGGCGTTTGGCGCGCCCTTCCTGTTTGGCGGCACGGGTGAGGTGGTGCTGGGCCAGGGCAGCGTCACGCAGATCCTGCCGGAGTGGGACTCCAGCGAGACGCTGGTCGGCACGCGCCTGGCCCTGCCGTCCCAGGTGAACCTGCGGGGCAGGGTGGTGCGTCTCATGGACGACGCCATGCTGCTGGCGCCCAACGCCACGGTGAACCTTGAGGCGGGGGCCTGGAAGCTCGACAGCATCGGCGGCACCCTGCGCAACCAGTTTGTCTATTCCGAAGGGCAGGTGCATGTCGGCAAAGGCGCCTTCATCAACGTGGCCGGCAGTGCGGCGGTGCAGGCGTCGATCCTTCAGAACATCCTCACGCTGCAGCTCCGCGGCTCCGAGTTCGCCGACTTCTCCTACAACCGCAACGGAGACCTGCGCGGTGTTGACCTGACGATCGACATCCGTCGGCAGGGGGTCTTTGACGGACACACCTGGGTCGGCACGCCCCTGGCGGACGCCTCCGGCTTCGTCGGACTGATCCAGCGTGACGCCGCGCAGCTCACCATCGACGGCGGCAGCCTCAACATTCGTTCGGGCGGCTCCGTGATCCTTCAGCAGGGTTCCACCCTCGATGTGTCAGGGGGATACGTCGATTATCAGGGAGCCGTGGTCACGACCAGCCGCGTCATGCTTGGCGGGCGGCTGGTGGACATTGCGGATGCCACGCCGGACACGGTCTATGACGGGCTTTACACGGGTTCCTTCACCACGACCAGCAATCAGTGGGGCGTGTCACGGACCTACACCAGCCAGCTTCTGCGCGGCACCCGTTTTGAGGCGGGTTATGTGTATGGCGGCTCCGGTGGCTCCCTCAACATCCAGGCCCCCAGCCTGGCCCTCGATGCCACGATGAACGCCGGAACCGTCAACGGCCAGCGACAGATCGAGGTGCAGGCCGCTCATTCAACGCTGTCGATCCAGCTGCAAAATCAAAAGGCCGTGGGCCCGACCTACTTCAACCAGTCGCCGACACCGCCGACGGTGCTGTTTCAGAGCGGGCTGACCCAGACGGCCGCGCCGGACTTTGCCGTCGATGGATCGGGGAATCCTGTGGGCTTGTCCGGGGACAGGCTGACCACGCTCTTGCTTTCACCGGAAAACCTCAAGCGCGCGGGTTTTGGAAAGCTGACGGTGAGCAACCGTGATGGAAACGTGGTGCTGGCCGCAGGTGAGGTCCTTGAAATGCAGCCCGGCGGCGGCGTCACACTCGAAGGGGCCAACATCGACATCCAGGGATCCATCGTGAGCCATGGTGGATCCGTGGCCCTGCGTGCCTACAACCTCTCGCCCTTTGCCGTCGATGAACTGCGTCAGAGCGCGGATCCATCAACGCCTCTCGCGAACCTTGGAAGGGGTCGCGTGACCGTGGCCGGTTCTTCGGTCATCGACGTCAGCGGCAGCCTGGTGGACGATCGTTTCTCCCTGGGGACGACGCCCTATGTGCTGGCCGGAGGCAGCCTGAGCATCAGTGGATATGACGTGGATGTCAGGGCGGGCAGCCGGCTGGATGTCAGCGGCGGCGCGCGCGTGGACGGTGTGCTGGACCGCACTTACGGACGCGGTGGAAATCTCACGCTCAAGGGCGGCGCGGATCTGAACCTGAACTGGGTCGGAGGCGGTTCCCTCAAGCTGGCGGGGCAGCTGCAAGGCATGGCTGGCACGGGTGTCGCGGGAGGTTCCATGACCCTGCAGGCCCCGCTCATCCAGATCGGCGGCACGGCGGGTGCTGACACGCTTTTGATTGGCTCCGAGTTCTTCAACCAGGGCGGCTTTTCAAGCCACCGGCTCATCGGCATCGGCGCCCAGTCCGGTCCTGAAACCTATCGTCCGGGCCTGGTGATCGACGCCTCCGCGCGTGTGAAGCCCGAGGTGCGGAGCTACATCTATGAGCCCGACGGCCCGGCCATGAACGTCCGGACACTGCTGCCGCATCCCGGCCTTCGCCAGCCTTCCTCGCTGACCTTTTCCGCGACGGGTGCGGTCGATGAGTTCTCCCGCCTGATGGTGGTGCGTGGAGACCTGGTGGCACGTGCGGGCTCCGTCATTGATGCCGGAGCACGTGGCTCGGTTTCCTTCACCGCCGACACGGTGAGCCTGCTGGGCCAGGTGTCTGCCAGCGGCGGCAGCATCACTGTGCAGGGTGAGGACAGGCTGCCCACGCTGGATCCCAACCCGCAGAAGGCCTTCACGACGGTCTATCTGGGATCCACTGCCCGGCTGTCCACGGCCGGCAGCTTCCTGGCCGTGCCGGATCCTTTCGGGCGTCGCATCGGCACGCTGCTCTCCGGCGGCAGGATTCAGGTTTCCGGCAACATCGTGGCCGAGGACGGTTCACGCCTGGATGCCAGCGGGACGGCGGAGACGGTGGATGTCATTCCCGCGAACCTGGGCGGCAACAGCCTCGGTGGAAGCCTTGCCGATGGTGGCGGCTCCGTGCCTGCTTCAAGCGGCCTGACAGCGCCGGTCAACACGGTCGCCTCCAAACCGGTGCGACTGGAGAGCGACGGCGGATCGATCATCCTCGAAGGCGGGCAGATGCTGCACACGCAGGCTGACCTGCGTGCCCGTGCCGGCGGAGCCACGGCGGAAGGCGGCACGCTCGAGGTTTCCTCAGGGCGTTTTTATCAGAACGGCGTCACGCCCGAGCCCGATGACATCAACCTTTCGGTGGCCCAGTCACGCCCGGGCGGCGCCTTCTTTGCCGACCCTTCCGCCGCCATTGGCGCCGCGCCGTCGGTGCCGTCCGGCATCGGCTACTTTGCCGCGGATGACTTTGCCTCAGGCGGCTTCGACAACCTCAGGTTAGGCGGCAACGTCGCCTTTGACGGCAGCGTCGTCGTCCAGGCGCGAGGAAGCCTTGCCGTCGCCACGGGCGGCGTGCTTCAGGCGTCGGCGGATGTTCTTCTGGCCGGGCGGCATGTGGCGCTTGGCAAGGTCTTTGATGCGCCGCTTGCGCCCACGGAGGTGCCCAACCCCTTCCTGCAGGATGTGCAGCCGTTCTTTTTCGCACCGACCTCCGGTGGTGGCAGCCTGACGGTTCAGGCGCAGTTGATCGACATCGGCAACCTTTCGCTTCAGGGAATCGGTTCGGCATCGTTCATCGCTGAAAATGGTGACATCCGCGGCAACGGCACCTTCAACATGGCGGGCAGCCTGCTCATGCGTGCAGCGCAGGTTTATCCGGTCACCGGCACTGACTTCACGATTTCGGTCTATGATCCTTCGCTGGCGGTGAAAGGCTCGGCGGCCTTTGAGGCCGCCGGCAGCAAGGCCCTGCCGCTGAGCGCGGGGGGAAGCTTGAAGGTTTATGCCTCGAACATCCGTCAGGACGGCGTGCTGCGTGCGCCGTTTGGTTCCATCGAGCTTGGCTGGAACGGTGAGGGCACGCGTCCGCAGGATCTGATCACCGGTTCCAAGGCGCAGATCCCGGTGACGCAAAGCCTCACGCTGGGCACGGGCAGCATCACCTCGGTGTCCGGTGTGGACCCGCTCACCGGCAAGGGCCTGCTCGTTCCTTACGGCACGAGCACCGACGGCGTTTCCTGGATTGATCCGTCGGGCTTGGACATCACCGCCGGCGGCCTGCCTGAAAAGACCATCCTGCTTTCCTCCCGGCAGATCACTACGCAGGACGGCGCGCTTCAGGATCTTCGCGGCGGCGGTGACCTGCTGGCCTACCGATTTGTCAGCGGCACGAGTGGAACGCGCGACATCCTGGCGGATGAGGGCCTTTTTGCCGTGCTGCCAGGTTATCAGGACTGGTATGCCCCCTTCGGCGCCTTCAACACCGGCGCCGAGGCCGCCAGCCTCAAGGGCGACCTGGGGTATGTGAACGGCACGATACGCGTGGGTGACCGTGTGCAGCTTGGGGGTGGTGCGGGCCTTGCCGCCGGTCTCTACACGCTGCTGCCGGCCCGTTATGCGCTGCTTCCCGGCGCCTTCCTCATCACGCCGCAGTCGGGCGTGCCTGTCTCCAGCCAGCTGCGTCCTGACGGTGCCGTGCTCACTTCTGGGCAGCGCTACAACACCTTGAGCACGACACGCGCCGCGCCGCTGCTGCAGCAGCGCTTTGAAATCGCGTCTTCCACCACGCTGGCACAGCGCGCGCAGTATGACACCTTCTCGGCCAACACCTTCCTGGCCGCCTATGCCGCGCAACGCGGGCTGGACCTCCAGCGCCTGCCTCGTGATTCCGGGCGCATGGTGCTGGATGCGACTTCGGCGATGTCCCTCGCCGGCACGGTTTCAGCGCGTCCCATCACGACACAGGGGCGCGACGGCAGCATCGACATCAGCAGTCCGCTGGACATCATCATCGGGCATCAGGACAGTGTCCCGGTGGCGGGCAAGCTGCTGCTCAGCGCGCGTCAGCTGAGCAGCTTCGGTGTTGGCAGCCTGCTCATCGGCGGCGTGCGCAGCCAGGCTGAAGGCGGCACTGCGGTGGCGGTGAAAACCCGCAACATCACCGTGGACAACATGAACACTGCCCAGGGTGAGGCGGAGGTTCTTGAGGGGCCGGAGATCATCCTCGCCGCCTCCGGATTGATCGAGCTGACGGCGGATGCAGTGGTCAGGCAGTCGGGTGCGCTCTCCGGCGGTGCCGAAACACTGCTGCTCGGCAGCAGCAGCGTCTCCGGCAGCGGTTCGGGCTCGCTGCTGCGTGTCTCCAGTGACCTGGGCGCGGCGGTGAGGCGTTTGGGAGTGACCCCGGGCACGGGTGCCGCCGCCATGACCCTCGGGGCAGGCAGCCAGGTTTCAGGCGTCAGCGTGCTGCTGGACAGCACCTTCGCCACGACGTTTGCCTCGTCCGCCGTGGTGGAGGGAACAAGCATCGGCTTCAGCAGCGGCCAGGTCAGCCTGGTTCTGGGCGGTTCATCTGGCCCGACATCGGGGCGCGGCCTGGTGCTGGATGCCACGGCCCTTTCCAATCTTGGTTCGGCACGCTCCCTGTCCCTGCTCAGCTACACGACGCTCGACACTTATGGTTCGGGCACCCTGGGCGGCGGCACGCTGGATTCGCTCAGCCTTTCCGCGGCGCAGATCCGCGGCTTCAGCAACAGCGGCGGCGTGGTCACCTTCGCGGCCAGGCGCGTGGACATCGCCAACTCTGCGAACGCGGCCGCCTCCGGCACGGAGACCGGGACGGCGGGCGGCACGCTGCGCATCGAGGCCGAGGAGCTGCACCTTGGCGGCAACGCCTCGCGCATCGTCCAATATGGAGCCGTGCAGGCGGAGGCTTCCAAGGGAATCTTCCTCGACGGCTCGGGCAGCCTGACTGTCGGCGGCAGCCTGAGCCTGGCGGCGCCCTGGATGAAGTCGGCCGCCGGCTCCTCGCAGTCGATCACCTCGACAGGCGCGATGGAGGTCACCTCCGCGGGTTCGGCCGCGTTTCAGGCCGGTGGTGCCGCCGCGAGCCTCAGCCTGACAGGCTCCAGCCTTCGCTTTGACAGCCGCATGACGCTGCCGGGCGGCTCCGTCACGCTCAGGGCCGCTTCCGGCAGCCTGCAGATGGGTGGTGAAGTCAGCACCGCCGGCATCGCTTCAGGTCCTGTCGGTCAGCAGCGTCTGCTTCAGGCCGGCAACATTCGCCTGGCGGCGGACCAGGGCAATGTCACGGTTTCCGGCACGCTCGATGTCTCCGCCGTGACGGGAGGGGAAGCGGGGCGTGTGGACATCAGCGTGCCCTCCGGTTCGGTCAGCCTGGGAGCGGCCACACTGCTCGGAACCGGCGGCGCTTCGTTTGGCCTGGACGTGCGCCAGATGACCTCGACCTCCGGCCTGCACACCTTGCTGAACAACGCCGGATTCACCGGGCAGCGCGACTTCCGGGTGCGCGACGGTGACGTGGTGCTGGATGGAAACGCCCGGGTCGCCGGCCTGACGCTCGGCGCCGATGCCGGTGCCATTCGTGTCACGGGACAGGTGGATGCCTCGGGAGTCACGGGGGGAACCATCCGTCTTCTGGCCTACAAGGGCGTCACCCTGCAGTCAGGCGCGCGTCTTGATGCATCGGCCGAGAAGGTGGACTCCGCCGGCAAGGGCGGCGACGTTTATCTGGAGACGCGCGGCCAGTCCGGCGGACAGATCGACATCCAGTCCGGCAGCGTGGTGGACCTGTCGGTGGATGCGGCGCTCACGGCCGGGCAGTTTTCCGGCACCCTGCATCTGCGTGCGCCGCAGACCGGCGGTGGAACCGACCTGGCCCTGCGGCCCGTGGCCGGCTCCGTGCTGGGCGCTTCAGCGATCACAGCGGAAGGTTTTCAAGTGTATGACCTGACCGGCGGCGGAACGATCACCACCGCCGTCAGGGACCAGGTGCTGGCCAATGGCAACGCCTTTGCCGCCAATGAATCCGCCATCACCTCCCGCCTGTTCACGGGTGGCAATGCGGCGCTTGCCTCCAGCTTTGTGCTGCTGACCGGCGCGGAGCTCGTCAACCGCACCGGCGACCTGACGCTCGGAAACACCAATCCAGGCGCCGGCAGCACGGCCTGGGATTTGTCAGGCTTCCGGTTCGGCGCTCGTCAGAGCGCCGGTGTGCTGACCCTGCGCGCCTCCGGGAACCTGGTGTTCAACGAGGCGTTGAGCGACGGCTTCACCTCCGCCGCCTACAACGCCCAGCTGATGACCAACAATTCGTTGGTCTCGGATCATGTCGAGGGCTGGTCCTACCGGCTCGCCGCAGGAGCGGACTTCAGCTCGGTCGATCATCGCTCGGTGGTCCAGGGTGGCGGTTCGCTGCTGCTCGGCCGCAACGCGGGTGATGCGAATGAAATCGCCAGCAACCTCGGGGAAAGGGCCAGGACTTCGGTGGCCGTGGCGGGTTTTTACCAGGTGATCCGCACCGGCGGTGGTGGCATTGACATCAGCACAGGCGCCGATGTCCGTCTGCTCAACCAGTACGCGACCATCTATTCGGCCGGTGTTCGTGTGGCGGATCCGACGATGGGCGGACGCTTCGACCTGCCGATCCTTGATTATGCCGGGGGGACCAGCAGCCTCGGCCCCATTCAGCAGACGCCGCCCTACGCGGTCCAGTACGCCCAGGGCGGCGGCAACGTGGAGATCCGTGCGGGCAATGACATCATTCATCTCACTCGCAACGCCGCCGGCGAGCTGGTGGCGGACTCCCAGCGGCAGCTTCCCATGAACTGGCTCTACCGCCGCGGCTATGTGGACCCGATGACCGGCCAGTTCGGCACGGCACGATTTGGCGATGTGGCGACGACCTCCTGGTGGGTGGACTACAGCAACTTCTTTGAAGGCGTCGGTGCGCTGGGCGGCGGCAATGTGTCGATGACCGCCGGCCGCGACATCGCCAACGTGGATGCGGTGGTGCCGACCAACGCCCGCCTTTCCAAGGACGGTGTGCTGACCGAGCTTGGCGGCGGCAGCCTCAGCGTGCAAGCCGGGCGGAACCTGGACGCCGGCGTCTATTATGTGGAGCGCGGTGCTGGAAGCCTGCGGGCCGGGGGGGCCATCATCACCAACGCCACGCGCTCGCCGTCGCTGACCAACCTCGCCGACGCCGCCCCTCTGGCGTCGCAGGCCTGGCTGCCAACACAGCTTTTTGTTGGGAAATCCTCCTTTGACGTGCGCGCCGGGCGCGACGTGCTGATCGCCCCGGCCTCGAACCCCTTCCTTCTCCCGGGCGGCTACAGCAACAGCTTCTGGTACAAGACCTACTTCAACACCTATTCGCAGGATGCCTCGGTCTCGGTCACCTCGCTCTCCGGCTCCGTGACGCTGCGATCCTCCACGACGCTTCCCACGGTCGGCGGCGGTGGCGCGATGTCCGTGCTGCTGGCCTGGATTCAGAACCAGCTGCTCTACAACGCCCAGAACCCCGGCACCTCGTCCTACTACCATCCCTGGTTGCGCCTCAACGAAACCAAGGTGGATTCCTTTGGCACGGTGGCGTCGCTTGCCCCGGGATCGCTGAAGCTGGCGGCCCTCGGCGGGGATGTGAACGTGGTCGGTGGCTTCACCCTGGCTCCCTCGAGCCGTGGCACGCTGGACATCCTGGCGACAGGTTCCGTCAACGCCCTTCAGCCGAACGGCCGCACCACGGTCAATGGCGCGTCAACAACCGCCTGGGGCAGCAGCATCATCAACGTCTCCGATGCGAGCCCGCAGTCGATCCCCGGCCTGGCCAATCCTTTCGCGTTCCAGACCCTTGGCGGCCTTGCCGCCAGCACGGCCAGTGCCTCGGGCGACAACTTCCTGCTCTTCCTGGACGCCAGCCTGCGTGAAACCGGCTCCACACAGGGCGCCTTCGGCGTGCTTCAGGCCAAGCAGGCGCTGCATGCGCAGGGGCTGCTGCATGCAGGTGACACCGAACCTGTGCGCGTGACCGCCCAGGGTGGCGACATCAGCGGCCTTGGCCTGTTCACGCCCAAGATGGCAAGGATCCTGGCTGCGCGCGACATTCGCGACGTGGCCTTTTACCTGCAAAACACCGCCGCCACGGATGTGAGCGTGGTCTCCAGCGGGCGCGACATGATCCTTTATGACGCCGGCAGCCTGCTGCGCACCCAGGCAAACTCCTCCGGCAACATCATCAATGTCGGGGACAGCCCGCTGGCGGGTGACATCCAGGTCAGCGGTCCGGGATCGCTGGAGGTGCTGGCAGGACGTCATCTCGACCTTGGCAGCGGTGGCAACAATTCGGATGGCACCGGGGTGGGCATCACCAGCATCGGCAACGGCCGGAACCCGAGCCTGCCCTTTGACGGCGCCAGCCTCACTCTGGCCGCGGGCATCGGTCCATCGGCCGGCCTGGCCGCCAGCAGCGTGGACTTCAGCCGGTTCATCACCGAGGTCATCAACGGGCCTCGTGGCGGGCGGTATCTGAGCGACTACGCCAAGGCCACGGGCTCCACCGTGGACACGCTGGGCGAGTTTCAGGCGCTGTCGCCTGAGGAGCAGCGCCGCGTGGCGCTTGGCGTCTTTGCCATCGCGCTGCGTACCGCCGGACGTGAGCATTCGTCCGAGGGCACGGA
This sequence comes from Prosthecobacter sp., assembly GCA_044341745.1. Lineage (GTDB taxonomy): Bacteria > Verrucomicrobiota > Verrucomicrobiia > Verrucomicrobiales > Verrucomicrobiaceae > Prosthecobacter. The sequence goes on along the minus strand of JBIIRD010000013.1, from coordinate 43,050 downwards.
TTACGAGGATGGCTTTGCCGCGATTGGCTCGCTCTTCCCAGGCACGGCCTGGAGCGGTGACATCACCACCCAGGCGCGTGACATCCGAACCAAAAGTGGCGGCGGCATCGACATCCTGGTGCCCGGAGGCGGCCTGAAGCTTGCCACGGCGCTCCTGGGCAACTCCCTCGCGCCTCCCGGCATCATCACGGAAGGCGGCGGCGGCATCAACATCTTCGCCGACCAGAACGTGGACATCGGCATTGCGCGAATCTTCACGCTGCGCGGCGGTGACGAGGTGATCTGGTCGTCGAAGGGCGACATCGCGGCGGGCAGTTCGTCAAAGACCGTGCAGTCGGCTCCGCCCACGCGCGTCATCATTGATCCGCAGAGCGCCGACTTGAAGACGGACCTTGCCGGTCTGGCAACGGGCGGTGGCATCGGCGTGCTGGCCACGGTGGCCGGCGTGCCTCCGGGCAACGTGGACCTCATCGCCCCGAACGGCACCGTGGATGCGGGTGATGCCGGCATCCGTGCGACGGGCAACCTCAACATTGCCGCGACGGTCGTCCTCAACAGCGGCAACATCAGCGTCGGCGGCACGGCCTCCGGCGGGGCTGCGGCTCCGGCTGCGGCGGCGGTGAACGTCTCCGGCATGTCCTCTTCATCGAACACGGCGGCGGCCGCCGCCAACACGGCCGCAACGAAACCCGGTGCAGCGAAGGAGAACACGGTGGCGCAAAATGATGACAGCCAGACGCCTTCGCTCATGAGCGTGGAGGTGCTCGGCTATGGCGGTGGTGAGGGCGAGGAGGACGAGGAGCAGAAGAAGCGCCGCCAGTCATTGCCCTGAGCCGGATGAGCCCTCGGAGACAGATGCATGCGCGCTGCTTTCAAGGCTCATGCCTGACAGGGCTTAGGTATCCAATGGGCCACTGCTGGTGTCTCATGGCCGTAGTGACAGGATTCGCAGGATCAGCAGGTTTTTTCAAACCTGTTAATCCTGACCATCTTGTGAATCCTGTCGCAAAAACCCCTTTCTCACCTGGATGCACAAGCTCTGCCGGCATCGCGGGGTTGCGCATGCTGACGTCCTGCTGTCAGGTGAACGTCTTATGAGCAAGAAGATCTGCCCGATGTGTGAGATGGATGAAATCCTGGATCATGGCGACCGCCTGGAATGCGCCACCTGCGGTCACGAATGGACCCAGGATCCAGCGCCGGAGGAGGCCCCTGCGGAGCGCGTTGTGAAGGATGCCCATGGCAACGTCCTGGCGGATGGCGACATCGTGGCGATGATCAAGGACATCAAGCTCAAGGGCAGTTCCGAGGTGCTCAAGGTCGGCACGAAGTCCAGGCCCATCCGCCTGGTGGAGGGCGATCACGAGATCTCCTGCAAGATGGACGGCATGGCCATCGCCCTGAAGGCCTGCTTTGTGAAGAAGGTCCAGCCCTGAGCCCCAGGTGTCCGGCGGGTGCGGACATGTGCCGCACTCCTTTTGAATCATCGGGTCAGCCGCATTTCATGGCTGGAGACGGTGAGCGTGACGCCCGCCTCCTGATGCCTGTGCACGGAGATGAAATCCACCGTCTTCGCCCCTTTCTCGAGGATCACCTCGGCCGAATACGCGCCCTTGCCGTCCGCCTTCAGCGGCACGGACTGCCAGACGTCAAACTCCATGAGGATGCTGTAGTCGGGATGACGGTTCACGGACCAGTAAAGTTCGTTGGCCTGAGGCTCGGCGCCGTCGGGAAAGGTGACGCTGACCTGGCAGCGCTTCAGGCCTGAGTCGGGCCTGGCCTCCAGCCTGGGCGAGGCGATCAGGCGTCGAGTGTCGAAGAAATGATGCATGGCGAAGGCGTAAAGGTTTTCATCGACGTCCGCCTGTGAGTTCACGGGTTTGGTGAAACCGGCCTCCCTGGCGCCGCCGTGCTGGCCTCCGGGCATGATGTAAACGGGAAGACCGGGAAACTTTTCACCCAGTTCGATGAGGCCGGGGCTGACGTTGTCGTTGGATCCCTGGCAGTAGAGAATGTCCACGCCGCGCTTTTTGAGGGCGTCCAGGTGGTGGGTGGTGCGGCAGACCTCCCAGGCCAGGCTGCTTGCATCCTTGATCTCGGCGTCGCTCCATCCTGCGGCCTTCACGGATTCCAGGGTGAGGCGTTCGTCGGAGCGCGCCTTCTGGCGCACCAGCATGGCCTGGCGTCCGGTCTCCGAGGTCATGCCGGCGATGAAGGTCTCGTTCATGCGGGTGATCACCGGATCCTGCGTGCCCTCGACATACGGGCCGCCTGGGCTGTCGATGATGGGCGCGACCACCGGCATCATGGCGGTGATGCGGTCGTCGGCGATGCAGGCCGCCGCCGCGCCGACGCCGCGCTTGGAGCCTCCGGTGGCCAGCACCCGGCGTGGTTGAAAGACTTCTGGTTCGGCCATCGCCGCCGTGAGGGCGCGCATGTCGCTCAGGCCCCAGATCCAGGCGGGGGTGTAACGGGTGTCCTTGGTCCTGACAAAGTGCTCCTCCATGAGCAGGTGCAGCCTGCCGACGGGCTCCATGTCCGTGATGGGGACCATGCCGACAAACACCAGCCCGACGCCATGCTCCTTGAGCAACCGGAGCTTCGCTCCCGCCGGCATCGGTGCCTTGGGGGCCAGCCCCATGTTCTCGATGAGCACGTTGCTGCAGGTCCTGCCGACCGGTGCCAGCATGGCCACCGGCAGCCGCACCTTCTGTCCAGGCCACCATTCGCAGACGGTGATTTCGACGACCTTGGCGCGCAGGGCGGGATCCTTGGCGAGGGGTTTCCAGTCTTCGATCACACGGGTTTCCAGCGTCGAGGTGTCGCGCACGGAGGCCATGTCATAGCGGCCGACGGTGATGTCTGCCGTCAATGGCAGTGCCGGAATCAGAAGCAGGGGAAGAAGAACGCGGAGGCTGGGAGGTGGCGGCATGGCTGAGGAGCCAAACGCCGTGCACGAGCCGGTCCATTCAACCGTCCTTGCTGCTTTCACTCCTGCTGCCGGGCAAGACCCTCATCATGAGGCCGCCTGTTCCGCCGTCTTGGATCCCGGAGGTGGCGGTGTCGGGCGGTCGGCCGGAAGCTGGCTGACGATCTCCTCGCTCATGCCGAAGTCCTCGACCAGCCTGCGCCTGCGTTCGGCATCGTCGATCAGCGCCTTCTCGACACCGCCGTCGGAACGCAGGCGGACGGAATCACCAAAGGCCATGCCGAAGGTTTCCTCGCCGCGGTTGCGCCTGGCGGTGAGCTGGTAGTTGAAGGGGCTCCAGCCACGGGTGTCGTCGTAGCGCCGCGCGTATTCCTCAGGATCCGCCCCGAACCGGTCAAAGCGGCAGGGGAAGCCGTCGGTCATGTGCAGGGGCCTCCAGTTCACCTGCCAGAGACCGTCGCTGATCCTGGCGCGCACTCCCCAGGCCGGATGCGGGATGACGGTCTCCTCCGGGGCGTCCAGGGGCAGGGGTTCGCCAAAGAGAATGGAGGTGTCTGCCAGCCAGGGGCGGCCTTCGACCGTGACTCGAACCGAACCATGGTTAGGCGGCAGGTCGGGAACGACGAGCATGGTGGCGACGCCGCGCACGGACTCAAAGCCGAGCGTCGTCAGCAGGGCATGCAGGGCGTTGGAGCCCGCCCAGCAGGTGCCGCCGGTGCCATGCCTGAGCCAGGAGTTGAAGAAGTCCCCGGCGGTGGTTCCCGGCAGCGGTCCGGGGCGCTGCTGATGCAGATGAACGAGCTTCTGAACGTTGTCGAAAGGCACCTGCTGGCACCAGGCTCCGTAAAGCAGGCGGAGGCCGGACTCGCTGACCTCCGGAGCCGTGCTGAATCCGAGCCGGACCAGCACCTGCTCCAGCAGCGGCCCAGGAAGCAGGCGGGTGGAGGGAGAGGGCATGGCAGCTGAAAACGGATGCTTTTTCAGGCGGCGTCGCCGGCCTGCACGTAGTGAATGCCATGCTCCGCGCTGATTTCCACGATGGCCTTCATGTCCGGTCCTCCAGGGGCGTTGAAGGCTTCGGCGATGCGCTCAAAGAACACTTCGAAGCCCGCAGGGGCGGCATGCACGATCATGCGCAGCGGGGTGTCACCGCAGTTGCGGTAGGTGTGTCGCGAGTTCTTCGGCAGGAAGGCGGTCGTGCCGGCGGGAACCTCCGTCCAGGCGCCGTCCTGCCAGAACTCGACACGTCCTTCCAGGATGTGAAACCATTCATCCTCACGGGTGTGCCAGTGCGGAGGAGGTCCTCCGCCCGGGGGCGTGACGACCTGCACCATGGTGAAGGCGCCGCCGGTCTGCTCGCCGCTGAGAAGGACCGTGACCTCGTCTCCGAGCGCGTGCAGGACCTTGCCGGTGCCGGGCAGTGTGATGACGGATGGAAGGGATGGGGCTGTGCTCATGGGGAGGATGAATTACAGTCCGCTGAAAACCTGAAGCAGCTCGACCTGGAAGATGAGGTCGCTGTTAGGCGGGATCTTGTCACCCACGGCTCGGCCGCCATAGGCCAGGCGTGAGGGGATGTGAAGCATCCACTTGTCGCCCGGCTTCATGAGCTTGAGGGCCTCGGTCCATCCGGGAATCACCTGGCCGACGCCGAAGGTCGCCGGGCTGCCGCGTTCATACGAGCTGTCGAAAACCGTGCCATCGGTGAGCGTGCCGCGATAGTGGACCATCACGGAGTCGAAGAAGGAAGGGGATTTGCCATCTGCTGGCCCTGAGGCCAGAACGCGGTAACGTAGGCCGCTAGGCGTGGTGGTGACGCCGGAGGCATCTGTGGTAGTGGCTGGGGCGGGCGGCACCGACGAAAGTGCGGAGTCCGTCAGGGGAATGGGGGCCGGAGGCGGGGGGATCGCCGTTTCCCTGGCGCGGGATGGCGGGGTGGATTCGCAGCCTGTCATCAGGATCACGGACAGGGCGAGGGCGGTGGAGGAAAGTTTCATGGGAGATGGCCGGGGATGATGCTCAGGCAAGCCTATCCTCCGGTTTTTCTTGGAATCAAGCCTCCGGCTGGAATAGCCAGAAGCTGGAGTGCGGCGGCGTTTGTGAGACATGAAGCCTTCCGATCTTGACGATCCGGAGCACGCCGCTTGTCTGTCATCCAATCACGCGGGCATCTATTTGATTCCGCCATCTTTGGTTAGACCCTTCCGTCTTGAAATCTCTCTCATGAATCGGTTTTTGATCCTGCTGCCCCTGCTGACGCTTCACTGCGTCGCCGTCCTTGCCGATGAAACGCCGATGAAGGAGCGGCTCACCATGCTGAAGGCGCTTAAGGTTGAGCATGCGACGTCAATGGAGGTGTCGCGTGATCCGACGGACACGCGCACTGTGGTGAAGCTGCTGCTGCAGCCCGCGAAGGGGTCCAACATCCGAGTGGAGGCGTGGCTGCCTGATTCAGAAAAATGGAACGGTCGTTTTCTCGGCCTTGGCAACGGTGGCGCGGCCGGGAAGATCAACCCGGGTTCCCTGGCGGCCTCCAGCGCTGGGGGCTATGCGGTGGCGACAACTGATCTCGGCACTGCGCCGAATCCAGACTCGGGAATCGGCAATGCGGAGGTGTGGAAGGACTTCGGTTTCCGTGCCACGCATCTCATGACGGTGGCGGCGAAGCAGCTCGTGCGGGCCGTTTACGGCAAAGAGCCGGCGTTTTCGTATTTCATGGGCGGCTCCACAGGCGGCCAGCAGGCGATCCAGGAGGCGCAGCGTTATCCCGGGGATTACGACGGAATCACGGCCGCGGTGCCCGCTCACTGCCGCACGCCGCTGCATGCCTACTTTTTGTGGAATGACCAGATCCTGGGGAAATGCCCCTTCACGGCGGAGCAGGAGGCCGGTGTGATCGCGGCGGCGAACGAGTTCATGGCCTCCCGTGAAATCCCGCTCGCGGCGGGCAGGTTTGTCTCGGATCCGCGCTGCACCGCGAAGGACATCGAGGCGGTGATCGCGCTGGCTCGGAAAAAAGACGCATCGCTCACCGATGCCCATGCCGCCGCCTTGCAAAAGCTCTTCGACGGGCCGCGTCACTCGGTGACCGGCGAGCGTCTGTTCAACGGCATTCCGCTGGGGGCCTCGCTGTCGGCGGCGCACGGGCATTTGTACCTTTTCAACTGGGTCTTCGGCAAGGACAAGGCCCTGGAGGACATCAATTTCGGTGCGGATCTCGACACCTACACCGCCGCGCTGGCGCCTTATCTGAATGCGGAGAACGCCGACCTGTCCGCCTTTGAAAAACGCGGCGGCAAGCTCATCGCCACCACGGGCGCGGCGGACTCGGTGGTGCCGCCGCAGGCGACGATCGACTACTATGAACGCGTGGTGGAGCACTTCGGCAGCCTGGAGAAAGTGCGCTCGTTCTTCCGTCTCTACCTCGTGCCCGGCATGGCGCATGGTGGCGGTCCCGGCGTCAATCAGGCGCCCAACCTTCTCGAGGCCATCCGTGCCTGGTGCGAAAACGGCAGCGTCCCTGGAGCGCTCACCGGCCGTCATGTCGTGAATGGCAAAGCCGAATGGGAGATGCCGCTTTACCCTTACCCGCAGAAGACCGGCTGGAGTGCCGGGAACTCGAGCTTCGAGGGGGTGGTCGGACCTCGCGGGGGTGTGGAAAGAGTGGCCGGGCGTTTTCGTCCGGCGGCGAAGGAGTGAGGGGCTGTGACCGCAGGGACGGTCAAACCTTCATCATCTCCCGGATCTCCTTCGTGGCGATGCCGATGGGGCGGTCGAGGGGCACTCCGGCGCAGGTCAGCAGGGTGGTGAGCAGGTCGCCCTGGTTGCCCTTCACGCCGTTGATGAAACGTCCGGTGTTGAGCGAGCCGCCGCCCTTGCCGGCGATGATGAAGGGCAGGTTTTCACGTGTGTGCTTGTTGCCGTCCTCCAGGCCGCTGCCCCACATCATGATGCAGTTGTCGAGCAGGGTGCCGTCACCCTCGCGGATGGCGGCCATCTTCCTCACCATGTAGGCGAACTGGTCGATGTTGAACTTGGTGATCGCGGCCACCTTGCGGACCTTCTCCGCCTCGTTGTTGTGATGCGTGGGGCCGTGGTGCGTGTCGCTGAAGCCCAGTTCGGGGTAGGAGACGCCGTTGGGCGTGGAGCCGATGTAGGTGCTGACTCGGGTGGTGTCGGTCTGGAAGGCGAGCACGGTGAGGTCGCACATGACCTGCATGTATTCGCTGCGTTTGTCGCCCTCGGGAATTTTGACCTCGATGGGCGGCGAGTCCGTGGCCTTGCGCCTGCCCGGGGCGACGCCGGCCTTCTCCAGCGCGGCCTCCTTCTGCCGCTGCTCGATGGCGGCGATGCGGCGTTCGACGGAGCGGACGCTGTCGAGGTACTCGTCGAGCTTCTGCTGGTCGCCGTGTGGAAGCCTGCGCCGCAGGTCCTTCGCGCCGCCGATGACGAGGTCGAGCATCTGGCGGTCGAGCGGGTCGGCTGCGGCCGTCCTGCCGTCCTGGCCGGACTTGCCGAACAAACGATTCAGCACGCTGCGCGGGTTGATCTCGGCGGGCATGGCCTGGGTGGGCGAGCGGAAGCTGCAGTGCGAGTAGTAGCCCTCGTTGAGGCCCTCCTGGTTCTCCTTGTGCGTCTGCGGCATGGTGGCCAGCTCCAGCGAGGGCAGGGAGGTGAGGGCGCCGTAGTAGTTCGCGAAGATCTGGTCGGCGGAGATCGCGATGTGGATCTGGTTGCGCTTGGCGGCGTCGGGCAGCGTGGCGGTGAGCCAGGTGGACAGCTCCAGGGCATGGGGGGCGCCGTTGAACGGCGAGATGGGCACGCCGGAGATGCCCTTCACCAGGAGGCATTGATCCAGGATCGGGCGCAGCGACTCCAGCGCGGGCGGCGGCGAGCTGAGGAAAGCCTCAGGCGATTTCGGCCAGAACTGGTCCATGATGACGCCATGCGGCATGTACATGAAGCCGAGCCGCACCGGCGGCTTGTAGGCGGAAGGGCTCTTGCCGGAATCCGCCCAGCCCATGGTTTCAAGCAAGGGCAGGCCGAGGGAGGCGCCGAGGCCGCGCAGGCAGGCGCGGCGGTTGAGGTGGGGGAGGGCGGGCATGGGGTGGGTTATTCCTGGACTCTACGGTTTAAAAACGGATAGCTTGTCACGACCTCGGTGATGAGCGTCTGCATCTTGTGGCCGTCCCTGGCGATGGTCTTCATCATCTGGTCCACGATGATGTGGTCGTAGCCGTCGAGCTGGCGGCAGAGGGCGTAGGCAAGCAGCTTCTCGGTGAGGTTGCGGGAGAGGTCGTCCTGGCGTTCGGCGATGATGGCCTTGAGCTCCTTCGGGGAGGAGAAGCGCCTGCCGCCCGGCAGTTCGCCGACGGCGTCGATGGGGCCGCCGGACTCGTCCTTGTCTCGCCAGCGGCCGATGGCGTCGAAGTTCTCCAGGCCGAAGCCGATGGGATCGAGGATCTTGTGGCAGTTGGCGCAGACGGCGTTGGTGCGGTGCAGCTCGGTGCGCTGGCGCAGGGTGAGGCTGGCGACCTTCTTCGGGTCCTGCTTTTCGAGCGCGGGCACGTTGGGCGGCGCAGGCGGCACGCGCTGGCCGAGCACCTGCTCAAGCACCCAGACGCCGCGCTTCACGGCGCTGGTGCGCGTGGCGAAGGACGTGGTGGCCAGCACGCCGGGCATGGCCAGGATGCCGCCGCGGTTGGCGTCGGTGAGCTTCACCTTCTGCATGCCGGGGCCGGTGATCTTCTCGCCGAGGCCGTAGATCTTCGCGAGCGTGCCGTTGAGATAGGTGTAGTCGCTGTTCACGAAGCCGACCACACCGCGGTTCTCGCGCACGATGCTTTCGAAAAAGAGGCGCGCCTCGTCGTACATCGCCGTGCGAAGCTCCGGGGTCATCTCCGGAAACCTGGCTGCGTCGAAGGTCTTGTCCTTCAGCTCCGCCGCCCCCAGCCACTGCGCGCCGAAGCCGTCAAAGAGCGCGCGCGAACGCTTGTCGGCCAGAAGCCGTCTGGTCTGTGCCTTCAGCACCTCCGGCTCGTGGAGCCTGCCTTCGTCGGCGAGCCTGGAAAGCTCTTCATCCGGCATCGTGGCCCAGAGGAGGTAGGAGAGACGCGAGGCGAGCTGGTGGTCGTCGAGCGGCACGATCTTCTGGCCGGCGGGTGCTTCCGTGGACGGGGTGATGAACAGGAACTGGGGTGAGACAAGCACGGCCTTGAGCATCAGCTTCAGGGCGGCGTGGTGATCCAGGCTGGCCGAGCGTCCGAGGTCATAGACGCGCATGAGCACGTCCAGCTCCGTCTCTGCGGGCGGACGGCGGTAGGCGCCTCGGGCGATCCTGCGGGCCGCCTGGCGCGCGGCATCCCGGGGGGCGGCCGGGACGGTGGAGGGGTCGCCCAACCAATGATTCAACCGGGAGGCGGGCGTCTTCTGGATCACCGTGGCGGCGATGCCGAGATACTGCTCGGTCTGCATCGGCGAAAGCGAGTTGAGGTAGCCTTCGCCGGGCACTTCATCGGGCAGCTCCGCGACCACGGAGACATCGACGTTGAAGAGGTCGTGCAGGGTGTTGCCGAACTCGGTCTTGGTCAGGCGTCGGATCACGAAGGGGCCGGGATCACGGGCGCTGAGGAACTTGATCCGGGCGAGCGCGTCGAGAAAGCGCTGGCGCTCCTCCTCGGTGGGCTGGTCGGCGTCGTCCGGCGGCATGTCGTGCGCGTTGACGTTGGCGATGCATTCCATCCACTTCCGGTTGAAGGCGGGATCGCCCGGCTTGCGCACGGCGACCTCGAGATTGAGGCCGGCCTTGGAGCGGCGGTTGCCGTGGCACTCGACGCAGTACTCCTTCACAAACTTTTCAGCGTGCTGCTTGAAGGCCTTCTGAGCCTCGGCCTGCTGGGCGGCAAGCTCCTTGTCCTGCTCGGTGTGAGAGGGAGATGGCTGCCCGAGGACAAGGGCAGGGCCGCAGGCAAGGGCGAGAAACGCCGATGCGGCGCGGCGCAGAATGTGAGATGGGAGGCGTGGCAGTTTCAAAAGGGGGGCAGGGATAGGACGAGGCTGGAAGCGGCTCTCTATCGGCCTGCTTGAAGGCCGAGGGCTCGGGGGCTGAAGGTTCCGGAGTCCCGGGCCGTCCTGCGCGCGGCTGCGCAGGGTTGGCGATGGCTTCTCGCGTCCTTCCAGGACGCGGTGAAGGGCGGCGTCGATCTGCGGCGGGGTCCGGTGGTTCACACTCGCTGCTCTCGTTTCACCACCGGCTTGCCTCTCCCGAGCCTACGGCTCGAAAAACGGAGACGTGCCGCCTTGTGACAAAGCGAAAGCGGACAGAGGCATGTGGGCATGACGTGGGTAGGTGGGAGGCATCCTGCACTTGAAAGGCGCATCCACCTCGCCCGGAAAACGGGTTGATCCCGTGGTCTGTCATGATGCCGGATTCATAACATGGGGGCCTGCCAGGATGGTTCGCCGCTTCAAGGGGGCACCTTCACCCAAGTGGCAAAGACCAGGCCCGGCATTTTCCCTGATCAGCCTGGTGCCTGCGGTTCTGATGCCTTCACGCGGCGAGCAGGAAGTCGCGTCCCTCCAGCCAGCCGCGTTCAGTGAGGTGGGCGTGGATGTTTTCCCGGGCGCCGCGCGCCCCGACACCGGCGATGATGAAGCTTTCCTCCATGGCGGGCAGTTCGTCCGGCAGCCTGACCCTGCGGCCGTTGATGAGCCGTCCGCGTTTCGCGGGGTTGACGTCGATGAAGCCCGTGAAGCGCAGGCCCAGGTCTTCGAGTGCGTCGAAGCGTCTGCGCGTGATGCGGCCCGAGCCCCAGAGCCAGAGACCGCGATGCCCGCCGATCTGGCTTTGCAGCCAGCGAGCGAGGTGTCTGTTCTTGAGCGCATAAAACGCCTCCGTTGAATAACGCGGGTCCGTTCGCGACAGCCGGCCCGGCGGGTCGTTCCAGGTGAGAAGTTCCTCCGGCAGTTTGGCAAAGCGCACGCCCGCCTCCAGCCAGCGCAGCCAGAGTTCGTAATCCTCCGGAAAAGCACCCTGCCGCCACCCTCCGTGCTGCTCGACGAGGCTTCTGCGAAACATGACGCTGGGATGTGCGACGGGGGCTTCGACAAAGCGTCGCAGGCTCATGCTTTCCGGGCTCATGAGCGTGTTGATCCAGTTCACATGATCCGCGTAGCCGGCGCCGTCCCCCTGATAGCGCACGCGGCAGGAGACAAGGCCGGTGTCCGGGTTTTCCAGCAGGTGCCTGAACTGGAGGGCGAGCCGGTCCGGGTGCATCCAGTCATCGGCATCCATCCGGGCGATGAAGGGAGCGCGGCAGGCGTCGAGACCGGTGTTCAGCGCCTGCACGATGCCTGAGGCGGGGATGCGGATTCGATTCAGCCGGGGATCCTGTTTGCAGGCGGCTTCCAGAAGGGCGGGGGTGTCGTCCTGGGATCCGTCATCCACGAGGATGAGCTCCCAGTCGTGCAGGGACTGCGCTTGAATGCTTGCCACCGCCTCCATGACCGAGTCCTGCGCATCACGCACCGGCATGAGCACGGAAACCGAAGGCATGGGGGGAGAGGACATCGTCTGATGGAGTCTGGATGGCGTCAGTGGTGGCAGCTGGGAATGACGAGGTGGGTGATTCAGGCCAAATCTACGGTTTGACCAGAAATTCATCCTTTGCCTGAGTTGAGTTGAGTAAAGTTCTTGTCAGCGCTGGGCCTGGCGGTTAGCAGACTTTCTGACACATGGTTTTTCTGCTGCGGCTTCTTTATCTTTTGTTAGGCTTGTCGTGTTTCATGGGCGGGGAAAACAACTTGCGTGCCATGCATGAGGTGGGCCTGATGTTCACCCCGGCGCAGGTGGAAGGACAGGCAACCATCTCCGAGGTTTCCCTGGAGGAGGTCCCTCTGCCCGTGCTGCAGACCGAATCGCTGGGTCACGCGATGGTGGGCCTGGTCTATGATCTGACCCTGATGGCGATCAGCGAGCGCCCGAAATACTTCAGCGTGCAAGGTCTTCCGGCGGAGTTGAAGCTGAACCCGCAGACGGGCCGCATTCAGGGCGTCCCTCTGCAAAGCTCGATTCTGCCAGGCACGCCTGCGGCTGGCAGTTCCAGCCACCGGGTGTTTGTGACGGTGCACACCGCCTATGGACAGACCACCCGCCAGCTCACGCTTCAGGTGCATCAGCGTTGGTTGGACGGGGGTGTTGCAGGCCTGATTCAGCCTGGCCTGCTGTCTGGAATCCGTCAGCCTGCGAAAGTTCAGGGTGAGCTGAACGGCAGCCAAGCGAGCCTGCAGATCCTGGGGGCACCCCGGATTCAGGGGGTCGCGACGCTGATGTTTGACCAGGCCACCGGCCGCATGCGTGGACGGCTGCACAAGGCCAGCACGTCCGAGTGGCTGGGGCATCCGGTTCGTTGGAACGGATCCGTGCTGGAGTCGGATGTGGAGTCCACATCCGAAGCCCTGGTTCAGTTCCATGCCTCCAGGGTGGTTCGCAAGCTGGAGCCATCCCTGCACTTTGCCGGCAAGTATCCCACCGCGCTCACAACGGTGGATGGCAGGGCTCCGGCACCGGCCGATCTGCCCGTGGGCACCGGAGTTCTCAACGCACGTCTGGGTTCAAACGCGCGGCTGACCTACACCGGGGCGCTTCCGGACGGCAGCAGCTTCACCGGCTCGGGAGAGCTGACTGAAGACTGGCAGAATGACCAGGCGCTGCTTCATCCTCTTTGCTGGGTGGCGAGCCCGGGGGGCGGCCGTGTCCTGGGATGGGTGCAGGTGGCTTACCAGGCGTTGTACGGGCAGCTGGAATGGAGCCGTCCTGCCCTGCGCACGGATCCCTCATGGCCGCAGGGTTTCGCTTTCGGCAGCCAGACCCGCTATCTTCAGGTGGAGGGGCGGCTGCTGGTTCCGCCGCCCGCCGGTGAAACTCTGCTGGGCCTGAATCGCCAGCCGGTGCAGCTGACCGGACGCACCCGCGGGGACACCCTGGTGTCATCGCGCCGCTTCACCGTCAATACCCGCCACCTTGCCCAGGCCCTGCCTCCCGCCACACCTGCGGCCACCCTGGCGATCCAGCCGGCGGAAGGAACCTTTTCAGGAACCTTGAACATGGGCAGCCATCTCGGGAGGCCCATCACCGGCAGCTATCGTGGCGTGCTGATGCCGGGTCAGCGCCGGGGGCGCGGATTCATGCTGGTGCCTGACCTGGCGCGCTACAGGCAAACCTTCCTCAGCCGCGGCATCACCCTGACTCCGGGAGGTTTGGCAGCGCCTTCCGTCATGCCCATGCGGTCTGTGCAAATCGAGCTGCTGCCCGAGCCAGCCGCTGACTGAACCCAGGCCACGCCTAGCCAACCCTCTGACATCGAGTGAATTTTCGACAGCTTCTCTTCCTCCTCGCCGGCCTGTTTCCGCCCGGCATTGCCGCCTTCGCCCAGCAGGGCGTCTCCCCCTCATCAAGCGGACGCTGGATGGATGAATGGCAAAGCCGGAGGAGTCCGGAGGCTGCCGAGGTCGAGCGTTCCCCAGGGCGTGTGGGTGATCCTCACTTCATGAGCATGAGCCTGGCTGGAGCCCTGCGCATGCAGGCGGACCTGACGGATTATCACAGCCAGTTTCAGCAGGCGCGGCGATTTCCAGCTGCGATGGCCGAAGATGTCGCGCGCACCCCGGCTTCAGGCGCTCCGCTGGCGGCCACGCTGGATCAGGCCTTCGAATGGAATCGAGTTGAGTTTGCGGGAACAAGTCAGGACGCCATGTTTTCCACCACGGCATTGTCCGTCTGGATGCAGCACGGGACCCTGGATTCCGGGCGCCTGACCCTGGATGCCGCAGGTGGTGTCACGCTGGCCTCCTCGGATGACTTCCAGCTTTCCTCCGGAGGCGGCACGGCCTGGTTCATGCAGCCGGGATCCTCGCTGGTGTTTGAGCGAAGACTGGGCGATGTCACCCTCAGTTTTTATGAGCGTTTTGCCGCACGACCCGATGCTGCATTGAGCTTTTTCGGCCAGTTGCAGGGCACCGTGCTTGCGCCCTTTTTTGCGGCCATGCAGAACGACCTGGGCACGGTGCTCGCCTGGCAGCCGAGGCAGGATCTGGAACTGGCGTTGAACTACAACCAGGCCTCCTCCCAGGCGCTTCGCAGTGCCGGGGATTCCATTGGCTTCAATCCGCACGACGATCTCGATGTGCTGGCAAACCGCGATATTCACAGCGTGCTGGCGACCTTCACCTGGCGTGCGAGTTCCTCCTTCAGCGCGGGCCTTCGCGGCGGTCATGCCTGGACCTCGCACGAAGAGGCCTTTGCCAATGACGGACGGCAATGGCATGCTGGCCTGTTTGCGGAATTGCGCCTGCCGTTCCGGCATCATCTGCATCTGGAAGCGGGGAGCCAGGGGATGAGCTTTGATGACCCCGGGCTCGTGAGCTTTTTATTCCCGCCGTTCCCGCTCATTCCTGCCGCACCTGTGGCCTTTGTCAGCAATCATGGCGACAGCACGGATCTGGATGCCAGCCCCTATGCCGGCTTCAGCCTGGGGGGGGCTCTGGGCAAACGGCTTTCCCACCAGCTCACCGGAGGTCGTGAGGCCGCGCTGGGGCTTCTGTCCAACTTTGTGGAGGCGCGTTATGTAAATTATGAGGTGCAGGCGCGCCTTTGGGCCGGTGCTGCCGTGAATCTCAGCGCCTTTCATGAAGACCTGAAGGATTCCGGCGGTCTTTTTGCGGCTGATACCCAGGTGGACGGGGGCAGCCTCCTGCTTCAGCAAAAATGGCGGCGATTCACCTTCGCCGCAGGCTACGGCCTCACTCGATTCGATGTCGATCCGCAGGCAGTCAGCCTGGTGCGTCTGTCCGCCTCCATGAGACAGCACATCTTCCAGGCGGGGGTTTCCTGTCAGATCTGCTCAGGAGCGAGCCTGAATCTTGCCTGGGTGCATCTGGTCTCGGACTTGGATGCTATGGCGGAGGACGCGGTTCAGGACCGGCTGAGCCTGGGGATGCGTCTGCGGTTCTGACTCGGAGACGAGGTCCACTCACCTGAGTACTGCCAACGGGGCTTGATCAGGTTGGGGCGTTGCTGGTTCCCGACTCGGCAGGGGGCGCGGCAAGCCTTCAGACGCCACTTATTTCGGTCAGGCAAAATATCCCTCGAGCCATCTCCAGGAGCTTGGGCACGAGCATTTTAAAAGAGGCCTGTCAGAGCGGAAAAAATTAGTTAAATTTTTTTAAATATCAACTTATTTTGTATTGAAATTATAATATCTGTGGATATAATTTCGATAATTAATGGAACATAGCGGCCTTTCTAAAACCCTTTACCAGGGCGGTAGAACAGGGGGTGAACAACTCTCTGCCGGGGGGTTTATAGCCAGGAGAATCCTGGGTCGCGGGCTGAGATTCAAGGTTTTTCGACTGTTTGCCGCCTGTCTGCAGATGGTGCTCCTGTGGGGGACTGCCACGGCTCACAACCTCAACCAGAGGGCGGACTACATCGGCTTTGATCAGGAAACCCTGATGCGGATGCAGCAGCGCCAGGCGGCGGGCCAGCCCTTGATTCAGACGGGCGATGTCGTGGGCCTGATCCTGAAGGCGACGCCCAGTGTCGGCACACCGACCGGTGCGGGGGGGTATTCGACCTTTTTCATTCCTGTCGGCACCCAGGTCGTGGGGGCTCAATATGGACGCATCGACAGCAAGGGCGCGTTTGTCGTCATGCCGATGAAGGGGCAGTCGATTCTGGCGCTGGGCGACGGCTCGGTCGGGGCCAAGGCGCAGACAGCGCTCAAGGGGCTGGAGCTTGGGCCGAACATCATCGGTGAAAAGGCCTTCACCGTGGACGGCGTCACGGGGTTGATGCGCGGCACCATGGCTGGCGTCTATTCCGACACCGGCATCTTCTACTCCACGGATCCGAAGACCGCCTGGCAGAGCTGGGCAAACATGGGTGGCTTTGACAACAGCACGGCCACGGTCACGGACAACCTGATCACCACGAACTCGGGCGACCGCATCCTGCCGACGACGCGCTGGGATGCCGAGCAGCTTCTGGCCTTTGGCAGCAAGGTGCCCATCTCGCCGATTGTGGACAACCTGGACGGGCGTGGCAACACGCCATGGGGAATGGGCAGCCCGGTGGCCGGCCCGCAGAGCGGCTATGCCTGGCACTTCAACAAGACCTACTGGGATGCGAACGCCAGCGATGCCGCACGCATGAAGAACTCGGTGCGCGAGATGGGGCCGTGGAAGCGCATTCAGTATCCGGGCAGCATGATCGCCAAGGACACCCCGGGCCTGCGCAGCACCGCGCTGGGATATGTCGGCGTGGATGCGAGCGAAATCGGCCACCAGCTCAGCGTGGCGAATCCGCTGCCTGCCACGACGAGCTGGTCCGACACCACGAGCCCGAAGGCGGTGCGCATGGCCTGGGGCAACCTGGAGCTCTTCCGTCCGGAGTATGCGCGAGTGCAGTTCAAGGTGCTTGTCGGCCCGGGCCAGCCCGGTTCGCCGTTTGACGCGGCGGGCTTCCTGCAGGCCTATGGCGACACCTTTGGCGGCGACGCCGGCGGTGAATACACGAACAAGGACCACCTGTGGCGCTACTACGAGCCGAGCACGGTCTCGCTGGCCAGCAAGCCGATGATCTTCAAGCAGGCCTCCAGGCCGAGCGTCGCGCCTAACGAAGTGTTCACCTACACCCTCTGGTACACGACGTTCGGCAATTCGCCGCTGACGAACGTGGTGGTCGAGGACACGCTGCCCGCGGGCATCAGCTTCATCAGCGCCGTTCCCGCCCCGTCGAGCACCAGCCCTCTGCGCTGGAACCTCGGCACCGTGCCTGCCAACACCGTCAGCAGCATCACCCTGACGGTGCGCGCGACCGGCACGGGCATTCTCACCAACACGGTCTGCGCGACCAGCGACCAGGGCGTGAAGACCTGCAACACCGAGACCATCGAGGTGGCCAGCAACCCGCTTCTGTATCCGGCGAAGAGCGTGACGCCGTCGTTCGCCAACCCGGGCGACGTGGTGACCTACACGCTGACGCTGACCAACGAGGGCACGGGCTCCAGCGCCGTGCCGCTGGTCGTGCGCGAGATGCTGCCGCAGGGCTTCACCTATGAGAGCCTGGTTTCGGCCAGGCTGGCGGGATCGCCCACCTCCGCCGTCAGCGTGAACGCCGCCGACACGGCAAAGCCCGTCTTCACCGTCAATGCGGGCATCGCGGCCGGGGCGTCCCTGGTGGTCACGTTCAAGGCGCGCATCAGCCCCAGCCAGCCGGGTGGTGTTTACACGAACTCCTACACCTTTGAATATGACGGCAAGATCATGTCCACCGGCGCCCTGGCCCCGGTGACGGTCGGCGGCTCGCGCATCGGTGACACCGTGTTTCGTGACTGGAACGGCAACGGTTTGAAGGACGTGTCGGACGAAGGAATCGCCGGCGTGACCGTGCAGCTGTTTGCGGCGGACGGCAGCACGCTGATGAAGACGGCGACCACGGACATCCAGGGCCGCTACGATTTTGCCGGCATCGGCGGCGGGACTTATGTGGTGAAGGTGACGGCTCCCGCCTCGCACACCGCGACCTTTGATGTGGACGGCATCGCCAGCCTGAACCAGGCGACGGTGGCGGTGGCCGACAACCAGAACCGGCAGGACGTGGATTTCGGCTACAGGCCCGGCGGTTCCGGAAGCCTTTCGGGCTCGGTGTTCAATGACACCGGCCGCGACGGTGCCTACCAGGCCGCCACGGATGACGGCATCGCGGGCGTGACTGTGCGTCTTTACCGCGACCAGAACGGCAACGGCGAGGTGGACGCCCCAGGCGACGGCCTGCTGGCCACGGTGGTGAGCAGCGGCGCGACAGGCGCCTATGCCTTCAGCAACCTGCCCTCGGGGCTCGACTACATCGTGGACGTGGACCAGACATCCTCCGCGATTGTCACCGCGCTGGGCGGCACGCCGGTCATCCAGACCACGCCGGACCCGCTGGTGATCAGCTCCCTTGAAGGCAGCAAGGCCAACGCCCACTTTGGCTTCTGGAGGGAGGTTCCGTCGTCGGTCGGCGGCGCCGCCTTCATCGACACCAATCTCAACGGCGTCAGGGACGCGGGTGAAGTGCCTGTGGTCAACCTGCCGGTGGAGCTTTATGCCGACCAGGATGGTGATGGCAGCGCTGACGTGAACGAGCTGGTGCAGGCCACACGCACCAACGTCACGGGCGCCTATCTCTTCGAAGGCGTCGGCGCAGGTGATTTCCTGGTGGTGATCGACATGGAGTCCCCCGAGGTTCCGGCGGGCCATCAGGTGGCGGCCACCACCCTTGCCGTGACCGTGGCGGCGGGTGAGAACAGCCTGGCCAATCATTTTCCGTTTTCGCCCCTGCTGACCAAGACGGCGAACCGCAGCACGGCGCAGGCTGGTGACCAGATCGTTTATACGATCACGCCTAACTACCATGGCGGAGACTTCCTGGCAGGCCTGACGGTGACGGACGCCGTGCCCGCCGGTACGACCTTTGTCAGCGCGGGGCAGGGGGGCGTGCAGGACGACGGCACGGTGACCTGGAATCTGGGAACCACCATTCCAGCAAGTCCCGGCAGCTTGACGCAGAACCTCAACCTCTATGCCCTGCGCGGCAACGGCACGACGACCTTCTGGCGCTACAATCCCACGACCCTGGCCTGGCAGGCAAGGGCGAGCACGCCTGCGACGGTCAGCAGCGGCGGAGCGCTGGTTTCCAGCGGCACCTACATTTATGCCCTGAGGGGCAACGGCTCGACGAGCTTCTGGCGCTACAACGCCTCGACGAACGTGTGGAGCACCATGGCCAGCACGCCGGGCAGCATCAGCAGCGGCGGCAGGCTGGCTTATCTCGCCCCCTACATCTATGCCCTGCGAGGCAACGGCACCACCACCTTCTACCGATACGACACCAGCGCCAACTCATGGACGACCCGGGCGAACCTGCCTGGTAGCATCAGCTCCGGCGGCTCCCTGGCCACGGACGGCACTTACATCTACGCCCTGCGTGGCAACGGCTCGAAGAGCTTCTACCGTTATGACCCTGCGGCCAACACCTGGACGAGCCGGGCGAGCACGCCTGACAGCATCAAGTCCGGCGGATCACTGAGCTATGACGGCACCAACCTTTATGCCTTCCGCGGTGATGACCGGACCACCTTCTACCGCTACAACAAGTCGGCCAACACCTGGACGAAGATGGCCAGTGCTCCCGGCACGGTGAACAGTGGCGGCTCCCTGGCCTTTGGTGGTTCTTCGCTTTATGCCCTTCGCGGCGACAACAGCACGGCCTTCTGGCGCTACAGCCTCCAGTCCAACACCTGGACGACCCTGGCCTCAACGCCGTCCTCGATCAACTCCGGTGGTGCTCTGGTGGAATACGGGGCTCCGATTCCGACCGAGCTGACGGTGGACCTCGCCACCGACAAGACGCTGGCCATTGATGGCGGCAGCGTCGCCGTCACCATGACAGTCAGCTCCAGCGCAACCAACATTACGGGCGTGTCTCCGCCGTCGCTCAGCGTGGCCGTCACCAACGGCGCCACCGCCACGCTGCTCTCCGGACCCACGCCGTCCTCGGGAAACATCACCGCCGGCGGCTCCGTGGCCTTCACCTGGACTTATCGGATCAATGCGGGCACGAGCCCGGGCAGCGTGCGCTTCTCCAATGCGGCCTTCACCAGCGCCAGCACGAACTTCCCGGCCTCCGCCTCCAACTCAGTGCTGACGACGCGGCCCCTGACGATGACCGTGAGCGTGAACAGCAACAGCGGCCGCGACAGCCTGCGCAACATCGCGGGCATCCAGACCAATGAGTTTCGCGGCAGCTACCTGGTGGCGAATGTGGGAGCGGGAGGCAGTGCGAACGACCGACTCATCAAGCTCACCGGCACCACGGCAGTGGACGTGGGCAACACCGGCACCACCCTGATGCGCGCCCTGGCCCTCAGCTCCGATGGCTCCGTGCTTTATGGTGTGGACCGGGACGCCGCCACCGGCTCCGGCGCGGACCTGATCCTGAACAACGCGCAGAGCGCCAGCGGCGCCCCGCTGAGCCAGTGGGCATCGCGGGTGGTTGGCTTCAGCAGCCAGTATTCCACCACGGACTGGTCTGCCGCGCAAGCCCTGGGGGAGCCTGACACGATGACCGCCGGGGACATCAAGACCGCCTGGTCGCCGGCCACGAACACGAGCAATTCCGAGTTCCTGCGCCTGGGCTTTGCCACGCCGGTGTATGCCACCTCGGTGCGCGTGCGGGAGACTTTCAGCGCCCCCTTCGTCACAGGCATCGAGCTGGTGGAGCCCAACGGCACCGTGCATGTGCTGTCCTCGATCCCCGCAGACACCACCGTGGCTCCCGGCTATTACACCGTCAGCTTCCCGGCCACATCCTACCTGGTGGATGCTGTGATCGTCCGCACCGCCAAGTCGGGCTATGAGGAGATCGACGCCGTGGAGCTGAGCGGCACTTTGGCGCCTCAGGCCATGACGGCCCTGGACCGCTGTGTGAGCTCCGGCGATCCGCTGGTGGGGCCGCTGGGCGACATCTCCGTGGCTGACATCCGCGGCATGGCCTTTGATCCGGAAACCGGCGACCTCTATGCGGTGCACCGCCGCGAGGACACGACGGCCGGCAACACGCTGCTCGACTGCCTCTTCAAGATTGATCCTGCCACCGGCCTGCACGTCAACAACGCCTTCGGAACGGGAGTGGACTACCTGGTGGTCGCCACCAACACCCTGAGCACGCCGCTGTATGACATCGATGACATCAGTTTTGATCCGGAAAGCGGCCAGCTTTACGCCATCGCCAACGACTCAACCACCGGGTTTGGCGACAAGGACAGGCTGGTGATCATCGACACCAGCACCGGTGCCGTGAGCAATGTCGGCCGCTTCATGGTCGGCACGACCACCACGGCCATTGACGGCGTGCAGGGCATGAGCTTCGACGTGGACGGCAACCTCCTGGTCACGACCGGCACCGGCGGGACCGCCGCCACGAACAACACCCTGTGGCGCGTCAACACCACCAACGCCCAGTGCACGGCGAAGCTGCTGCTCACCTCCGCACTCGCCTCCTACAGCGACTATGAGGCGGTCGCCAGCCCGGTGAGCGCGGTCATCATCCCGCCGACGCAGAGCAACCCGGTTGACACCGGCCTGACGGGAAGCATTGGCGATCTCGTCTATGCCGACATCAACGCCAACGGCGCCTACGACGCCGGCGAGCCAGGGCTGTCGGGCGTGAGGGTCACGGTGAAGAGCGGTGCGGTGACGAAGACGGCCACGAGCGACAGCCGCGGCTACTACAGGGTCTTCGGACTCACCGCCAACGGCGGCACGCCCTGGACGGTGAGCGTGGACATGAGCTCGCTGCCGGAAAACTGGATCGCCAGCTCCGCCTCCACCCTGCAGCGCACGCTGGCCAGCAACAGCGCGCAGGTCGATGACGCGGACTTCGGCTTCTTCGGGCCGGCGGATCCCTCCGTGGCCGCCAGCGTCAGCGGTGTTGTCTGGACGGATGTCAACGAGGACGCCGTGCAGGATTACGACGAGGCCCTGCTTGCCGGCGCGCGCGTGCTGCTTTACCGCGACATCAACAGCAACGGCACGCTGGAGGGCACGGACCTTCTCATCCGCGCCGCCTTCACCAACGACCAGGGTGTGTACAGCTTCACACGCCTCAACCCGGGCGCCTACCTTCTGGATGTCGAGGAATCGACGCTGCCCGTGGGCATGATCCTGGTGAGCGGCGGTGGCAATGTGCGGGCCCTCACTCTGGCTGCCCTGCAGAACCGGGCCGGCGTTGATTTTGGCTACAACCACACCGGCAGCATTGGCGACACCGTGTTCTACGACATGAACGTCAACGGCGTCC
The DNA here is from genome assembly GCA_044341745.1 of Prosthecobacter sp. Classification (GTDB taxonomy): domain Bacteria; phylum Verrucomicrobiota; class Verrucomicrobiia; order Verrucomicrobiales; family Verrucomicrobiaceae; genus Prosthecobacter. Next base: position 21,220 of record JBIIRD010000013.1, on the reverse strand, counting down.
AGGAGGCGGGAGAAGAAGGCATTCCCAGCGTGCGTGTCAGCGTTTATGAAGATGGCAACGGCAATGGCAGGGTGGACGGGGATGAGCGGGAGGCGGGAATCGCCTTCACCAATGCCAGCGGCGTTTACACCGTCGGCAAGCTCGCGCCAGGTTCGTATGTGACGCGGGTTGACGAACAGCATGTTCCCGCGCCGCCGTCGAGTCCGAACGCCGGGCTTTACAACACCATGCTGCCAACCCGGGGTGAGGAGATCGGCGTGACGCTGGCCGCATCCCAGGCCGTGACGAACGCCGACTTCGGCTTTGCCGAGATGGGGCTGGCCGAGGGGCAGGTCTTCCATGACGCCAATTCCGACGGACACACGAATCCCGGCGAGGCCGGCCTGCCCGGCATCACGGTCACGGCGGAGGGGACGGCCTCGGGCGGCGGCGCCATCAGCCGCACGGCGGTGACGGATGTGGCGGGAGAGTATGCCTTCCTGCTGCCAGCGGGCAGCTATGTCATCACTTTTGATTCGGCGGACGCCGACTTCCCCGCCGGCATGACCCGCCTCACCACGGTGGCAAGCCACACGGTCGTCATGCAGGGCGGCTGGGAGATGGAGGGGCTTGACTTCGGGCGCACCTACACCGGTGCGCTTGGCGGCAGGTTGTTCGCTGACACGAACGGCAACGGCACCCTGGATGGAGGCGAGGGCGGCATCGTCGGTGCGGTGGTGGAATTGTTTGACGCCGCCGGCAGCACCTGGCGTGACGCCCGTGTCACCGGCAGCGACGGCTCCTACCGCTTCGACGGACTCGCCAACGGAGCCCATGTGGTGAAGGTGCGCGCTGATTCGCTGACGGCGATCCAGGGCCCCACGATCACGGCGGATCCTGTCGCACCGCTGGACGGCATCGCCGGCGCCACGATCAGCTCTGGGGCCGCCATCCTGAACCTGAACTTTGGCTACAGGCCCGCCCTGACGTTGCCTCCTTCCTCGGCCTGCCCGGCGCCGAAGGGGCAGACGATCGGCTCGCAATACATGGTGACGCGGGTTGGCAAGGACATCCTGGGCGGTCAGACCTACCAGCACTCCCAGTGCATCATGGGCATGTCGCCCAACGGACGCTGGGTCACCGGGGTGCGCTTTGGCACGACGACGCGCGGCTTCCTGATCAACACGCTGACCAGCCTCTACGCGGACGTGACCAAGGTGACGCCGGGCAATGTCCAGGCGGTGGGCTCGGATGTGAACGATGCGGGTGACGTGGTGGGCTATGAAAAATGGACTTCGGGGGCCAATGCGAACGTGATTCCCTGGTATCGCAACCGCGCGTCCTCCACCATCCAGAGGCTGACGACGCCGTTTGACGCCAGCCCCAGCATCACGGCGTCACCGGTCTCCATCACAAACGACAGCTCTTATGCGTTTGGCAATGTCGACCCTGACGGTCCTGGCGGCACGCAGCCCGGCCAGGGCGGCTACTGGAGCCTGAGCACGCGGGCATGGACGCCGGTTTCCGGCTGGCGCGAGGTCCTGGATGTGAGCGCCGACGCCATGGTGGCGCTGGTCGTCAACACCAGCGGCCAGGGCCAGGTCCTGCGTGGAACCGTGGGGGGCGGCTGGAGCTCGGTGGTGGTCAGTTTCAGCGGCAGGCTCAAGGGCGGCAAGGTCAGCCCGAACGGCCGCTACATCGGTGCGGCCGAAACCGTGTCCGGTGTGCCGGTGCCGTTTGTGTATGACACGCTGACGGGGGCCCGCACCAACCTGCCACGCGCCGTCTCCGACACCCTCGGCGGCATCGTCGGGGCGATCAGCGACACGGCGCGCGTGCTGGGCAGCATCTACCGCAGCGGCGGCAGCGTCGCCGTGCTCTGGGAGTCTCCGGCGTCCTCCTACACCACGCTGATGAACGTGCTTTCGAACGACGGCCACCTGGCCCTGGACTCGAGCTACTTCGGCTGGAACATCTACAACGGCGGCGACGGCATGTCGGCGGACGGACGGACCTTCGCGGTTTATGGCAACAACATCTTCAGCATGGAGGACTCGCTGATCTTCCAGAGTGTCGGTCCGGTCTCCGACCGCCTTTGCCTGGGCAATGCGGTGTGGAGTGACACCAACTCCAACGGCATCAAGGAAGTCGGCGAGCCCGGGGCTGCGGGCGTGGTGCTGCGCATTTTTGCCGCCGGTGACGACGCCGAGGTGGGAGGCGCCGGCACGGCGGAGGATTACGAAGTGCTGCCGCCGGTGACGACGACATCGTCGGGCGCCTACACTTTCAGCCCTCTGCCGGCGGGCAATTACTACATCACCCTGACACCGACGCCCGCCCTGCCGGTCAGCTCCGGAGCGCCGGACCTGGAGGACAACGGGCAGGACAATGACAACAACGGACGCCAGCCCGGCGGCCCCGGCACGCTCATCTACAGCCCGGTGGTCACGCTTCAGCCCGGCACCGAGCCGGCAAACGACGGTGATGCCGATGCGAACACGGACTTCACCCAGGACTTCGGCCTGACGACCGGCCTTGCCATCGGCGACATGGTCTGGGATGACAAGGATGACAGCGGCCTCTATGAAGCCGCGAACCAGGAGAAGGGGGTGCGTGGCGTCACGGTGCAGCTTTTGAATGCCTCCACGGACGCCGTGCTGATGACGACCACGACCGATGCCAACGGCGCCTACATGTTCGGCCTCGGCAGCTCGGCCGGGAACTACAAGGTGCGCATTCCCTTCCTGCCGTCCTCAACGCCCATGACCTCCACGGCCGTGGTCAATGCGGACAACGGCGTGGATCATGACAACAACGGAGCCCAGCCCGGCACCGGTGGATCGACGGTGACCAGCATGAGCTTCAACCTCGCCATGGGCGCCGAGCCGGGAACGGCGGGCGGCGGCAACTTTGAGAAGACCATCGACATCGGCGTGCGTGCCTGCCCGGTGCTGGACATCTCCCCCGCCAGCCTTCCCGCCGGCGTGCAGGACACGGCCTACAGCCAGAGCCTGACTGCAGGCGGTGCGACCGGCGCCGTGACCTGGCAGCTTGCCAGCGGCAGCCTTCCGGAGGGGCTCACGCTTTCCAGTTCCGGCGTCATCAGCGGCACGCCGGTGCTTCCAGGGGTCTCCATCTTCACCGTGCAGGCCACCGACTTCAAGGGTTGCACGGGCTCCCGCTCCTGCGCGCTGACCGTCAACTGCCCGGTGATGAGCATCACGCCTGCATCGCTCCCCGTGCCGGCGGTGGGCGTGGCCTACAGCCAGGCGCTGAGCACCGCCGGCGGTCGTGCACCTTATCTTTACAGCGTCACCAGCGGCAGCCTGCCCGCAGGACTCACCCTGAGCGCGGAGGGAGTGATCTCCGGCACCGTGGTCAATGCGGCGGCGGCGACCTTCACGGTGACGAGCACGGACATCAACGGCTGCCGCGGCACCCGCTCCTACATGGTCACACCTTCTTGTTATGCCATCACGGTGACTCCGGCGACGGCGGCGACAGCGGCGGTGGGAACGGCCTACAATCAAAGCTTCACGGCGGCCGGTGGTGTCGGCGCCTACACCTGGTCGGTCAGTTCCGGGACCCTGCCGGCCGGGCTGAGCCTGAACACCTCGACGGGTGTCATCAGCGGCACGCCGACCGCTGGCAATGGCACGGGTTCGTCGGTGACGGTGCGCGCCACCGACACCCAGGGCTGCGCCGGAACCCGCACCTTGAACCTGCTGGTCTGCCCGGTCCTCACCATCTCCCCGGCGAGCCTGCCGAACTGCATCCAGGGCGTCGCTTATTCGCAGAACATCAGCGCCGGTGCGGGCACGTCACCCTACACCTACACCATCACCAGCGGCGGTCTGCCCGCCGGCCTTGCGATGGATGCCACGGGCGCCATCACCGGCACGCCGACCTCGAGCAGTTCGAGCGCCTTCACCGTCCGCGTCACCGATGCGGCCGGCTGCCAGGCCTCGCGCAGCTACATCCTGAGCGCCGGATGCCCGGTGATCACGGTTTCCCCCGCCTCGGTGCCTTCAGGAACGGTCGGCACCCCCTACAGCCAGGCCTTCACCGCCTCTCCGATCACCGGCCTGATCGGGCAGTATTATTCAGGCTCCAACTTCAACGCCTCGCTGCTGACGAGGCTGGATTCCTCCATCGACTTCAACTGGGGCGCGGGTTCTCCGGATCCCGCCGTGCCGGTGAACAACTTCTCCGTGCGCTGGTCCGGATTCCTGCGGCCTTCCAGCACGGGCAGCCACACCTTCCAGTGCACGACCGACGACGGCTTCCGCCTGTGGGTGAACAACACGCTCATCATCGACCGCTGGTACGACCAGTCCGCGACCAGCCACACGGCCACCATTTCCCTGACTGCGGGCCAGACCGTGCCGGTGCGCGTGGAGTTCTATGAAAACGGTGGTGATGCCGTCGCAAGGCTGCAGTGGTCGGGTCCGTCCTTCTCCTTGAAGCCGGTGACGGAGTGGGTGGGCTACCTTTGGAGCGTGTCCAGCGGCACCCTGCCTGCGGGCCTCACCCTGAACAGCTCAACCGGTGTCATCAGCGGCACGCCGACGACCGCCGGCACCGCCACCTTCACCATTGCGGCGACTGATGGCAGCAACTGCATGGGATCACGCGGCTACACGATGACCACGGCCTGCCCAAGCCTGTCGATCAACACCACCTCGCTGCCGGACGCCTTTGTCACCAATGCCTATTCACAGACCCTGGAGGCGGCCGGCGGCAACGCACCGCTGACCTGGAGTCTGGCGAGCGGCACCCTGCCCGCAGGTCTCAGCCTGAGCAGTGGCGGCGTCATCAGCGGCACGCCGGCCAGCGCTTCATCCTCCACCATCACGGTGCGGGTCACCGACAGCTATGGCTGCCAGGCCGTGAAGTCCTTCTCCCTGGCGGCACGCAGTCTCGGCCTGGGCAACCTGGTGTGGGTGGATTCCAACAATGACGGCCTGCGGCAGGCGACGGACAGCGGCGTGCCGATGCTGCTGGTCGAGCTCTGGACGCCCGGCGTGGACGGCATCCGCAACAACGGGGCGGGGGATGATGTGAAGCTGGCCCAGACCGTCACGGACGTGAACGGCCTCTATCAGTTCATCAACCTTGCCGCCGGTGTCTATTATGTCCGCATCCCGATCCCGCCCGCCTATTACCCGCTGGTTTCCGGCAGCGGCGTGGACCTGGACAACGGCGTCGGCAATGACAGCAACGCCCTCCAGCCGGGTGGCACCGGCACGCCGGTGATCAGCCCGCTGATCACCCTGGCCGTGGGCGCGGAGCCTGCTGCCGGTGTTGATGGCGATGACACGGACCGTGACAGCACGGTGGATCTCGGCTTCGCCAACCTGGATGCGTGTTATGTCTCCTCGCTGGTGGACAACGCCAGCTTTGAGTTTCAGCAGCTCGCCAACGTCACCGGCACGCCCATGGCCCTGCTGGGCTTCAACGGCATGGAGACCGGCTTCGGCACGGGCATCAATGGCTATCAGTGGGTCGGTGGCGTGAATGGCACCAGCGGCCTTGGCGAGCCCCTCCAGCGTGTCCAGGTGCTGGCGGGCAACAGCGGCTCCAAGGTGAGCTGGGTTGAGTCCGGCAAGGCACGCCATGGCCGTCGTTATCTTCTCTTCCAGGGAACGAATTCCTGCATCAGCCTGCGGGCCGGAGGTGGTGGAAGCTGGAGCAGCGTGCTGCAGGCCGGGCGCGAATACCAGGTGTCCATCTGGGCTGCCAACGCCAGCGCCGCGAACGCCTCCATCCTGCTCGACATCGGCGCCGGCGCTCCGATCATCCAGGTCATCAACGGCGCCACGCCCGGCCTGTATCAGTTCTACTCCGTGCCGCAGGGCGAGATGACGGCGACAGCTCCTGGTGAGCAGCAGTGCTGCGGCTTCGGCGGCGCCGGCTCGTCCTTCGCCTCCTTCACGGCCGCCGACTACAACGGCTGGAGCGAGGCGACTGGCAACACTCAGCTCCCCCAGTGGCGCCAGTTCACCTGGCGTTTCCGCATCGCCCCGGGAGCGACCGCCTCGCAGATCGACACGGCGGCCTTCGTGTTCTCCGGCGGCTCGGGCACCAGCCCGGTGGTGATGGACCATCTCTCCCTCTGCGAAGTCTCGAAGTCGCCGACCCTCGCCATCGGCAACATGATCTGGAACGATGTCAACAACAACGGCCTGCGTGACGCCGCCGAAGTGGGCGTCGGCGGTGTGCAGGTGCAGTTGTATCGCAGCCCGAACGACACCGCCGGCGATCCCGATGACGTGCTGGTTACCTCCACCTCCACCACGCCCTCGGGCTCCTACACCTTCAGCGGCCTGGCAGACGGCAAGTATGTCGTCAAGGTGACGCCTCCCGCCGGCCTGCCCGCGACAAGCGGCACGGTGGTGGCGCTGGACAACCCTGTGGACAATGACAACAACGGCTCGCAGCCCGGCGGGGTCGGCACGGCGGTCTTCAGCCCGGTGATCACGCTGGCGCTGGGCACCGAGCCGGTGAATGATGGCGACACCAACCCGGACACGGATTTCAGCGTCGATTTCGGCCTCTGGAGCGGCATCACGGTCGGCAACCTGGTGTGGGCCGACAGCAACAATGACGGCATCCATCAGTCGGGCACGGAAAGCGGCATCAGCGGCGTCACCGTGCAGCTTCTCGACAGCTCCGGCAACGTCCTGCAGACGACCACGACGAACGCCTCCGGCATCTACAGCTTCCTCACCTACCAGCCCGGCCAGTACCGGGTTCGCATTCCGACGCCACCGGCATCGGCCCCGCTGGTCGCCGCCATCAACCAGCCGGCGGACAACGGCGTGGACAATGACAGCAACGGCAGCCAGCCGGGTGGTGTGGGCGCGGCGGTGACCAGCCCTCTCATCACGCTGACGGCGGGCAGCGAGCCCGGAGTCACCGGCTCAACCAACCTGGAGAACACGATCGACTTTGGCTTCCGCGGCTGCCCCGCCATCAGCATCAGCCCCTCCTCGTTGTCTGTCGCCACGCAGTACAGCCCCTACAGCGTCAGCTTCAGCGCCACCGGCGGCGCCGGCCCTTATGCCTGGTCGGTCTCCTCCGGCGCCCTGCCTGCGGGCCTGACGCTGACCTCCTCCGGCGTCCTCAGCGGCACGCCCAATGCATCGGCGCTGCCGGGTTATCACTCCTTCACGGTGCGGGCTCTGGATTCCGCCACCGGCTGCTCCGTCACCCGTGATTATGTGCTGACGGTTCAGTTCCCGCTGGTCGGCATTTCGCCCGCCACGCTGGCCGGCGGCACCCAGTATGCCGCCTACTCGCAGACGCTGACGGCTTCGGGCGGCACTGCCGCCTATTCCTGGAGCGTGAGCCCTCCGGTCCCCTCCGGCGCCGTGTCCTGGTGGATTGCTGAAAACGGCAGCGCCGACGCGCTCATGGCAAACTTCTCGCCCGCCTTCAACGGTGTCGCCTATCAGGACGGTGCCGTCGGCCGTGCCTTCCTTCTGGATGGTGTGGACGACCTCGTGGAGGTGACGGACAGCGCTTCACTGAAGCCCGCTCAGATGACGCTGGAAGCCTGGGTGAACCCGGCGTCGAGCGGCCTTTCAGACGACGCGGTCGTGATGGCCAAGACCACCGGCACCGCAGGGGCGGATGGTTATGGCCTGGGCTTCCTTGGCGGCGCCGGCACCTTTGGCTTCTGGCTGAATGACCGCGCCGGAAACCGTGTCACCACCACGCTCACCGCCGGTGTCTGGTCGCATGTGGCCGCCACTTATGACGGGGCGAACATGAGGCTCTATGTGAACGGCGTGCAGGTGGCCGTGAAGGCTTTTGCAACTGCGGTCACGCACAGCTCCGGCAGCCTGCGCATCGGCGGCGGCAACGGCGCCGGCACGGCCTGGAAGGGCGGGCTGGATGAGCTGCTCCTCTATAACCGAGCCCTCTCGGCGGCCGAGATCCAGAGCCGCCACACCTCCACCAGCACGGGCAACAACGGCCTGCCCGCGGGCATGAGCCTGAACGCCACGACCGGCGTCCTGGGCGGCACGCCGACCAGTGTTCCCGCCGCCTACGCCTTCGTGGCTCGTGCCGGTGATGCCAACGGCAGCCCTGGTGTGCGGGCCTATTCGCTCACCATCGGCTGCCCGGCGATCAGCATCAGCCCGGCGACGCTTCCTTCCGCTGTTCAATACGAGGCTTACACCGCCCAGTCGCTCACGGCTTCCGGAGGCACCGCCCCCTACACCTGGTCGGTCTTCTCCGGCAGCCTGCCGACGGGCATGACGCTGAGCAGCGCGGGAAGCCTGAGCGGCACGCCCGGCGCCAGCCCGGGAAGCTACAGCTTCACCGTGCAGGCGCGTGACGTGAACAACTGCACGACCACCCGCGCCTACACGCTCACTGTCAGCTGCCCGGTCATCACGCTTTCCAACACCACCTTTGCAGACGCCACCCAGTTTGCCGCCTACACTCCGGTGACGGCTGGCGCCAGCGGCGGCAGCGCGCCCTACACCTTTGCCGTCAGCGCCGGCGCCCTGCCTGCGGGCATGAGCCTCAGCAGCGCCGGCATGGTCAGCGGCACGCCGACGGCGGTGCCTGGCAGCTACGCCTTCACCCTTCGCGCCACGGACAGCAACAATTGTTCGGCCACGCGCGCCTGCACCCTGGTCGTGGGCTGCCCGGTCATCGGCATCACGCCGGCCTCGCCGGCTGCGGCCACCCAGTATGCGTCCTATTCGCAGGCGCTCTCCGCCTCCGGTGGCAACGGGGGTTATGCCTGGAGCATCAGCGCCGGTTCCCTGCCCGCAGGCCTCAGCCTGAGCACCGGCGGTGTCATCAGCGGCACGCCGACGGCGGCGCCCGGCACCTACAGCTTCACGGCCCGTGTCATCGACGCCGAGGGCTGCGCCGCCACGCGCAGCTACTCGCTGGCGGTGACCTGCCCGGCCATCAGCATCTCGCCCGCCACCCTGCCTGCCGCCACGGCGACAACGGCCTACAGCCAGGTCCTGGGCGCCACGGGAGGCACCGCCACCTACACCTGGAGCCTGCAGAGCGGCACCCTGCCGACGGGCATCACGCTTTCCGCCGCAGGCAGCCTGGCGGGAACGACGACCCAGGTTGGCGGCTTCAACTTCACCGTGCTGGTGACGGATGCCAATGCCTGCACCGCGACCCGCACCTACTCCCTGAGCGTCAGCTGTCCGAACTTTGTCATCAGTCCTGCATCGCTGCCGGATGCCGTGACGGCGACTGCTTACAGCCAGACCCTCAGCGCCACGGGCGGTGTGGGAGCCATCACCTGGTCACTGGCCAGTGGCAGCCTGCCCACGGGTGTTTCCCTCAGCCCCGCAGGTGTCCTCAGCGGCACACCCTCGGGAGCTCCCGGCGGTTACAGCTTCACGGTCCGGGCCATGGACACCAACAACTGCGAGGTGACCCGTTCCTATCTTCTCAACCTGCTCTGCCCGGTGGTTTCGGTGACGACGGCCAGCCTGGCCAACGGCACCACGGGCACGGCCTACAGCGCCACCCTGGTGGTGAGCGGCGGCACACCCCCCCATAGCTGGAGCATCGCCAGCGGCGCCCTTCCGGGCGGCCTGTCACTGAGCTCCGCAGGTGTCATCAGCGGTGTGCCGACGGCGGCCGGCACCTTCAACATCACCGTCCAGGTCAAGGACGCCTACAACTGCTCCGCCACGCGTGCGCTGAGCCTGACCACGGTCTGCCCCAGCCTGACCCTGACGCCGGCGAGCCTGGCGTCTGGCTACCGGGGCGTGGCCTACAGCCAGAACCTGGGCGCGACCGGCGGCACGGCTCCCTACACTTTCGAGGTCGCCAGCGGTGCGCTGCCGGCAGGACTGAGCCTGAGCACCGCCGGTGTCATCAGCGGCACGCCGACGGCCACGGGCACCGCCACCGTCACCCTGCGCGCCACGGATGCCAATGGCTGCCAGGTGTCGGCTGACCGCAGCATCACCATCAACGGCCTCGGCCTCGGTGACCTGGTGTGGAATGACCTGGATCAGGATGGCGTGCTGGATGTGGGTGAAACCGGCATCTCCGGAGTCGTGCTCCAGCTTTACCGCACCACCAACACCGTGATTGGCGATGGCGACGATGCCCTGCAGGGAACGGCCACCACGGACAGCGGCGGCCTCTATGGCTTCAGCGGGCTCGTGCCCGGCAACTACTTTGTCCGCATCGCCACGCCTCCTGCCAGCCACCCCTATTCCTCCGGCGTGGTCGTCACATCGGACAACGGCGTGCAGGGTGACAACAACGGCAGCCAGCCGGGAGGGAAGGGGACGACGGTCACCAGTCCGGTCGTGACCCTGGCCGTCGCGCGGGAACCTGGTGATGTTGCCGGCGGACTGGATCTGGACACCAGCATCGACTTCGCCCTGCGTGCGGTTCCCACCCCGGGGACGCCGCTTCTGGAATATGACATGAACGCGGCCAGCGGCGGTCTGCCGGCTCCTCCGAGCTTCCAGAACCCCTGCATCGTCAATGCGGCGAAAATCCAGCTTGAAGAAGATCTCAACGGCCTCACCGACGTCAGTGAGCCGGGCTATTCGGGCCCGATCAAGGGCGGTGCGCGCAGCCGCCGGGTGCGTGAATGGGATGACGTCTTTGATGTCAGCTACAATGCACCACGCACCAGCCTGACCCAGCTTCGTGACAGCCTGTGGGTCCGCTTTGACATGGACCCGACCTCCACCGGCAACATCGGCAACCTGCTCATGGACGTGCGACGCGTGAACAGCACCTCGCCGGTTTCCGGCAGGGCCTACCTGACCTGGAAGGAGGGCGGTAGCTATCACAGCGCCGTCACCAACACCTTCACCTTCTCCGCCGAAACGGCCTGGTACTCGCAGAACCTCAACTGGGCCAGCTTCATCGGCGGTGCCACGGCGCTTCCGACCGGCAGCCAGCTGGCCGGCAGGTCGTTCCTCCTCGAGATCTATCTCTGGGGCGGTGACAGCACGGGTTACATCGACTTTGACAACATCGTCCTGGAAGGCAGCGCCACCTGTGATCCTCCCACGCTTTCCCTTGGCGACTTTGTCTGGAGCGACCTGAACTGCAACGGCCTCAAGAATCCGCGTGAACCCGGTCTGCCTGGCCTGAAGGTTGACCTTTATCGCGCCGGCGCCGACGGCATGGCCAACACCGCTGACGACGCCTTCCACGCCACCACCGAGACCGACGCGAACGGCTACTATCTCTTCAGCGGGCTCGCCGCAGGCCAGTATTTTGTCCGGATCCCGACGCCCAGCAGCGCCTGGCCCGTGGCCTCGCCGGCGGTGAACCTGGACAACGGCGTGGACAATGACAGCAACGGCCTGCAGCCCGGCGGCAGCGGCACGGCGGTCAGCAGCCCGGTCATCCAACTCACCCTGAACAGCGAGCCAGGCTCCGCCGGCAGCAGCAACAAGGAGATGAGCGTCGACTTCGGCTTCTGCGCCGCCATGAGCATCGGCAACCTGGTCTGGAGCGACGACAACAACAACGGCGTCGTGGACGGCGGCGAAGGCGGCGTGCCGTCGGCGCTGCTGGAGCTTTATTCGACGGTGGACAGCAGCATCAACAGCGGTGACGACGTCCTGGTCGCCTCCTACACCACGGATGCCACGGGCGCCTACAGCTTCACCGGCCTGCCCATCGGCAAATATTACATCAAGCTGATGCCGCCGATCTCACACCCGCGCCGCAGCAGCACCTTCAGCGGTTCGGACAACGGCGTGGACAACGACAGCAACGGCGCTTCGCAGGCCAGCAGGGGGGAGCCGGTTTACTCCATGGTCGTCACGCTCTCCTCGCTGACCGAGCCCGGCAATCTCCTGGCCCCCTTCGGCGGCAACAGCGATTACACCATCGACTTCGGTCTGAGGCCCGTTTTCGTCAGCGTCGGCAACCTGGTCTTCAAGGACGGCAACAGCAACAACCGCTACGACAGCGGCGAGGGCGTCGGTGGCGTGCGTGTGGACCTGCTGAATGAAAGCGGTGTCTTTGTGCGCAGCACGACGACCAGCTCGTCCTCAAGCACCCGCGGCTCCTACATCTTCACCAGCGTCGTTCCCGGCAGGTATTACGTGCGCATTCCACCGAGCGAGTTTGCCTCCGGCATGGCCCTGGTGAACACGCTTTCGATCACGCCTTCCAGCCCTGTCAATGACGCCCTGGACGACAGCCAGCCCGATGGTGACAGCGGCGTTGACAACGCCTCTCCCTCCACCAACGGCATCTCCAGCCCGCTGCTCACCCTTTATGAAGGCGAGCAGCCGACCAACAGCACGGGTGAGTCGGGCTTCCGCGCCGGCCAGGATGACGGGGCGGATGACAACGGCAACATGACCGTGGACTTCGGCTTCCGCGCCACGGGTCCGAGCGAGACAGGCTGCTATCACCTGGTCTTTGGCGACGCGAACCGCGATGGCGCGCTGCTGGAGAAAACCACGGAATGGACGCCCGCCCAGGCCTACGATTTCAACTATGCCGCCAACATCGCCAACATCGACTCCTTCGACCTGACCTACGATGCCCCGACGAAGCGGCTTCTGCTGGACGCCCGGTTCAACCAGATCGGTGCGGGCAAGGTGGACGCCCTGTGGATGCTCGTCAGCACCGGTGGCAATCCGGCGGACGGCAACCACGCCGTCATCTATGTGGACGGCTTCAGCCGCGGCAGCCCGCAGATCAGCATCTACAGGTATGATGCCGCGCTGGGTCATCAGAGCTGGCAGACGCCGGCGAACCTGATGCTCAGCACCGCTCCCGGCGGCACGAACGCCGCCGACGTCCTGCTCAACAAGGTGACGGAAAACGGCGCCGATGTGCGCTTCCAGTTTGTCATCGACGTCAACCGGGTGAACACCGCCTCCAACTGGACGGCCATGGGGGTCAATGCGGCGACGTGGGAGGGGCTGCTCATGGCCGGCTCCAGCGGCATCGTCCTGCGCACGGTGGACCTCGACAGCGCTCCGGCCTACGACGCCGCAGGCGCGCTGTCCAGCTTCTCCTACACGCCCGGCGCCACCAACCAGGGCACCTTTGAAACCGACGCCGCGGGCGTGTTCACCATCGCCACCGAACCCTGCTCGTCTTCGCCCTGGGTCAGCATCGGCAACCTGGTCTGGAGCGACACCAACCACAACGGCCTGAAGGATGGCGCCGAACTCGGCGTCAGCGGTGCGACGCTGAGGCTCTTCGATGCCGGTGCCGATGGTGCGGTGGGCGGCAGCGGCGCCAATGCGGATGTTCAGATCGGCTCCTCCCTGGTCACCTCCGGCAGCGGTGCCTACAGCTTCACCAACCTGGTGCCGGGCAGGTACTTTGTCAGGGCCACGCCACCGGCCGCCTTTGCCGCCAGCGGCGGAGTTGCCGTGACGCTGGACAACCACGTTGACAACGACAACAACGGCAGCCAGCCCGGCGGTCCGGGCACCGATCTCTTCAGCCCGGTCATTGACCTCACCATCGGCGCTGAACCCGACGCAGCGGCGGATGGTGACGGCACCAGCGGGGACGCCACCGTGGACTTCGGCCTCTGGAGCGGCTTCACGGTCGGTGACCTCGTCTGGAATGACGTGAACAACAATGGTCTCAAGGATTCGACGGAGTCTGGTGTCAGCGGCGTGATCGTGGAACTGGTCAACCCCGGGGCCGATGGCGCTGTCGGTGGCTCGGGTGGCAACGGCGACACCGTGCTCCAGAGCAGCACCACCAACAGCACCGGCGCCTACAGCTTCCGCGCCTACACGACCGGCGCGCATTACGTTCGCATCACCCCGACTGCCTCGCTCTCGCTGGCCTCGTCCGTGGTGGTGAACTCGGACAACGGCGTGAACAATGACAGCAACGGCAGCCAGCCCGGAGGTGCCGGCACGGCGGTCAACTCCATGGTGTTCAATCTGGCGCCCGGCACCGAGCCTGGCAGCACCGGCAGCACCAACAGCGAGACCACGATCGACTTCGGCCTGCGAGGCTGCCCGACGATCACCATCAGCCCGACCTCGCTGCCCGTGGTCACCGTGGGGGCCGCCTACAGCCAGACGCTCACGGCGGCGGGCGGCAACTCGCCCTATTCCTGGGACGTGCCAAGCGGCTCGCTGCCCGCAGGATTGACGCTTTCCAGTGCGGGCGTGCTCAGCGGAACCACCACGGCCGCCACGGGCAACTACAGCTTCACGGCACGTGTGACAGACACCTCCGGCTGCCAGGTTTCCCGGGCCTACACCCTGACCGTGGCCTGCCCGGTTCTTGCGATCACTCCGGCCAGCCTGCCTGCCGGAACCCAGGCGGCCGCCTACAGCCAGACGCTGACCGCCTCCGGTGGAACCACGCCCTATGTGTGGACGGTGGCTTCCGGCGGGCTTCCTTCAGGCGTCACGCTTTCCAGCACGGGTGTCCTGAGCGGCACACCGACGATTCCCGGCACCTACAGCTTCACGGCCCGCGCCACCGACGCCCGCGTCTGCGCCGTGGACCGTGCCTATTCGCTTTCCGTCGCCTGCCCGACGGTGACGGTCACTCCGGCAAGCCTGTCCGCCGCCACCCTCGGCACGGCCTACACCTCCGTCACCTTCAGCGCCTCGGGCGCCTCCGCTCCCTACACTTGGAGTTATACCGGCACGTTGCCTGCGGGCATGAGCCTCACCGGTGGCGGCGTGCTCAGCGGCACTCCCGGCGGTGCGCCGGGCTCCTACGCCATCACGGTCACCGCGACCTCGGCACATGGCTGCACCGGCAGCCGCGCACTGACCCTGACCGTCAACTGCGGCACGCTGAGCATCACGCCCGCGAGCCTGCCTGCCTCCACTCAAAACGTGGCCTACACCGCCCAGACGCTTAGCGCTTCCGGGGGAACCGGCCCGTATGTCTGGAGCATCGCCACCGGCGCGCTGCCAACCGGCGTCAGCCTTTCCTCCGGCGGCGTGGTCTCGGGCACGCCGACGGCCGTTCCCGGCACTTATTCGGTGACGGTGCGTGCCACGGATGCCTACAGCTGCACCTCCACCCGGGCCTATTCTTTTGTGGTCAACTGCCCGCCGGTGGCCGTCACCACCTCGTCACTGGCCGGTGCCGTCCAGTATTCCGGCTACTCCGCCACCCTGGCCGCCAGCGATGGCGTGACGCCCTATGCCTGGAGCCTCAGCAGCGGCACGCTTCCCACGGGACTGAACCTTTCCTCCGGCGGCGTCCTGAGCGGCACCCCGACGCAGCTCGGCACCTTCGCCCTCACCTTCCGCGTGGCGGACGCCAACGGCTGCGCCGCAACCCGCGCCCTCTCCCTGACGGTGGCCTGCCCGGTCATTTCGCTGACTCCAACCACGCTTCCATCGGCGGCCAACAACGCGGCTTACAGCCAGCAACTGAGCGCGACGGGCGGCACTTCGCCTTATGTGTTCACCCGGACCAGCGGCACCATCCCCACGGGCATGACGCTGTCTTCACAGGGTCTTCTGTTTGGATCGCCCTCCTCCGGTCCTGGAAACTACAACTTCACCGTCCAGGCGACGGACGCCTCCGGCTCCTGCTCGGGCAGCCTGAGCTACACGCTGACCGTGACCTGCCCGACCATCACGTTGAGCCCGTCAACGCTTTCCAACGGCACTGTGGGCTCGGCCTACTCGGTCGGCCTTTCGTCCTCGGCAGGCACCGCGCCCTACACTTATTCCATCACCGCAGGATCTCTTCCTGCCGGGCTCAGCCTGTCGTCAACAGGCCTGATCTCCGGCACCCCGACCACGGCGACCACCGCCAGCTTCACGGTGCAGTCAACCGACGCCTTCAGCTGCTCCGGAACCCGTTCCTACACGCTGACGACCGTCTGCCCGGTCATCACGATCAGTCCCACCACGCTGACCGAGGCCATCTTCAACATGCCCTACTCCACCAGCTTCAGCGCCAGCGGCGGCACTGGCCCGTATGCCTGGAGCGTGGTCGCGGGCACGCCGCCTTCCGGCATCACGCTGAACAGTTCGGGCGTCCTCGCCGGCACCAGCACGGCCTTCGGCACAGCCACCTTCAGCGTCCGCGCCACGGATGCCTATGGCTGCTCGGCGACGGTGGCGGTCTCCCTGACGGTCAAGGGCCTCTCCATCGGTGACCTGGTGTATGACGACGCCAACTACAACGGCGTCCATGATGCCGGCGAGGCGGGCGTGAAGGACATTGTCGTTCAGCTCTGGGATCCCGGTGCGGACAACGCTGTCGGCGGCACGGGCCCCAATGCGGATGTTCAGATCGGTGCGGACAGGACCACCGGCGCCCTGGGGCAGTTCTCCTTCGCCAACCTGCTGCCTGGATTCTATTATGTCCGTGTGGTTCCGCCGGCAAACCTGCCCGTCCCCGGCGGCAGCCCCGTGGATGCCGACAACGGCATCGACAATGACAACAACGCCGCCCGGCAGCCCGGCGGGCCTGGCACGGTGATCTTCGGCCCGGTGGTTGAGCTTGCCGTTGCCGCGGAACCTGTGACGGATGATGGTGACAATGACACGGATCACACGATCGACTTCGGCCTTTACAGGGGCATGAGCGTGGGCACCGCCGCGCAGCCCGGCTACGTCTGGCAGGACACAAACGACAACGGCCAGCGCAACGTCGGCGAGCCTGGCATCGATGGTGTCACGGTGGAGCTCTGGCAGGCGGGCGCGGACACGCGCATCGGCGGCACGGATGACGCGCTGGTGTCGTCCACCACCACGGCCGACGGGGGCAAGTATGGCTTCACCAACCTGCCGCCCGGTCGCTACTACCTGCGCATGCCGGTGCCTCCGGCCTCTCATCCGCTTTCCAGCTCAGCCTCCGTGCTCCTGGACAGCCAGGTGAAGGATGATGACAACGGCCATCAGGTGAACTCCGGCAGCATCTACAGCCCCGTGGTCCAGCTCGTCTCCGGCACTGAGGCCTCCGATGGAGGCTACAACGAAAACACCATCGACTTCGGCCTGCTCGCCGTCACGCCGAGCATCTACCTCTCGGCCACCCAGGATGACGGCATCCAGATCTACGCACCTTCAGGGAAGTACTCCGGCAATCTGCGCCATCCCTTTGGCGCCAGCCACAACCAGGGCGACGGCAACCCCTTCGACGTTCCCTACAACCTGGAGCTCGGCCCGGATGGAAACTGGTATGTCGCCCACTTCGGTGACGGCAACCTCTACCGCATCACCCCGGCCGGAGTCCAGACCTCGAACATCCTCGATAAGTCCTCGGTCACCCTGGATGAGCTTCAGACCTTTGCCATCGGGCCGGACGGCAGCTTCTACGTCGTCGATCATCAGGCGGGACGCGTGCTGCGCTTCCAGGGACCTCTTGGGGCTTCTCCTGGCACGCCGATGGGCGCGGCTCCCTACACCTTCATCAGCCAGGCGGGAATCCAGGACATCGGCTTCGGCCCGGATGGCAACCTTTACGCCGTCGTGCAGACCACCTCCAGCCGGGATGTCCGCCGTTTCAACGCCAGCACCGGTGCGCTGATGAATGTCATCGTCACGGATGCCCAGCTTGCGGCCGTGGTCTCCGGTGGCCAGCCCGCGCCCGTCATCTCGGGAATCGACATCATCGGCGGCACCCTTTACGGGGTGAACCGCTCCGATGGTGAGGTCTTCCGCCTCGACATCTCGACGCCTGAATCGCCCGGCGCGCCCCAGCTCGTGGCCGCCATCGGCAGCGCCGGCCAGGGCGAGGTGGACACGCGCGACATCGAGTTCAACCCGCACGACGGCCTTCTCTACATCACCGGCTACAACTGGGCCCGCACGGTCATCGGCGGCAGCTACAACCATGGTGCGCTGCTGAAGGTGAACCCCGCCGGGGCGCCGAACGGAGCCGTGAGCCTCTTCGAGGCCCCCATCCCGACGCCGCCCGGGCCTAACAATGAAATCTGGTCCGGCCCCCGTGACATCGCCCTCGGCAAGACCGGTCCGGCCTTTGAGGACACCGTCTCCGTCGGCAGCATGGTCTGGAATGACGTCAACGGCAACGGCGTGCTTGACGCCGGCGAAAACGGCATCCCCGGCGTGCGTGTCGAGCTCTGGCGTGATGCCGACGGAAATTCCGCGAACGGCGCCGAGGCACTCGTCGGCTGGACCTTCACCAACTCGCGCGGCGCCTACTACTTCTCCGGCCAGGCCGCCGGTGTCTATCAGCTCAAGGTGCCGCTCTCGAACTTCGGCGACGGCCAGGCGCTCGCCGGCTCCGGCTTCAGCAGCGCCGTGACGGTTGACTCCGACAACCAGGTGGACGGGGATGACAACGGCGTCCAGGCCGGCGGCGCCCGCACCGAGACCGTGAGCCCGCTGATCACGCTGACGCCCGGCCTGGAGCCTGCCGGCGGCGGTTCCTCCGGCGTTGAATCCGGTGCCGGCGGCGACCTCGACGACTTCGCCCACGGTGTCTTCGCCACCGATGACAGCGGCGACATGACCGTGGACTTCGGCTTTGTGGAGCCCGGCGTCATGGGCATCGGCAACCTCGTCTTCGAGGACATGAACGGCAACCGTCGCTACGACAGCGGTGAAGGCATGAACGGCGTCACCGTCGAGCTGTACTTCTGGGGCCAGGTGCCGGGCGTCAACCAGCCGGTCGCCACGACCACCACCTCCGGCGGCGGCAAGTACCTCTTCAGCGGCCTCTGGCAGGGCCAGTACTTCGTGCACCTGCCCGCCGCCCAGTTCCTGGCCGCCGGCAACCTGCGAGGCCTCTTCAGCCTGGAAGGCGTGCAGGCGGGCGATGACAATGTGGGCGAGGATTCGGTGGACACCCTGTCCCCGCACTCCTCCGGCATCAGCACCACCCGCATCATCCTGACCCGCGACAGTGCGCCAACCAATGATACGACCGAAACAGGCCTGGATGCGGCGGCCGACGACGGTGATGACGCCAACATCGACCTCACCGTTGACATCGGTCTCTTCCGCCCGGTGTCGCTCGGCAACATGGTCTTCCTCGACAACAACTCCAACGGTCGTGTGGACGCCGGTGAGGGCGTGGACGGCATCACCCTCCAGCTCTTTGCCTCGACCCAGGATCCGAAGACCGACCTGCCCCTGGCCTCCACCACCTCCGCAAACGGCGGTCGCTATCTTTTCAGCTTCCTCCGCCCGGGCAACTACCTCGTCCACATTCCCAAGGCCATGTTCGCCGTGGATGCGCCGCTGTTCCGCCGTGTGAGCGTGGATGAAGGCCTGGCGGGTGACGATGACGCCGGCGAGGACGGTCGCAACGACAGCATCCCTGAGGCTGACGGCGTGACGTCCTATGTCATCACGCTCTTCCCCGGCGCCTGCCCCACCGACGAGTCCGGCGAAACCGGCACGGATCATGTCAGCGACAACGAAAACGACGCCGCCGTTGACCTGACCGTGGACTTCGGCTTCCAGAGCCCTGTCGGCATCGGCAACCTGGTGTTCGGCGACATCAACGGCAACGGCCGCGCCGATGAGGGTGAGGGCGTGGACGGTGTGACGGTGCACCTTTACCGCGCAGGTCAGACGCCGGGCGTCAACGAGCCTCTGTTCACCCGTGTGACCTCGGACGGCGGCAGGTACTTCTTCAGCTTCCTCGCCCAGGACTCCTACTTCGTCCACCTGCCTGCCAGCCAGTTCCGGCCGGGAGCCGCCCTGGCCGGCCTTGTCTCGGTCTCGGGCGCACAGACCACGGATGCGGATGATGATCTTGGCGAGGACGGCATTGATGATGAAAGCCCGTCCCTGAACGGCATCCGCAGCCGCGACGTGAGCCTTGCCGTGGATGCGGAGCCGACAACCTCGGAAACCGGCCTCCATGGCACCGATGACGACGGCGATGACGACAATCACAACCTGACCATCGACTTTGGCTTTGTCGCCACCAACTCCAACGCTGTCGGTGTCGGCAACCTCGTGTTCCTCGACCTCAACGCCAACGGCCATTACGACGCGGGTGAAGGTGTCGATGGTGTGACCGTGCAGCTCTTCCTGGCCTCCGATGATCCCCAGGCCGATCCTCCGCTGCGTTCAACAA
Source organism: Prosthecobacter sp. (assembly GCA_044341745.1). GTDB lineage: Bacteria > Verrucomicrobiota > Verrucomicrobiia > Verrucomicrobiales > Verrucomicrobiaceae > Prosthecobacter. Next base: position 1,243 of record JBIIRD010000013.1, on the reverse strand, counting down.
CCTCCGCGGATGAGGGCGTCTACCTCTTCTCCGGGCTCGACGCAGGCCAGTATCGCATCCATATCCCGGCCTCCCAGTTTGCCGCTGGCGGTCCGCTCCACGGCTGGACCTCGATGCTCGGCCAGGGCCAGGATGACGGAGTTGATGACAACACCGATGAAAACGGCAGCGACACGAATCCCGTCCTGAACGGCGTCTCCTCGGCCGAGATCACGCTCGCCTCCGATTCCGAGCCGGTGAACTCCACGGGCGAATTCGGGCGCGACGCCTTCATGGACGACGCTGATGACGACAATTCCGACCTCACCGTGGACTTCGGCTTCTACCGCCCCGTGGCCGTCGGCAACCTGGTCTTCATCGACAGCAACTACAACGGCCGCGCCGATGCCGGCGAGGGTGTCTCCGGCATCGAGGTGATGCTTTTCCAGGAGGGTGATGAAGCCCTTCCTGACGGCGCCCGTGCCGTCGCCACCACCGACGCCAACGGCCATTTCCTGTTCAGCGACCTCGCTCCGGGAAGCTACTTCCTGCACATCCCCTGGTACATGTTTGTGGACGGCGCGCCGCTCTACCACCACGCCAGCGTGGCCGATGTCCAGGCCGGTGACGATCATCTTGGCGAGGATGGCATCGACGACGGAAGACCCGACATCTACGGCATCCGCACGGCCCTGTTCACCCTGGCCCCGTCAAGCTGTCCGGTGGGCACGGCTGAAGGCGGTCTCGGCGGCGCCGGCGACGATCTTAGCGATGCCGCCGTGGATCTCACCCGTGACTTCGGCTTCGTGCCGCGTGTCCAGATTGGCAACATCGTCTTCCGTGACGCCAATGCCGACGGCGTCTTTGATCCAAACGTGGAAACCGGTTTTGATGGCATCCCGCTCCAGCTCTGGAGCAATTCGGCGGGCGCGACCGCGCCCCTGGCAACCACCACGACGGCCAATGGCGGCCAGTATGCCTTCAGCATCGCCCCGGGATCCTATCACATCCGCATCCCGGCCTCGGCCTTCGCCGCCGGCGGTGCTGCGGCCAACTTCATCGCCGCGCCATCGACGCCGAACATCTCCGGCTTCCGCGTCGATGATGACCTCGGCCAGGATGGCTATGTCAACGGCTCCAGCGTGACGGCCGGAGGCATCCGCACGGCGGCCTTCACGGTGCTTCCAGGCCTGGCGCCGGATGAGACGAACGGTGAAACCGGCTTCCTGTTCTTTGATGACGACAGCTTCGACCTCGACTCCGA